>NZ_JBNJOF010000001.1:0-589798 GCF_050113875.1 Vibrio sp. TRT 1302 | reverse complement strand
GAGTTGGCATAGTAAAATCCTTAGAGGTTGAGTGTAATAACACTCACTCTTAGTCAAAAAGCGTGCCAAAGTGAAATTGTATATATTTCAATAATTTAAGGGTTTGTTAATATACAAGCTGAGCAACTTTTTGCTCGATCTGAGCAAGATCTTGCTCGATTCGAGCAAAAAGTTGCCCGGAAGCAAGAAGAGTACCATCTATCCAAACATGCTAGATAGTGAGCTATTAATAACTAAATTAGTAGCATCGGTACACCTGTGGTGAAACCATTTTCGAAGTAATGTGTTGCTTACTTTACTATTTGCAATGTATTGACGATTAATAGGCCGTGTTTACTTGCCTGTGGTGTACACTTAAGACCTATCTATAAAAGAAACAAAGGCTTAATGGTTGAGGGGCTAATGAAGCATTTATCTAGTCGAATTTGGTTGTGTTCCCTTTTGGGACTAATGGTGGTAGTGAGTGCGTTCACCAGTTATTCCGTGCGAGCCTCGGCAGAGCCAGAGGTACCGTCCAAAGCTGAGCAAACCCTAGAAAAAATTAATTTAGATTTAAAAGAGTTATCCGATGCGCTATTGACCAGTACTGGGCAAGATAAGGATGCGTTGCAGCTTAAATTATTCCAAAAGAACGAAGAGTTGCGCTCGACACTAGCCAGCGCTATTGAACGTGATTCGCTGCCAAAGCAAACCTTGATTTCACAAGTTGAGATGCAACAAAACTACTCGCAGGGTGCCAGTGTTTATTTAGAAGGCAAAATCAAAGATCTTAATGAAAAGATCAATGGTGCCAAAGATGATGAACGCCTAGCTCTGCTCAATGATTATCAGGAATTACAGCACTACTTTGACAACGTCATTGAGTCTAGCTGGCAGAACATTGAATGGTTGACCAAGCTCGGGGTGGATGAAACAGCTGCAACGGAAAGCTTTCGTGACTCAGTGAGCAAGAGATTGCGCCTTATGTCGGCGTCTGTGGAGTATTTCAATCAGCAAGTCAGTGTCGTGGGTAAACAGTTATCGGCCAGTCCGGAATCTGAAAAGTCGTCCTTACAGCTGTCTCAGCTAGTGCTTAAGCAGCGTATGTCGATTGCGGTTGAAAGCCTAAATTCACTGATTTCCATCGCTGACCAACTTGGTATTGATACGTCCGAGTATAAACGTTTGATGTTTGAAGTGACCGGCAGTATCACGCAGGACTTGTTTGATGGACAGGTGCTAATTTCGATCATTTCTCATTGGTCGACCAACATTTGGGATTGGCTAGCACATAATGCTCCTCAGCATTTGTTCCAACTGTTCGTTTTCGCTCTGCTGTTGCTTGCGACCAGTATGGTGGCGAAGTTGACGCGCAAAGTGGTTAGTAAAACGGTGGTATCGAAGAACCTTAAATTATCACAATTGATGCAGGACTTTTTTGTCGGCATGTCAGGCAATATTGTCTGGGTGATAGGGATTTTGGTTTCGCTTTCCCAGATCGGGTTAAATTTAGCACCGGTGCTGACCGGTTTCGGTATTGCGGGTGTCATCATTGGTTTTGCATTACAAGATACCCTGTCGAATTTTGCGGCGGGTATGATGCTGCTTATCTATCGCCCATTTGATGTCGGTGACTTCGTCTTCGCTGGAGGTGTTGATGGTAAAGTGAGCCATATGAGTTTAGTGAACACCACGATTAAGACTTTTGACAACCAGATTATTATCATTCCGAATGGCAAAATCTGGGGAGATGTGATTAAAAACGTTACTCATGAGCGTCTGCGTCGTGTCGACATGGTATTCGGCATTGGCTATGGTGACGATTTACTTAAAGCTGAGCGTGTTTTAACTGAAATTGTTACTTCTCATCCTTCAGTTTTACGTACTCCAGAACCGAATATCCGAGTCCATACCCTGAATACCTCTTCGGTGGACTTTATTGTTCGTCCATGGGTCAAAACAGACGATTACTGGGATGTTTATTGGGATGTCACTAAAGAAGTCAAACTGCGTTTTGACAAAGAAGGCATTTCTATTCCATTCCCACAGCAAGACGTTCATTTGCACATGGTTAAGCAAACCCAACTAGATCAAGATTAGACAGAGAGCGCCATCGGGCGCTCTTTTTTATTCCTCAACTGTTTCAAGGATCAGCCCGAAACAAAAAACGCCCCGAAGGGCGTTAAGTAGCGCGAGTTCTAATTAGTGGTGTTATTTCACTTGTTGTTTAATGAACTCACCTAGCTCTGAATGGTGCATGATTTTTGATACTGGCAGAATTGTATTTACAGGACCCCAGGCAAAAACATTGACCGGTGTGTGTGTATGCGTACCCGTGCCCCAAACAATGTTTTGCGCTGTTGCTTGTTCACGAGCAAGAAGGTTGCCGCGATCGTTGTACGGGAAGAAGGCATCGAAATCGTTGATTGCTGGTATTTGCTCTTCCGCAAGATAACTGTGTTTGGCTAAACGGTATGGGTTGGGCTTGCTTGCCAAAACGTTCTTAGCTTGCTCCGCTGTGATTGGAAAATCACTGCTCTTATTCACAATTTTCGCCAAGTTCTCAGGGGATTGTTCAGCTTTATCCAGTTTCTGGAACTCACTGATCATTCCGTAATAACTTTGCTTTTGGTTGTATAGGCCATCTAGGATATCGAAAGCACCGAAATTGAAATTAGGCGCGTAGTCTCGATTTGCAAAGGCTTCTCCTGAACGTTTTTGAGGTGCTGGTAAATCTTTTGAAGAGTAGCTAAAGCCAAACGAGCCTGTTTCATGGTCCGCGGTGACGATGATTAAGGTGTCATCACGACCTTGTGCCCACTGATAAACAGATTGGACTGCTTCGTCGAACTTAATCATTTCATGCAGCATTGTGCCTGCGTCATTACTGTGACCCGCCCAGTCGATCTGCCCACCTTCAACCATTAGGAAAAAGCCATCTTTATCTTTTGATAGGATGTTGATTGCTTTTTCAGTCATCTCTTTAAGGCTTGGCTGAGTACGTTCGGCGCTTGCTTTGCTATTGCTATAAGCAATGCCATCGTCCATACCGGAGTAGGCGAAGAGACCAAGTAGCTTGTTGCCATCCGCTTTATCTAGCATTTTGCGGTTGAAGGCCAGTTGGTAGCCGTCGTCTTTCGCTTCCGCAACGAGGTTTCGCTCATCTTTACGTTTTGATTTTAGGTAAACGTCTCCTTGAGTAAGGGATTCTAGCGCTTTGTATGTGTCACCCTTATCATTGGTCGATTTTGGAATCCAATGACGTAGGCCGCCAGATAGCATCACATCGACACCAGTTTCGAGCATATCTACGGCGATATCGTTTTCTAGAGAGCGGTGTGGTTGATGCGCAGCGAAAGCGGCTGGCGTTGCGTGTGTTAATCGTGTATCTGAAACGAGTCCCGTTGCTTTACCAACGCGTTTTGCTTGTTCTAGAACTGTCTCAACATGGTTACCTTGTGAATCAACACCGATCACTTCTGAAGCTGTATAAATTCCGGTTGCAAGCATGGTGGCTGAACAGGCGGAATCGACAACAATCGCGTCTTCTGGATGCGTCAATGAAGATCCAATAACGCCTTCTTGAGCGAGTTTATATAAGGCCGTCGTGTTGCCTTTGTAAATAGAGTTAGGAGCTTGGTTGGCGTAGGTTTCTAGCAGACCCACTTGTTGAGGTCCCATACCATCGCCGATCATAAGAATTACGTTTTTGATTTCTGCTGATAATGCGTTAAAAGAGAGCGCAGAAGTCGCGACGGCGACGAGAATAGGTTTGGTTAAGTGCTTCATCATATAGTCCTTATTTCTAAAAGCGACACGATTAAAACACTGATTTATGGCAAACGCGTTTCACATTTATTGCATAAATATAAAACTGAGTTTTTATTCGATTTTGCGGGCGGCAAGAAGTTAGCCTACCTGCAGGTGGGCTTTGCCCTAAGGGGGAGTTAGCGCTGTGGCAAATAAGAGGGGCAGGTTGGCCGTATATCGATTGGCAACAGCCAATGCCTTGTAATAACAAGGTATCTACTGACCAACGTTAAAGGATAGCCAGTAGGATTCCGCCTACAGTTGCCGCTGCGGAAAGATATTGCCCCGCAGAATAAGAACCGTCTTCCTCTTCTTTGATCTTATCTGGATGATCCATGCCTAACGCGCCGTGTGCGAACGACTCTACTTTGTCACCGACAGTTTTGTTCTCATTCTTCGCTTGTACGCCTTCTTTCTCAATTTCCTGTAGTGCAGCTAGAAGTGCCTTACCTTCCTCGGAAAGGGTCACTTTATTTTGCTCAACTTTAAGTGGAGCAGGGTTGTTCGTTGCACTAACTGCATTGGCTTGAGGTTTTACCTGCTGGGTTGGGGACAGCTTAGCTGGCTCCATTCCTACTGGGGTCATAATGATCTCCTTACATCATCCTCAGACAATATATCGGCTGCTTGATGAAAAACTTGTGCAAAATATGCGAGATTTGTATGAAAAAAGACCAAGCATAAACCGTGCCCAGTTATCACGTCGTTAATATTTTTTAACAAAGCGCAACGGGGTCATTGGTATCAAGCAAGAGCAGTGCCTATTTACAGGTTAGCTCATCATTTCGTGTTGCTAAGTGCTGGAAGGCCGCAAGGCGGTTTTCAGCTTTTATGTAACGCGTCGGAGGCGCCAGTACGTGCAGGCGAAAATCTCGATGATTATCAGGCTCGACAGTCGGTGAGCTTGTCGGTGTGATGACGACGACGTTGAGGTCAGGCATTCTTCGCAGTAAAGAGGCTTCGATTCCTAGACCTTGCTCAGTGTGAAACTTTCCTGCGATATGGATGATTTGATGACGAGGATTCTGCTTTAAGTAGTCGCTGATTGACTCTGCCATGGTTTCATCCCATGTGACTTGCGCTGCATATTGGCGCTCAGATTGTTCTGGTTTCCCATGATGCATAGACGCCATAAACTTCTCTTTGTAGGGGCTAGAGCCCGTCTCGATCTCACGGGCAAGATACTGTCTCTCTTCATTCGAGAGTTTGTCAAGATAGCTGATACCCTGACGCCCAATACAGCGCACCAGAGGTTTAGGAGCGTTTGATGCAATGACGTCCAGTGAATTCGATTTGGCGAACTCAACCAGTGGTCGGTAGTCGCTTTCATAGTTAGGCCAGCCATTGGCGGTTTTGATCAGGGTTTGCTCGCCGATTTCACCATCAAGGTATGTATCCAATACGGACTGTTTGTCGCGTGCAAACTGTTCCATGGAGATCGTCAGGTGTGGGTTAATGCGAAACAGCTGTTTGACGAGATCGGTTTGAAAGCGGTGAATTGCGCTGTGTGTATGCCACTCACCAATCAGTATCACGTTGGCCTTCGTTAACGCGTCGGGCAGAGAATCGATTGAGATGGGCTCGTTGCCTGGACTATAGAGTTGGTAGTCATAGAAACTGACGACACCTTGCGATTCGTGAGTAGGGTCTGCAGATGAGCAGGCGGTAAGGGCAATAAAACTCAATAAAACGGCGATATACCGAAGCATGATAGCAGCCTCCATTAACTTGAGCGGCAATAGTAATGGAGACTGTGAATGAACTCAATGAAAATGAGAATAATTATCGACTTTGGTTTATTGCTTGCGGTAAACCCGAATCATAAAGTCAGCCTCACACTCAAACAGTGTAGCCGATTTTAATTTTTCTCTAAGTGCGTCATCGGCTTTCCATGCAAATGGCGTCATTTGCAGCAGATCGAAGCCATCCCCATCACTCAGCTTCATCTTGTAGCTTAGCGTCTCTTGATGCTCTAGAGCGAACCCTTCGATCGCTTCCGTTTCTTCACTATGTAAGCGAACATCAGGGTAGATCTCTTCTCTCAACTGATAGAGATGACGACCGGCAGGTGTGACCGTGATGACAACCCCATTTTCCGTCGTAACTCGATAGAGTTCTTGAGCGTTACAAGGAGCGTAGATGCGGAGTACGGCATCAAAACTGCCATCAGCAAAAGGCAGCCTATGGCTTGAAGCTACAGAAAACTGACAGTTTGGATAGCGCTTAGCAGCGTAACGAATTGCTACTTTAGAAATATCTAAGCCATAAGTCGCGGAATTCGCATCTTGTTGCTTTAGTGACTCAGATATTGCAGTTGTGTAGTAGCCTTCCCCACAACCAATATCCAGTAAGCGATGCTCGCTGTTGATCAGCAGCTCTGAAATCAAGTCTGCGACTCGTTGCTTCAACGGCTGGTAATGGTCTTTGTCGAGAAAGCGTCGACGAGCTTGCATCATCTCTTTATTGTCACCGGGATCTTTCGAGCGTTTGTGCTGCACAGGCATCAAGTTGAGATACCCCTCTTTGGCGAGATCAAAAGAATGATTATTCTCGCAGCGGTAGGTACGCTCGAGTAGGGAGAGAGGGTGGTGACATAATGGGCAGGTGTAGGACATAACTGGCTCTAATCGATACTGAGTGGGCGAAGTTTATCAGGAAGCAGGGCAGCAGACTAGCGGTGACCTAGTAACAAACAGGGCAACACCATGTGTTGCCCTGATAGAGAAGCGGTCTCTTTACCGAGATGGCTTAGTGAAAAAAGTCCACTTGCTGTTTCAGTGAGGTGGCTTGCTTGATCAGATGCTCAGCACTCTCTGTGGTTTTCGCACTGGTCTCTCGGCTCTCTTTGTTTAGCTCACTAATTGAGTTGGCATTAGTAGCAATCTCTTGCGATACGTTAGCTTGCTCTTCTGACGTGGCGGCGATTGTATCCGCTTGACCCGCGATAGCTTGAACTTGTGCCGCGATCGCTTCGAGCGCAATACCCGCTTCTTGCGCCTTATCGAGAACCTGATTGGCATTCACTTGACTCTGAGACATCAAGGTTACGGCGTTATTCGTTGAACTCTTTAGTTGTTCAATAATGGTCACAACGTCCTTGACCGACGTTTGGGTACGGTGAGCAAGTGTACGAACTTCATCAGCCACAACGGCAAATCCACGCCCTTGTTCGCCCGCACGTGCCGCTTCGATGGCAGCGTTAAGCGCAAGCAAGTTAGTTTGCTCTGCAATCTCATCAATCATCTTGGTTACAGTCTGAATTGCTTCGCTATCGATGTTGACTTGTTCTATTGCTTTCGCTGAATTGTCGAGCTGATCGTTTAGCTGTGCGACGTCAATACAGACGTTTTCAACAACTTCTAGACCAGATTGGCTATCTCGATTGGTAAGACGTACATTTTCGGCAATGGCTTCAACTTGCTGCGCGACGGCTTGTGCCGATGAGGCCATCTCTTCGATCGCTGTTGCCACTTGCTCGACTTGTTGCTGCTGAAGGTCTGACTGGTTTAAATTACGTTGGGCGTCGCTAGAGACGCTCTGTGACGCCAATTGGACAGAATCGCTTGTCGTGCGGATCTCTCCAACTAAGGTGTTTAGTTGGGTAGCCATATTGGCAACGCCATTGCCTAGATTGATGATTTCGTTCTTCGACGCTTTATTACTAGAAGGGATATCAAGGCTCACTTCACCTTTTGCTAAGCGTGTCATGTAACCATTGAGCACTGTCAGTGGCTTCAAGTTTCTATTGAGGAATACGGTCAGAATAATAAAGGTGATCAGAGCAACCACAGTCGCGATAGTAATAATCAGTTTAAGTAAAGTGTCGCTGCCTTTCGTTACTTCTTGAATAAAGGTACCGCCAAGCAGTTTCCAGTTCCACCCAGGTACTTCTGTGTAAACAAGGTACTTTTCACCCACGGTACCTTGGTATTCGTATGGATAGCGAATCAATCCGCTATTTTGCTCAAAGATTTGATAGAACGGTTTGTTGCCATCGTAATCACTGACTTCTAGGATGGAAGGCGCATTCTGGTCGTGAATTGGATGCAATAGGTACTTACCTAGATTGTCTTCACGATTGTCGACGATGATGGTGTAGCCGGTGTCACCCCATCGAATAGATTCGAGAGATTTGAACAAATCCTGTGTTGCCCGCTCTACAGGTAGGCCAATAAATGAGATCCCATTGACTTCGCCAGCCGCATTTTTGATCGGGGCATAGTAGGTGATATAGCTTTCACCAAATAACTTTACTTGGGCGTAGTAGGGTTGCCCACTAACGAGTTGGCGGTATCCAGGGTGATCCTTTCCAAGGTAGCTACCGATCACACGCTGACCTGATGGATCTTTTAACGAGGTTGAAACTCGGACAAAGTCGCCGTTTAAAGGTGCGAATAAAGTTGCAACAGCGCCTGTATCACGAGTGAAGCTATCGACCAGCTTGGTATCACCAATTAGGCTCTCACCATATTGAGTGATATTGGGAATGGATTTTCCAGCAAATTCTACTTGGTAGTCTTCGACATAAACGCCTGCCAGATAGCCATTTCTAAACGTTGACTCAAGCACTTTTGCCGTATGCAGATAAGCGTCAAATTGACCAGCGATGTTCATCGCCATCGCTTCTACCTTTGACTGATGTTCTCTTAGAGTGGTATCAAGTAATACATTTGAGGCATTCCGGTAAACCAGTGTCGCGGTACCGGTAAACGAAACCAGTAAACAAAGCAAAATCACCAGCTTTAGCTGGAACCCAACGCTTTGGTTTTTGAGTTTTTCTAGCATCATTAATAATCCTGTCTTTTAGACTTTTGTTATTGTGCAAATGTGATCAGTTGTGCAGCAAATCGAGCAAACATAGTAATGACTTATGGATTGTTTGAAATTGATTCAAATTAATCATTTAAGTGATAGCTTGAACAATAAGCACTCGAATTCGGTCGCGAGAAACCAATAAGACCGAGGAAATAAGGAATTGATTTCGAGGTGAGAAAATGTCGCAGGAGGTTATCCTGCGACAAAAGCCGTTAGTTTGCTGAAATGGTGGTCACTAGCTCATGAACTTCGCCAGGTAGCAGTGATTTTCCTTGCTCAAGAGATTGAGCATGAAGGGTAGACTCAACACACAGGAAGGTTTGGTAGCCGTTGTCTGCCATGTCAGCCATCGATTTTGCGCCTTCAGCCCATGGGTTCCAAAGAACAGCTGAGTTATGTCCCTGATTCTCCACTTTAATGGTGCGATTCAGAACGGGATCTTGAACGAGAATTTCTTGCTCTGGCTTAGTGTAAACACGATCAATGGTGTCGGTGAGTCTGAGTACATCACCACCTTGGCATAGTTTTCCTGCCTGTAAGCTATCTACGTACTCTGAACCCATACCTGTAGTTTGAGCCTGAGCGATGTCGCCAACGTTTAGGTAAGTGTGCAACGCGCCAGAGAACATCCAAGATTTGTCGTCAGTATTGGTCACTTTTAGCGTGACTTTAAGCTGTTCCGTCACTTCAACAATCAGGCGAGCATCAAATTGATACGGCCAGATTGCTTGGGTCTCTTCATTATTGCTCAGGCCTAGCTCAACGATAACACCATGTTCATTTTCTCGATGTTCAATTAGTTGCCATTGCGACGAGCGCGCAAAGCCATGTGCGGGAGCGGCAATTCTGCCAAACCAAGGCCAGCAAACAGGAATGCCGCCACGCAGTGCTGCGCTACCATCAAAAATAGCCTCTTCGCTCATCCAGATCAGTTCAGGCTGACCAGCTGGTTGAAACGAAACGACATGACCGCCGTGCAGTGCTATGCCTGCGGTGGCTTTATCATGAATAATGCGAACGATTTTAACCTTGTCTTTTTCAACGATAGTGACGTTGTCAGAAAGAACGGTTAAAGCAGGTAATTGAGTTAAATTCATTCTATTGTCCCTGATGAGAGAAATTACATTCAACTGTTCACTCGGCAGCAATGAACAATGGGCTGTAATCTCGATAGTATTACCAAACCAACAGATACTAAAAAGGCGACTCAAGAGCCGCCTTTTCTTTAACGAAATTCTTCGCTAAACGCTGACTAAGTAAAAATTACTTAGAGATGTGAGCGATTAGGTCTAGAACTTTGTTTGAGTAACCGATTTCGTTGTCGTACCAAGATACAACTTTAACGAAGTTATCAGTTAGAGCGATACCAGCTTTAGCATCGAATACTGAAGTTTGAACTTCACCGATGAAGTCTTGAGATACAACTTGATCTTCAGTGTAGCCTAGAACGCCTTTTAGTTCGCCTTCAGAAGCTTCTTTCATTGCTGCACAGATAGCTTCGTAAGATGCGCCTTTCTCTAGGTTAACTGTTAGGTCAACTACAGAAACGTTAGCTGTTGGTACGCGGAAAGCCATACCAGTTAGTTTGCCGTTTAGTTCTGGAAGAACAACGCCTACAGCTTTAGCAGCACCAGTTGAAGATGGGATGATGTTCTGAGAAGCACCACGACCACCGCGCCAGTCTTTAGCAGAAGGACCGTCTACAGTTTTTTGAGTTGCTGTAGTAGCGTGAACTGTAGTCATAAGACCAGATACGATACCGAACTTGTCGTTAAGAACTTTAGCAACAGGCGCTAGACAGTTAGTAGTACAAGAAGCGTTAGAAACGATGTCTTGACCAGCGTAAGTAGCGTGGTTAACGCCCATTACGAACATTGGAGTAGCGTCTTTAGAAGGACCAGTTAGAACAACTTTCTTCGCACCAGCAGTGATGTGCTTACGTGCAGTCTCGTCTGTTAGGAAAAGACCAGTTGCTTCAGCTACTACGTCAACACCGATTGCGTCCCATTTTAGGTCTTCTGGGTTGCGCTCTGCAGTAACACGTACAGTTTTACCGTTAACGATTAGGTTACCACCTTCAACTTCAACAGTACCGTTGAAACGGCCGTGAGTTGAGTCGTACTTAAGCATGTATGCCATGTAATCTACATCGATAAGGTCGTTGATACCTACTACTTCGATGTCTGCGCGCTCTTGTGCTGCACGGAATACGAAACGACCGATACGGCCAAAACCGTTAATACCTACTTTGATAGTCATTATAGTTGCTCCACAACTTAATTTCTGATTAAAGATAACTGGTAGTAAAATTACAGAATCCAGTCAAAATCTGCAACAGATAATCGGACTTAACTTGTTTAAAGTCAAAAAAAAGCGTCGCTTTTTTTCACAATTAGTCGCAAATGGTCATGTTTTGAACGGATTACTGGTTTTTTCCCTAGCCAGTTGACGTAAAATAGTTCAGATGTTGACAGCTGTGCTGAAAGTTTAACCATCCTGTTATGGTCTCAAAGTATGTGCTACAAAGGTTATTGTTCGCAAGTTTTTCGCGAAAAAAGTCAGAATAAAAAATGAGAATGTGGAGATTTAAGCCCGTGAAACATAAGGTAGAAAAGGTTGTGAAGCCTGATGAATACTGGCGTGAGATGTTGTCTGATGAGCAATATCGTATCTGTAGGGAGCAAGGTACAGAGGCACCGTTCTCCGGTAAGCTGCTGCATAACAAACAAACCGGAGTTTACTCTTGTACCTGCTGCCAAGCACCACTATTCACCTCAGACAATAAGTACGATTCGGGGTGCGGTTGGCCTAGTTTTGATGCCCCTATCAATAGTGAGGCGATTCGCTATTTAGAAGATCTCAGTCACGGAATGGTGAGAATTGAGATTAGATGTGCAGCCTGTGATAGCCATCTGGGTCACGTTTTTCCTGATGGACCTAAGACGACAGGTGAGAGATTCTGTGTGAACTCTGTGTCGTTAATTTTCAACAATTCATAAAAAAAGCGGTGATTTAATCACCGCTATTTGTTTTATCCTTTCAATGAATGGTTTAGGGCTACTTAAACTTAGGTACGACTGACGCGTTGAACGTCCCGTTGTTCACCATCTCTTCTATCTTCCCTGCAATATCATCTAACTGGCTATAAGTACTGCTATCAAAACCGTATAGCAATTGCAGCTCACTTTCCGAAGCAATGGGTACGTTGAAGCGTTGCGCTACCATAGTCCAAATATAAGCCTCTTCTTTATTACCGAGTCGATAGGTGGTGCTTGCCAAGGATTTGAATATTTCAGTGTTAACTTTGCCGCGCTTAGTGAGCTCTAGTGCGTGAACAAGAAGTTGACGCGTCTTAGCTTGGTCTCTGCTGGTATAGAATGTTGCCAAAGCATACTGCATCTCAGCCGTTTCGAGAGACGGTGTCCCTTCTAACTGCAAAAACGCTCGGCGGGCTGGGTCACTGCCTGTTTGACTCCATAAAAAATAGAGAGATTGAGGGGCATTGGATTTTTCTAGTCGAGAGACAATGGCCTCTAGGTCTTGGCCTGAGTTAATTAATGCATCAAAGCGACGTTGTTTGAGTCCTGACTGATCAATGGGCTGAATTTGAGAAGCAAGTTCAAGGCACTTCTTGTAAGTTGAAAGTAGTTCGTACTCTTTGATGTAGTTATCGTCGCTTGGGTTTTTCAACACTTCGAAGCGATGCCAAATTAGATCCGTCCGTGGCACTCGACACTGACCGTCTCCGACATTAAGACGTTGGCATTGAAGCCCTGGATTATCATTACAAAGTTGTTCAGTATTCTTGTTTCCTTCAAAACAACCAGTGAGCGCAATACTGGCGCTTAGTAAAGTGAGGACATTCGTTAGTTTCATATTATTATTGCTTGTGATCCGTTACGCTTATTATTAGCAGTTGCCTTGACTCAAGCTCCCAGCCAGTTAATGTTCGTCTATCTTGATTGATTATAGGATATACCATGGACGCAGAGCAGTTAATTAACGCCATCACACCTGAGGCATATGAGCGTCTACTTTTTGCTGTAGAAACAGGTAAGTGGCCTGAGGGTACCCCACTTTCTCAACAGCAGCGAGATTCTTGTATGCAGGCTGTGATGTTGTATCAATCTAAACATAATTCTGAAGCTCAGCACATGACGGTTGCCAAAGGTGGAGAGATTAGCTTTAAGTCTAAAGCGGAACTGAAGAAGCAATTCCAACAAGGGCAAGAGGATATTGTGCGCGTTAATCCTAATTTGAATGACTAACGCTTCAATAAACTAAAAAGCAGGCATGATGCCTGCTTTTTTTTATCGGTGCTTTAACCGCAGCACTTTTTGAATTTTTTGCCGCTACCACAAATACAGGGGTCGTTACGACCGATTTTCAACTGGCTAATGGTTTGGCTCAATCGAACATCAGCAGGCTTTTGTTCTTCGGGGAACGTGCCGTCGATATAGAACCAAAGGCCATCTTCTCGAACGAATCTTGACCGTTCTTCTAAACAGTACTGTTGGCCATCTTGATTGAAAAAGGCTTTGAATGTGACAAAACCTTCGTTGTCATCTTGCCCTGACTCTGTGCCGACAACGTCTAAGCCACACCAATCACTGTTAATTGACTCAGCTATCTCATCACGCTGCTGCGGGGCGTTACAACTCGGGTGATAGGTGTTTACCACATAGTCTACTAAGCCTTTTACGTGTGCTGAGTAGCGCGAACGCATCAGTTGTTCGGGGGTTTTGGCTAGTGAATGGTTGTCATGGATAGGTTCACAACAGACGCTGTAATCTTGTGAACTGCCACAAGGACACGAACTCATAAAGACTCCAATTAATTCGTTTTAACCGATAGAAGATCTGCAGTCCATTTCACCGATGAATCGTAACACTCGCTTAGAATGTCATGATCTAGGCCAATGTTTTCACATCGCTGATGGACTTCGTCCCACTCAGCGTGTTCGTACGCTTTGGTCAGGGTGAGAATGTCGCCAAGTATGCCTTCGTTGGCAATAATTGCGAGTTTTATCGTTTCGTCGATTGAGATTTCTTCGAGAATTTGTGCCAGTGGGCGATCAAGTAAACTGTCCAATAGCGAAAACATGCCGGTTAAGAATGCATGTCCTGGTTCGAGTTTGGTATCAAGATTAGAGGCCAGCAGCTCACAGTATCGCGCTCTTTGAATGGACAAGCCATACAAGTAATCTGGTTTGCTATTTTGCGTAGAGGCAAGCGCGACGAGAGAAATAAACTTGCGTAGTTTCTCTTCTCCTAGATACACCAACGCTTGCTTGAAAGATTGGATTTTTGAGCAAACGATAGAAGAAGAGTTAACAAAGGTCAGTAATTTATAGGACAGCGTCAGATCTTTGGTGATGAGTGCTTCAATTGCCGTGTAATCCATATCTGGCTTAGACACTTCAGTCAGTAACTGAACGACTGTCATGAAGGATGGTTCAAGCGATTTGCGGCTGATCATTTCGGGTTTACTGAAAAAGTAACCCTGAAAATAGTCAAATCCAGCGGATTTAGCTTGTTCGAACTCTTCATAGGTTTCCACTTTTTCTGCGAGGAACTCAATATTGGAACCAGCAAGTCTGAGTATAAAAATGCGAGCTTTTTCGATAGAAACTTGGCGGATATCGAATTTGATCAGGGAAATGTAAGGTAAAAATGGTTTCCATTCTCTGGTTGGCACAAAATCATCGAGTGCCATCTTATAGCCAAGGGCTGACATCTCTTTGACAGCCTGCAATAACTCTTTAGTGGGGGCACAGTTTTCTAAGATTTCAACGACGAGACTGTCCGATGGGAAAAGGGTCGGCACCTTATTTATCAGGCTTTGGTAGGGGAAATTGACAAAGCCTAACTTGTCTCCCAAGGTTTCATAGTGAGTAGAAAGGAAGTGATCTGAGAGTAGGCGACTTGTCGCTTGCTCAGGATCAATATCTGGAAACGTGTTTTTTGGGCCATCCCTAAACAGGAGCTCATAGCCAACCGTATGTTTATCTTTATCGAGAATGGGTTGTCTTGCTATATACGAGTGTTTCAAGGTAGTTACCGCGCTTCTTGTCTAAATTTATTGGATCAAAATCACCGGAAAGGGTACGCCATATTGTGCATAAGTTCAGTCACTTAACCAGAAAAAGGTCTTTGTTGTAGGTCGAAATTATTTTTGTTGTAGACCAATACTGAACCCTGAGTGTACCAGTCACCCAACACTATTCTAGTATAGACGCGATCACCTTGTTCAAAAGTGTGAACATTCGGCCGGTGTGTATGACCATGGATCATAAGCTCTACATTGTATTCGGTCATCATTCTCTCTACTTCGCCTTGTGTCACATCCATGATGTCTAGAGATTTGGTTTTCTTGTCATCTTTGATGTCAGACTGAACTTTGGACACAATCTTCTTTTTAATGAACATTGGAATGCGATTGAAAATCCATTGCAGCCAAGGCTGGTGTACTTTGGCACGAAATTCGAGGTATTTAACGTCATCGGTGCACAGGGTGTCACCGTGGAGTACGACGGCCTTAGTACCATAAAGGTCTATAACGGTTTCATCGCCAAGGAGTGTAACTCCCGTCTGCTTAGCAAATCGGCGGCCAACGAGAAAATCGCGATTACCCTGAGTAAAAAAACAAGGCACGCCGTGGTCAGTGAGTCTCTTAAATTCGTCCCGTACGCTTGAGGCAAACTCGGAGCGGTCATCATCACCAATCCAGAATTCAAATAAGTCACCAAGAACATAAAGTGCATCGGCGTGGATCGCTTCCTCGCGCATAAAGCGGATAAAGCATGACGTCGTTTCAGGTGTCGTCGGGGATAGGTGTAGATCAGAAATAAATAGTGTGGTCATAGTAGATTAAAGAAGAGAGCGCAGGGCGCTCTCTTGAATCGGATTATTCTTCGATTGTTGTGCTAGTGATGAACACTTCTTCAAGTGGCACGTCTTGGTGCATGCCCATAGAACCAGTACTTACACCTTTAATTTTGTCAACGATGTCCATGCCTTCAACCACTTCACCGAATACACAGTAACCCCAACCATCTAGGCTTTCGCTACGGAAATCTAGGAAAGTATTGTTGTTAACGTTGATGAAGAACTGAGAGCTTGCTGAATGCGGTTCCATCGTACGTGCCATCGCGATGGTACCTACTTTGTTGCTCAGACCGTTATTTGCTTCGTTTTTGATTGGAGCACGAGTCGGTTTTTCACGAAGACCAGACTCCATACCGCCACCTTGAATCATGAAACCATCGATAACACGGTGGAACAGTGTGTTGTCGTAAAAACCATCACGGCAGTACTGTAGGAAGTTTGCGCTAGTTTCTGGTGCTTTTTCTTCATTTAGTTGAATTTTGATGTCACCAAAATTTGTGTGAAGGGTGATCATGATTTTGTCCTTTACATATGTTTTTGACTTGAAGCAAAGATTCTAGCGTAACTTTTGCGACATTAATACGTGAAAAGCGCAGGTTGAGAGCTGAGTAGCAGTGCTAATGATGGCTTTTTAACCGTTTGAGGGATTACCTATTAGTGCATGACTTGATATACTGGTTCACTATTTTGATTCACCGGAAATATTAGAAAGAGATCATGTTAAAGATATACAACACACTCACAAGACAGAAAGAGGAATTCAAACCAATCAATGCCGGTAAAGTTGGCATGTATGTCTGTGGAGTAACCATCTATGATCTCTGTCATATTGGCCACGGTCGTACCTTTGTTTCTTTTGATGTTGTCTCTCGTTACCTGCGTTACCTAGGTTATGACCTAACGTTTGTGCGCAATATTACCGACATCGATGACAAAATTATCAAACGTGCCAACGAAAACGGTGAAAGCTGTGATTCATTAACGGAACGTCTGATTGGTGAGATGCACGCTGATTTTGATGCATTGAACATGAAGCGCCCTGATGTTGAGCCGCGTGCGACAGAATTTATTGCGGAAATCATTGAACTGGTTGAAAAACTTATCGAGCGTGGTTTTGCTTATGTAGCCAGCAACGGCGACGTTATGTTCGAAGTTAAGAAGTTTGACGAATACGGTAAGCTATCAAAGCAAGATCTTGATCAACTTCAAGCGGGCGCACGTGTTGATGTAGAAAGCGCAAAACGCAGTCCGCTTGACTTTGTGTTGTGGAAAATGTCGAAACCGGGTGAACCAACTTGGGAATCACCTTGGGGCCCTGGTCGTCCAGGTTGGCATATCGAATGTTCGGCGATGAACTCCTCAATTTTGGGCAACCATTTTGACATTCACGGCGGCGGTTCTGATTTGCAGTTCCCTCACCACGAAAATGAAATTGCTCAATCATGCTGTGCTCATGGTACTCAGTACGTAAATACTTGGATGCATAGTGGCATGGTGATGGTAGACAAAGAGAAAATGTCTAAGTCGCTAGGAAACTTCTTCACGATCCGTGATGTCCTTGAACATTATGATGCTGAGACCGTTCGTTACTTCCTAATGTCAGGTCACTACCGTAGCCAGCTGAACTACAGTGAAGAGAACCTCAATCAGGCTCGTGCGTCTCTTGAGCGTTTATACACGGCTCTACGTGGATTGGATCTGGCAACGCCAGCCGCTGGTGGAGAGGAGTATGTTACTCGCTTTGCAGAAGCAATGAATGACGACTTCAATACACCAGAAGCTTACTCAGTGCTGTTTGATATGGCGCGTGAGATCAACCGTCTTAAAACTGAAGACTTATCGGCGGCAAGTGCTTTAGGTTCATTGATGCGCGAACTCGCTGATGTGATTGGTATCTTGCACCAAGATCCTGAAGCGTTCCTTAAGGGTGACGCTGGCAACGATGATGAAGTGGCAGAGATTGAAGCGCTGATTAAGCTACGTAACGATAGCCGTGCTTCAAAAGATTGGGCTAACGCAGATATGGCTCGAGACAAGCTAAACGAGATGGGTATCGTGCTAGAAGATGGTCCAGAAGGCACCACTTGGCGTCGTAAGTAATAGATCTCGATGCGATTGATGCCTTGTTCAGTTTTAGACCTGTGGGTGAGCGTTAAGTCGATCGCATTGGTATAGCAATTTTCTAAGGGCTGTTTATTCAGCCCTTTTGTTTATTTTTTTGATTATTTTGATGGGTAAAAACAGTGGCTCAGATGTACTTCTACTACTCTGCAATGAATGCGGGTAAATCAACCACTCTTCTTCAATCTTCGTTTAACTACCAAGAGCGAGGAATGACACCAGTTATTTTTACCGCTGCGTTAGACGACCGTTACGGTGTCGGTAAAGTCAGTTCACGTATTGGTTTACAGTCGGATGCGCATCTGTACAACTCTGCAACCAATCTCTATCAGGAAATTTCTAGCCTTAATGAAGTCGAGAAGCGTCACTGTATCTTGGTCGATGAGTGTCAGTTCCTGAGCAAAGAACAAGTTTACCAATTGACCGAAGTGGTTGATAAACTTCATATTCCAGTATTGTGCTACGGATTGAGAACCGATTTCTTAGGTGAGCTGTTTGAAGGGAGCAAATACTTGCTGTCTTGGGCAGACAAGCTTGTAGAACTAAAAACGATTTGTCACTGTGGCCGCAAAGCGAACATGGTTATCCGTACGGATGAAAATGGTGTTGCGATTGCCGAAGGCGATCAGGTCGCAATTGGTGGCAATGATAAATATGTTTCTGTCTGTCGTCAGCACTATAAAGAAGCGCTAGGTAAGTAGCAGATACAAAAAACGGAGCGCTAGCTCCGTTTTTTGTGTGTATTCGATAATCTGAGATTAACGAGCACGGAAGACGATGCGACCTTTAGATAGATCGTATGGAGTCATCTCTACAGTTACTTTGTCACCAGTAAGAATACGGATGTAGTTCTTACGCATTTTACCAGAGATGTGAGCAGTAACTACGTGGCCGTTTTCTAGCTCAACACGGAACATTGTGTTTGGAAGAGTATCAAGGACAGTGCCTTGCATCTCAATTACGTCTTCTTTAGCCATTTAATCCTCTTTTCAAAATGGACAATTCCAACCGGCGCACAATGCCGATCAAAATGAATTATGTAAAGTTGGGGCGTATTCTACCCTTGCCAACGCTGATTTACTAGCCTTTGATGACGCTGAAAACGGACTTTATAGTTCATCGCCGGACATTCATCAATTTGATAGCCCAAATAGAGCCACTGCTTACCTTGCTCAATACAGTATTCAGCTTGGAATAATACCGCTAAGGTACCTAAGGATAATGAGTGTTCAGGTTCAAAAAAGGTGTAAAACGCACTGGCGCTATTCGACAAGATATCTGTCACAGCGATCGCGACAAGTTGTTGCTCTTGGTAAATATGGAGAAACTGAGTGTTTAACCAATTGCATTTCGAAAATTGAGCAAACTCCTCTTTTTTAGGAGGGTACATTGATCCACTTTTGTGGCGTGACTCAATATAACGGGCATATAAATCAAACCAGTTATCGTCCATCCTCTCTTTCAATTGCCAATGATATTGAGCCGCTTTTTTTAATAGGCGCTTTTGATTGCGTGATGGTTCAAAATCGGGAATAGAAAGGCGTAGCGCTTGGCAGGATTGGCACTGATCACAATGGGGTTTATAGATCGTATCACCACTACGTCTAAAGCCGTTGGCTAACAGTACCTCATAGCTTGAGCCGCAATGCATGGCAGGATCAAGTGCGACAGCAACGCGTTCCTGACGATCGGCTAAATAGCTGCAAGGATGACAGTCAGTCAATCCAATGCGGATTTGTTGCAGATCAGAACTCATTTATCTCCTCATATTTCACAAGTGAGCCACTGATTGTTAAAACAGCCTTCAATGACAGGTTGGTTCTTAAATGATAGCAGTCTTTGCATGAAATCTTCACGCTGCAACTCAATAGCGCCGAGTGATTTTAGGTGGGCATTCATGACTTGGCAGTCAATCAGTTCCCCTGCATACCTTTGAAAGTGGTTGCATAAATACCATAAGGCAATCTTAGATGCGTTGGTTTTTAAACTAAACATCGACTCACCACAAAATAGTTTTCCGATTGAAAGACCATAAAGTCCACCAACCAACTCTTCCTGATGCCAAACCTCGACGGAATGACAGTGACCCGATTTTGCCAGTTGTTTATAGGCATCCCGCATATCTTCATTAAGCCAAGTTTCATCCTCATGACGAGTCGAGGCACACAAGTCGATGACACGTTCTGTTGCTTGATTAATACTGACTTTATACTGATGCTTTCGCTGAAATTTTTTGAGACTTTTTGCTGGTTCAAATGTCTTAGGATTAAAGACTGCTCTTGGCGAAGGGCTCCACCAGAGAATCGGTTCGCCAGGGCCATACCATGGGAAGATGCCGTTTTGGTAGGCCAAAAGTAATCTGTCTGGTTGGAGATCGCCGCCAAAAGCCAGCAGGCCATTGGGATCAGCCAGTGCTTCCAAAGGTGAGGGGAACCAGAGTTCATCACAGTTAAGTTCAGTCAGATATATCGCCATGAATAAATAGAGGAAACAAGAATGAAGAAGTTGTTATGGATCATATTGGTTTTTCCCCTGATTGCCAATGCAGCTTACCAAAGAAATACCGCACGGCCAGTCAACGAAGTGGTGTTTGGTCAAGTTGATACGGTGCGATATATCACCCAGCAAGAGATCGTCAAATCACAAGGTTCAGGATGGGAAACACTCCTTGGTGCCGTGGTTGGTGGAGTGGTTGGTAATCAATTTGGCGGCGGGACAGGCAAAGAAGTGGCTACCGCCGTTGGAGCGGTTGCCGGTGCCGGTATCGCACGTAGTAGTGCGAACCAAGTCTATCGGATGGAGCATAAGCTGGTGGAGTTGTTGATTGAAACCGATCAGGGGAAATTAATCGATGTCATTCAGGACATAGACAGCAGTATGCTTTTTGAAAAGGGCGATAAGGTTCGTATTCTATATTTTGATGATGGCGTTAGAGTCGATAAAGAGTATTGATAGTCATAATAGGCACCAAAGTCCCGACGACATATTTATTCAGTTTAATTGTGACTTTGCTCTGGTTTTACTAAGGCTTTTTAGATAGGCTGCAAGTACGAAGAATTTTTCATCATCTCGTTTAGGAAGACGGGATGAGCAAGGAACATCAATTTAAATGGAAAGCCTTACGTTACAACCTATCAATAAAGTCAATGGTGAGGTCAACTTACCGGGTTCAAAAAGTGTTTCAAATCGTGCGTTACTTCTCGCAGCCTTAGCAAGTGGTACAACACGATTAACTAATTTGCTCGATAGCGACGATATTCGTCATATGCTGAATGCACTGAGCAAGCTAGGCGTGTCTTACCGTCTATCTGATGACAAAACTGTGTGTGAAGTCGAAGGTTTAGGTAAGCCTTTTCAAGCGACAGAAGCACTAGAACTGTTTTTAGGCAACGCAGGTACAGCGATGCGTCCCCTTGCTGCCGCATTGTGTCTAGGTCAGGGAGAGTTCATCTTGACGGGTGAACCTCGCATGAAGGAGCGTCCTATTGGTCACTTGGTTGATGCATTGCGTCAAGCAGGCGCTAAAATTGAGTACCTAGAGAACGAAAACTACCCACCACTCAAAATCTTCGGCACGGGGCTGAAAGGCGGAACAGTCGAGATTGATGGCTCGATTTCAAGTCAGTTCCTAACGGCTTTCTTAATGTCGGCACCACTTGCTCAGGGTGATGTAACGATCAAAATCGTTGGCGAATTGGTCTCAAAACCATACATCGATATTACGTTACACATCATGGCTCAGTTTGGCGTTGAAGTAGAAAATAACGACTACCAAGAGTTTGTTATCCGTCATGGTCAACACTATGTTGCACCGGGGGATTTCTTAGTTGAAGGTGATGCATCATCGGCTTCTTACTTCCTAGCGGCGGCTGCGATCAAAGGCGGCGAGATTAAAGTGACAGGTATTGGTAAGAAGAGTATTCAAGGCGATATTCAGTTTGCCGATGCTCTTGAAAAAATGGGTGCTGAGATTGAGTGGGGTGATGACTACGTTATCTCCCGCGTGGGTGAGCTTAAAGCAGTCGATATGGATTTCAACCATATTCCTGATGCGGCAATGACTATCGCAACTACGGCACTATTTGCCAAAGGTACGACCGCGATTCGCAATGTGTATAACTGGCGCGTGAAGGAAACCGATCGTTTGGCGGCGATGGCGACTGAGTTGCGTAAAGTCGGTGCTGAGGTGGAAGAGGGTGAAGATTACCTGATTGTGACACCTCCGGAACAACTGATTCACGCTGCGATCGATACCTATGATGATCACCGTATGGCGATGTGTTTCTCCCTTGTTGCACTCAGCGATACACCAGTGACCATTAACGATCCGAAGTGTACTTCAAAAACTTTCCCTGATTACTTTGATAAGTTGGAAGGGTTGAGTTCGTAGAGCGCTTTGTTTGTGGAGAACGAAACCGGATGTCTCCATACCGGATATTTAATTTGGTGTGGTTCGACAAGCGCGTGATTCTCGTTCTTGGCAAGGTCTAAGTGTGCTCCCGAAGGAAACACTAAAAATCAAAAAGGGTTGGCTAATGATGCCAACCCTTTCTTGTTATCCAGTTATCTAGCTCTCTAGTTATCCTTCAAGCGTGAACTCTTTCGACAAATGATGTGCTAAGTACTTAAACATATTAAAGACAGCCGTTGTCTTCGTTGTTGGTAAGCCATTGTCATCAAGAAAATAATTTCCTTTGAACACTAAGACGTCGTCTTTTTCTTCAACGCTGTCGGCTCTCATGCCATCAATGTAATCATCGTGTTCTTGGATGATGTGATTAGCAATCATGAGAAGCTCAAGTTGTGAAACGACTTTTTTTTCGCTCATTGGGGGATACCTTTGTAGATGATTTCTTCTAAGTGAAGAGGTTTGCTGAAAATTGTATGAATAATGACGATAAAATCAATTGCGATAGATCAATCGCACTGCGGACACTTAGTCGCTTAAGCTTGTGGGTTTTGTGACTGGTGGCAAAAAACCTTATCTAAAGTTGGCATCGTAGATCTTATGCCGTTTAGTATGTGGCGTTTTCATAAGTTGCCCGAATCAATCGCGCATTATTTTGTCGTTTGGTAATGCTTACCATTTCTAAGACATCGCTGCATTGTCGAGCAGTCAATGTAGAAATTAAAAAAAGATATTGATCTTCTTGCAATCTCGCTCAATAGTAAAAAAAGAAGCAAAGTATTAAGTATATCGTGCGATATGTATCGCACTTGATAAAGGACACTTGAGTCAATTATGGGTAAGTCACTGGTTATTGTGGAGTCGCCTGCTAAGGCGAAGACCATCAATAAGTATTTAGGTAAGGACTTTATTGTAAAGTCCAGTGTAGGTCACGTACGTGACCTACCGACTGCTGGTCAAAGCACGGGCCAAAAAGCTGCGGCCGTATCAACCACAGGCTTAAGTGCTGAAGAAAAAGCGCGCATCAAGAAAGAAAAAGATCGTAAGTCACTGATTAAAAAAATGGGCATTGACCCATACCATGGCTGGGAAGCGAACTATCAAATTCTGCCGGGCAAAGAAAAAGTCGTTGCAGAATTACAGAAGTTAGCCAAAGACGCAGATTGCGTTTACCTAGCAACCGATTTAGACCGCGAGGGAGAGGCTATCGCTTGGCACCTTCGTGAGATCATCGGTGGCGATGAAGAGCGATACAAACGCGTTGTATTCAACGAAATTACAAAAAATGCTATCCAACAAGCGTTCGAAAAGCCGGGCGAATTGAGCATGGATGGCGTTAATGCGCAACAAGCACGTCGTTTCATGGACCGTGTGGTGGGCTTTATGGTCTCGCCACTGCTGTGGAAGAAAGTCGCACGTGGTCTGTCTGCTGGCCGTGTTCAGTCCGTTGCGGTAAAGCTATTGGTTGAACGTGAGCGTGAAATCAAAGCGTTTATTCCAGAAGAGTTCTGGGATATCCATGCTGATACGAAAACGCAAGACAAAACAGATTTCCGTCTGCAAGTCGCGCAGAAAGATGGTGTTGCGTTTAAACCGGTTAACGAAGCCGAAACTAAAGCGGCTATTGCTGTGCTTGAAAAAGCGCGCTATGAAGTGTGTAAGCGTGAAGACCGTCCTACATCAAGTAAACCATCCGCACCATTTATCACGTCTACGCTGCAACAGGCTGCCAGTACGCGATTAGGTTACGGTGTTAAGAAAACCATGATGCTCGCTCAGCGTCTTTACGAAGCGGGTTACATCACTTATATGCGTACCGACTCAACAAACTTGAGTGCGGAAGCGGTTGAAACTGTGCGTGGTTATATCGGTGATGAGTTTGGTGAGGCATACCTTCCTGCGAAGCCAAATGTCTATGGCAGTAAGCAAGGTGCTCAAGAAGCGCACGAAGCGATTCGTCCATCCGATGTTTCTGTGAAGTCTGAAGATCTTCAAGCAATGGAAGCCGATGCGCACAAGCTATATTCATTGATTTGGAACCAGTTTGTTGCCTGTCAAATGACCCCAGCTCAGTACGACTCCACTACGGTCAGTGTAAAAGCTGAAGAGTACACCCTAAAAGCTAAAGGTCGTATTCTTAAGTTTGATGGCTGGACTCGTGTTCAACGTCCACTAGGCAAGAACGAGGACCAGATCCTACCTGCGGTTCAAGTTGGCGACAGTATCGAATTGGTCTCGCTTGATCCTAAGCAACACTTTACTAAGCCGCCAGCGCGTTTTACAGAAGCTGCGTTGGTAAAAGAGCTTGAGAAGCGTGGTATTGGCCGTCCATCAACCTACGCATCAATCATCTCTACGATTCAGGATCGTGGTTACGTTAAGGTTGAACAACGTCGTTTCTATGCAGAGAAAATGGGTGAGATCGTTACTGACCGTCTAGACGGTAGTTTTGATGACCTGATGAACTATGAGTTCACGTCTCGTATGGAAGAGAAACTTGACCAAATCGCCGAAGGTGAAGCGAATTGGAAAGGCGTACTTGACGACTTCTTTAAGGACTTCACGAGCGATCTTGAAAAAGCTGAACTGGATGAAGATCAAGGTGGCATGAAGCCTAACCATATCGTATACACCGATATCGAATGTCCGACATGTTCGCGTCCTATGGGTATTCGTACGGCATCTACCGGTGTGTTCCTTGGTTGTTCTGGCTATGCACTACCGCCTAAAGAGCGTTGTAAGACAACGATCAACTTGGGTGACGAAGACGGCATTATCAATGTTCTGGAAGAGGACGTTGAAACAGCGGCACTACGAGCTAAGAAACGTTGTCCGATTTGCGAAACCGCGATGGATGCGTATCTGATCGACGATAAACGTAAAATGCACGTTTGTGGTAACAACCCAAATTGTGATGGTTACGTTGTTGAACATGGTGAGTTCAAAGTGAAAGGGTACGATGGCCCTGTTGTCGAGTGTGACAAGTGTGGCAGCGATATGGTGCTCAAGAACGGTCGATTCGGCAAGTACATGGATTGTACGAGTGAAGAGTGTAAGAACACACGTAAGATCCTGAAAAACGGAGAAGTCGCGCCTCCGAAAGAGGACCCTGTTCATTTGCCAGAATTGCCATGTGAGAACTCAGATGCTTACTTCGTACTTCGCGATGGTGCGTCAGGTTTATTCCTAGCGGCGAGTACCTTCCCTAAATCACGTGAAACACGTGCGCCTCTAGTGGAAGAACTGGTGCGTTTTAAAGATCGCCTTTCGGCCAAGTTCCATTACTTAACGGAAGCACCAGAAAAAGATCCTGATGGTTTACCAATGGTGGTTCGTTTTAGTCGCAAGTCAAAAGAGAACTATGTCCGTACTGAAGTCGACGGTAAGCCTACTGGCTACACCGCACTTTATGTGGACGGTAAGTGGGAAATAACGGATAAGCGCAAGAAACCTGCAAAAAGCAAGTAGGGTATAGAATACGAAAGGCAGCCGATAATGGCTGCCTTTTTTTTTAGCCGAACGCTTGTCTGTTTTCATATTTATGAGATCAATATACAATTATTCACCTATTGGTTGTTAATATACTGTGATTCTCAGTCTGTCTTTTGACAATATTATCTCTAGCTTCTATTGATTTAGAAGAATAACGGGAAGGGCACCATGAGACAGAGATTAAGGCTTCTAACTATCATTATCGCAGGTAGCTTGGTTTTGGTGATAGCCGCTTTTACTATCTCAAAACGAGTGCTAGATAGCGTGATTGAGGGATTGCTGTGGGAGTTTGCTCAAGTCTCTGCCAAACATGACGCAGAAGTGTTAAAGCCTATAACGGCTCAGTCCGAGATCGTAAAGCAGTTGGCTACTCATCCCAATATCACTTCATGGGCGCAAAACAGCGAAGATTCAGTCTACTTAGCCGTTGCAGAGGATACACTCGAACACTTTCGTTGGCAGCTGGCGTCCAAAAACTTCTTCGTCGCCTTAGATCAGAACCTGTCTTATCACTACAACGATGTGAATAGCATCCGCCAAGGAACTTTCTTTCGCCACTACCTGGATCCAGATGCGATTACCGACAAATGGTTTTTTGAGCAGAAGTCGAGTGGAATCGATCTCTCCGTCAATATCGCTCATGATGTACATCTGGGCTTAACCAAGATCTGGATTAATCAGACCATAGAAAAGAACGGTCTGTTTTTAGGTATTCTCGGCACAGGTATCGATTTTACGGAACTGATCGAGCAGTTTCATAACTCACACCCCACAGGGATAGATACCTACTTCATTGATGAACAGATGAGGATTCAGCTGGTTCTAGGCGTCGATTCTGTTCAATACCCACTGCGTGATAGTCGTTCAAGGAAACCCCTGCTCAGCAGTGTAATTAGCAACGAAAAAGATTATCAAGCGCTCGAAAAACTGATGAAGTTGCAGAAGAAAGGCCAAGAAGCGCAAGTACTGATGGTTAACCAAGGTGGTGGGCGAGCCGCTGTTGCGATTCACTACATCGAGTCTCTAGGGTGGTATGAAGTGACCTTTGTCAGCATTGAGGCAATAGTGCCGACATGGGTGAATACCCAACTCTATTTCCCACTGCTTGCTGTAACCTTAATCGTCGCAGTTCTTCTCTTTGGTTGGCTAGTCAAGCACTGGTTAGCCCCTCGAGAATATTGGAATCAGCGCATTTATCGACTTGTGCAAGACAACTCAACAGGCCAAGATGGCGCTTCACTCAATCTTGAACAGTGCTTGGATGTGCTTGAGCACGAGTTACAAAATAGTCGCAAGGGATTAGATAATCTGGTTGCGTCTAGAACGGCGATACTGGATGAGCTATCAACATTTGATGTCTTGACCCAGATACATAACCGTAGAGGTCTAGAAAAAGAGCTCAGTGCTGAGTTAGCGCGCTCTTCTCGTGAACAGTATCAGTTTGGTTTGCTGTGGATTGACGCTGGAATTAAGGTGCAATCTGACTCTGAAGAAGAGAGTCATCAATACCAAAATGCTTTGCAGTTGGTGGCGAGAGGCTTACAACGAGCGATTCGGGAGTACGATGTGGCGGCAAGATGGGCGGAAGATGAGTTTTTGGTGCTGGTTAGATGTGGTCAAACTAGGACTTTAGAACGCATCGCCGAGCGCATTAAGCAGTATGTCGATTCACATCAAGATAGTGACACCATTCATTCCCACCATTTGATCAGGCTTTCTATTGGTGGAGCACTTATTCAACCTCAGATGAGTTTGCAACAAGCTCTCGCGTTGGCAGACAGTTCATTGTATCTGGCACAGTCCAACCAATCGACGATTCACATTCACACTGTGCCAAGTGAAAGGCAAACGGCTTGATTTATCTGGGGTTCAACCCTAGGTAATACCCTGATTGTATTCACCGAAGCTATGCGAGCGAAGTCACGTTAATGTAGTTAATTTGTTGCTTGTTTGTGACCTTGTGGCGAGATAGTGTGAGCTATCGCAGAGGGCTGAAAAGCAACAATTGTGAGCTCCAAAGGACGGCATGTTTTAAATTGTAATCTTCCTGAAATACGATAACTTATAATAATCCTTTTACGCCAAGAACTAGGCTTAGAGTCTTGCGCGGCAGCGATTGTTGTGCCCATTCCTACGAGGAACAGGAGTGGGCTAAAGGAATTAGATGAGCCCCCCTAAATAATGGCTCATTACACAATAAATAAAATGGAGAGAATTAAATGGCTGGTGTTTTGGGAATGATCCTTGCTGGTGGAGAAGGCTCGCGCCTACGCCCACTGACGGAGTCTCGCAGTAAACCCTCGGTGCCTTTTGGCGGTAGCTACCGTCTTATCGACTTTGCACTAAATAACTTTGTTAATGCTGACCTGATGCGTATCTACGTGTTAACACAGTTCAAATCTCAATCTTTGTTTCACCACCTAAAGAAAGGTTGGAATATCAACGGTATTACCGACCGTTTTATTGACCCTATTCCAGCACAGATGCGTACCGGGAAGCGTTGGTATGAAGGTACGGCGGATGCTATCTACCAAAACCTTGGCTTTATGGAATTGTCCGAACCGGATCAAGTTTGTATTTTTGGTTCAGACCACATCTACAAGATGGATATCAAGCAAATGCTTGATTACCACAAAGAAAAGCAAGCTTCGCTCACCGTTTCGGCTTTGCGTATGCCTTTAAGTGAAGCATCACAATTTGGTGTTATTGAAGTCGATGCTGAAGGGCGAATGGTAGGTTTTGAAGAAAAACCAGCGTACCCGAAATCTATCCCTGGCGATCCAGAATACGCGTTAGTGTCTATGGGTAACTATGTATTTGAAGCACAGACGCTTTTCGCTGAGCTGATTGAAGATGCAGATAACCCAGACTCAACTCATGACTTCGGCAAGGATATCATTCCAAAAATGTTCCCTCGCGGCGATGTGTTCGTGTATGACTTCAGTACCAACCGCATTACTGGCGAGAAAGAAGAAGTGTACTGGCGTGATGTCGGTACGATTGACGCATATTGGCAGGCTCACATGGATCTGCTCGCGAAGGACGCGCCGTTCTCGCTGTATAACCGTAAATGGCCTCTTCACACCTATTATCCACCGCTACCACCGGCAACGTTTACTGACTCTGACAATGGTCGAGTACAAATTATCGATAGTCTTGTGTGCAGCGGTAGCTATGTTCGCGGTTCGAGAATTGAAAAATCGGTACTCGGCTTCCGTAGCAACATCGCCTCTGCGTGTGACATTAGCGAAAGTATCCTACTGGGCGATGTTAAGGTCGGTGAGGGCTGTGTACTGCGCCGCGTGATCGTCGATAAGGATGCGGATATTGCACCGGGTACCCAAATTGGTGTAAACCTATCGGAAGATAAGAAACACTACCATGTATCGGAAGAGGGTATCGTTGTCATTCCAAAAGGAGCACGTATTGGCTACTAAGAATCTATCCATTCTATTTGTAGCATCGGAAGTTGAAGGGTTAATCAAAAGCGGTGGCTTGGCAGATGTTGCCAAGGCGCTGCCTGAAGCATTACTCACATTACAGCAAGATGTTCGTATCACTCTACCCGCATACCAGAAAGTCGCGGGCATTGATCAAGCTCCAGTTTTACTGGACACACAGCTTGAATATTGGCCGCACACACCGTATCGAGTTAAACAACTCGAAATCGCGGGAGTACCTGTCTATGCGATTGATTGCGAAGGGTACTTCAACCGCTCGGAAATGTACGCAGAGAACAACCAAGCGTATCAAGACAACGGTGAAAGGTTTGCTTTCTTTAGTGCCGCGTGCCTCGATATGTTACCGAAACTTGGCTTTCAACCAGATATCGTTCACGCCAATGACTGGCATACTGGGTTTGTTCCCTACTTACTGAAACACCGATACGGAGCGGATGCGTTTTTCTCAGGGACGAAAAGTGTACTCTCGGTGCATAACGCCGTATTCAAAGGGGTGTTTAGCTATGATGAGTTACAGAATCTACCAGAGATGCACACACGCTACGCTGGCGATGCGGCTGTAAGTGACACCCATGTAACCATGCTAAAAGCGGGCGTTATGTGTGCAGATAAGATTAATGCCGTGAGTCCTACTTATGCTCAGGAACTAAAAACTGAGTTAGGTAGTCATGGTATGGCTGCGGAATTTCAGCACAGAGCCGAGGATTTAGTCGGGATACTAAATGGTTGTGACTACTCGGCATGGAACCCTCAAACCGATCCTTCTTTGCCTGTGAACTACAAAGCAACGCGACAAAGCATGGTCCGAGGGAAGAAAGCGTGTAAGAAAGAACTTCAGCAACGTGTTGGTTTAGAAGCGTGTGATGTCGCTGTATATGGCATGGTTTGTCGACTAACGCACCAGAAAGGTATCCACTATCTAATCCCGATTCTGGATGCTTTCTTGAAGCATCAAGTTCAGGTCGTGATCGTGGGCACGGGAGACCCTGTCTTGGCGGCGCAGCTAAAAGAGATTGAAGCGTTGCACAGCGATAAATTCGTCTTTGTCGAGGCTTACGATAATGACCTTGCTCATTTGGTCGAGGCGGGCTCTGACTTCTTTATCATGCCTTCTGAATTTGAACCGTGTGGATTGAATCAAATCTATAGTATGGCTTATGGCACGTTACCTATTGTCCGTGGTGTCGGGGGATTACGTGATAGTGTCAATGATTACGACGAAGAACCCAATACGGCGACGGGTTTTGTTTTTCAACAACCTGAGCCAAGTGAGTTATTAAACGTTCTACAACGTTCACTCTTGCTATATGCCCAACAGCCAAATGAAGTTAAACGCGTTCAATTGTATGCGATGGAACAAAACTTCTGTTGGTCCAAAGCGGCTGAAGAGTATATCAACCTGTATCGGTCGGCCCTTCACGCTTAACCTGTCTAAAGGCGTCATTTCGACGCCTTTTTCAATGATATTTACATTTTTGACCAGAGAATGACGGATAAATCGAGTTGTCGGACTTAAATCCTTCTAGGATTATGGTAATCTCCTAAGCCAAGATTTTGAACCTAAGTGGCCCTTGTCTGATATGAGCGATACCCTGTTATTCCACAAAACGTTTGCACACCCTACTAGTGACGAGTGGGTTGTCTTTGTGCATGGTGCTGGGGGTAGTTCATCGATTTGGTTTAAACAAATCAAAGCGTACAGGGAGCATTTCAATCTATTGTTGATTGATCTTCGCGGTCACGGCAAATCGAATCAGTTACTCAAAGAGCTGATTGCAAACCGTTATACCTTCAAAGCTGTGACCATGGATATTCTCAAGGTCCTTGATCACCTCAAGATTCGTTCAGCCCATTTTGTGGGTATGTCGCTGGGTACCATTATTGTCCGTAATATCGCAGAGTTATCGACGGACAGAGTGAAATCAATGGTGCTAGGAGGCGCTGTAACGCGTCTGAATACACGTTCTCAAGTGTTGGTCAAACTCGGAAACCTTTGTAAGCACATTGTTCCTTACATGTGGTTATACAGCCTTTTTGCCTATATCGTGATGCCTCAACGTACGCAAAAAGAATCCCGTCACTTGTTTATCCGTGAAGCCAAAAAGTTATGCCAAAAAGAGTTCAAGCGTTGGTTTATTCTTACCGCTGAAGTTAATCCGTTGATGCGTTACTTCAAGGATCGTGAGTTACCCATCCCAACGCTATATTTGATGGGCGAGCGTGACTACATGTTCATCCAGCCAGTCAAAGAGATGGTTGCCGCTCACCGTAAAAGCCAATTACTTGAAATCGCTGATTGTGGTCACGTCTGCAATGTTGAAAGGCCTGATGAATTTAACCAACACTCGATAGCCTTTATTCAACAGCAAATCGAAGCCAAATAGAGTTAGGGCGCACAGGCGCCGCATTGCCAGCACAAACCGAATTGAGCTTCGTTTTGTTCAGCACACCCACTACACAGCCAGCTCACGCCTCGTTCAGCACGCTTAAAATCGGCAATGATTGCTTGTGCTTGAGCGAGTTGTTGCGCATCGAATAGCCAAATATACGGTTCACTGTTCTCACCAAAAGGGAGCTCTCCCTGTAAACCGAATAAACCTTCTCCTCGCACCTCACAAAGGATTTGCTGTGATTTCAATAACTCACAAACGATATGTGCTTCAGGTGGCGTTGCTGCTGAATAGAGGCGCATTACACGTTTCCGTTTGAGGCTGAAGGCGTTGATTTCAGTTTGCCCATTATCCACTTAGCAACAACAGGGAAAAGACCTAATAAGGCAAAGGAAGCCAACACACTTGGAGAAACGATACCGGATAAGCTATCAATCTGCGCCAACTGGGTACCCGCGTTGAGGTATACCGCTGTGCCTGGCAACATACCTAATTGGCTCACCAAGTAGAATCGTGCAGTCGCAATGGGTGTTAGTCCCATCAATAGATTGATCAAAAAGAAAGGAAAAACCGGAATTAGACGTAACGAGAATAGATAAAATGATCCGTCACGTTCAACGCCTTGGTTTATTGCTGACAACTTATCACCAAACTTGGTTTGAACCCAGTCTCTAAGAAGATAGCGGCTGCTTAAAAAAGCCAGAGTTGCGCCAATGGTACTGGCAAAAGAGACAAGGACTAAGCTTGTCCAAAAACCGAATAGGGCCGCTCCCAATAGCGTGACGACAGCAGCACCCGGAACAGAAAATGCGGTGATGGTTACGTAAGCCAAGAAATAGCTGGCGGCCGCGACAACAAAATTATCTGCGATAAATAGAGCGAGCTCGGCTTGCTGAGCTTTCGCATTTTCCAGAGTGAGATACTGTCCAAAATTAAGGGCTAGCAATACAACAACAAGGATGAACACAACGCCCAAAATCAGTTTTTTACTCATACAACATCTCCATCAAACATCAAAGCTAGCGAAATTAAAGTGTTAATAGACTAGAAAGGGAAAGCAAGCAGTAAATTTCACAAATAAGAAAAAAGTCAGCACTAAGGCTGACTCTTTATTGATTCGATAACTTATGTGTTAGTGATGGCTAAGCTCGTTGAGCAGCTCTTGGCGTCGATTTTGAGGAATGACGGACCAATGAGTGCCATTGATAGCACCTTCTAATGCCCAAAGTAGCTCGATGTTAACGTCAGAAGAGTGAGTAGACTGAATCGCTTTGAATGCGTTAACTGAACCGGTTTCTTCAAGGTTTTCGACACTTTCGATACCCGCTTTCTTGAGCATACGCTCAGTAGCTAATCGTAAGTTCGGTAAATCTTTGAGGCGACTTGGCTTCGTTTGCGATTGAGTTTTCTTCTCTTTATTTGCCGCATCAAGTGCAAGTTTGGCGAGTTCTAAGGTTTTATTGGTATCTGAACTCCAGTCATCACACAAGGCGTAGTATTTCGTTACAACGGGAAATCCGCGTTTTTTATAAACGTAAGGTTCGAGTCCTTGAGATTTAAATTGTTTAGTCAGTGCTGCGTCTGCACGAACGTGAAGCTTATCGTTGACCACGAGTGCGAACATCGTGTCATCAGCAAAAATGCCAAAGCCACCAAACATTGAACGAGACTTGATGTAGCCAAGTTGCTCAAATAATCGCATTGAGTCTTTTAGTATTGGTTTATCCATGCTGTGTATTCTCGGTGTATAGTTATACGCCACCAGTTCAGGTCCGAGAGATTAGCAAAATAATGCAGGTACTTTGTTAGTAAGGCGTCATACAACCGTGAGCAATTCGTGTATGACAAGTGCATATTCACCATCGGCAACCCCGCTACCAGACATATCATGTTTAAGGCCGGAGGCTTTGCGTCCCACCCTTTCGGAGTGGTTTGCCCTGTTCGTGGCATTATTCGAACATTTAGAGCATAAATAAAATATGCGCAGGACATCACGCCGAAATGGAATAAGTGTGATCTTGGTTCAGTAAAAAGAAGCAAATTATCCGCTTAGCCAATAGTGTGCTACCGGCTAAGCGAACGGTTTGAACTATTTGTTCAAATCACGGACGGTATTTCGTTCAACAATCTCAGGGTGCATTTCAAAGATACGCTTCTCATGCTCTTTATCTTTGATACGCTCGAGCAAGATTTCGAATGCGTTTTTACCGACACGACGTTTTGGTTGGTGGACAGTCGTTAGTGGTGGAGAGAAGTACTCAGCCAGCTCAATATTGTCATAGCCGATGACTGACATATCTTCAGGAATTCGAATGCCTTTTTGCTGAAGACGGCTCATCAAACCCAATGCCATAGTGTCGTTGAAACAGAACACAGCACTTGGCTTGTTATCCATCGCAGCAATTTTGTCTGCCGCTAATACGGCGGTATCACACTCGAAGTTACCTTCAAGAATCCAATCTTCATTCACCGAAAGTTCTGCTTCACTCATCGCGCGTTTGAAACCGCGAATACGCTCCTGACAGGCAGCTTTTTCAAAGTGACCACTTAGGCAGGCAATATCTTTATGACCACGTTCGATCAGATATTTTGTTGCTAAATAGCCGCCTTCTTCTGAGTTATCAATGATCTTGTCCGCTTGCGAGCTCTCAGGGCCCCAGTCCATCACGACTTTAGGGATATCTTTATGGCGATCGAGCATTTCGCTCAGCTCTTCAGTAAGGTCTGAACACATGACTAAGATGCCGTCTACGCGCTTCTCTGCCAACATGCGGATGTAGTCGCGTTGCTTCTCGTAGATGCCACCCGTATTACACAAGATAAGCGTGTAACCCTGGCGGTAGCAGTAGCTTTCTACGCCATCAATCACTTCTGAAAAGAATAGGTTTGTTGATTGGGTGACCAACATACCGATTGTACGAGTCGTGTTACATTTCAAGCTACGCGCTACAGCACTTGGCGCATAGTTTAACTCGTTCACCGCTTCCATTACTTTTTCTTGAGTAGCTTCAGCAACAAAGCGTGTTTTATTAATTACGTGAGACACAGTGGTTGTTGAAACACCGGCTAGGCGAGCAACATCTTTAATAGTGGCCATAAGGTTTTGTCCTGTCGATGACTGCCACGGAAATATATTCAAGTGTAGAATAAAATAGTCTGGCAGAAAGTATCAGAAACACAAAAACCGCCCTTATTTAGCGGTTTGTATTTGAATCGTTCATTTTTATCGTTTGCGGTCACGATTTTAGACCGCAAACTCTCAGAGAGCAAACAAAAAACGTCAAAGTTGTATGTTTGAGCTCACAATGTACGTTTTTTTACTCGCCTGCAAGATAGCTGCAATCTAGCTCTAAGAAAGCGCTAGTAAGGCTGGCGATTGCAGAGTAAAAACCGAATTCATCGAGTGTCTGACACTTGGCTGAAAATTTCGGAACCCAGCTCAAAAGGTGTTGCTGAATAAACGCTTCTTGCTCTTTTAACGCATCTTCTAAATGACGCTCTTGTTCCAACTCGTTTGAGCGAATAATAAGATTGCCAAGAAAGTCGAGTTCGATTGCAAGATGGTCGGCTGGCTCGTTTAGTTCTTTTTCAACTGCAACCCCATGTTTCGCCATCAGCTCTTCCATCTCTTTCGCTGGCGTGTCGTTAAGTAATCCCGATTGACCAATGTACATAGAGGCATAAGGAAGGGCAGAGTCTCTGTCTGACTTTAAAAACAGATCGCAGAAATCTGCGGCGAGTTCCAATTGAGCATCTTCACGATCCATCAATCGATTGAGTGCATCAACGACGCGGTCAATTGCAGGTTTTAAAGCGGCATTTTCACCCAAACCAGTCAAAAACGCGCGGATTTCAGCGGAATGATACTGCGCGATATTTTCCTCAGTAAGCTCATTGGCAAACAGGCTTGATAGCCACCAGTAAATCTCGGCACGTTTCTCATTAAATGCTTTAATTTCTTGCATTAGGTTCAACTCCTAAAATAACTATCTACTAGTTTAACCAATAAAAATGAATAGTGATAACGGCTTGTGTGACAAGTTACCACCAATTATGAATGGATATTAATGGGCGGGTGACTTTTGTCTTGAATCAAGAAAAAATCATCTTTCTTAGTTTTAAAGTGATAATTACTAGAAATGTTACTATTTATGAATAGAATACAATTTTAGAGCAATTCCCAATGTAAATTAAGTGGTGTAGATGAGCTATCATGTACTAGTTGTAGAAGATGACGCAGTCACGCGTAGCAAACTCGTTGGTTACTTTCAGAACGAAGGTTATAACGTGAGTGAGGCTGAAAGCGGCGAGCAGATGCGTCATACGCTACAAAACAATGCGATTGATTTGGTGATGTTAGATATTAATCTTCCTGGTGAAGATGGGTTAATGCTAACGCGCGAACTTCGCAGTCAATCTGACATTGGAATTATCCTGGTAACAGGACGCACGGATAGCATCGATAAAATTGTTGGCCTAGAAATGGGCGCAGATGATTACGTCACCAAACCGTTTGAGTTACGCGAACTTTTGGTTCGAGTTAAAAACTTATTGTGGCGCATCTCTTCTGCCCGCAACGCATCTGCAACACTAGACGCAGCGCAGCAAGACGACAATGTAGTACGTTTTGGCGAATGGACATTTGATGTTCAACGACGTGCATTAAGTCGTAATGGAGAGCCAGTAAAACTCACCAAAGCTGAGTATGAATTGCTGGTTGCACTCTCTTCATACCCTAATCAGGTATTGAGCCGTGAGCGTATTCTCAACATGATTAGCCACCGTGTCGACGCACCGAACGATCGTACCATTGATGTGCTTATAAGACGTATGCGAGCGAAAATGGAATTCGATCCAAAGAACCCTCAGATCTTTGTGACGGTTCATGGCGAAGGTTATATGTTTGCAGGCGACTAGTCACTCTTTATGAATTAAAAAAACCGAGGCACTTGCCTCGGTTTTTTATTTTGTGATGACAGCAAGTTGCTAAACGTTGCTCTCTGAAGCCTGCATAGCTTTCTCTTCATAGTCTGACGCCCAGTCTCGAAGAGTCTGCCAAATACGACCCAATGTCTCATGCCAGTAACGTTCAGTTTGCTCGAGGTAGACCGCTTTTGGCGCATATTTCGCCCAGAACTCGGTTACATTTTCATGCGCTAGGTAGTTAGTTGGTGCGGCATAAGGTTTTAAACCTGCTGAGTGGAACTCATTCAGTGCGCGCGTCATATGGCTTGCTGAAGTCACCACAACCAGTTTCTTGTTTGTCACGAAAGCTGCTGCTTGTCGCGCTTCTTCCCACGTATCTTTGGCTGTTTCAAGCAAAATGATGTCGGACTTAGACACACCAAGAGCGAGTGCGACTTTGGCCATCATTCGTGCGTTGCTCACTTCGGAACCTGCGGCGTAACCAGATAAGATAAGTTTGGCGCCAGGGTAGATGCGTAAAATTCGAATACCTTCTGTTAGGCGCATCAAACCAGAACGGCTTAACTCAGATGTTGGTGGTATTTTATCGTCGACAACGTGGCCGCTGCCCAAAACCATTACATAATCGATGGGCTCATCGACTGGGAAAAACGCCGAGTATTGGCGCTCTAGTGGCATCAATAGACGAGATGAAACGGGTTGGAAGGCGATAAGGAAAATGCCAATAAAAGAGAATAGAACAACAAAGCAACCTGTCTTCTGCTTTCGAGTAAACATGATCAACATTAGCCCGAATAGGCCAATGATGAGCAGGGCCGGCAAGGGCATTAGCAGAGAAGACACAACTTTTTTCAGCTCAAACATACGAAATAGTCCGAAAAAACATCAATTGATTATATTTTAAGAGAAAGCCTCTTTATTCCTGCTTTTCTTGTGACAGAATAGCAGCACGATTAGACATGATAACTCAAGCTGCTGTGACTGAAGACCGCAATTTCGACGATATTGCCCACAAATTTGCAAAAAATATTTACGGTTCTGACAAAGGCGAGATTCGTCAAGTCATTGTTTGGGAAGATCTTCAACAGATACTTCATGCCGTAGATGGGGCGAAACAACCACTGAATGTGCTGGATGCTGGGGGCGGCTTGGCACAAATGTCGCAAAAGCTTGCTAAACTCGGACATCACGTCGCGTTATGTGATCTATCTTCTGAAATGCTGCAATTAGCAGAGCAGGATATTGCAAATAATGATCTGCTTGCGCAGTATCGCTTCATTCATTCGCCAGTCCAATCGATTGATCAACATCTCGACACTCAAGTAGATATCGTTTTGTTTCATGCAGTCATGGAGTGGTTGGCAGACCCGAAACCGGCATTAGAAAAAGTGCTTGAGCAGGTGAGACCTGGTGGTATGGCTTCCATCATGTTTTATAACCACCATGGGCTGGTCTACAAGAATGTTGTATGTGGCAATATTCCCCATGTTCTTGATGGGATGCCGCATCGTAAGCGTTTTAAATTACAACCGCAAAAAGGCTTAATACCTGAAGAGGTATACCAGTGGATAGAAGACGCTGGTTTTTCAATTTGCGGCAAATCTGGTATTCGTTGTTTTAGTGACTACATAGGCAATATGGAGTACATGGGCGACTACCAGTATGAAGATGTGTTGGCACTAGAAAGACAATTGTGCAGACAAGAGCCATACCTCTCGTTAGGCCGATACATACATGTATGGGCGAAAAAGAAAGATAAGCAGGACTAACAATGAGTGAGATGACTCTAAATGCTGCAGAGCAGCCGATCGACGAGTTGGTCGGCTGGGTAAAACAGCACGATTTCTCATTGAATCTGACCACAGAGCGCTTGGCATTTTTGATCGCTATTGCTGTGCTCAGTAACGAAAGGTTCGATGAAGAGTTAGGTGAAGGTGAACTGCATGATGCGTTTACCATAGTGACTCGATTATTCGAAGAAACAGGGGATGCCTCTGCGTTCCGTGCAAACAACGCCATCAATGAGATGGTGAAACAGAGACTAATCAGCCGCTTTACCAGTGAAATTAACAACGGAGCAAGTATTTACCGTTTATCGCCTCTCGCGATGGGTATTACTGACTATTACGTTCGCCACAGAGAATTTTCTAAGCTTAAATTATCTATCCAATTATCTATGGTTGCAGATGAAATGGCGAAAGCGATTGAGTCTGCACGTCAGGGTGGTACACCTGAGCATTGGCGCAAGAATGTTTATGGCGTCTTAAAATACTCGGTTGGAGAGATTTTTGACCAAATCGACTTGAACCAACGTGTGATGGATGAGCAGCAACAGTCCGTCAAACTTCAAATTGCAGAGCTGCTGAACAAAGATTGGCGAGATGCGATAAACAACTGTGAGTCGCTGCTGTCTGAAACGTCCAACACGCTTAGAGAGTTGCAAGATACGCTTCAAGCGGCGGGTGATGAACTACAAACTCAGATTCTTGATATTCAAGAGCTTGTATACGGTGATGATGAGCTCGAATTTATTGCCGAAACACTGTTCGCACTGCAAATGAAACTTGACCGCATCACAAGCTGGGGTCAACAAGCGATTGACCTTTGGATTGGCTATGACCGCCACGTCCACAAGTTTATCCGTACCGCGATTGATATGGACAAGAACCGAGCGTTTAGTTCGCGTTTACGTCAATCGATAAAAGATTATTTCGATATGCCTTGGTATCTGACTTATGCAGATGCTGAGCGTCTAACTGACCTTCGTGATGAAGCGCTAGTACTTCGCGATGATGAAGTCACAGGCCAAGTGCCGCTAGAGGTGGAATACGAAGAGTTCCAACAGGTCAATGATGAATTGGCAGAACGCATTGGCAATATGCTCCGAGTTCATAAAGAACAGGGTACCGCCATTGATCTTGGTATCGTGCTACGCGATTACCTAGCTCAGCATCCGCAGACTCATCATTTTGATTTAGCACGAATTGTTATCGACCAAGCAGTACGCCTTGGTTATTCCGAGTCAGATTATCAGGCAATTCAGCCAGACTGGCAGGCGATCAACGATTTTGGTGCAAAGGTACAAGCAAATGTCATCGACCGATACTAATGAATACATGCCAGACAATTTGGCAAAAGCAATTTCGAACCCTCTGTTCCCTGCGCTTGATAGCATGCTGCGAGCAGGGCGTCACATTTCCAGTGAAGATCTAGATAACCACGCACTGTTGTCAGACTTCGAAGTTGAGCTGAGCTCTTTTTATCAGCGTTACAACACAGAGCTAGTTAAAGCACCTGAAGGCTTTTTCTACCTTCGTCCACGTTCAACCTCTTTGATTGGCCGCAGCGTTCTTTCCGAACTGGATATGCTGGTGGGCAAGGTGCTGTGTTTCTTATACCTAAGCCCTGAGCGCTTAGCTCATGAAGGTATCTTTACCAACCAAGAGTTGTATGAAGAGCTGCTTGCTCTTGCTGATGAATCTAAGCTAATGAAGCTTGTGACCAACCGTGCGACAGGTTCAGACTTAGACAAAGAGAAACTGTTCGAAAAAGTACGTACGTCTCTACGTCGACTACGTCGTTTAGGCATGATCATCAATATTGGTGAAACGGGCAAATTCAGTATCAGTGAATCGGTATTCCGCTTCGGTGCCGATGTACGTATCGGTGACGATATGCGAGAGGCACAACTGCGTCTTATCCGCGATGGTGAAGCGGTTGTCCATACCAAAGAACCAAGTCAGGGTAGCCTACTTGAGCAAAATAATGATGACAATGACGATCAAGCCGAAGAGCAAATGTTAGAAGAGGGTGAAGCATGATTGAACGTGGTAAATATCAATCGCTAACCATGGTCAACTGGAACGGCTTCTTTGCGCGTACATTTGATATCGATGGTCTAGTAACAACGCTTTCTGGCGGTAACGGTGCAGGTAAGTCGACGACCATGGCGGCCTTCATCACCGCATTGATCCCAGACCAGACCTTACTTCACTTCCGTAATACCACCGAGGCGGGCAGCAATCAGTCATCTCGTGATAAAGGTCTTTACGGTAAACTGCAAGCGGGTGCTTGTTACGCAGCGCTTGACGTGGTTAACTCACGAAATCAACGTTTACTGTTTGCCGTCAAGCTACAGCAAGTGGCTGGCCGTGATAAGAAAGTCGACATCAAGCCATTTGTTGTTCAGGGTTTACCAAGCCATGTGAAACCGACCGATATTTTAATTGAGAGCGTGTCGGCAACTCAGGCACGTGTTCGTCAGATTAACGAAGTAAAGGAAGCGGTCGGACAATTCGAGGGTGTGCAATTTAAAGCGTTCCCTTCCATCGTTGACTACCACTCGCAAATGTTCGAGTTTGGCGTTATTCCGAAGAAACTGCGCAACTCAAGTGATCGCTCGAAGTTCTACCGTTTAATCGAAGCGTCGCTGTACGGTGGTATTTCAAGTGCGATTACTCGCTCACTGCGAGACTACCTGTTACCGCAAAATGGCGGCGTGAAGAAAGCGTTCCAAGATATGGAATCAGCGTTACGTGAAAACCGTATGACGCTGGAAGCGATCAAAACGACCCAAGCAGACCGTGACCTGTTCAAACATCTTATCACTGAGTCAACTAACTACGTGGCAGCAGACTACATGCGCCATGCAAATGACCGACGCAACAAGCTAGAGCAGACTCTGTCTTTACGTAGTGAGTTGTTTGGTTCACGTTCAACGTTAATCGAGCAGAACAATCTACTTAACCGAGTGCAAGAAGAGCTTGAGCTGCTGGTTGAGTCTGAGTCTGCTTTAGAGCAAGACTACCAAGCGGCGTCTGACCATCTGCAATTGGTGCAAAATGCTTTGCGTCAGCAAGAAAAGATTGAGCGCTACCAAGAAGATCTTGAAGAGCTCAATGAGCGCCTTGAAGAGCAGTTGATGGTGGTTGAAGAAGCGCAAGAGCGTGTCGTGATGGCTGAAGAGCAAGCGTCTGTTTCTGAAGAAGAAGTGGATAGCTTGAAGAGTCAGTTAGCCGACTACCAGCAAGCGTTGGACATTCAGCAAACCCGTGCGCTGCAATATCAGCAAGCGGTTGAAGCGCTAGATAAAGCAAAACAACTATTGGGCAACGAAGGCTTAACTGCGGAATCGGCGCAAGCGCTTGTATCTGAGTTGAAAGCTCAAGAAGCCCAAAGCACGACAGAGTTGCTCGCAACTAAGCATAAGTTAGATATCTCATCAGCGGCTGCTGAACAGTTTGAATCAGCTCTCAAGCTGGTCGCAAGTATTGTCGGACATGTAGAGCGTACAGAGGCTTCAACAGCGGCTAAAGCCGCGATTGAACAGAGTCGTGAAGCACAGCGCATTGCTCAGAATGAACAGCAATGGCGAGCACAGCATCGTGATGTGGAACGTCGCTTACATAAGCAACGCCAAACTCAGGAGTTGGTCGCTGAATATCAAAAACAGCATCAAGTGGCACTGACCGATGAAGCGACGTTTGAGATCGAGCGTGAACGTCACGTTCAACAGATCGAATCTCTAGAGATATCTCAAGAAGAGTTGCGTGAGCAACGCAGTGAGCAGCGTCGTCTTGAGCAAGATGCATCCGCTGAGATCAACAAGCTTGAAGCCATTGCTCCAACTTGGATTGCTGCGAATGATGCTCTCGAATCACTTCAAGAGCAAAGCGGTGTAGAACTGTATGACAGTCAGGCTGTCATGAGTCATATGCAAGTCGTTCTAGAGCAAGAAAAACAACAGTCTATCGCCAAAGATAAACTGGCTGAACGTCGTAGCAAGCTTGAAGATGAAATTGAACGACTCGCGTCTCCTGGTGGTTCCAACGATCCGCGTCTTAAAGGCTTAGCCGATACCCTCGGTGGGGTTCTGCTGTCTGAGATTTATGACGATATCACCATTGACGATGCGCCGTATTTCAGTGCGATGTACGGCCCAGCTCGCCATGCGATTGTTGTATCGGACTTGTCTGGTATCGAAGAGAAGCTGGTTGAGTTAGATGACTGCCCTGAAGACCTCTACATCATTGAAGGTGACATCGATGCCTTTGATGATAGCTCATTTGATGCCGAAGAGCTTGAAGGTGCGGTATGCGTGAGAATGAACAATCGTCAGATGCGTTATTCGCGTCTGCCAGAAATTCCTTTGTTCGGTCGTGCTGCTCGTGAGCAACGTTTGGAACTGCTGCGCAATGAGCGCGAAGAGGTTGTAGAACAGCATGCTAAAGCGGCGTTTGATTCGCAAAAACTCCAACGTCTGTACCAAGCATTCAACAACTTTGTGGCTAAACACATTCAGGTTGCGTTTGAAGCTGACCCAGAGCAAGCATTGATCGTAGTACGTGAAAAACGCGGCCAATTAACACGAGCTTTGGCAGATCTAGATGCCAAAGAACAGCAGCAACGCAGTCAGTTATTGGCAAGCAAGCAAGCGATATCCGCTCTCGATAAGATTGCACCAAATATGGCTCTTATTGAGGATCAGGCACTACTTGCTCAGTTTGAAGAACTGGAGCAAAACATTGCCCAACTGACAGATGCCAAAGCGTATATTGCTCGTCATGGCAAGGCGATTGCTGAGCTAGAAAAAATTGCTTCAGCGCTGGAAGCTGACCCTGAGCAGTTTGATGCTCTGGAAGCGGAATACCACGCCGCTGACCAAAAACTTCAACAGCTCAAAACCCAGATTTTTGCTGTGGCAGATTTGGTTGAGCGTCGTCATTACTTCGCTTACTCAGACTCAGTCGATTTGTTGAATCAAAGTAGCGAATTGAGCGAGCAGCTTAAATCGAAACTGGTCGAAGCGGAACGTATGCGTACTCGTTCACGCGAGGAGTTTAAACAGGCTCAAGGCCAGATGAACCAATACAACCAGGTGCTAGCCTCACTTAAGAGTTCGCATCAGGCGAAGCTTGAAACGGTTCAAGAGTTCAAACAGGAGTTACAAGAATACGGCGTCACGGCTGACGAGGGTGCGGCTGAACGCGCTATGCGTCGTCGCGATGAACTGCAAGAGCGTTTGCACACGTCACGTTCTCGTAAGAGTGAATACGAGCGCACTATCACTGCGACAGAACTTGAGATGAAAGCGCTGGCAAAACGTCTCAAGAAAGTACAGAAAGATTACGTTGATCTGCGTACCTTTGTCGTTGCAGCGAAAGCAGGTTGGTGTTCAGTACTTCGCCTAGCACGCGAGAATGATGTGGAACGTCGCCTTCACAAGCGTGAACTGGCTTACATGTCTGCGGATGAACTGCGCTCTATGTCGGATAAATCCTTGGGCGCATTGCGTCTTGCGGTCGCCGACAATGATGATCTGCGTGACGCGCTACGTCTTTCTGAAGACAATGCTCGTCCAGAACGCAAAGTCCTGTTCTATATTGCCGTATACCAGCATCTTCGTGAGCGTATTCGTCAGGACATTATTCATACTGATGATCCTGTTGAAGCTATCGAAGAGATGGAAGTGGAACTTGCGCGTCTAACGGAAGAACTGACACAACGTGAAAACCGTTTGGCAATCAGCTCGGATTCTGTTGCGAGCATAATTAAGAAGACGATTCAGCGTGAGCAAAACCGTATTCGTATGCTTAACCAAGGTCTATCCAACATCTCATTTGGTCAGGTGAAGGGCGTTCGACTCAACGTTAAGATCCGTGAAAGCCATGAAATATTGCTCAATGGCCTGTCTACGGGACAAGAACAGCACAAAGATCTCTTCGAATCAACGCGTTACACCTTCTCTGAAGCGATGGCGAAGTTGTTCCAACGTGTCAATCCACATATCGACATGGGGCAGCGTTCTCCACAGGTTCTGGGTGAAGAGTTGCTGGACTACCGTAACTATCTGGAATTAAGCGTGGAAGTTAACCGTGGTGCAGATGGCTGGCTTCAGGCTGAGTCAGGCGCGCTATCGACAGGTGAAGCCATTGGTACCGGTCAATCGATTCTATTGATGGTTGTACAGAGTTGGGAAGAAGAGTCTCGACGTCTACGTAGCAAGGACATTGTACCTTGTCGTCTATTGTTCCTTGATGAAGCAGCACGTCTTGATGCTAAGTCTATCTCAACTCTGTTCGAGTTGTGTGACCGTCTCGACATGCAGTTACTTATCGCTGCACCAGAGAACATCAGCCCAGAAAAAGGGACGACCTACAAGCTGGTCCGTAAGGTATTTAAAGACCACGAGCATGTTCATGTTGTTGGCTTACGTGGCTTTGGACAAACCAAGAAAGCCAATAGTGAAGTCCAGCAACTGGTCGAAGAGCTATAAGAGACAAAAAAGCCCGCGAAAGCGGGCTTTTTAGTCGTATAAGCAGAGCTATCTAGGAATCTCTTTGGCGAAGATACCGAACTGACGTGCAGCATAAGCGACTCGTTCGGCTGGCTTCGGATACTCAGCAGGAGAACCAAGACTCTCGATATGATGTAGGCGAGGTAGTAAGCCAGCGCCGTTGGCGATTTGAATAGCAAGTCCAGGACGAGCATTCAGTTCTAGCACCATTGGACCTTCCTCTTTATCAAGTACCATATCGGTACCCATATAGCCGAGCCCAGTCATTTCCCACGCACTTGACGCAAGGATAAGCAGTCGTTCCCAATGAGGCACTTGAAGGGTTGCTAACTCCATGCCAGTGTCTGGATGGTGAGTAACAGGTTGGTCAAACTGCACAGCTCGGACAGCACGACCTGTCGCGATATCAATGCCCACACCAACGGCACCTTGGTGCAAGTTTGCTTTGCCATCGGATGCCGCCGTCGAACAGCGCATCATCGCCATTACCGGATAACCTTTGAAAACGATGATGCGCACATCAGGTACACCTTCGTAGCTGAAACCTTCAAAACAGTCATCAAACTTAATCAAGTTCTCCACAACAGCAACATCGTTTTTGCCGCCTAAGGAGAAGAGTCCCGCCAATGCATTACTGATATGACGCTCTACATCTTCTTGATTAATGGTGGAGCCTGAAGGCTTGGTGTACACACCATCTTTATGTGACGTGATAACCAGAATACCTTTACCACCACTACCTTGGGCTGGTTTGATCACAAAGCCAGGCCAGTTCTTTACCATTTCGTGAATGGTTTTAACTTCAGCCTGATTGCGAATCACACCAATCAGCTTTGGTACCGTAGCGCCAGCCGCTTCAGCAATGATTTTGGTTTTGAGCTTGTCGTCAACCAGCGGATACTTTGAACGATCATTGTATCGGCCTATGTAACTGTGGTTACGCTTGTTCATGCCCATAATGCCTTTGTGGCGGAGCTTGAACGGCGATGTATATTTCGAAAACATCACTTACTCCTCCGCTAGCGGTTTAAAGCGACGGAGTTCAGTCAAGCGGTAACCTGTGTAAGTACCTAGCAGCAAGATAGCCGCTAACACGATCAACTGTAGACCGATAAAGTTAAAGGTCAGGTGTTGAATGAATGGGTTCGTCATCGCGAGATAAACCAGCACGGCAGTGAGCAGTGAGCCACCGCCTTGCAGCACGACTTCCTTCGCGCCTTCTTCTTCCCAAAGAATGGACATACGTTCAATCGTCCAAGAAAGAATAATCATTGGGAAGAAAGTAATCGATAACCCTTCGGTTAAACCAATCTTAAACGCGACAACAGTAAACACAGAGATGATCATAATTACTGTGATGATCACCGCCGATATCCTCGCGACTAACAGTAAGTTGAGCTTCGATAGATAACTTCGGATGATGAGGCCCGTACCGACGATCAGCAAGAAGCCAACAATACCCGTAACTAGTTGAGTCTGAACAAAGGCAACGGCAATCAACACCGGCATAAATGTACCTGAGGTTTTCAGACCGATAATCACACGCAAGAACACAACGATCAGAGCGCCAATCGGGATAAGCATGATGGTTTTAAACATCGCTTGCTCTTCGAGAGGCAAGCTGTGAATCGAGAAGTTTAATAGGCCATCTGCGAGTACTTTATCTTTGGTTGCTTGTGATGGCGTAATATCCTGCGCGATCATAGAGAAGTGAACCTGACTGTTTTGACCGCCCACTAAATCAAGCAGTGACACATTAGATTCGTCCCAGACCAGAATGTTGTCAGAAATGGCAGGGTTAGCGTTGTTTGGATTAAACAGAACCCACTGTTTTCCATTCCATACCTGATTCATGTGCTGGATAGTTTGTCGACGACGGCCATCTTCTAGCTCAATAACGCCAACGACTTTGCTTGGTACTTTGGCGTAAGCAAGGATTTTTGCCACTGCATCAACTTTGCTCATACGGTTCAGCAGTAGCGAAGCATTTTGGCTCTCTGAATCGTTGATTGATTTGATCAACTCGCGAGTGAAGGTAATGTCGTCAGCAGAGCGTTGATTCGCACGTTCAATCAATGCAAGAACGGCAGCTTCAGCGGGGCCATCAAAGGTTGGTTGAGTCATTTCGTCAGTTGGTGGTGTTGATTCGACCTTAGCTTGAGGGTCAACCAAGAACTGAGCTTTATAGTAGATGGTTTGTGGCCCTGTGGCCTGACGTACTGACCATTCGGCGCGGCGTCCTGATTCAGTTTCTACGTATGAGAGACCGTAACCAGGAGAAGAAGATGATTCATCAATTAGGGTGAAGCCTGTCTGAGTATGAGGCGCAGCTAATGACGCTTTGACAGACTTAGATTGACCACTAAATTCAATGCGAGCCTCGATGTCCCAGACCTGACGTGCTTCGCCTGGTGTCCAAGGAACACCATAATTTTGGTGGCGGAAGATGCTCAATGCAATACCAGCAATAATTAATAGGGCAACTGATATATAAAAAGGGATTTTTGAAGTCATAAGCTTACGCTACCTTGTTATTTTTCTTGGTTTTCCGTATGGATGTATTTTTTACTTACATCAACGACAGCTATATCACGGATGAATTCGCGTCCTAGTAGTACAGGATGACTCATCTGAGAACGATCCGCCAAGGTAAATTGCGCTTTTTCATGGATTTTTCCGAGTTTAACCCACAATTCAATTACCGCTCGTCTTTCGACTTCTGCGTTGGTTGATTGGCGAATTTTTACGAAGCGAAGAATAGGTGCTTCGATCCAGTTAGATTCATCTAGTGTTTTCTCTCCATCTGAAAGATGGAAGCGTACCCAATTTTTACCATTGCGCTCGAACTCTTCAATATCGATAGCGTTGAGTGATGATGTCGCAGCTCCGGTATCAACACGCGCGTCAAAAGATTGCTTAATTGAATCAATGGTTACTTTTTCTACTTCGCCAAGCACGATGCCATGAGTAGGTGTTGGTTGGGCTGGAGCAGGGGTAGTGAGGACTACCGGCGCGGCAGTTTTACGGACTTCATTCATCGCTTCTGTTCTGAAATCGGACAACTGCTGTTCAAGTAAGTTGACCTGATCCTCAAGACTCTCGATGTAATCAGACTGGTTGCTCAATTGCAAAGCTAGGTTTTCGTATTGAGTGGTGAGATTTGTTTCTGAAGCCTGAATGGCTGCAAGTGTTTCTTGGTGGAGTTGTTCGCTGTTTGTCAGCGTACAACCAGAGACTAGCATTATGGCCATTAAAGGGGTCAATCTTGTCAACATTGAGAAACCTGAACGTAAATAGAATTATTAATTAAATAAGAAGTTTAGCGTATATTTTTTATCGCAAACAAGCAGCAATTGGATTGATGCTCTCAAAATTTGAGGAAGGGATGATCATACGCAAAAAATAAGGATGCTGAGCATCCTTATTATTGTATTGGCTATTGGATACGAGAGAAACGTTTTCAAGTCGAACTTGGGTTAACTCTCTGTCAATATTTATGGTTTTTTAGCAACCAGAATCGCGCGTCTTGGTGCTGGGTGACCTTCGACGGTTTTCGATGGGTCATTCGGATCTAAGTAATCAGGCAGAGAGTTGTGAGTCATCCACTCAGTGGTACGTTGCTCCCCAACGCTTGTGACATTTTCATCGACAATACGCACATCGACAAAGCCCACTTGTTCCAACCAAACCTTGAGTGCTTTTGCGGATGGGAAGAAATAGACGTTACGCATCTGAGCGTAGCGATCAACAGGAACAAGTACAGAAGTCTCATCACCCTCGATAACTAATGTCTCTAACACCAGTTCTCCACCAGAGACCAATTGGTCTTTCAACTGGATAAGATGATCCAGTGGAGAGCGGCGATGATAGAGCACACCCATGCTAAACACAGTGTCGAACGCTTCCAGTTTAGGAAGTTGTTCAATACCTAGAGGTAGCAAATGCGCACGCTGATCGTCACCCATCAGTTTACGTATCGCTTCAAACTGAATCAGAAATAGGTGTGAAGGGTCGATACCGACAGTTAACCGAGCGCCTTCACCCAGCATGCGCCACATGTGGTAACCGTTACCACAGCCGACATCAAGCACGCTTCTGTTTTTCAGTGGTGAAATGTGTGGCAATACGCGATCCCATTTCCAGTCACTGCGCCACTCAGTGTCAATATGAATGCCGTGAACATGGTATGGGCCTTTACGCCACGGGTGGAATGTGCGCAACAGGCTTTCAAGCTTGTTCAACTCACCTTGATGAAAAGGCGTGTCATTGGCAAGAGTGACAGAGTTTTTTAGATCGACTTGGTCAGGCGAACCTTGTGGGATCTTGTTCAATGCTTTGACCCAGCGACCAAAGTCACCATGTTCCGCATTTTGCCAGTCGGTTAGCTGCTGAGGGAGTACGTTTAACCAAGGTTGAAGGCGAGTATCTTGAGCAATCAACTGGTAGAAATTAGCAAAATTAAACATAGTTTTATCACTGATAATAAATTAAAAATTTGACACAAGATGAGTGAGTCGGAAAATTTCTCACTATTTAATCGCGAACATAGAGCCAAAGTTAAAGCATTGGAACCACACATCGTAGCTAGTGAAGCCAATTGCTTTAAAACGCGTTTTGTGCTCTTGCTTAGAGTCAGGACGCATTACGTTTTCAATGGCGCTTCTCTTTTGACTGATCTCAAGCTCGCTGTAGCCGTTAGCTCGTTTAAAATCATGGTGGAGATCAATCAGAAGCTCATTGGACACTTGGTCTTCAAAAACGTATTTTTCAGACAGAATTAAAATCCCGCCTGGACGTAAACCAGCGTAGATCTTTTCAAGTAAGGCATATCTGTCTTCGGGAGACAAAAATTGCAGGGTAAAGTTAAGTACCACAACAGAGGCATTTTCAATCTCAATATTGCGGATGTCCGCTTCAACGACTTCCACTGGCGTGTCACTTCGATACGCATTTACGTGTAGCTTACAGCGTTCTACCATGGCCGATGAGTTATCTACGGCGATGATTTTACAGCCTTCTTGATTGATGTGACGACGCATAGAGAGCGTTGCAGCACCGAGTGAACAACCTAAGTCGTAGATGGTTGAATGCGGCTTGACGAAGCGCTCTGCCAGCATACCGATCGCAGAGATAATATTGCTGTAGCCCGGTACCGAACGTTGAATCATGTCTGGGAAGACTTCCGCTACACGCTCATCAAAGGTGAAATCCCCAATTTTATCGATTGGAGCCGAAAAAATAGTATCTGGATTGCTCTTAGGGTTCATACTCGGTTCTCACTAGATGTCGGCTTGGTCGCCAACATGGTCTACAGCTATTAAAAAGGCGCGTATTTTATGAGAAATAAACGCCTGTGTCATGTTTTGTGGTGATTCTCTTTAGAACATCTGAAGCTGTGATACGCCATCGTCTGCTGGAAATGGTGATAAGTCAGGCAAACGGGTCTGTTGCTGCAAACCCTTATACAAGGTTGCAGCCAACTCTGGAGCGATAAGGTTATCCGATGTGTGAATAAACAAATACGGCTGTTTTCCTTGTGCTATCCATTGAGGCAGTTTAGCTAACCATGGCTGAAAAAAAGCGAGATTCTTCTCTTCTTGTGGGTGGCCAATAAAACGCACCATCGGCTGACTTGCCGTGGCGATGGCATGGACAGGCACTTTGGGTTTTTTCTGTTGGGCATCAAGCAGGGAATCGTAGTGGGGGTGCGTAGGCTCAAGTTGCTCAGAGAACACTGGGCGGCTGTCCATGATTATGCGATCGTAATTGTTTTCGATCAGCCACTGATTCAAGGCAATTTCCGCTTCGCCTTTAGCAAAAAAATCGGGATGGCGAACTTCAACACCGATAGGAAAGTTGGGTGGAAATAGGGCGCAAAATTTCTTCAATGAATCGAGATGCTCGGGTGAAAAGGCCGCGGGAAGCTGGATTGTCCATTGGCCAATCCGATCATGCAGTGGTTGCATGATTTGCATGAACTCTTTCAACTGACTTTGGCAGCCCCGCAGCATTTGTTGATGAGTAATCGCTTGAGGTAGCTTGAAGGTGAAACGAAACTCGTCGTGAGTGGCTGCTTTCCAATTGTTGACGGTGCTTAATGTTGGGGTCGCATAGAAGGTGGTATTTCCCTCAACGGTATGAAAGACGCGCGCATATTTTTCTAGCCTTTCAGAGGGTTTCGTCCCTTTGCCATAAAAGCTTTGCTGCCAATTGTTGTGAGACCACATGGTCAGCCCGAGTCTGACGGGTAAACGGTCCATATTTTGTACTTAACACCCATGATTTGATTAGTAGAATAGAGCTTTGCCGAACCACCCATTATGGGGCTATAATCAGCGCCAATTTTCTTATATTGATGCTGTTTTACGCCTTTATTGCTTTAAAAAGCATCAATAGATGATAAATCGCAATAAATTGTATGCTGGGTAGTCGATCTCTACCAACTTTCAGCGTATAAATGGAACTTTGCTCTATCGGTAAAGTTAACACCGATAGATAGTAATCAACAAATTTAAAGAGATTGGGAAATTCATTATGCGTACCCATTACTGTGGTCACCTGAACAAGTCCCTTGCAGGACAAACTGTAGAACTTTGCGGCTGGGTTAACCGTCGCCGTGATTTAGGCGGTCTTATTTTCATTGATATGCGAGATCGTGAAGGCGTAGTTCAGGTTGTTGTCGATCCAGATATGGCAGACGCGTATGAAATCGCAAACACTCTACGTAATGAGTTCTGTATCAAGCTAACTGGTGAAGTACGAGTACGTCCTGAAAGCCAAGTGAACAAAGACATGGCTACGGGTGAAGTAGAAATTATCGCCAAAGGTCTAGAAATCATTAACCGCAGTGATGTTCTACCACTAGACTTCAATCAGAAGAACTCTGAAGAGCAACGCTTAAAATACCGTTACCTAGATCTTCGCCGTCCAGAAATGAGTGACCGCATCAAGCTACGTGCAAAAGCGTCAAGCTTTGTTCGTCGTTTCCTAGATAACAACGGTTTCTTAGATATCGAAACGCCAGTTCTGACTAAAGCGACCCCTGAAGGTGCTCGTGACTACTTAGTACCGAGCCGCGTACATAAAGGTAGCTTCTACGCGTTACCACAATCTCCACAGCTATTTAAACAGCTGCTAATGATGTCGGGCTTTGACCGTTACTACCAAATCGTTAAGTGTTTCCGTGATGAAGACTTGCGTGCAGACCGTCAGCCTGAATTCACTCAGATCGATATTGAAACGTCATTTATGTCGGCTGATGAAGTTCGCGCGACAACTGAGAAAATGATCCGTGAAATGTGGCAAGAGCTGCTAAACGTTGATCTAGGTGAATTCCCAGTAATGCCGTTTAGCGAAGCTATCCGTCGTTTTGGCTCTGATAAGCCAGATCTACGTAACCCACTCGAGCTTGTAGACATCGCTGACCTAGTGAAAGACGTTGAGTTCAAAGTCTTCTCTGCGCCTGCTAACGACGAGAAAGGCCGCGTTGCTGTTATTCGCGTACCAGGTGGCGCGTCACTGACACGTAAGCAAATTGATTCTTACGGCGAATTCGTTGGTATCTACGGTGCTAAAGGTCTAGCTTGGATGAAGGTTAACGACCGTGCAGCAGGCATTGAGGGTATTCAGTCTCCTGTTGCTAAGTTCCTAAGCGAAGACGTGATCAACGGCATTCTAGATCGTACGCAAGCTGAAACTGGCGATATCATCCTATTTGGTGCAGACAAAGCAAACATCGTTGCTGAAGCAATGGGTGCTCTACGTCTGAAACTAGGTAAAGATCTAGAGCTAACCAATGAATCTGCATGGGCGCCGCTATGGGTTGTTGACTTCCCAATGTTTGAAGAAGACGACGAAGGCAACTTGCACGCAATGCACCACCCATTCACATCACCTCTAGGTGTGAACGCGGAAGAGCTAAAAGCGAACCCAGCAGCTGCAAACTCGAACGCATACGACATGGTGCTAAATGGCTATGAAGTGGGCGGTGGTTCAGTACGTATCCACAACGCAGAAATGCAAGCAGCAGTATTTGACATTCTAGGTATCGATGCACAAGAGCAGCAGCTTAAGTTTGGCTTCCTATTGGACGCACTTAAGTTCGGTACACCTCCACACGCAGGTCTAGCATTCGGTCTTGACCGTCTCGTTATGCTGCTATGTGGTACTGAGAACATCCGTGATGTTATTGCGTTCCCGAAAACAACAGCGGCTTCATGTCTACTGACCGATGCTCCAAGCCTAGCGAATCCAGCGGCGCTTGAAGAGTTGGCTATCGCTGTCAAAGTAGCAAAAGAAAAAGACGCGGAATAATTTTCGAGTCACATCAATCTATTTGCAGCCGCTTGGAAACAAGCGGCTTTTTTGCATTCAAAGCATGAATATTACGCGTCTTTGTGTTAAAAATACGTAACACTTTTGGGTAATAGAAACTTATATGAATGATCACCTAATTCAATACAACGCAACGCAGCAACTTAGGCGCAAAGTCTTAGTTGGAATGTGCATTGTATTAGGATTGGCAGGATTACTATTTGGTCTGGTCAATATTCTCTACTTTGGTGCGAGAGCCCGAGTGTTGGGCATTTTGGAACTGGTCTATTTTGTTGCCTGTTTTGGGATGTTGTTTTACATCTGGAAGCGGGAGCAACCAAGTTGGTTTCTCATCTTTCATTGTTTCGTCCTGACATTCTTAATCTGTTTTGGCACCTATGTCAGCAGGATTGAAAGCTCGCTCTATATATGGGCGATAGCGTTACCGACTGTATTCTATCTAGCGTTGGGTCTTAGGGTTGGATTTTACTGGAGTTTGATTTGTCTCGCTTTAGAGCTAGTTGCCCTTCATTTTGCCCTGCAAGACACCGTGTTAGTTCGTTCTACCGTCTTGCTCAACTTCGTATTGGCTTATGTGTTTGTCTGGACGATTTCTCATGTTTACGAGGACAGTCGAGTTAAAGGGGTCGACAGACTCAATGTGCTCGCACATCAAGACGCCCTTACGGGAGCACAAAACCGCCTCGCTTTGGTCACTGCTTTTCAGCAGCAGCCAGTAGCACTTGAGGGAAGCTATCTGTACACCTTAGACATAGACGACTTCAAAGTGATCAATGATAGCTACGGCCATGCGGCGGGTGACGAAGTCTTAAAAGAGGTAGTGAGACGCTTAGAGAATGTCGTGAACCGCCAAAAGATTTATCGCATGGGCGGTGAAGAATTTGTTGTTGTGCTCGAGCCTGAGCTGATTCCAGAGCGAGGAGTGACCGAGCTGGTCGAAAAATTACAGAGCAGTGTGATGGGCAGCCCCATTAATTTCAATTCAACCTCAATTAATGTCACTTTTAGTGCAGGCGTGGAGCAGTTTACCTGTTCTGAAGGCTTAGACAAGACGTTGTCTAAAGCAGACAACGGCCTGTACTTAGCCAAAAAAGCAGGGAAGAAGTGTTCCTTTTATCAAGGAAAAGCGGTCGCTTAACTCGATTGCAGCTGTGCAGTTAAAGCGTGATTTCTTTCCATTCCCCAGGTTGTAAATCACCCAGCTTGATCTCTCCGATGGAGTGACGGATTAATCGTAAGGTTGGAAAACCTATGTTGGCTGTCATGCGACGAACTTGACGATTACGCCCTTCAACAATGGTGATTGCTAGCCAAGTTGTTGGAATGTTTGCGCGGAAGCGAACGGGTGGGGTGCGTGGCCACACGTTTGGTTCAGGCATAATCTCAACTCCAGCAGGCAGTGTCATTCCATCTTTCAGTTCAACCCCTTTGCGCAGCTTGTCCAAATCATCTTCGGAAGGTGCGCCATCGACTTGTACCCAATAGGTCTTAGGTGATTTAGAGCTAGGCTGAGTAAGTTTGGCTTGCAGAATGCCATCGTTCGTCAATAGCAGTAAACCTTCGCTGTCTCGATCGAGTCTTCCTGCGGCATAAACACCTTTCACGGGAATAAAGTCTGCTAAGGTCTTTCGTCCATCACCATCCGTAAACTGGCTTAACGTATCAAACGGTTTATTAAACACGATGACCTTGCGATCTTGCAGCGAGATTTTGGGCTTATTTGACGGAGAGGCTTTACGAGCATTGGAAGAAGGTTTATTGGTTCCACCATTTGATTTTTTGTGTTTAAAACCAGAGCGTTGCTTTCTCGATGTCGCAGAGGATGAGTCACGGCGAGTGCGTGATGACATGTTAACTACCTTGCAAAAATGTAAATAAAGTGTGTTGTAAAGTTTCTTCAGCGGCTTAGATGAGCTATCATTTGCGCGCCCGAAAACAGGATTGTTGAACAAGATAATAGACTATTATCATGTTTTTGTTTAATTATAACTAACCGCGCTCAAGTCACTCGCTGTGAAGCGACCAAAACAAAAAGAGACGGACAAAACGCGACAAGTGAGGGGATGAATAATCAACTTGTTGCCGGCCATTTACACAAAGCTACTCATCCGATGGCTTTGCTAGAACAATAGGGAAATTTCATGCCTACAGAAAAACCTACAATTATTTACACCATTACTGATGAAGCACCTGCGCTAGCGACATATTCACTTCTTCCAATTATTCAGTCGTTTACTGCTTCTTCAGGTATCAACGTTGATACACGTGATATCTCTCTAGCTGGGCGTATTATTGCTAACTTCCCAGAGCACCTAACAGAAGAACAACGCATTGGTGATGCACTGACTGAACTTGGTGAGTTGGCTAAAACACCAGAAGCAAACATCATTAAACTACCTAATATCTCAGCATCTATTCCTCAGCTGAAAGCAGCGATTAAAGAGCTACAAGAAAAAGGTTACAACCTACCTAACTACCCTGAAGAACCAAGTACGTACGAAGAAGAAGCTATCAAAGCAACGTACGACAAAATTAAAGGTAGTGCGGTAAACCCAGTATTGCGCGAAGGTAACTCTGACCGTCGTGCTCCTCTATCTGTAAAGAACTACGCGAAGAAGAACCCACATTCAATGGGTGCATGGTCTAAAGATTCGAAGTCACACGTTTCTAGCATGGCAGACAACGACTTTTTCGGTAGTGAAAAATCTCATACCGTTTCAGGTGAAACAAAAGTTGCCATTGAGTTTGTTGATGCTGCGGGTTCAGTAAAACAGCTTAAAGCACCTTTTGCACTGCAAGACAAAGAGATTATCGATTGCTCAGTAATGAACAAGAAAGCCCTAGTGGAGTTCTTTGAAGCGCAAATCGAAGAAGCAAAACAGCAAGACGTATTATTGTCTCTGCACATGAAAGCAACAATGATGAAAGTCTCTGACCCAGTGATTTTTGGTCATGCTGTGAAAGTGTACTACAAAGACGTATTTGCGAAATACGGTGACCTATTCGATAAGCTTGGCGTTGACGTAAACAACGGTCTGGGTGATGTGTACGCTAAGATTCAAGCGCTTCCTGCGGCACAGAAGGAAGAGATTGAAGCGGCTCTACAGGCTGTGTACGAAACTCAACCGCCTTTGGCGATGGTTGACTCAGATCGCGGTATCACAAACCTACATGTTCCAAGTGACATCATTGTCGATGCTTCTATGCCAGCAATGTTGCGTTCGTCGGGCCAAATGTGGGGACCTGACGGCAAGCAGAAAGACACTAAAGCGATGATTCCAGATCGTTGCTATGCAGGCATCTATCAGGCTGTGATTGATTTCTGTAAAGAGAACGGTGCATTCGATCCAACAACAATGGGCAGCGTACCAAACGTTGGTCTAATGGCTCAGAAAGCCGAAGAGTACGGTTCTCATGATAAGACCTTTATCCTAGATGCAGCGGGCACAGTGCGTATCGTTGATGCATCAGGTGCAGTTCTACTAGAGCAATCAGTAGAAGAAGGCGATATCTTCCGTATGTGTCAGGTTAAAGACGCACCAATCCAAGATTGGGTGAAGCTTGCAGTTACTCGTGCACGTGCAACGGGTGCGCCAGCGGTCTTCTGGTTAGATGAAAACCGCGCTCATGACGCTCAGCTGATTGAGAAAGTAAACGAGTACTTGCCTCAACACGATATCGACGGTCTAGAGATCAAGATCCTTGCTCCACTAGAAGCTTGTCAGTTCTCTCTAGAGCGTATTAAGCAAGGCCTAGATACGATCTCAGTAACGGGTAACGTTCTTCGTGACTACCTAACTGACTTGTTCCCGATTCTTGAGCTTGGTACGTCTGCGAAGATGCTATCAATCGTTCCTCTAATGAACGGTGGCGGTCTATTTGAAACGGGTGCGGGTGGTTCTGCTCCTAAGCACGTTCAGCAGGTAGAGAAAGAAAACCACTTACGTTGGGATTCACTAGGCGAGTTCCTCGCTCTTGCCGCGTCTCTTGAGCACCTAAGCACAGTCACTGGCAATGCTAAGGCGCAAGTACTGGCAGACGCTCTGGACAAAGCAACCGGTGACTTCCTAGATAACAACAAATCTCCTTCGCGTCGAGTAGGCGAACTGGACAACCGTGGTAGCCATTACTACCTAGCAACATACTGGGCACAAGCACTCGCGTCACAATCTGACGATGCTGAGCTTGCTGCTGAATTTGCGCCAATCGCTCAAGCACTAGCCGCGCAAGAAGAGAAGATTGTTGCAGAATTGAATGGTGCACAAGGTGTCGCTGGTGACCTAGGTGGCTACTATGCACCTGTGTTTGAAAAAGCGTCAGCTTTGATGCGTCCAAGCGAAACACTTAACGCAATCATTAACGGCTAAGTCATACATTAGAGACAACAAAACCCGCTGAAAAGCGGGTTTTTTTTATGTTTAAAACGATTAAGTTGGCAGCGATTTTATTTTGCTGGTTGAGCTTCAACCGGAACTACACAGCTTGCGTGATAGCCTTTAGGTCCTTCTTCCACTTCAAAATTCACTTGTTGGCCAGCTTTCAGAGTACGATAACCATCCATTTTAATGGTTGAATAATGTGCAAACACATCTCCATCCTCTCCCTCTGGACAGATAAAACCAAATCCTTTGGCGTTGTTAAACCATTTTACTGTACCTGTAGCCATGCTATACATCCCTCATGCATTTTGTTACTGATGTTGTTTGAATGTTTACATTGATTCCTTGTAAACAGAAAGTGAATTTCCATTCAGCCGCTGCCAAATTTTCAGTCACTATTTGACCAATGTAGCCAATGATTGAGCACAGTCAATAGGAAAAAGGTATTACAGTCTACATATTTACAAACAAATCACTTTTGAGATTTACATTTTTGTAACGATTTGGCTTGATAAATATCGATAATATATAAGTGGCTGTTATTGTTTTTGGTTTCTTTTTAATCAATTAGATACATCTCTTCCGCCGATAGAAATCTTTTATTTGCAGCGACGCAATTGCTGCATTAGTCTCTAAGTAAGAACAAAATTTAATTGCAGCGTTTTGTTCGGAATAGTAAGAACTAAATTCAAAACTTCTGCTCTGTGAAGTGGTAAAATTAAAAGAGTCAAACATCAACGTCTAATAGTCATGAGCAAACATTTTGAATGGGTTACTCCAGATTCAGATCTGCTGGAGCTAGAGAAAACAAAAGTTAAGCCACCGTCCATGTATAACGTTGTCCTAAACAACGATGACTACACGCCAATGGACTTTGTGATTGAGATCCTAGAGCGTTTTTTCTCTATGGATATCGACAAAGCAACGCAGGTGATGCTCCAGGTGCATTATGAGGGAAAAGCAATTTGTGGCACGTATACTGCAGAAGTTGCTGAGACCAAAGTAGCGCAAGTTACAATGTATTCTAAGGAAAACGAGCACCCTTTGCTTTGTACAATGGAACAAGCCTAACGCTTGTTCGAGCAACCTAAGTTGTTCTTATAGGAGGTACTTATGCTGAATAAAGAATTAGAGTCGAGTCTAAACGGCGCATTTGCTCGCGCTAGAGACAAACGACATGAGTTTATGACTGTCGAGCACCTCCTGTTAGCATTGTTAGAAAACGATGCAGCGAGAGAGGCTTTGCAGGCATGTCAGGCAGATATAGATTCGCTTCGTAGTGAACTGGATGTTTTCATTGATCAAACTACCCCTCTCATTCCAGAAAACGACGAAACTCGCGAAACGCAACCCACTTTGAGTTTTCAACGCGTTTTGCAACGCGCAGTCTTCCATGTTCAATCTTCCGGTCGTAGTGAAGTAACAGGGGCAAACGTCCTTGTGGCGATTTTTAGTGAACAAGAGTCTCATGCGGCTTATCTACTTAAGAAAAACGACATTAGCCGCCTAGATATTGTTAACTTTATTTCTCACGGTATTACCAAAGCGTCGAGCTCGAGTGATGATTCTCATTCATCTGACTCTTTCAGCGACAACGTTGAGGATACCGGCTCAGAGGAGCGCCTAGAAAGCTTTGCAACGAATCTTAACCACATTGCAAAACAAGGGCAGATCGACCCACTGATTGGTCGCGAGAAAGAATTAGAGCGAACGATTCAGGTATTGTGCCGTCGTCGTAAAAACAACCCATTACTGGTCGGTGAGGCTGGGGTTGGTAAAACGGCGATCGCTGAAGGTCTTGCATGGCGAATTGTGGAAGGCCAAGTGCCTGAGATTATCGCTAACAGCGTGATTTACTCGCTGGATATTGGCTCGCTACTTGCGGGTACTAAGTACCGTGGTGACTTTGAGAAACGTTTTAAAGCGATTCTTAAACAGCTAGAAAAAGAAGACGATGCCATCCTGTTTATCGATGAGATTCACACCATCATCGGTGCAGGTGCCGCCTCTGGTGGTCAAGTTGACGCGGCAAACCTAATCAAGCCATTACTAAGCAGCGGCAAACTTCGTTGTATCGGTTCGACAACTTATCAAGAGTACAGCAACATCTTTGAAAAAGAGCGCGCACTATCGCGTCGCTTCCAAAAAATCGATGTGGTTGAACCGTCTCTTGATGACACCACTAAGATACTTATGGGCTTGAAACCTAAGTATGAAGCACACCATGAAGTGCGTTATACCAACAAAGCGCTTCGTGCGGCGGTTGAGCTATCGGCTAAATACATTAATGAGCGTCATCTGCCTGATAAAGCGATTGACGTTATTGATGAAGCAGGTGCTCGCAGTCGTTTGGCTCCAGCGAGTCGTCGCAAGAAAACCGTAGGTGTTGCAGACATCGAAGCTATGGTTGCTAAAATGGCGCGTATACCTGAAAAATCTGTCTCATCTTCAGATAAAGAGATACTGCAAAAACTCGATGAGAAGATGAAGATGCTGGTGTTTGGTCAAGATGATGCCATCGATGTACTAAGCGAGGCGATCAAGTTGACTCGTGCGGGCCTTGGTGCAGACCATAAACCAGTGGGTTCATTCTTGTTTGCAGGCCCGACGGGGGTCGGTAAGACTGAAGTCACGGTTCAATTGTCGAAACTACTTGGTATCGAGCTACTTCGCTTTGATATGTCTGAATACGGTGAACGTCATTCGGTGAGCCGTTTGATTGGCGCGCCTCCGGGTTACGTCGGATATGATCAGGGTGGTTTGCTGACTGACGCCGTCATCAAGCATCCTCACTCAGTCGTTCTGCTCGACGAAATCGAGAAAGCGCATCCAGATATCTTTAACTTGCTACTGCAAGTTATGGATAATGGTACTTTAACGGACAACAATGGTCGTAAAGCTGACTTCCGTAACGTTATTTTGGTGATGACTACGAACGCTGGTGTTCAGGAGACCGTTAAGAAATCTATCGGTCTGATCCAACAAGATCATAGTCATGACGCTATGTCGGAGATCAAGAAGGTCTTTACGCCAGAGTTCCGAAACCGTTTGGATAACATCATCTGGTTCAATAGCTTAGATGAGCATGTGATCCACCAGGTTGTCGACAAATTCATTGTTGAGCTACAAGCGCAGCTTGATGCTCGTGGTGTATCGCTCGAAGTTTCGGATGATGCTCGCCATTGGCTTGCAGTGAAAGGTTATGACAAAGCCATGGGGGCTCGTCCTATGGGGCGTGTTATCCAAGAGCAACTGAAGAAACCACTCGCGAATGAACTGCTATTTGGTTCTTTAGTGGACGGCGGTACAGTGAAAGTTGATCTCAATGATGATGAGCTAAAGTTCGAGTATCACAGTGAGAAAGAAGCGGCCATTCATCCGTAAGCCGTGGAAATGTTAACAAAGCCAGAGCATTGCTCTGGCTTTTTGTTTATCGGCTTCAAGCTGGGTCGTTAACCAAAAACAGATTTCACCGCCTGATATGCACTTTCTACACTTGTTGGAATGGATTGTTCAATTTGGAAACCAAGCTTGGGATAGTCTTTAATTCGCTCGAAATCTCCCAGCATTGCTGTCACTGTCGTTGTGAGGTCAATGTCCTCGTTGAAGTAATCACAGAAAGTGGTTTTGGGTGATGTGACACAAATGTGCTGACAAGGCGTCGGCCACTGCTTAACGAAAGTCGCGTAGGTACGTCGCTCCATGTACGGCTTTTGAACCAAGATAAACGACTCAAAATTTAGCCCTAGATTTTGCAATAACTGGTAGGTGAAACGAACATTTTCACCTGTGTTGGTCGCTTTATCTTCAACAATAATGTCAGCCGCTGGTACACCAAGATCTTTCGCGTAATCGGCAAAAGTCTGGGCTTCACTAGAAGTAAAAACACCTTCAGTTAATCGGCCAACGCCCCCCGAAAAGATGATTTTAGACGCCCATCCTGCAAGATAGAGTTGAGCCGCATGCTCCGCAACGCGGATATCGTTGCTGCCAAGCACAAAGATGCAATCAGACCGTTGTAAGGTGTCTGAAAGCTGCATGTACTGCCATAAATGTTCAATCTGCTGGTAGAGTTTTAATTGACTCATAAGATGTCGACCTTTTCTAGAGTGCATCCAAGGTGTGTTGAAAATGAAAGCGATAACCTAAGGAAATAAGTTTATCGGCGACGATGCGTTTGTCTGGGACATGCACGAGAGTGGGCAGCTTGTTATCGCTCTCAACACTGTCTAACGCTGCCTGATAGTATTCTGCTTTACTCACCGTGTTCGGGGTGGTGGCGTTGACAGTGGTATCTATGCTGTTCAGGGCCATAAAACTTACAACACCTACAGCATCGTGCAAATGAAGCATGTTAGCAGGAGCTTGGTCGCTAACTTGTTTTAACATCGCCGCGAATCTAGAGGGATGTCGGTTGGGGCCAACCAATCCACTGCAACGAACAATTGCGTAGCTGAGCCCAGAATGAATTAGGTGATGCTCAGCCTGCAACATGATCTTGGCATTGTCACTAAACTCAGGATTATCGATACTTTTATCCAGAGTCGCATCCTCCTCGACCATCTCTTGAGCAAGGTTAGGGTACACAGTGGTAGAACTCACCATGACAACCCGTTGAACCCCATTGTTTTGCGCAGATGCAATTAGCGTTTGCCAATTCCCAAGGTAGTCTTGACCACTCTGTTTGCGAAAACCCGGAGGGAAACAGCCAATAACGATGTCAGTTGGAGTTGAACTGAGCTGTTGGTCGAGATCTTTACTGCCATTCGCTAGGTTAGCGACGAAACTATTGATACCGAGTTGTTCAAGTTCCTTCACGCCCTCTGGTGTCGTTTTGCTGACATGGACACTGTGTCCAATAGAGGTCAAGTACTGGCCAAGTGGTTTACCTAACCAGCCTCCGCCTACGATAGTTATCTTTTTCATTATTTCGTCCCTGATAGGAGCGTACGAAGCTCTGTACGAAGAAGTTTGTGTACTGGTTTGTTGGCGAACCCTTGGTGCTGAACAACATCGACATTGGCTTGCCATTGTAGCTGCTCAAACTCGATTGGAATTCGCTTAATCTGTTTTTCTTCACAAGCATTGGCTGCGATATGAGTAGGTAAAAATCCCCAGCCAAAGCCTTGAGCGATCAAGCCTAATAATACGTGGTAGCTATCTGCGTACCAAATATCGGGGCTGTATGCCTGCTGAAATCCGCTGACTTTGTTATTTCTAGAGCGTAACAACAATTGGCGATGAAGCAACAGTTGATCGACATTGGCAGATGTTTGCATTGCAAGGGGATGTTTCTGACTCACATACAGATCAAATTCAACGTGGCCAATCGATTCGAAATCAATGCAGGCAGGGGTGTTGATCTCTGAGAAAATTAATCCGGTTGTTGCTCTTTTTTCGGTCACCATATCGAGAATGTCGGTACTTGAAGAGACCAGTATCTCAACCTTTAGATGGGGGTATTGGCTTGTTACCTGTTCAAGTACGCCTGTGAAATTGGCTAACGGAATCCCTTCATCAATGGCAATGGTGATCGCTTGCTCTTGTGGAGCGAGCAGGCTATTGCTGCACTCAATCAAACGTTGATGCTGCCTGAGAGTCGCGTTGGCGTGGGGGAGTAATTGTTTCCCTGCCTCTGTCAGGACTGGGTAACGACCTTGACGATGAAACAGTTCCGTCCCGCAGTCGATTTCTAAATTCATTACATGCTGACTCACCGCAGACTGCACTTTATTAAGCTTGCGAGCGGCGGCTGAAAATGATCCAGTTTCGACGGTAGCGGTAAAGGCTGAAAGTTGCTCAATACTAAACATATCACTTTTACTGATGGTAACTAACTTTTTAGTATCTTGATTATAGATGATGATGTCACTCCAAGTTGAGATCAAACAGAGATATTAAGATGCAGACTAAAGAACGTATTTTTCACGCAGTATCCTTTGAGGCACTCGCCCTAGCGATCATTATCCCAGTGACGTCCTTGATTACTGGAAAAGGAACCAGTGACTTAGCGTTGGTAGGGATTGGACTGAGTCTTTTTACCGTGATTTGGAATTACGCCTACAACATCGCATTTGATCGGCTCTGTGCTGTTCCCCGCCAACAACGAACGTTCCGAGTACGCTTGCTGCACACCTTCGGTTTTGAAGGTGGGCTGATTTTTATTACGGTGCCGAGCATTGCATGGTTTTTAGCCATTGGGCTTCTAGAAGCGATAATGTTGGAAGCAGGGTTTCTCGTGTTTTTCTTTTTCTACGCGACTGGATTCAACTGGTGTTATGACCGAGTGCAACCCTATAGATGGTTAACAGCAAGAGTTTAGCGCAATACGGAGAGCGTCCTATTATTAAAGAGTGTCTTACCCGTCTTGGTGGAGACCTAGATAAGTATGAAGTGGCTGCTCCTTGTCTGTCTGTTACTCTATTCCTTGGCGATTCAACCCGCACCGAGGGTGTATATGACGTCGCTAGACTGGCCGCCATATTCTGGTGAGTCATTGCCTGACAATGGATTCTCAGTGGCTATTGCCCGAGCCGCTTTTTCGGCAATGGGGTATGAGCTGGTGGTTGAATTTAAACCTTGGGTACGGACTGTCGCTTTAGCATCGAAAAAAGATCAGTATATCGGTTATTTTCCTGAGTATTATTTTGAAACCAGTGAGTTTGTCTTTTCTGCCCCCATAGGTAGTGGTCCATTAGGACTGGTGGAGAATGTTAAGTGGCCTATCTCTTGGAGCCAACTTGAAGACTTGCAGATGTTGCGAATTGGAGTGGTTCAAGGGTACATCAACACAAAACAGTTTGATGACATGGTCAGCCAAGGTTTAATTCAGGTCGAAGCCTCTGCCAATGACACTCTCAATATCCACAAAGTGGCAAAGGGACGATTAGATGCCGCAGTCATTGACGCGAACGTTTTAGATTATTTAATCCGTATCGACCCGCGTGAGAAGATGCTGTCGAAGATGATTAGGATGAACAGTAGGATGTTGGAGAGTAAGTTGCTCTATCTTGCATTCAAAAACACGCCAGAAGGGAACAACTGGCGTGCTATCTTCAATCAAGGTCTAGAGAAGATCGATGTTGAGGCAATCATAGAACAATATAACCAGACCCAACTGCTCGGGGTCACATTGCCCGCCTCAGAGCAAGGTATGCAAGAAACTAACTAGAAAGTACGCGCAGTGCTTTGTCTGCGTGTTCAGCCATTTCAATACCTTCGTCAGTTAAGTAGCCACCATCAGGAAGTGTACACAACCCTTTCTCATATAGGCGCTGTACAGCCGCCTGCATCTCTTCAGAAGCGTCATGGTGAACTTTAATACCGGTTGCAGCACTACTGATATCAAACTGAAGCAAGAGATTAAGTTCAGCCATATGGTCAGGCGTAAATTTCATAATTAATTCCTTATCGAACGTACTGGATTCAAGGTAATCAGGATGATGTGAATCGGCAACTCAATGAGTTGAGAAATGTTATCCAAGCCTTACTTTAATAACAGGATAGAACGAAATTGGTTATCTGCTGTGCAATCGAAGAGAGACTAGATCAGAATCAAAGAATTATCTGCTAAGCGGAATATTGGGTATTCAGTATCAGGGACAATCTCCCTAATGTTAGGGATTTCAAGATCTAATATGATCTTACTACCAAATACTCCACGCACTTTCTTGAGACAAGTTGTGCTATTACTTGCGCTCCCTTTCAATACGGGAATACGCTGCATCTTACGCAATGCTCTGATTCACGTACATGGCAGGCGAAATGGGTCGCTATACTAATGTCTAATAGCCAACAAGCATAATAAAGTTTGTTATTATGAATATTCAAACTAAAACAATGAATAGCTCTCTACTTTAGTAGTAATTGATGTTTAAGTTTATGATTTTAAATGCTATTTACAATTGATTTGGTGAGCATTTATCTAAATTTATCTTTGTATTAGCCTTAGTTTTCATGAGGTGAAAAAGATTTTGTCTACTTGAATGATTTAACGCTTGAATTTGATCACAATTCACGTAATTATCCGCGCCCACTAACCCATATGTTGCAAAATGTTTCCCGATGATAAATCTCAATCAGTTTGATTCATTATTACCTCCTCAAATGGCTGAGCGTGCGGCAGAAATTGGCGTAGGCAAAGCAACGAAAGATCCTGTTAAATCATTCCTATTGGCGATCTCCGCAGGTATCCATATTGGTATCGCATTTGTGTTCTATACCATAGTAACAACAGGTGCAGGTGACCTGCCTTGGGGTATCACACGACTGCTGGGTGGCCTTGCCTTCAGTTTAGGTCTGATCCTTGTGGTGGTGACGGGTGGGGAGCTGTTTACCAGTTCTGTTTTGACCTTAGTGGCGCGTGCCAGTGGCAAGATTACGTGGAAAATGCTGTTTAAGAACTGGCTGGTTGTCTACGGTGGAAACCTTATTGGCGCCTTGTTGCTTGTCGTTTGTATGTTGATGACCAAACAGTACATGTTTGACCATGGTCAGGTTGGCCTTAACGCAATGGCGATTTCCCAGCACAAGCTACATCACACGTTTTTATCCGCTGTTGCTTTGGGGGTAATGTGTAACGTACTAGTCTGTGTCGCTGTATGGATGACCTTTAGTGGACGTACACTTACCGACAAAATTGCGGTGATGATTTTGCCTGTCGCGATGTTCGTATCTGCCGGATTTGAACACTGTATTGCGAACATGTTCCAAGTGCCAATGGCTATCGGCATCAAGTATTTTGCTCCAGCTGAGTTTTGGCAAATGACGGGGGCGAATATTGCTGATTATGCCGACCTGAACATGATCGATTTTATTACTAACAACCTAATTCCAGTGACACTAGGCAACATTATTGGCGGCGGCGTGTTTGTCGGAATGTGGTACTGGTTGATCTATCTGAGAGACTAACCGCATATCTCTTGATAAAAGGCTCACATTTGTGAGCCTTTTTAGTAGCAAAACAGCTTATCGATATTCGACACCCAGCCATTCATCTAACGCCTGAATCTCTCTTGGCTCATCTTTTAGCCAGTCACGAAAATCACTATTCTCACTATCCGTATTGGTAGCGTCACTGCCGTTGAAATACATTACTTTATCCCTCTAGTAAGTCCTGAGTGACAACCTAAGCGGGTCAGATGACAAGATTATTACGTTGCGTGAATTAAATTTTATGCGCATGAATGCAAAGAAAATTTTTTATTGACGTCTCTGTAAGCTCTGGATAGACCAGTTGTAATTGATGTATCACCACGGTTATCCACAGAATCTGTGGATAAGATCTAACATCCCATTGAAACGACTTACGAGATCATTCGGTAGATGGGATGTGAACCAGTATACGTCCTTCCTTGCTAATACAGTTTCTCACCGTCAGCTTGAGCGCAGAGACGATAGAAATCGTCATCATCACAAAGATCGCAACCATGATCATTAACTGATATTTAATGGCGATGATAGGACTTGCACCGCCCAAAATTTGTCCAGTCATCATTCCCGGTAGGGTAACCAAACCTGTCGTAGCCATTGTGGCAATGGTCGGAGCGAGTGAACGACGAATCGCATCACGCACAAAGGGCTGAGTAGCGTAATGTGGGGATGCGCCTAAAGACAACGCGGCTTCGTATTCACTACGACGAGTGTCGAGTGCTGAGAAAAAGGTCTGCATAGAGACGATATTACCACTCATAGAGTTACCCAAAAGCATACCTGCAAGGGGAATTAAATATTGAGCATTAAACAGCGGGATGGGTTTGATGACCAACAACGTGATAATTGAAAGTATCGGGAAAAGCCCCACAACCAAACCTGTGGTGATAGGCAGCATGAGCCTAGAGGCGGGCAATTTGGCTTTACTAATGATGGCACTGGAACCTATGAGCAACATGAGTATCAGCCACAGTAAATTTACAATTAAGCTATTGATAGTAAATAAGTATTCAAGATAGATGCCGACCAGTATAAGCTGCAATGTCATACGTGCCACACTGATGAAAATATCCTTACCTAGATCAAGCTGGTAGTAGTGGTCGCAAAGTAGTGGGATAACTAACAAACTAAAAAATATCGCCAAAACCAGCCAATCAATGTCTATAACACTGCCCATAATTTTCCCTCAATTAGCCCGTCGCTAGTTTATCAGACTACAGAACAACCTCGCCTTGTCTTGAATTCGGTAAACATAAGAAAAAGCACTCATTTTAGCTACATTACCGTTACAAATGGGCTAAGGTTAGCACGAGAAATGTGTGCCTCTAAAGTGGTATATGTTAACAATCGTTGACTAAATGATGCGCAAAATGAGTGGTTTTAACAACTTGTTTACTGTTAACAATTTTTCATATTTAGGCGCATATTGACACATCAGAATGCAATTAAACACAACTCTGGATGAGCTCAAAAAAGTGTTGGATAACAAGGGCAGAACGTCCGGAATTGATTGAACCCTACTAAGAGTATGGTCTAACATTTCTCTTTAGAGATTGTAAAAAAACTTTAGCTTATTCGATAAAGCTAACCAATAACACTAGATACAAAATAGGCAAATGTATGAGTGATGTTAATAAAATCGAGAGTGGTGAAAAACGCTCTCTGGAGTGGAAGTCATTCCTCTTCATCGCGGTTGTTCTCTTCCCTGTTTTAAGTGTGGCGTTCGTAGGCGGTTACGGATTCCTAGTGTGGATGCTGCAAGTATTCTTTATGGGTCCTCCAGGTGCTCATGGCATGTAGGCCAATGAGCTCAATTCCACATTTTTAAAAAGATTTTAAGAGAGCAAAACATGAAATCATTGATCATTAAACTGTGGCGTACCATGACACGCCCTGCAGTTCATATCAGCCTAGGTGTGCTGACTATGGGCGGCTTTATTGCGGGTGTTATCTTCTGGGGTGGCTTTAACACTGCTTTGGAAGCGACTAACACTGAAGAGTTCTGTGTCAGCTGCCACACCATGCGTGACAACGTATACGTAGAGCTTCAAGAAACCGTTCACTGGAAAAACCACTCTGGTGTTCGCGCGACTTGTCCAGATTGTCACGTACCACACAACTGGACTGACAAAATCGCTCGTAAGATGCAGGCTTCAAAAGAAGTGTTCGCTCAAGTATTTGGTAACTACGATGAACCAGGAGTATTCGAGGAGCGTCGTATTGAACTTGCTAAGCACGAGTGGGATCGTTTCTCTGCGAACAAATCGCTAGAGTGTAAAAACTGTCACAACTACGAATCTATGGACTTCGAGCAAATGTCTCCGACTGCACGTATCCAGATGAAACAAGCAGCAGAAAAAGATCAAAGTTGTGTTGACTGTCATAAAGGTATTGCTCACAAGCTACCAGCAGGTATGGACAGCATTGGCGGTATCGTTGGTGATTTAGAAGCATTGGCATCCAATACTAACTATGGTGTTGGTCAGTCACTAGTGAGTGTTCGTCACTTGCCAGTTTACTTCGATGCTGAAGGTACTCAAGAAGCGGGTCTACTAAACCCTGCATCTACGGTTAAAGTGATAGCAGACAAAGGTGACTTTGCTGAAATCGAAATCGATGGCTGGCGCAAAGCGAAAGGCTTTGGTCGCGTGATTCAAGAAGATTTCGGCAAAAACATTGCCGTTGCTTCACTTCTTAAAGAAGCATCAACAGACAACAACGTGGTGACAACAGGCGAGAAGCGAGTTGACGAACTAACGGGTCTTCCTTGGGAGAAAGTGGCTGCGAAAGTATGGATTAAGAAAGAATCTATGCTGAACGACATCACTCCTGTGTGGGAAAAATCGAAGGAAGCGTACAAGACAAACTGTTCAGTCTGTCATACACAGCCAGCTGAAGCGCACTTTGATGCCAACACATGGCCTGGTATGTTTGACGGTATGCTTGCGTTCGTTAACCTAGATACAGATAGCGAAGCACTTATCCTGAAATATCTACAGAAGCACTCTTCAGATTATGCTGAAGGTCACCACTAATAAGCGTCGGATGGAGTAATTTAAATGGCTATTACACGAAGAAGTTTTCTTAAAGGCGTTGCAACGACAAGTGCGGCGTCAGTAATCGGTCCGAGCTTGTTAGCGTCTGCTTCTGCAAACGCAGCTGAGACCGTGGGCACTTGGAAAGTGACAGGTTCACACTGGGGCGCGTTCCGCGCCCACATCTACGCGGGTAAAGTTCAAGAGATCAAGCCGCTAGAGTTAGATAAGAACCCAACAGAGATGCTTAACGGTATCAAAGGCATTATCTACAGCCCATCACGTGTGCGTTACCCAATGGTACGTCTAGATTGGTTGAAGAAGCACAAATACAGTGCGGAGACACGCGGTAACAACCGTTTTATCCGAGTGACTTGGGACGAAGCGTTAGACTTGTTCTATCGTGAGCTAGAGCGCGTACAGAAAGACTACGGTCCATGGGCTTTACACGCAGGTCAAACGGGTTGGAACCAAACTGGTTCGTTCAACAACTGTACAGCACACATGCAACGTGCGGTTGGCATGCATGGTAACTACATCACTAAAGTGGGTGACTACTCGACTGGTGCGGGTCAAACCATTCTGCCGTACGTTCTAGGTTCTACCGAGGTATACGCGCAAGGTACATCTTGGTCAGAGATTTTAGATAATTCTGACAACATCATCTTGTGGGCAAATGACCCAGTGAAAAACCTACAAGTAGGTTGGAACTGTGAGACTCACGAGTCATACAAGTACTTGGCTCAGTTGAAAGAAAAAGTCGCTAAAGGTGAGATCAACGTTCTGTCTGTTGACCCAGTTAAGAACAAGACTCAACGCTACCTAGAAAACGACCACCTGTACATTAACCCAATGACAGACGTTGCATTCATGCTGGCTGTTGCTCACGTGCTTTACAACGAAAACCTTTACGATAAGAAGTTCATTGAGACTTACTGTCTAGGTTTCAACGAGTTTATTCAGTACGTTCAGGGTGAGACAAAAGATAAAGTTGTTAAAACTCCTGAATGGGCAGAGGAAATCTGTGGCGTTAAAGCAGACAAGATTCGTGAATTTGCTCGTATGCTGGTTAATGGTCGTACTCAGATCCTTATGGGCTGGTGTATTCAACGTCAAGAACACGGTGAGCAGCCTTACTGGGCAGCGGCTGTTGTTGCAGCTATGGTTGGTCAAATCGGTCTACCTGGCGGCGGTATCTCTTACGGTCACCACTACTCAAGTATCGGTGTGCCATCGACTGGTTTTGCTGGCCCTGGTGGTTTCCCACGTAACCTTGACCAAGGTATGAAACCGAAATGGGACAACAACGACTTCAATGGTTACAGCCGTACTATTCCGGTTGCACGTTGGATCGACTGTCTATTAGAGCCTGGTAAAGAGATCAATTACAACGGCGGTAAAGTTAAGCTACCAGACTTCAAGATGATGGTGATTTCGGGTAACAACCCTTGGCACCACCACCAAGATCGCAACCGCATGAAGAAAGCATTCAAAAAGCTTCAAACTGTGGTCACGATTGAGTTTGCTTGGACAGCAACGTGTCGTTTCTCAGATATCGTACTGCCTGCTTGTACGCAGTGGGAACGTAACGACATCGACGTGTACGGTTCTTACTCAAGCAAAGGTCTGATTGCTATGCACCGCTTAGTGGATCCTCTGTTCCAATCTAAGCCTGACTTCCAAATCATGAGTGAGCTGACTCAACGTTTTGGTCGCCGTGACGAGTACACTCGTGGCATGAGCGAAATGGAGTGGATTGAGAGCCTTTACAACGATTGTCGTGATGCCAACAAAGGTAAGTTCGAAATGCCAGAATTTGCAGAGTTCTGGGAGAAGAGCGTACTAGACTTTGGTGAAGGCCAGCCTTGGGTTCGCCACGCAGACTTCCGTAAAGATCCGGAGATTAACCCGCTAGGTACTCCATCAGGTTTCCTAGAGATTACTTCTCGTAAGATCGGTCGTTACGGCTATGAACACTGTCAAGAGCACCCAATGTGGTTCGAGAAGACAGAGCGTTCTCACGGTGGTCCTGGTTCAGACAAACACCCGTACTGGCTACAATCGTGTCACCCAGATAAGCGTCTTCACTCTCAGATGTGTGAATCGGAAGAGTTCCGTGCGACTTACGCGGTTCAAGGCCGTGAACCTATCTACATCAACCCTGCTGATGCGAAAGCAAAAGGCATTAAAGATGGCGATTTAGTTCGTGTATTCAACGACCGTGGCCAACTTTTAGCGGGTGCAGTTGTTACAGATAGCTACCCTCGTGGTGTTGTTCGTATCGAAGAAGGTGCTTGGTATGGTCCTCTGAACGAGAAAGAGGGCGCAATCTGTACTTACGGCGATCCAAACACATTGACTATGGACATCGGCTCATCTGAGCTTGCTCAGGCAACATCTGCGAACACATGTATCGTAGACTTTGAGAAGTTCACTGGCAAAGTACCGCCAGTAACCTCATTCGGTGGTCCAATCGAAGTGGCTTAATCACGTCGAACAGATAAAAATACCAGCCAATAGGCTGGTATTTTTTTGCTCGTTTTTTGACATTTAACGTTTATTGTTCAGCCCATAGCGTGTTTTTAGGCTCTGTAATTCTTGTGCGGCCTGTCGGTCGAAGTATTTGTTTAGTGCCTCGACAATTTGTTCTGCTTGTGGGTGGCTCTTGCGTACCGCAGCGTACAAGGGCGTCGAGTCGAGGTAAACGTCGCTAAAAGCGAGTTGTTCTCTATCTATCCCCATTTCTTTAATCGTCCATTCTCCTACCACTTCATCGGTAACCAAAGCATCAGCTCTTTCAGTGAGGACAAGGCGAATGCTGTTCGGAAGGTCGATCGATATAACTGGCTCCATTTGGTCATACTCAAGTAGATTTCCCGCATAGGCGTAACCGTTAATCAGAGCAACGCGCTTATCTTTAAAGCTCTCTAAGGACTTGAACTTGAAGTTGCTCTTTCGCAACGAAACAACGGCCATTTGGCTATACATGTAAGGCTGCGTAAACAGAAAGGTCTTTTCTCGCTCCTCCGTTTTCCATATTGCGATAATGACGTCGTTTTTGCCTTTGATGGTCTCTTTGAGAATTCTTGCCCAAGGCTTCTCGGTAAATTGAACTTTGTAACCTGAAGAGGTGAGAGCCGTAACGACCATGTCATGGGCGATGCCTTTGCCGATGGGAGAATCCATGATAAACGGAGGCCAAGCTGTTTGGGCTGCATGTAAGGTTTCTGCAGCAGTGGAGCTTGCCCATAGACTCAATGTGATGCAAACGGTGAGCTTAAGACGGCTTGTAAACAAAAGGGTTACTCTTTATTGACTGTACTTTTGAGTTTAGTCGACACGTGTGAAGCGAAAGAGTTTTTCTTGATTGTCTCATTGGCTGAGAAAATGAATTAATTATTTTTGAACTTTACTAACCCATTAGTTTTTAAAATGTTTAGATAAAAACTTACAATTATTGTGATCTTTATCTAAATTTATCGCCGTTAATGACTAAAAGGTGCACTATTTTTAGCTTTTGTTAGATTTTTAACGATTGCGCATTATGATTTCTTAGTTCTTTTTCGATTGTTTTATTTGTTAATTATCAGCAGGGCGAATAGTTTCTGCCATCAGAGCGAGCAGATGGTGTATGACGCTCATAAATAAAAATATATAGGAACAAATAAAAATGAAAAAGACAGTATTAGCAGTAGCACTTTCTCTTGTTGCTGGTTCAGCGTTCGCTAACGATGTAAACCAAGATGTATCTGAGCGTGCACGTGAATCAATTATCGACCTTATCCTATCTGGTGACGAGTTCTCTGTAGGTGGTCAAGTGGCAGTTGGTGGTTATTACCAAGAAGGTCGTTACGAGAAAGACGAGAATGGTAACAAAACTGATAAAAAGCAAGAATTCTATAACGGTGGCGTAACGGGTTTTGACCTATTCGTAAACTACCAGAAAGGTAACGTTCTTGGTCAATTCGCGGGTGAATTTGACCTAGCTGATGACTATTCTTCTATGGACGCAAACTTCACTGTGATCGACGCTTGGGTTGGTTACAAGACTGGTTTTGGTGTTGCGACTATCGGTTACGCAAATGATTCTGCGCTAGATGCAGTTGACGGTGCAGCAGACCTAACAATTGAATTCGGCGCTTCAGCTTCTGATGCTTCAGATGTAAACCAAGTGGTTAAGTTTGAAGGTATCAAAGAAGGCTTCAAATACGCGATTTCTTACTACGGTGACCGCGAAGCAGACGCGACTGGCCAAAAAGGTTTCAACGGTTACGTTGGTTACCAAAATGACAAGTTCCAAGTTAACGCTGGTTACGAAAACAACGACGAGAAAAACAGCAAAGACGGCATCGAGCAAATCATGCTAGTTAATGGTGTGGTTAACTTTGGTGATATCGCGATTGGTGCAAACGTTGCTCAACATGAAAAATTCAACGGCGACGACTCAATGCTGTACAGCGCATCTGCTGGCTACACTATGGATAAACTGTACCTAGCAATCGGCTACGCACACCAAGAAGGTTACGCTGCGAATGACTTCGATACGCAGTACACTAACTTCGGTGCGTCTTACCAAATCACTAACAAGCTTTCTACGCTAGTAGATTTCAAAGTTGACCTAACTGACGAAAACGGCAACGATGATCTAGAAGCGTTCTTCAAAGTTGCTTACGACTTCTAATCAAGTTTAGGCTCTTATTTTTACGGCCTGCATTGCAGGCCGTTTGTTATAAAGCAGGAAGCTTTGCGCAATAATCCACTGCCTTTTTGCCCTCCGGAGATGGAGGGCTGTTTCGTTTCTACCGATAAAATAGTTAGCTTGGACACCATTGCCGTACTTTGTTTGTTAGCGCGAGATTTTGGCATGTTTGCTGATTGCGATTAATCACCTGACAGGTATTGAGTCTCTGCGCGACACGACTGTCATTGCTTAAATGACAGAAGCCTAAAATCTTACGGGTGGTATAGACGGGATTGGCGATAAAGTCTTCATAATGGATCGTTAGCGCATTGACCCCACAATATTCCATTTCCCTTCGGGTCGTTTCCAATACCTTATTAAGTTGAAAAGCAGTACCTGCAACGGGATCGTGACGGATCTGTTGGTACGTTTTTAACTCCTCACTTGAGTAAGCCCCTTCCCACCATAGCTGTTTGGCTCCCTGTTGCTGCCAAAAAGGCACATTCAGCAGTGAATTCACTGTTGCACAAGGATCTCTCACGACGTTGATAAAATACGCATCGGGAAACAGGCTGTGCAGATATTCAATTCGTCCAGGGCCGGTCAATTTCAAGCCGAGACGAGGCTTTCCTTGCAGCATCAGCAACCGGGCGAAGGCACGATGAATATTTTGTCTCTCACGACTTGTAGCGCGTTTGTTGATAAGAAAGTTGCGGCTAAAATCGATGTCTGATCGAGTCTGTTTTTGCCAGAAAGACCAAGCTTCCGCGGGACGTGGAATTAAATGGTTGAATGGCATTGTCTTATTCAATTGGGCTTTAACACCATGAATAAGCCAATAGTCGTTATTAACGCATCGAGACAGTAGCGCCAATACAGGAAGTGATGGATACCACTCTGTGTAGTTACTTGGCCCGCCGAGTTGTCGATGCGCTAGAACAACTTCAGAGATAATGGTTGAGCCCGAGCGACCAGGGCCAATAAATATAATTGGGTTCGCAATTGATTTCATGAGCCTGTCCTAAAAGTGATCTGTTTTCCATATCAAGCAAGTGTTAGACCATAGAATTAATCTCGTTATATCAGTTAGATATGTAAAATTTATTGCTGTGTTTTTAAAATGCATATCAATTTGAAACTTGGACTGAAGCGATAAAAATCCGAAACGTGATGAGAGTACGCTTTTGTACTGTTGATGAAATGGACAATAAAATAGGCGAGTGCTGTAATGGACGGGTTCCAGTTTTCTTCAGAGTATTGATATGGCCCAGCAGTTAGAACTTGCCAATGGTCGCAAAGTCCTAGTCCCAAGTTACCAAATTCAAATCACCCAAAATCAAAATCAGCTTTCATTCTCTTTCCAGGGTCTGAGCAATGACAAGTTTGATGAACGGTTCTTACTGTGCCAGACGGAATTCAATTTTGAGCGCAGCGCTGTATTGCTGGGGGATGGCTTTCAAATGCTGGCGCAAACCACGGGGACAGTGGATGAGCCAATCGACATTGGGCGTTGTCCTGATAATAGCCTGAGCTACCGTATCTACCCGAGCAGTGCCAATAAACGTTATTACAACTATTTGGTGATTGAAGATTCTCAGGGCTACAACTTGTTTGGCTTTACGTCATGCCACCGCTTTGCGGGCTATTTTGAGATTGAAGAGTCTGAATGCGGTCTGATGATCAATGCGTATTTGGATGGAGAAAACACTTATCCACTGGATTGGGCGACCAACCAGTTAGAGTCTCTTGTCTGCTTACAAGGCGAGTCACTGTCTCGTCTATATAGTGACTTTACTGATTTGATTGCACAGCATCACACACCAAGGGCTGGCGTGACAAAACCTTCGCCTATCGGCTGGTGTTCTTGGTATGCCTATTATGCGGAAGTGAACCAACAAAATATCTACGACAATCTAGAAAAGATGCAGGGCAAACTTGGTCAACTAGATTACGTTTTGCTTGATGATGGGTATCAGGCTTTTATGGGAGATTGGCTAACCCCTTCTGACAAGTTTCCGTCGGGAATTAAAAACGTTATTGCTCGGATTAAATCGGCTGGGAAAAAACCAGCAATCTGGTTAGCGCCTTTTATTGCTCAGCCAGAGTCAGAGGTTTTCAAAAACCACCCTGATTGGTTTGTACGTCATCAAGATAATAGCCTGCTCAAAGCCGATGATGTAACCTATGCTGGTTGGCGATGTACGCCTTGGTACATTCTCGATACGACTCACCCAGAGGTTCAGGCTCACTTGACCCATGTTGTTAAAGTGATGAGAGAAGAATGGGGAGTGGAACTGTTTAAGCTTGATGCAAACTATTGGGGCACGCTCAAAGGCAAAAGAAGCCAGAGCGGAGTAACTGGCGTGGAAGCCTATCGTCTTGGGATGGAAGCGATCGCAGAAGGTGTGGGTGATGGTTTGATCTTAGGCTGCAATGCGCCGATGTGGCCATCTATTGGTCTGGTGGACGCGATGCGGGTCTCTGATGATGTTGAGAGGAACGAACGTCGCTTCGAACAGATCGCCAAAGAGACTTTCTATCGCAGTTGGCAGCACCGTAAGCTTTGGCAGTGCGATCCAGATTGTGCCACGTTTGTTTCTCTTGCTAATCAAGCCGCAGAAAGACAAAGTTACGAGTTCCACCGTGACGTTTTACTCGCCTCTGGCGGCCTATTACTATCAGGCGATCCGTTAACCGAACTGACCCCTTTTGCTCAACGTTCGTTAAGTAAACTGATGCTAAGGCACAAACACTGTCAGGAAGCGGCGCGCTTTACTGCGTTAAATCTCCATCACGCTTATTTACCTCTGACAGATAGAAACGAATTACACTGTCTGTTTAATTATCAGCAAGCGGCACGTGACATCACTCTAACGGCGGATCAACCTGTCTATTGGTACGACTACTGGAGCGGAGAGAAGTTGGTGGTAGAGCCAACCCCCGTCATTGAAGTGAGTCTTGAGTCAGGCTTATCAAGCCGAGCGATAATTACCTCGATATAGCACAAAGAGTGCTTTAACATGTGTCACTGAACAAAAAAACATATCGATTAGGTATCAATGTCAGTAATACTTGGTATTGACCCTGGCTCTCGAATCACGGGATACGGGGTCATACGTCAAAATGGTCGCCACCTCCAATATCTTGGTAGTGGATGTATACGCACCTCAGAAAAAGAACTTCCGGGGCGATTGAAGCAGATTTACGCCGGAGTTTCAGAAATCATCACTCAGTTTCAACCGGACGTTTTTGCCATTGAGCAAGTCTTTATGGCACGAAACGCTGATTCAGCATTAAAGCTTGGTCAAGCTCGTGGTAGCGCTATTGTGGCTGCGGTTAATGCTGAACTGCCCGTTTATGAATACGCGGCAAGATTGATCAAACAAGCGGTGACAGGAACGGGCGGGGCAGACAAAGAGCAGGTTCAGCATATGGTACAACAGATGTTGAAGTTACCTGGTCGTCCGCAAGCCGATGCTGCCGATGCTTTGGGCGTGGCAATTTGTCATGCCAATACCAATAAAACCCTGATTGCGATGGCAGGAAAGGCAAGCAGTGCCCGTCGAGGTCGTTATCGATAGACCTCGCACTGAGTGATGGTCATTGCATTAAAACTGAGACATATCGAGCAGTTCTGATTATTCGATTTGTTATCAAAATGTTGCGTCAATATAGTGGTCAGAGGTCTAATAAGTATTCGATCAGGGAAGATTGAACATGAACCCCACTTTACTGTGGCGTCGCATCTGCATGCCAAATGAAACTCAATGGAACAAAGCTCAACAACGCCAAGCTGATACGCTGGCACTTTTCACCTTTATTGCCTTTCTTGTCGGGCTATACAGTCTGTTCAAATGGTCAAAGCATGGCCATGATAGCCTGATTACGACCTCGTTGTTGCTGATCGGATTTGAATTGACCGCCGCCTTATGCCTACGATTTTTCAAGCATCCGATAATGGCTTTAAACCTCGGTTTTGTGGGTATGGCGATACATGCGCTCAATATCATCTATCAGAGTGGTGGGGTGGTCGATTCATCACAAACCTATTGGGTACCTCTGCTTATCGTGGCGTTCTTCCTCTCTGGTACACGGGTTATGGCCGTGACCTGGAGTGGTGTTGTTATTCTGCTTTCCGCAATCATGACTTACATGCACGTATCTGGTCAGGCGTTTCCAGTGCTGGAGCTGAGCGCATCGGCGCAGAGAGTTGAAATCTGGTCTGGTACGGTATTACCACTCGTGGTTATCTGCATTGCACAGGCATTTACGGCGAGTCAACGAGACAAAGCGATAGAGATTGCGGAGCGAGCAAAAGGCGACAGTGAAGCGATTGCACAACAGGCTTTGCTTGGTGAAAAAAATCTAAGCCATGTCCTCGAACAGGCAAACCAAAATTCTCTCCAGCTTAAAGATGTGTCCAAAGTACTTGAAGAACAGTCGGTCACTTTAGACGAGCAAGTGTCGAGTCTAAACATCAATTGTGAATCCCAAGCCAGCGCTGCGGAGCAGATGAGTGAACAAGTTCATCAACTGGCAGATGGTATTGAAGATTCAACCCGCTTTGTGGATGAGTTGCGACAGCGCAGCGATGCGGTGCATCAACAGGCTCAAACGAGCTCGCAGCTGCTAGAAGACTCCACGGCAGCAATCAGCCAGATTATCGGTAGTCACGAACAAATTATGAAGGTGGCGGATCTGATCACTTCTGTTGCAGAGCAAACCAATCTTTTGGCGTTAAATGCAGCCATAGAAGCAGCTAGGGCAGGGGAACAGGGGCGAGGCTTTGCGGTGGTGGCCGAACAGGTACGAGAACTTTCGGCAAAGAGCAGCCATTCTGCTGTTGAAATCAGAAACCTTCTCGACCGAAGTGAACAAGAGGTCAAACACGGTCAAGACGTTGTTAATTCCAGCGCTGAAAAGATGAAGCAGATGATCGAACAAGTGTCGGCGATATCTCAGGACGTAAAAGGGCTGGCGAGCAATATGGCAAATCAAATGCTGGCACTCAAGGAGCTTGATCAAGTCAGCAGTGAGGTCGCCAATAGCGTGGTTGCGACTAAATCCATTTCGGCGAGTGTGGCGCAAAATGGTGCCGAGCTCAACCTACAGGTCGATGCAGTCCGCACACTGACCTCTCAACTTGATCAAGTTGTCTCAAAAATCTAGTCAATGATGATAAAGGACTGGATGTCTATCCAGTTCTTTATTATCCTGTCGCAAATTCATTTCTAAGAGTATCCACTGTGATTGGACGTCTGCGCGGCATTCTAATTGAAAAACAACCACCTGAATTATTGATTGAAGTTAATGGTATTGGCTACGAAGTTCAGATGCCGATGAGCTGTTTCTATGAGCTACCAAATGTTGGTGAAGAAGCCATCATCTATACTCACTTCGTGGTACGTGAAGATGCGCAGCTACTCTACGGTTTTAATACAGTCAAAGAACGTGCGTTGTTTAGAGAAGTGATTAAAGCAAATGGCGTTGGTCCTAAACTGGGTCTGGGCATATTATCGGGCATGACGGCGAGCCAGTTTGTTGCCAGCGTCGAAAGAGAAGATATCTCGACACTGGTGAAGCTACCTGGGGTGGGTAAAAAGACAGCTGAGCGACTTGTGGTTGAGATGAAAGACCGTCTCAAGGGATGGAGTGCTGGTGATCTCTTTACACCTTACACTGATGCTGCACCAATTGACTCAGTGCCAGACGCTGCTCAGTCGAGCGTAGAAGAAGAGGCGATCAGTGCACTGCTCGCGCTGGGGTACAAACCCGTTCAAGCCTCAAAAGTGGTTTCTCAGGTAATGAAACCAGAGATGAGCAGTGAGCAATTGATTCGTGAAGCCCTGAAGTCGATGGTTTAAAAGGTATCAGTCATGATTGAAGCGGATCGCTTAATAGCACCAGACAATACGATCTACAAAGAAGAAGATGTTATCGACCGTGCGATACGCCCTAAGAAGTTAGAGGACTACAAAGGGCAAGATCACGTCCGTAACCAGATGGAAATCTTCATTAAAGCGGCTCAGTTGAGAAATGAAGCACTGGATCATCTGCTGATATTTGGTCCTCCAGGTTTGGGTAAGACGACCTTGGCGAATATTGTCGCGAATGAAATGAACGTAAACATCCGTACAACTTCTGGCCCTGTGTTGGAGAAAGCGGGTGATTTGGCCGCCTTACTGACCAACCTTGAAGAGAACGACGTGCTCTTCATCGATGAAATTCACCGCCTGAGCCCAATGGTGGAAGAGGTGCTCTACCCAGCGATGGAAGATTATCAATTAGACATCATGATTGGTGAAGGCCCTGCGGCTCGCTCGATTAAAATCGACTTACCACCGTTCACGTTAATCGGGGCGACGACGCGTGCTGGCTCTCTGACCTCTCCTCTGCGAGACCGTTTTGGTATTACGCAGCGTCTTGAGTATTACAAGATCCCAGATCTACAGAACATTGTTCAACGCAGTGCGGATTGTCTCGGTCTTTCGATGGAAGCTGAAGGTGCTCTAGAGGTTGCGCGTCGCGCTCGTGGGACACCGCGTATTGCTAACCGCTTGCTTAGACGTGTACGTGACTACGCGGAAGTGAAGGGGAACGGTCACATTTGTGCTGAAGTGGCAGACAAAGCGCTCAACATGCTTGACGTGGATGCTCAAGGGTTCGACTACATGGATAGGAAACTGCTATTAGCCATTATGGAAAAATTTGGCGGTGGTCCCGTTGGGCTTGATAACATGGCCGCAGCGATCGGCGAAGAAAAAGATACCATTGAAGATGTTCTTGAGCCTTATCTTATTCAACAAGGTTATCTGCAACGAACACCGCGAGGCAGGATTGCCACCGATAGAGCCTATCTTCATTTCGGAATTGAAAAATAAGTTTTCACTGCCAGCAAATTCTTGCTGGCTTTTTATTATTAGTGATCGAAATCACATTAAACCAAATTACCTACCACTAAATAGGTAATGCAAATGAGTGAGTTGTTAACCACTTGTTTTGCATAAATAGTAATTTACTAGCTGTGAGCAACCCTCCTTTAACAAATGGGTTTCAAAACGCTTGATCCAGATCAAAATGCCGCTTTTTTAATCAAAAATGCCGCACAAAAGTTGATACAAATCAAAGCGAACTCTGTCTATAAACCTTTTGAAACAACCTGTTTTTAGCAGTAATATTAGCCCCAGCTATATTAGCTGATGCTTAACAATTAACTAACCATTACGGTACATTTTTGCAACACATTGCCTATAACTGGTAACACGAGTTAAGTTCGTTCAACGATTAATAACAATGCATTAATGGAAAGAGTGTCTTCAGCCGACACATAGGAGTAAACATGATTGACGTAGTTGATCTGTCGCGATTGCAATTTGCACTGACAGCGATGTATCACTTCCTCTTCGTACCACTGACTCTAGGTATGGCCTTCCTATTAGCCATCATGGAATCTCTGTACGTAATGACGGACAAGCAAATCTACAAGGACATGACAAAGTTCTGGGGTAAGCTTTTCGGTATTAACTTCGCTCTAGGCGTGGCTACCGGCCTAACCATGGAGTTCCAGTTTGGTACCAACTGGTCTTACTATTCACATTACGTAGGTGATATTTTCGGTGCACCTTTGGCGATCGAAGCACTAGTAGCCTTTTTCCTAGAATCGACATTTGTTGGTCTGTTCTTTTTTGGCTGGGATCGCTTATCAAAACGTCAACACTTAGCCGTGACTTGGCTAGTAGCGCTTGGTTCTAACTTCTCTGCACTTTGGATTCTTGTGGCAAATGGCTGGATGCAAAACCCAGTTGGCGCGGAATTTAACTTTGAAACCATGCGTATGGAGATGGTGAGCTTTGCCGAGGTTGTTCTAAACCCAGTGGCTCAGGTTAAATTCGTTCATACGGTTGCTTCTGGTTACACGACTGGCGCAATGTTTATTCTAGGCATCAGCTCATACTACCTATTAAAAGGTCGTGACATCGCGTTCGCACGTCGTTCATTTGCTATCGCTGCCTCTTTCGGTATGGCTGCCATCCTATCAGTTATCGTCCTAGGTGATGAATCTGGTTACGAGCTTGGTGAAGTTCAGAAAGTGAAACTTGCTGCGGTAGAAGCAGAGTGGCACACAGAACCTGCTCCAGCAGCATTCACTCTGTTTGGTCTACCAAACCAAGAGACAATGCACACGGACTACGCCATTAAGATCCCTTACGTGATGGGTATCATTGCGACTCGTTCATTCGATGAGCAAGTGACAGGTCTACGTGATCTACGTGACGAGCACGTTGAGCGTATCCGTACTGGTATGTACGCGTACGAGTTGCTAGAGAAACTGCGTGCTGGCGACAAGACTCCAGAAAACATGGCAGCGTTTGATGAAGTGAAAGGTGACCTTGGTTACGGCCTACTTCTGAAACGTTACACAGACGAAGTTGTTGATGCGACAGAAGAACAAATCCAAGCGGCAGCGGATGATTCTATCCCTAAAGTTTGGCCACTATTCTGGTCATTCCGTATCATGGTGGCTTGTGGCTTCATTATGTTGTTCGTATTTGGCGCGGCGTTTGTACAAACATGTCGTCAGAAGATCGAACAAAAACCTTGGATCCTTAAAGCGGCACTGTTCAGCATTCCTCTACCTTGGATTGCGATCGAAGCAGGTTGGTTTGTTGCAGAGTACGGTCGTCAACCATGGGCTGTTGGTGAAATCTTACCGACCCACGTTGCCGCCTCTGCGCTAACACTTGCTGAGCTATGGACGTCACTGTTCGCTATTCTAGCGCTATACACAGTGTTCCTAATCGCTGAAGTTTACCTAATGGTTAAGTTCGCGCGTAAAGGCCCGAGCAGCCTAAAAACAGGTCGCTACCACTTTGAACAAAACGCTAACTCTGTTGAAGACAAAGTCGGCCGTTCAGTCGAAGTTTAAGTGAGGGATTATTAAATGTTTGATTACGAAATCTTACGACTTATCTGGTGGATCCTAATCGGTGTATTACTGGTAGGCTTCGCGGTAACTGATGGTTTTGATATGGGTGTTGCTTCGCTTTCACCTGTTATCGGTAAAAGCGACACTGAACGTCGTATTATGCTAAACACGATTGCTCCTCACTGGGATGGCAACCAAGTTTGGTTAATCACCGCTGGTGGTGCGCTATTTGCGGCGTGGCCATTAGTGTATGCAACGTCGTTCTCTGGTTTCTACCTAGCAATGTATGTCACTCTAGCTGCGCTTTGGTTACGTCCACTTGCTCTTGATTACCGTTCAAAGATCGAAGATCCAAAATGGCGTAAAGCTTGGGACTACGCACTTTGCTTTAGCGGCACAGTACCACCAATCATCTTTGGTGTGGCATTTGGTAACCTGCTACAAGGCGTACCATTTGAGTTGAACTACCTACTTATGTCTGAGTACAAAGGTACCTTCTTCGCACTGCTAAACCCATTCGCTCTGCTATGTGGTGTGTTAAGCCTGATGCTATTTGTCCTCCAAGGTGCAACATGGCTACAGATGAAAACCACTGAAGCGCTACATGAGCGTGCACGCAACGTTGCACAAATCGCAGGCCTTGTTGCAGTCGCACTATTTGTTGCTGGTGGCTTCTGGGTTCAAAACATCGAAGGTTACGTGTTAACGAGCACAATCGATACGTTTGCAGACTCTAACCCACTAAACAAAGAAGTGGCTCTGCAAGTCGGTGCTTGGATGACCAACTTCGAAACTTACCCTGCAATGTGGATTGCGCCAGCTCTTGGTGTATTCATGCCACTGCTAGCGGTAGTAGCGTCTCGTTTTGAGCGTGGTGGCTTTGCTTTCCTATTCTCAAGCTTGTCTAACGCGGGTGTTATTCTTACTGCTGGTTTTGCAATGTTCCCATTTGTCATGCCTTCAAGTTTGGTACCAAACCACAGCTTAACAATGTGGGATTCAACTGCGAGTGAACTTACTCTAGGTCTGATGACTGCGGTTGCAGCGGTAATGGTTCCTGTGATTCTTGGCTACACGACTTGGACTTACTACAAAATGTTCGGTCGTCTAGATAAGAAACATATCGAAGACAACGACGTTTCAGCTTACTAAGGAGCATTGACTATGTGGTATTTTGCATGGATTTTAGGTGTACTACTTGCGTGTGCATTCGGAATCATCAACGCTCTTTGGTTAGAGCACTCAGAAATGATGGACAAAGACAGTGAGTGATCTCGCTGCGCAGGTCGCTAAGTTACATGCACCTGTCGATAAGACTCTGTTTAGAGTCTTATCCCTAGTTCTAGGTTTCTATCATGTTGCTATGGTGATGTGGGATCCAGAACTCTATTCCGCCTCAATTGGTGGCTTTAATCCAATTATCTCTCCACTGATGATCTGGGCGATCTGCTCTAGCATGGTGTTTGGAGTAGGATTTAAACCACGCAATTGGTACTGGCAGCTTTTGTTCAGTCCATATTGCTCACTGACGATACTGATTTACTTAACGGTTATTCGTCTGCTGTAGTGAGGTGGGGTTAAACTCCATACATTTTGTATAAAAAAAGCGCGACTCATTGAAGGGGTTGCGCTTTTTTTTGTTTCAAGCTTTGAAAACACTCAATTACGCTTGCACAGGTAGTGACGAGTTGCGTTATAGTATCCCTTTAGCAAAAACCAAGTTGTGGACACAAACGTGCAGGATACCAACACAAAGTTTGAGTGGCCGGTGACGGTTTATTATGAAGATACCGATGCGGGAGGAGTGGTTTACCATTCTAACTATTTAAAGTTTTTTGAACGTGCTCGCACTGAGCTGCTTCGCACAATTGGTGTCTCGCAACAACTGTTATTGGAACAAAATCTCGGCTTTGTAGTCCGACACATGGACATCGATTTTTTACAAGGTGCTCGTCTTGACGATCACCTGACGGTAACAACTCAAATTGCTGACCTTAAAAAAGCATCCTTAACCTTCTGTCAGGAGATCGTTAATCCTGACGGTAAAATATTGTGTAAGGCAATGGTTAAGGTAGCATGTATCGATAATAAGAAAATGAGGCCAAAAGCTATGCCTCAATCAATAGTTATGGAGTTAACTGATAGTGACCGCTGATATCTCGATGCTAGACCTTTTCTTACAGGCCAGCCTGTTAGTAAAAATGGTTATGCTGATTTTGTTAGGCATGTCGATCGTCTCTTGGGCGATGATCATCAAGCGTAGTAAAGTACTTTCTCAAGCTTCTAAAGAAGCAGAAACGTTTGAAGACAAATTCTGGTCTGGTACTGATCTCTCGATCTTGTACCAGAACGCAAAGAAGCGTAAGGACGAACTGGCGGGTACAGAAGAGATTTTCTATTCTGGCTTTACCGAGTTTGCTCGTCTACGCAAATCCAATGCAGATTCTCCTGACTTCATTATGGAAGGAACAGGGCGTGCAATGCGCGTTGCGGTTTCTCGCGAAGTGGATGAACTTGAAACTAATCTGCCGTTTCTTGCAACGGTAGGCTCAATCAGCCCGTATATCGGTCTTTTTGGTACGGTATGGGGTATCATGCATGCCTTCATCGCTCTTGGTGAAGTGAAGCAAGCCACGCTCGCTATGGTTGCTCCGGGTATCGCAGAAGCACTGGTTGCAACGGCAATGGGTCTATTTGCTGCTATTCCGGCAGTTATGGCGTACAACCGTCTAAGCAACAAAGTGGGTAAGTTAGAACATAACTACGCGACCTTCTCAGAAGAGTTCCACAGCATCCTACACCGTCAGGCTATGGCGGGCAGAGAATCGGGTAAGGAATAACTGCGATGGCTGGTTACCAACCCAAAAAGCGCAAAATGACTGCCGAAATCAACGTGGTACCGTACATCGATGTGATGTTAGTACTGTTGATTATTTTTATGGTGACGTCACCTTTTGTTACCCAAGGCGTTGATGTTGAATTGCCAAAAACAGCAACCGCACAGCCCGCTTCAGAATTAGCTGGCGATAGTGATGCGAGCTTTATCATTGTCGAAATCGACAAAGAAGGTAACTTGGGCTTGAGCGTGAATGATGAAGAGGTTATGCGTGGTATCTCACTGCAAGATCTTATTGTCCGTGTCAAAGCGGAACTGTCACTCAAACCCGATTCGCCTGTTGCCGTAGGTGGTGACGCTGCAACGCCATATGCTGACGTTGTTTTGGTACTGGATGAACTAAGCCGTGCTGGTATTCCTAAGGTTGGATTGCTAACGGACATAAAGGAATAGCTTTCGTTGTCCATGAAAGAAACTAAATCTAAACAGAACGACTACAAGAAGCCGATAGCGATATCGGCGGCTTTGCACGCACTCTTAATCGTCGCTTTGATCTGGGGGACTGATTTTACTATGTCGAAACCTGAGCCAACGGGCAATATGGTACAGGCTGTGGTAATTGACCCAAGCCTTGTTAGGCAGCAAGCGCAGCAAATTCGTAGTCAGCGTGAAGAAGCGGCGAAAAAAGAGCAAGACCGTTTGGATAAGCTTCGCCGTGAAAGCGAGCAGTTAGAAAAGAACCGCAAAGCTGAAGAAGAGCGGATCCGTAAGCTAAAAGAGCAGCAAGCGAAAGAAGCGAAAGCGGCTCGTGAGGCTGAAAAACAACGTATTGCTAAAGAGAAAGAGCGCAAAGCGGAAGAGCAACGTGCACGTGAAGAGAAGCAACGTGTCGCTAAGCTCGAAGAAGAGCGCAAAGCAAAAGAGCAAGCGATCAAGAAAGCGGAACAAGAACGATTAGCCAAAGAAGCGGCGATTGCCAAAGCTGAGCAAGAGCGAATCGAACGTGAAAAAGCGGCCAAAGCGGCTGAAGAGAAAGCACGTCGTGAGCGCGAAGCTGCTGAAAAAGCGGAACAAGATCGCATAGCCAAAGAAAAAGCAGCGAAAGAAGCCGCAGAGAAAGCTCGCCAAGAGAAAGAACGTTTAGAGCGAATTGAACGTGAGCGTAAAGAGCAAGAAGCGGCACTTAACGATATCTTTGCTGGCTTAGAGACGGAGGCTGAAGCCAATACTTCAGCTCGATCAAGCCACGTGGCAAACGAAGCGCAGCGCTATGGGGCGATCTATACCCAACTTATTCAGCAAAACCTCCTACTGGAGGACAGCTTTAGGGGAAAGTCTTGTCGAGTTAACTTGCGTCTGATCCCTACCGGAGCAGACGCAATATTGGGTAATTTGTCGGTTTTAGGCGGAGACAGCCGTTTGTGCGCAGCTACGAAGCGCGCGGTGGCACAGGTGAACAGTTTCCCGCTGCCTAAAGACCCTGACATTATCGAAAAAGTTAAGAATATCAATTTAACCGTAGTACCTGAGTAATAAGGAAAAGCTTGTGTTAAAGCGACTAGTATTAGGATGTATGCTCACCGTGATGAGCGCGTTTCAAGTAGCCAATGCGGCACTGGAACTTGTGATTACAGATGGTATCGATTCGGCTCGTCCAATCGCTATTGTCCCGTTTAAATGGGAAGGCAGTACTAAGTTGCCTGAAGATGTCTCTGCGGTGATCGCATCGGATCTTCAACGCAGTGGTAAATTTAGCCCAGTGGCGACCAGCAAAATGCCACAAACCCCCTACAGCGATGCTGAAGTAGACTTTAATGCTTGGACTGGTTTAGGTGTGGATGCCTTAGTTACCGGCTCAATCTCGCAAGACGCCAAAGGCGACTATGTGATTAACTACCAACTTGTTGATGTGGTTCGTGGTCAACTGACTCAAGGTCAAAGCAAGGCGCTTAGTGATGATGGTCAGTTGGTGCTATCGAAAGATCATGTGCTATTTAACAAGCGAGCGACGGTACCGGGTAAACGCATGAGAGAGTACGCTCACCGTATCTCTGATCTGGTTTATGAGGCACTTACTGGTGAGAAGGGCGCGTTCCTGACTCGTATCGCCTATGTCGTGGTGAATGATAAAGATCAGTTCCCGTACCAGTTACGCGTTTCTGATTATGACGGCTACAACGAGCGCCTTGTGCTTCGTTCAAAACAACCTTTGATGTCACCAGCATGGTCACCAGATGGTAAAAAGCTGGCTTATGTTAGCTTCCAAAATGGCCAAGCTGAAATCTTCATCATGAACATCTACACAGGTGAACGTGAGAAAGTTACGTCATACCCTCGTCACAATGGTGCGCCAAGATTCTCTCCGGACGGTTCTCAGCTTGCACTCGTGTTGTCGAAAACAGGCAGCTTGCAGGTTTACACGCTTGACCTGAATACTCGTAAATTGACTCAAATTACCAGCGGTCGAGCGAACAATACTGAACCGTTTTGGCATCCAGATGGTAAATCTCTCATCTTTACTTCGGATCGGGGTGGAAAACCTCAGATTTATCAAGTAGATTTGGCAGGCGGATCAACCAAACGTATTACATGGCAAGGGAGCCAGAATCTAGGTGGTCAAATTACCCCTGATGGTCGCTTCCTGGTAATGGTCAATCGTAGCAACACAGGTTTCAACCTAGCCAAGCTAGATCTTGAAACGGGCGCTATGCAGACGTTGACTAAAACGTTGCTAGATGAGTCACCAAGCATCGCTCCGAATGGTGGCATGGTGATTTACAGCTCTATCTACAACAAAACAAATGTTCTTTCTATGGTGTCTATTGACGGACGCTTTAAAGCAAGGTTACCGGCAACAAATGGTCGAGTTCGTGCTCCAGCATGGTCACCGTTTTTGTAGCAAGTAAGTATCAATAATAAAGGAAACTATAACAATGCAACTAAACAAAGTTCTTAAAGGGCTTCTAATTGCGCTACCAGTTCTAGCGGTTACAGCATGTAGCTCAAGTGATGATGCGGCAAATGCTTCTGGTTCTACTGAGACAAACCAAACTCAAACTGTAGACAACACAGTTGTTTCACCAATCGACCAAAACGGTCTATTGTCTGAGCAAGAGCTAAAAGAGCAAGCACTACGCGAAACTCAAACTATCTACTTTGCTTTCGACAACGCAACTATCGCGGGTGATTACGAAGAAATGCTAGCAGCACACGCAGCATACCTAAGCAAAAACCCAGCTCTAAAAGTAACTATCGAAGGTCACGCGGATGAGCGTGGTACTCCTGAGTACAACATCGCACTAGGCGAGCGTCGTGCAAACGCAGTTGCTAAATACCTAGAAGCTCTTGGTGTTCAAGCTGACCAAATCTCTATCGTAAGCTACGGTGAAGAGAAACCACTTCTTCTAGGTCAATCAGAAGATGTATACGCTAAGAACCGCCGTGCAGTTCTAGTGTACTAATTGAGGAAAACCTCATGTTCAGTAACCTTAAGCGCATTGTTACGCTAACGTTACTGGCAAGTGCAGCGAGTACTGTTCTCGCTGCACCAGCTCCAGTATCCGACCTAAGCGGTAGCAATTCTGCCACTTCTTCGTCTTCAGTTCGTAGCAACGAAACTGATGTTCAGCGCTTAGAGCGCCTATTGGAAAACCGCAATCGTGTTCAGTTGCAAATGCAGCAACAATTAGACGATATGGCTAATGAAATCAGCGATTTGCGTGGCCAGCTTGAAAAAAGTACCTATGACATGCAGCAGATGTTGCAGCGTCAGCGAGAGTTATTTATTGAACTCGATAAAGTACGATCTCAAGCGGTAGCCCCTGTAGCTAAGACTGAACAGACAGATTCAGCGGCTAACACTGGTGGTACATTTAGCTCTGATGTCGATGAGCAAACAGCGTATCAAAACGCAGTAGACTTGATTCTTAAGAAACGAGACTACACGGGTGCGATTGCTGCTTTCCAGCAGTTCCAGAAAGACTATCCAGATTCGAGCTTCACGCCAAACTCTCACTATTGGCTTGGCCAACTTTACTTTGCTAAGAAGCAAGATAAAGACGCAGTGAAGAGCTTTGCTGCTGTGGTGACTTACAAAGATTCAAACAAGCGTGCGGATGCACTGGTTAAACTTGGTGAAATCGCCGAGCGAAACAACAATGCTGCGCAAGCGAAAAAATACTTCCAACAAGTGGTTGATGAGTACCCGAACAGTGCTTCGGCTAAGCTAGCGAACACCCGCTTGAATTAGTAAAAATTGCCATGAAAAGGAGCGCTGGTCGCTCCTTTTTTCTTTCCTGTCTATCTTATTACTAGGGAAACTGGAATAGACGCGCTTGTTGAGGTTACAATACGCGGATTACCGGAAGTTGCGTAGAGCAAGAGCAATGAGCCACATATTAGATACGATTGAAACAGTTTACCCTTTCCCTCCAAAGCCAGTACCGCTGACATCTGAACAAAAACAAGCGCACGTTGAAAACATCAAAGCGCTGCTTAAAGAAAAAGATGCGGTCCTAATTGCCCACTATTACACTGACCCTGAAATTCAGGCGTTAGCAGAAGAGACGGGTGGTTTTGTTGGCGACTCTCTTGAAATGGCTAAGTTTGGTAACCGCCACCCAGCGAGTACCCTAATCATCGCTGGTGTTCGCTTTATGGGGGAATCTGCCAAGATTCTTACGCCTGAAAAACGTATTTTGATGCCGACCTTAGAAGCCGAGTGTTCACTTGACCTTGGTTGTCCGGCGGATAAGTTTACTGAATTCTGCGATGCACACCCTGACCACACTGTTGTGGTTTACGCCAACACTTCGGCGGCGGTGAAAGCACGTGCTGACTGGGTTGTTACATCAAGTATCGCGCTAGAGATTGTTGAGCACTTAGATTCTGAAGACAAGCCAATTATCTGGGGTCCAGATCGCCATTTAGGTTCTTATATCGCGAATAAAACTGGCGCAGACATGTTGCTTTGGCAAGGTGAGTGTGTGGTTCACGATGAGTTTTCCGCCGACGCTTTGCGCAAGATGAAAGGTCTTTACCCAGAAGCCGCGATTTTGGTTCACCCTGAGTCTCCGGCAAGTGTTGTTGAACTTGCAGACGCAGTGGGTTCAACCAGCCAGCTAATCAAAGCCGCAAAAGAGCTGCCACAGCAGAAGATGATCGTTGCAACGGATAAAGGTATCTTCTTCAAGATGCAACAGTTGGTTCCTGAGAAAGAACTGATTGAAGCTCCAACAGCAGGGGCGGGCGCAACATGTCGTAGCTGTGCACATTGTCCTTGGATGGCGATGAACGGCCTGAAAGCGATCGAATCGGCGCTACGTGATAGTGGTAAAGAGCATGAAATCTTTGTTGATGAAGACGTTCGTGTGAAGTCACTGATCCCATTGAACCGTATGCTCGACTTCGCTGAGCAACTTAATATGCAAGTGAAAGGCAACGCGTAAACGCCGAGTGTTGTCACAGATATAAAAACCAGCTTTCGTGGCTGGTTTTTTTATACTTGTGCTTGGGTTTAAATAACCATTCGTGAGGTAGAGGTAAGGAGCACCATGTCCCTTTGGTTAACGTTTAAAAAATGGTTGAATTCCAACCTGTTTAATCTGAGCAATCGCAACCTTGCGCTCTTGGTTGTTGCCTATATTGTTGTTTCTTGGACGCTACTTAGCCTGAGTGGTGAGCATGCGCTCACTTCAGAACCTTCGACCTTTATCTATTTTTTGATGGTGACGGCGTCGACGGTGGGGTATGGCGACCATTCACCACAAACCTCGCTCGGTAAGTGGATTGTCGTGTTGCTTGTTATTCCGGGTGGATTAACCCTGTTTGCGGCTTTAATTGGACGCTTAGCAGCCGGCGCTGTGGATTATTGGCGTGCAGGTGTATTAGGAAAACGGAGAGTTGGTGTGGAAAATCATATATTGCTTTTAGGATGGAATGGACAACGCACCATTCACCTGATTCGAATGCTGCAACATGAAGAAGAGGGAAAGCGCCCGATTGTGTTGTGTAGTCGTTCGGATATTGAAAACCCACTTCCTGGTGAAATTGGATTCGTTAAAGTGACCAGTTACACCGACACACAAGAGATGGAAAAGGCCGCCATTGATAAGGCTGGCTGTATTGTTGTCGATAATTTGGAAGACGATATAACTCTTTCGGCCGCTCTCTACAGTGCCAATGTCAATCCGAGTGCGCATCTACTGGCCTATTTTAAAGATGAGGCGTTGAGTCGACTGTTAAGCCAGCACTGCCCCAATGCAGAGTGTATTCCAGCAGTTGGTGCAGAGATGCTTGCAAAGGCAGCGGTTGACCCAGGTTCGAGTGCGCTTCATCAAGAGCTGTTAGCGTCTACTCGAGGTATGACGCAATATTCCACCGTCTATCCGCAATCTATGTCACCGATTAAGGTTGAATTGGCCTTCGACTATATGAAGCGCCACTTCCACTCAACGTTGATTGCTTTAGATGTAGGAAAAGGAATAGAACTCAATCCGGATCTGGAACGTGAGATTGTCGCTGGATCCAAGATTTTTTATATCGCTGACGAGCGAATAGAGAATTTTGAGTGGGAAAAACTAAGCTAGTATCAATGGCCGTTCGACTTAGCGAGCGGCCACTTTCAATAGTGTTACTCTTGCTCAGCCAGCATTGAGCCACGCATAGCAAGTCCGCATAGCATGGTTGGAATCGCGTTGAAGATCTCTTCAAACTGTTCTAAACCTTCAATCCCTTGCTCAGACAATGTCGCGATTGAGGTCTCTGGATCGTAAAGCATACTTAGCGATAACAGCACACCGCCCAGTAAGGCGTTGTCTTCGCTGTCTTCTGGCATAATGGTTTCCCAATCATCACGAGAAAGCTGCCAGCCCTGCAATACGCCTTCACAGAAGTCGCGGGTTGCCTCAGTGACGATATCTTCTTCATCTAGTGCGCAGTTTTCTGGCCACTGCCACTGGTTCGACAGCAGAGCAGGGCGGTATGCATTCCATAACGCGATAATCTGCTCAACGTAGCTCTCTAGCTGCTCACCGTCACTAAAAGGCGCGACTTCTTCACCACCCCATAGGAAAGGTAGCCATTCATGGGGAGTAAGAATATGAGGCGCGGCTGCCATAGCGGTAATAAAACCATGGGTCTTGGCTTCGTTGATGAGCTTACCTTCAAGCTCTGGTAATGCGAGCAGTTGTTGTAGAGTCAATTTAGACACCCTATTAAAATCAGGACATGTGATATGGCAATGGTAACAGCCCAGACTTGGGAGAAAAAGGTTGCTGTAACGATATATTCGCTATAATTTTTTATAAACAGTCAAAATTCAAAGATTTATGGATATACGTTCATCACTGAAACGGAAGAGCATCGTCGCCCTAGCGCTTTACCTCGCTATGGTGAGCGCCTTAATTGGTACCATCAGCTATTTGGTGGTAGAGCCTCCTACGCGTGAACAACTAGAAATGAATCTTGATTTGCGAACTCAGCTTATCTCGTCGCAGATTGAGGAGCCCATTAACAGCTCTCTGGGGATCTTGCAGGGAATTGTGAGTTTGGGCAGTAACACAGATGCTCAAGAGCATCAGGCCGCGATGCTATATAACCTCTTCTCTCTTATTGATGGCGTTACCGTTAGCGGCGGTTTGTGGCCAGTGCCTTACTCCATAGATAAGGATACGGGGTTTAAAAGCCTTTTCTTTAATCGAGCCAATGACGGGCAAGTGGATAGGGTTTTGTCGTGGGATAACCCTGAATCCGGTGGATACGATCAGGAATCGTGGTACACCTCTGTTGTCGAAAAACCGATTGGTACCGTTTCTTGGTCCCCGGTTTATATTGACCCTTTTACCCATGTTCAGATGATTACCGCCTCTTCACCTTACTACGTCAATGATCTCTTTGCTGGCGTGGCGACGGTAGATATCTCACTAGAAACACTCGTTGAATTTGTTCGCTTACATGCTGAGGAGTATGACTTAGGGGTTATCCTGAGGGACGGCTACGGTGACGTGATCACGGAATATAACTTTCAGCTCGCAGATGGTATCTATATTAGCCAGCATCAGTTCGGGGATTTCAACTGGAGCGTCGATGTGGTCAATGCTAAACGCTTAGTGGACGAACAGGTTTATGATCTAGTGTCTAAGGTTGAAGCGGCGATCGTACCGATCATGCTTGCTTGTGTCATGTTAGGTTACTTCCTTATCAACCGTTTCCTCATTACGCCAATCAGTGTCATCGCCCGCAGTGTTGATATGTCTAAAGAGGGCGGTAGCATCGACATCCGCTACAACAGCAATGATGAGATTAAGTATTTGATCGATTCGTTCAACCAAAAAACGGTTTACTTAGAAGCAGAAAAAATCAAGGCTCAAGCCTCTACAAAAGCGAAAAGTGCTTTCCTTGCGACCCTGTCTCATGAGATTCGAACTCCAATGAATGGAGTGCTGGGTACCGCGCAGATCTTACAGAAGACAGAACTCAACCAAGAGCAGCGAAAACACCTAAAAACACTTTATGAGTCAGGGGAGCACATGATGACCCTGCTCAATGAGATCCTCGATTTTTCTAAAGTAGAGCAAGGGCACCTCGAGCTTGAGTATCATCCATTCCCGTTGGAATCGATCATCGGCAGCGTAAACAGCGTTTACTACACCTTGTGTGCAGAGAAGGGACTGCAATTTAAAGTCTATTCTGAAGTTCCGACAACGCGTTGGTATAAAGGTGACAAAGCTCGTTTGAGGCAGATTTTATTCAACCTGCTCAACAATGCGGTTAAGTTTACCTCACGAGGCTACGTTGAAGTCTATTTTAAAGAAGAACAGCGCAACGCTCGAAATTACCTACTGATCCGAGTGAGAGATACCGGCATCGGCATTGCCAAAGATGCCCAGCAAAAAGTATTTAAGCCGTTTGAACAGGCAGAATCTTCGACCACTAGGCGCTTTGGTGGTACAGGACTTGGTCTAGCGATCGTAAAACAGCTGTGTGAATTGATGGAGGGCGAAGTACGGCTTACCAGTGAGTTAGGGATTGGTTCGAGCTTTGAAGTTTCACTCTGTATTGAGCAGTGCCAGCCAGTGTTCTCTGAGTTGATTGAACATCGCAAGCTGGATTACAACGGCTTAAAAGTGCTGATTGTTGAAGATAATCGAACCAATGCAATCATCCTTAATACCTTTATGACCAACAAAGGGTTTACTTGTGAGTGTGTAGAGAATGGTGAACTGGCGGTACATGCTATTGCAACAGGTAGCTATGACTTGGTGCTTATGGATAACCATATGCCCGTCATGGATGGCGTGGAAGCAACTTCGGCAATCAGAAGCCTAGCAGGCTCTCAGAGTGAGATCTTAATCTTCGGATGTACTGCCGATGTGTTTAAAGATACGCGTGAACGAATGTTTGGTGCAGGGGTGAACTACATTGTTTCTAAACCGATAGACGAAACTGAGCTGGATGATGCCCTGCTAAGCCACTCAGATAAATTATATCAATTCAAATCAGAGCTATTTCGCCGCTCAAAGGAAAATACAGCGCTCAAGCTTGAAGAGCCTTTGATGATGTTTTTTATGGCGATTGAAAATCAAGATCTTGCCGAGGCGCAGGAACGTTTAGGCTCAATAAAACAGCAGCTTGAAGGCGTGGCTGTCTCTTTGCTTCAGGAAAATCTCGATACCATTTCATCCTGTTTGGCCGCAGGAGAACTCCCCAACCAAGATGATTTAGATGTCCTTGCTGTACAAATGAAAGACTACTGTAACTAAATTACACTAAGTTGAGTATTTTTTAATCTAAAGTTCAATAGGTAGCGAATTTATCTAACTTTATCACCAAAAGTGGTTGTTTATTTACCACTTAAGTTTAACTTCAGCATCCAATTCTGAATAATTAGTGCTCTAATAGCGACATAAACCAGTGTGCTTTCTGGTTGTGGTTTAAAGTTTTATTGTGTCGTTGTTTTTGTAGTAATTTATGTTGAGGTAAGGGTAAAAATGAAAGCTCGTGGGCCTTTTTGCATTCGTAACGCGGCTGCAGATACGTTTGCAATGGTAGTGTTCTGTTTTGTATCTGGAATGATCATTGAGATCTTTATTTCAGGAATGACTTTTGAGCAGTCGCTGGCATCAAGAACGCTTTCTATTCCTGTAAATATCGCCATTGCGTGGCCATATGGTCTTTTCCGTGACTTTATGCTTCGTCAGGGCCGACGCATTTCAGAATCTGGTGTGGCTAAAAACCTAGCTGACCTCATCGCTTATGTTCTGTTCCAGTCTCCAGTTTATGCTGCCATCCTATTCACGGTAGGTGCCTCAACGGATCAAATTATTACGGCCGTGACGTCTAACGCTATTGTCTCTTGTGGTATGGGCGTACTGTACGGCTACTTCCTTGATATGTGCCGCAAGTGGTTCCGAGTACCGGGCTACTATCAACAAGCCTAGATGATAAGCCGTAACCGCTTCATTCTAAGATCGATAAATAAAGACGCTAACGAGCGTCTTTATTTTTGAGCGCCAAACACAGTTCTTCAGTCTGCACATAGGTGCGGCTAGAGTAGCGGCTAGAAAGCTTACGCTCACTCTTGCACTCGATGTAATCAGCCACATTGGTTTTGGATTGAACGTAGGTTCCGATGGCCAAGAGCGGAGCGATAATTGCCCCCATAACTAAAAGTACTCGATTTATTTCGCCAATCGGAAATCTCAGCGCAAGTTGTTTTTTCGCTGCATCTAAAGCCAAATATGGACACATCAACAGCATGGCGTAACTGGCCCATATATTTAATAGACCATCGACTACAATTTTACTTTCGTCAGATAGAGCACTTGTAATCTGCTGGTTGACTTGAAAATACGCACCAGTAGTGACTAAAAGACTAAGCAGTATTCGAATGCAATTCACTTGAGATATGCCTCAATTTTGTTAATAAGATCATTAGAAAAGCCATAGTGTTCGTCTACTGTGTCGATTTTTTCTCCCAAGTAAAATGAAATACCAGCATAAAACATCCCAGTTATCATAACGCCTACTGATGCAGGAAAAATTGCGCTAGTTATTAGGGCTGCGCCCCCCAATGCCATTACCCCTTTAACCAAATCACCTGCTGAGTTGCCGACAAATTCTGCCAGCGTTGCTTCATCTCTGAGAATAAAATCTGCCGTATTAACACCCATAGAGAAGGCAATCTCGATACCGGCATTAAATCTGACAAAACGAGTCGCCCCTTTAAGATTATTTAGCCCTAAACCCGCTTGAACCACTCTTGGGTTGTTGGCGCTCCATTTATTGCCCTTCATCAGGGTTTGCTGGTGGCGACGAAAATCGCGAATAATGATCCACTCTTTGCCATTGATGATCTTGGTTGTCGCTTTGACACCAAGCCCTCCCAAACCTTTTGCTGTCACATAAGCTTCAGAGATGCCTTTGCTCAATCCTGAATAGTCCCTAACATTGTCAATCAACTCCTTGCCACCTGCTGAGGCATACATCTCTTGAGCCTCTTCTAAAGACAATACCGCTATGCTGGTAATAGGGGTGATGTATTCCACCTCTAGTTGCTTTTCTCCTTCTTGGGCGAGTGGATTGTAAGGAGGCCAATAGGCGTTGTTTGCGTGTAATTTGACTCGACTGGATTCATTTGAGCTTGATGCAAGGAAAGCTTGCTGACTTTGTGCCTTCCTCGCGGCTGCATCTCTTTGTGCGGATTGAATCTGCGCTTGTGTTTTTGCTTCTAGGGTAGGGTCCGGATAGACTCCAATATGTAAACTGTGGTCTGGTTCGAGAATGTAGTTATCGTCGCAGCCGCAAAGAATTCTATCACCGTGAACGCACGCCTGATGTCCATCGGGTAAGTTTACGTTGTTCTTGCCACTGACTGGCACGATCATACCAACGCCTTTACACTCAGGTCGCCCTGAACGACAAGAGCCCATTTGATAGATGGAAGTTCCTGGCTTACCAGCGACAAGAACCGATTCATGGCCTTCAAGAACGACACCACCGGTTGAGGTGGGCGTTCCTTTCATTACAAACTTCATATCTCGTTCCCTACACGCAGATTGATGAGTAAATTTGGGCCGATAAAGCGATAAATGTTTTTTCAATTCAGCGACGTATGCCGCAAGGATCGTGCTATTACTTTTTTGGATAAGTTAAAAAGAGGGACTTATTCACAAAGGTTTGTAAATGGAAAAGATGCGTACTTTTTAGTGGGCAGAAGGTCTCTGCGGGTAAGTATCAAAATTGCATCAAAAAATCGAATAGCTGCCATCTGTGAAAGCGATTTGTGGCGACAAGATGAATTCTGAAAGGAGAATTTGAAGCGAGTATTGGCAACAGAAAATGGCAATACTCAGCTGATAGCAACAGCCTAAATTGGAGTAATCATGAACGAATTAGCCAGTAAGTGAGCAAACAGGCCAACAACAGCGCTTTTTTTAGGGATTGGGCTTGACCTAACTTAATAGAATCATTAAATTAGCGCCTCGTTGGTTAACGAAACCAACCTACAATACGGTGAGTTGTCCGAGTGGCTGAAGGAGCACGCCTGGAAAGTGTGTATACGGCAACGTATCGAGAGTTCGAATCTCTCACTCACCGCCACATTCTAAGAGGTCTGATTTATCAGGCCTTTTTTCATATCTGAAGGTTCTACAAGATAGCAGCAGTGTACACAAATTGAGTTTGATGGCCGCAATCGCAACTTACTGTGTAGATCTGTTTTCGTTTAGACACCCTTGTATTTCTGTTACCACACCGCTGGCAAGAGAGCTTCATTGAAGTGTTTGCATTGCAATCACAGCAGTTAACGTAATACCCGAATTTCCCATATTTGGGGATTGTGTTTGCGCTTGAACATTGTTTGCAGGTAACACCAAAATGGGCAGAGGAACTTGTATTTTCTTGAGGTGGATGGGTGTATTGTTTTGATGGCTGAGAACATGCATCGGGTACCAATCCCAATTTGCTCATGTCACTTTTGACTGCTGGCTTATGTGCAGCAATCAAAAAATACTTTATGTTGTTTAGCTCGTTATCTGTGAATGATGGATTGGTATTAAAAAGTCTACCGTTGCTAGAGATTAACTCTTCGACGCGTACCGAGACCCCTTCTGCTTTCACTATCTGTTTCGAAAGTTTGGACGGGATATGGGCTCGGTCAATGATCGCATCATTCGATGCTGCGAATAGGGTGTTCCAGCAGCGCCCGCCAAAATAGCCTTGTAGCCCAAGCACTTTAGCTAGTAACAATTTGGCATTGTCATTCAACAAACTTTTAAGCAGTTTAGCTTGCAGTGAAGCTTGAGTAATTGGAGAAGGCATACCCACCCATTGTCCGCGGACAGTCCTCTGCCATTCTAACTGCTCGTTGACTGTAACAGTGCCTTTGATGGACTTTGACTCAATGATAATAAAGCCTTTTCTGTAGACGACTAAGTGGTCTATCTGGGCGACTTCTCCCTTATGTTCGAAACGAAAATCATGGAAGATCAGTACTTTACTCTGCTCTGAAAATTGACGTTTTAAATAAAAAGCGACGTTATTCTCAACCTCATCACCGATTCTTTTCTTATAGTTATTTGGAGTAGAGAGGTCTTTATCTTTAACTATCATTGCTAAGCCTTTATTTTTCTTTTTATGCTACCACGCTCGTATCGGTAGTGGAGTTATTCGAGAGCAACATATGCTTGATTTGTGATCAGAGTAGGCGCTTAAACATCACACTAGATTTACGGCGTTCAGAGTTCTGCGAATGGCCTTGGTATAAGATTTTCATCACAGAATCTAATTCATTTCTAATACTTTATCGCCTTATGCAACCGAGCCGTATATCATACAGGGACAGTGATGCATGGTTTGATATATGTCCGCAACTATTTCTTTTTACGACAAAAATGCCACAAAGCTAGCTCAACAATACGATTCCCTAGAATTTGAATCTGTCCACCAGTCTTGGACTGAATATTGGCCTAAATCGGGTGATGTAGTTTTGGATGTTGGCGCTGGATCTGGAAGAGATGCAAGGTGGATGAGTGACCGAGGCTGTGAAGTGTTTGCTGTTGAGCCTAATGATGCATTACGTCAAATCGGTAAGAACGGTACAACTTCAGAAGTCACTTGGCTAAACGACTCATTGCCCACAATGAGCAAAGTTGAAAGCCTCGGGATACGTTTTGACGTTATCCTCGTCAGTGCTGTCTGGATGCATCTGGCTCCCTCTGCACGTGAGAGAGCCTTTCGCAAGCTATCTAATCTGTTGTCTCCAAATGGAAAGCTAGTGATTAGCTTACGTCATGGCTCGTTTACAGACAGTCGTGTAGGTTATCCGGTTTCTGCGGTAGAACTGGAAAAGTTATCAAAAGATTACTCGTTAACTCCCGTACTTGTATCAGATAGTGATGATGGCCTTCAAAGGGCAGATGTCTCATGGCAGACCGTGGTGATGAGTTCACCTGATGATAGTTCAGGTAGTCTGAATACGGTTCGCCGTATCATTGTTAATGACAGTAAATCAGCGACCTATAAGCTGGCTTTGTTAAGAACAATGCTCCGTATCGCTGATGCACATCCTGGCGCCGTTTTGGATAGAACAGATGGCAAAGTCAGTATTTCTGCCGGCCTTGTTGCCTTGTATTGGGTAAGGCAATTTAAGCGTCTTATCGACGTTGATATTGCAGGGGCAGGAATTCAACAAAACTCCAATTCGAACAAGGGATTACGCTTTGTCAAAGACGATGGCTGGAATAGGCTCAAGCACCTTTCTGCCGACGATCTAGCTATTGGTTCACTCTTTATCGGAGAAGAGGCCATTGCAATTCAGAAACTGTTTACTCAGACGTTAAGCACTATCAAAGCTGGGCCCGTGACCTTTATCTATCAAGGCGATAAGAACAATAAGCTGTTTCAAATAGAGCCAGAAAAAAAGCGTAGAAAATCTTCTGATGCGATTGTATTAGATAGCGAGTTTTTTGCCGGGTTCGGTCAGTTCGTTTTAGACGAAAAGCTTTGGGATTGTTTCAGGCTTTATTGCGCTTGGATAGAGCCTTTGGTGGTCAACCAATGGATAAAGGAAATGCAACGTTTTAAACTGAATCGAGAGCGAAACATTTCCCTACAGACTTACCATGATTGCCTTGTTTGGTTCGATTCATCACGTGACACGCGCGAAGTCCGTAAACGTGTTGATGAGCTGCGAGCACAAGGCACTGAGATTCCAAATGTTTGGGATAGTACTCCGCTAATGCGCCAATACGATGTGGATCACTGTCTACCTTTTACTTACTGGCCGAACAACGACAAGTGGAACCTCCTTCCTACTACCTCAAAACAAAATCGAAGTAAAAGCGATCGCGTTCCAAAGGCTCAACGCTTAGTGGAATCTCGCGAACGAATCTTGCAGTGGTGGCAGATTGCGTGGGGCAGTAATTCTCTATACCAACAACGATTTTTTAATCAAGCGATCCTCTCTTTACCAAACCTGCCTCCCCATTGTGATGACTTTGAAGAAGTGTTTGAAGCAATGGGCTTGCAAGTGAAAGGGGTGAAAGCCCGCTTGTTGGTTTCGGAATGGTAATGGTTGCTAGGACACTAACAACGGTACAGAACAGAAATATATGATGGTTGAAATGCCACTACCCGCCCTAGGCACAAAATTAGACAACATCGAGTTGTGCGAAACATTCGGTTGCAGCCCACAAGGTGGTATGCGTCGTGCGCATAAAACTAATACGTTGGTCATTGTCTCGAATCACATCAAGTCGATCTATGACGATCGATGGGTTGATGGTGTTCTCCACTATACAGGCATGGGGACTAAGGGGGATCAAAGCCTAACGTTCCAGCAAAACAAAACCTTGGCCGAATCGAGAACGAATGGCGTCTCTGTTCACTTGTTTGAGGTATTTAAGGACCAAGAATACACCTATGTTGGCGAAGTCGTTCTTGGCGGTGAACCGTACTCGGAAATACAAGATGATGAACAAGGTAATCCAAGAAAGGCATATATCTTCCCTCTAAAACTTGTTACGGGTGAGCGCCAGGTTAGAAAAGAGGATAGAGATAGCGTTGAGGTCGTCCGAACTCGCAAGGCCAAGAGGATGACGCTTGAGGAATTGCGGTCTTTGGCGGAGAAAGGTGGAAAAACCGCGACACGGTACCAACAGCAATCCACCAACTATGAGCGAAATATTTGGGTAGCAGAATTGGCTAAACGCCTAGCTAAAGGCCAATGCCAACTTTGTTTACAACCGGCGCCATTCAAAAACGCTAAAGGCGAGCCTTATCTCGAGACTCATCATATCGTTTGGCTTTCCAAAGGTGGTGAAGATACGGCGAAAAACACAGTCGCATTGTGCCCCAATTGCCACAAGAAAATGCACATCGTCGATAACGTAAAGGATGTCCAAGCCTTACAGGCCCGCATCAATAAATTATTAGAAGAGCAAACTCAGTGATCAAGAAACACATTGAAGTCGTCGCGGCTGTATTGAGAAACAAAGGTGATTTTCTAGCCGTACAAAGAGCGCCATCGAAGCTGAATTATGTTAGTGAAAAATGGGAGTTCCCTGGCGGTAAGGTAGAAGCAGGCGAAACGCTCGTTACAGCGATTACAAGGGAGCTAGACGAAGAGTTAAGAATTGCCGTTACTGAACCACAGTTTTTGTTGACGATTGAGCATAGCTACCCTGATTTTGATATCACCATGCATTGTTTTCTTATCGAGGTACCAACGCGCGAACTTGAACTTACGGAACATATTGACTCTCGCTGGTTATCCAAAGACCAACTTTGGGATGTTGATTGGGCTGCGGCTGATATACCGGCCGTTGAAAAACTACAGTCTACGTTCTGAAGGATTACCAAAATGAACCTAAAAGCAGGCTGGGATGGGACTTGGCAAGACTTTCTTTCTACAGACAAAGCTAGTTTTCTAGAGTCGTTAGTATCTTTCCATCGTGGTTTGAGTTGGACGCAAGAGCTCGATCCTGCGCAACGCTACGCATGGAAAACTGAATACGATGTAATGACGACTACCCTTAATCACGTTATTGCAGAAACTCAAGTAGAACCAGACAAATGCTGGATAGCCTTTGAACAAGAATTGATTGGTGAAGGCGGAAAACGAGCGGCGGATGTTAACCTAGTTACTCCAACTGGCGAATTGTTTGTAGTCGAGTTCAAACACAAGCAAGAAGCCTCTGAATACGAAATTCTTCGAGCAAACTCTGATTTGCAAACAATGCGACGCTATCACAGTGAATCTATCGACCTAGTCGGTCATGGCTTTGTTGTTCTCACCAAACCTGGTGCCAAGCCGTTCCAACACCCAAACGTTGTGTGTGACATCGCAGATGATGGTCTGGCTCCCCAGTTAGCTTCACAGCTTATAACGTCATTAAGTAAACCTAGTTACTATAATGTACTCCAGTGGGCAAAAGGTGAGTTTTATCGCCAGCCAAGCATATTGCATGGCACTGCTCAGGTCTTTTTCGATGCTAAAATACCTACGCTAAAAACCTCGGCTGGTGAAAATATTGACCAGGCACGTGCGGCACTGTTAAAGCTTTATCAGCATGCTAGGAATAAGCAGCAAAGATATGTTGTTGTCGTTCATGGGCGCCCTGGTGCCGGTAAGACTCTACTGGGCATTAGTTCTGTTGCGGAAATTGCGCGTAGCGATAGTGCAAAAAAGAGTGAACCTATTTTTCTTTCCGGTAATAAACCTTTAGTTCAGGTTCTGCAACATACACTAGATTACAGTGGCAAAGAGGTAGGTAAACAGATTTCAGATCAGATTATTGATGGTCGAATCATGATTGAGAACTTGTACGTTTTTAAGAATGCCATCAAAGAGTCTGTTTACTCTCGACAAGAAACCTTTGTCGTATTTGATGAAGCACAACGAGCTTGGGGGCAAGTTTCGAAGGATAAATCGGATTTGAGGCTATGTTGTGATTGGCTAGCTAATCAGCAGTTTGGGGTTCTAGTACTACTAGTTGGTGATGGACAAGCTATCCACAACAAAGAAATGCAGCTAGATCAAATGTTAGCCGATCTAGACTATGCGGTGAGGGAGCAAAACGGCAAAGTCGTCCCCATTATGCCATCGCTTCACGCCGGTAAAATGCGGCTCATTACGCCACTCAAGAAAGATGTGTATAACCTTAAAACACCTATTCGGCAAGCCTATACGGAAAGTTTAGATAAGTGGATTGAAGCGGTCCTATCTAACAATCCTGACCAAGCACAAAAAGTTGCTTTAGAAATTCAGGCTAACTACCCATTGCGACTGACTCAAAACCAGCAAACTGCTGAAAATTATGCTCTGGGTGTACAACAAACTATGCACGAAGGAAACAAGCTTCAAGATGCCTTTAGAACAGGCTGGTTGATGTCTAGCCAAGGTGGCAAGTTTATTGAGGAAGTCCAGAAAGACAAATTCAAGCCAGGCAAACATATTGGACCTTGGTACGTTGAGCCGCCGAGCTCTGAAAATTCATGTTGCCGATTTGATGCGGCTTGCACTGAGTTTAGTTGTCAAGGTTTAGAACTATCACTTGCTCTGTTTAACTGGGGGCAGGATATGGTCTATCGCAACGGAAAACTGGTGGTGGCTGATCAGCGTCAGTACGAACATTACACAGAGGGTAGCTATAGAGTGTTACTTAGCCGTGGACGTAGTGGGTTAGTGATTAAATGTGATGATCAGGAAACATATGGATATTTGAAGTCTTGTGGCATGAAAATTTTATAACATAATCACCACCAGCAGAAGCTGGTGGTGATTGTCTTTTTACTCATCCAAACCCTAGTATCTCTAAAGCTCTGTCAGATTTCTTATTCCAAATTGGGTACTTGTTAGGATAGTACCAACCATTAAATTCTTTGATAGCAGAATCCCCGAGGCCGAATAAAGAGAAGCTACTTCTATGCTCAGTCTAAGCCGAAGAACTCTAAAATGGTATGCCACTAGTTTAAGGGAGGTTTACACAATGAGCTTTGACGGGGCTGTCCCAAACCGAGTTTGTGGCTCCAACTGATGTGGGAAGCCGTTATCATGTAACAACAAAAACCGATACAGATTCGATCTGGCTTCCACATCAAAGGCCTGTGAGAACAGGCCTTTGTGATTTAAAGACAGCCGCTAGGCCTCTTATTGCTGGCGACCCAACCTTAGCGCTAGCTCAGCTGACTCGTTTTCTTTACGGTTGGCTTTGGCAATAAACAGCAAACCAATCACAGGAACAAAGATGGCGGCGTATGGGATCATGCTGGCACCCATATGGCTGTCGAGAACCATACCCCCTAAGAAACCACCAAAAGCATTGGCTAAGTTAAAGGCAGAGATATTGGCGGTTGCGGCCAGTTCTTGTCCCTCGCCACCATGATTCATTACTCTAAGTTGCATCGCTGGGACATTGGCAAAAGATGCGATACCAAATACAAAGGTCGCGATGACGAACAGCACCTTGTTATCTAAGGTCAGTCCCACAAGTAGCAGGGTAACAATCATAGCGATGGCCCAAAACATTGATGCTTTTTGTAGGTTTTTATCAGATGAGCGTCCACCCATTGTGTTACCAATAATTAGACCAACACCAATAACGACCAGAATCCAAGTCACTGCATTGTCGCCAAAACCCGTAATGTGTGTGGCGATTGGTGCGATGTAGCCATACAAAGTCATAAAGCCCGACCACGCAAATACCGTAATGGCTAAGCTAATCAATAGCATTGGATTTTTGAATGCAGTTAGCTGCGCTTTCACATCTTTGGCTTCGCCGTGGCCGCTTGATTGAATCACAGAGGTAATAAACACCAGTGCGATAATGCCAAATGCAGCAACGGTCAAAAATGTGGTGTGCCAGCCGAATTGTAAGCCAATCCAAGTGCCGCCAGGTACGCCCAATACGTTAGCTAACGTTAAGCCTGCAAACATTTGTCCTACTGCGCGCCCAGCCATTTTTTCACTAACCAAATTGGTCGCCACCACAGCGCCAATGCCATAAAAAGGCCCCTGAACTAAGCCCGTAATCACTCGGCTAACCATCAGCACAAAGTAGTTAGGTGCAAAAGCAGACATCAAGTTACCAAGGATAAACAACACCATTAACCCAGCCAGCACAGATTTTTTATTAAAGCGCGCTAAGTAAATCGTTAGTACAGGGCCACCAAACACAATCGCCAGTGCGTAAGCACTGATTAAGTAGCCCGCTTGCCCCTCGGTGATATCAAGTGAGTAGGCGAGTTGAGGAAGAATACCAGCAATGACAAATTCAGCAGTGCCAATGGCAAAAGCGGCAAGTGTCAAAATCCATACCTGAAGCGGCATTTTTTCATTTTTCATCGGAGAACCTATTTAAATAGAGTTGGAAGCGACTGACGTCGAGCGAAGAGCAAGACGCCAGTGGTCATAAAGGGTTAGCCAAGCAGTGCGCCGCCATCGACGTCAACCACAGTGCCGGTCATGTAGGTGTTTTCAATGACCAAACGGTATGCTTTTGCTATGTCACTGGCTTCGCCAACTTTGCCAGTAGGCAGGCTGCTTTGGTTGCGTTCGTACATGGCATTTCTGTCAGCTTCGTTCATACCACTGTAGGCATCGGTTTTGGTTAGCCCAGGGCTGATAGCATTGACTCGTATCGGAGCCAATTCTTTCGCCATGACTTTTGTTGTCGCTTCGATGGCTGCATTAATGGCGGCTTTGACATAGGTGTTAGCGACAACCTTTCGTGACAACATGCCCGATGTCAGTGTGATTGAGCCGCCTTTCTTGATGTAGCGAGCACCGTGTTTAGCGGCGTTGATCGCGCCCCAAAATTTGGTGTCGAAAGCGTACTTAGCTTGTGAAATTTCGACATCAATAACTTTGCCTGCTGGAGCATATGAGCCAGCGGTGACGATAAGGTGGTCTATAGCACCAATAGACTCGAAATAGTGGTAGACCGATTGCTCGTCACTGATATCGAGCCCAGTCTTGCGACTAGCAGTGTGAACGATGCTGTTCTCGTTCTCTAACTGTTGAGCCAGTTCGGCTCCAATACCGGATGTTCCGCCAAGCACAACATAAACCGTTTTTTCGTTTTTCATGGTTATTCTCCAATCTGATTTCGATGGAGCCAGTATATTGCTTGGAATGAATTTGATAATTGGCTAGTATTTGAATTGATTATTCGGTTTTTATGAATAATGAAGTTAAGGAGCATGCGTGGATAAGTTTACTGATATGACCTTGTTTATCAGCATCGTTAAGAATCAAGGGTTGGCAGCCGCGGGAAGAGAGCTGGGGTTATCTCCAGCTACGGTAACAGCAAGGTTGCAGTCTCTTGAAGATAGATATGGCGTAAAGCTGATCAATCGTACTACAAGGCACATTTCGTTGACGGATTCCGGCGCGCTTTATCACAAAGCTTGTCTGGACATTATCGACAGCGTTAAAGAGACGGAAAATCTACTTCAAACCGGAACAACAGAGGTACGTGGCACGCTAAAAATCTCTGCGCCTCGCGATATAGGTAAACAATACATATCGCCAATCTTGTCGGAGTTTAGTGAGCTATACCCAGAAGTGATTCCTTATCTTTATCTCAACGATAACTTATCTAACATTGCTGAGTCTGGGCTCGATATTGTTATCCGTTATGGGGCATTAGCAGATAGCTCGCTCATCTCGCGTAAGCTCGCTTCTAGTCGACGAGTTCTATGTGCGTCACCACAGTATTTGGCCAAGCGAGGGACACCGATAACGCCACAGGATCTGGCTCAACATGATTGTCTCGCCTTGGTTCGGAGCAGCGAAGAGCTCAAAACATGGCATTTCCAAGACGACCAGCAGCATAACGTTGTCACCGTGGTACCAAAACGATTTTCTGATGATGGGGAGGTGATTCGTCAATGGGCATTGGATGGCGCCGGAATTGCCCTGAAATCGATTCTTGATGTGCAAGAAGATATCAAACATCAGCGTTTAGTGACGCTGCTTAATGGATATATGAAGAACTTCAATACCTCGATATCACAAGCAGGCGCGGACTTAAACGTCATCTATCAGAGTCGTCAGTATCAACCTAAGCGCTTACGCCTGTTTATCGATTTCTTGATTGAACGATTCCATCGTCAGTTTCCCCAATAGCGGCTTAACTGAGGGCGGTTAGTGTTGCAAAAGACGTCTTTTTGATGCTGATCACCTCAATGGTTTTGTTCAGTGACTTTACTTCCAAATCATTAGCTTAATCCTTCAGCGTCTCTATTTTTAGCGGATTGTGTTCACTTTAGACTAATAACTCTTTACAATTTGTTTCAGTATTGCAGGAGTGTAGTACTTTCTCGTAATCACTTTTAAGGATGTAAAGTGTTATGACTAATCTGTCATTCAAGAACAAAATTATTGCGCTTATCGTGGCAATAATCACCCTCACTATTGCTACTTCGTACTTCAGTGTAAACCACTTTATCAGTCGCTATATTCAAGAGTCTGATAGCCAAAATATCACCCACAATGTTGATTTGATCAAAACCAAACTTGAGACCGAGTTAGCCAATAAGCTTTCACTCGCTTCGAGCCTCAATTTCAGCATGATGGACATTGCCGAAGCCAAAGAAAACAGTGGTTTTGCTCGAGTGGTGAAAGTCGTTAATGGCTACGCCTTCGATGATACGGGTAATATGAGTGATGAAGAGGCACAAGTATTTATCGATCTTGCTGATTCCCAAGGCGAGGAGATGACCATCAGCCCAGTGACTGAAAGTGATTCTGGTTATGTGATGGTTTTCTCGGTGAAACGTGCCGATGACTCGGTTGACTTCTTCACCCTACAGCTTAACGATTTTGGCAGCATTATTTCTCAATATGCAGCGAAGGGGAGCTTTGCTGAGTTGATCGCCGGCAATGTGACGGTGTTCAGCAACAAACAGGGCGACAATATCACTCCTGTTCAGCGCTCGGTTGAGTTCTCAGGCCAATCTTGGCAACTGATCGGTTACATCGATTTAGATAATATTCAGAGTAATACTGACAAGCTCAATTGGCTGATCACCTTGGCACTGCTGGTGTGCGCAGCGATCATTATTGTCGTTAGCGTGGTGTTGATTAACTACTCGTTCAAGCCACTGCAACGTTTACAACTTGTCGTCGCAGACTTGTCGCAAGGCAATGGCGATTTAACCCAGCGCTTAACCGTTGAGCGAAATGACGAAATAGGTGTTATCTCGCAGTCAATCAATCAGTTTATTGAAAAGCTTCAGCACATGTTCGTCGATGTGTCTCAATCAGCCAAAGAGATCGATAGTGCGGTACACAACATTGCTGAACAATCGGCGTCGAACGCGGCAACTTTAGATCAACATACGCAGGAAACGGAACAGGCAATAACAGCAATAGAAGAGTTGAGTGCCACCGCCAGATCGATTTCAGAGAGTGCCGATAATGCCGCGAAGCTGACCGAAAGCACGAATCAGTTCGCCGAGCAGTCTAAGCAAACCGTCAACAATGCTGTTAGTAGTGTGAATGCGCTGGTTGATCAAGTATCGGCTATGTCGCAAGTAACCAGCACCATGAGTGAAGACACCAAACAAATCAGCAGTGTATTACAGGTTATTGGTGAGATTGCTGAGCAGACGAATTTGCTTGCGCTGAATGCCGCTATCGAGGCTGCACGAGCTGGAGATCAGGGGAGAGGCTTTGCAGTTGTGGCCGATGAGGTCAGAGCGTTGGCCGCTCGAACTCAAGACAGTACATCCCAGATCAACGAAATGCTGGCGAAACTGCGTGATACCACGGATAGCGTTGTGAGTGAAATGGATGCAACCCGTCATAGCTGTGAGCAGACCGCCTCGAATACCACTCAAGTGATGGTGTCACTTAATCAAGTGACAAACGCGGTTGTTGAGATGAATGATCTGAATACCTTGATTGCCACCTCTGCAATGGAGCAGAGTCAGGTGACAGGGGAGGTCAGTACCAATATGGCAGCGATTCAAGAGATCGTTCGTCAACTGAACAGCAATGCGGGTCAGACCCACTCGGTGTGTGAAGAGTTGCGTGATACGTCGGTTGATTTATCCCAGTTGGTGGGGCGATTCAAAGTACAGTAGCGGCAAGTGAAAAATAAATACGCCATCCAATCGGATGGCGTATTTGTATCTGTTACTGTCTACTTATCAAACCTTAAAGTATCTCAGTTGCGCGGTAAGGTGCTCAGCGGTATTCGCCATTAACTGACTATCTTCCGCAAGCGACTGAGAGGCTTGCAATACTTCGTTGGCAGCCAAGTGGATACCAGTGACGTTTTCATTCATTTCGGTCGCAACAGCGCTTTGCTGTTCTGAGGCCGCCGCAATTTGAGCCACCATATCATTGGCGTTTTGCATTTCATCAACGATTAAATCAAGTTGCTTGCGTGTATCCTCTGAAGCTCGAACACTCTCCTCAACGTTCTCATTACTGGTTTGCATCGCAGCGAAGGTTTTCTCTGCTTGGCGTGTGAGTTTTTCGATGGTCTGTTGCACTTCGTTGGTTGAGTTTTGCGTGCGGCTGGCGAGGTTACGGACTTCATCAGCCACAACTGCAAATCCACGACCTTGTTCACCCGCTCGTGCGGCTTCAATTGCAGCGTTAAGTGCTAGAAGGTTAGTTTGCTCAGACACCTCTCGAATCACACCGACCACATTACTGATCTCTTCGACGCCAGATTGCAGGTCGCGCACCAGCTCGTTCGCGACAGAGATATTATCAGACACATGTGCAATTGACTCTGAAGTGCGCTTCATTGTCTCGTCGTTGTTGTGTGCATGGTCGACGACTTTGTTGGTGCTCGCTGCGGTGTTTTCAGCATTGGTCGCAACATCAGAGATGGTGGCGCTCATTTCTGTCATCGCGGTCGAGAGCAACTCGAGTTGAGCGTGTTGCGAATTGACACTGGTCGCGGCTTCTTCACTAGCCTGAGCAATTTGGCATGCCATGGTGCTAGATTGAGCCGCAGACTCATTCGCAGTACGTAATGTTGACTGGAGTTTGTCCATCATTTTATCTATCTGGCTACTCATATCGCCAAGTTCGTCTTTACGCTTCATGTTCATACGAACTCGTAAATCACCATCGGCAATCAAGTGCGTGTGATCAATCAGTCGGTGCAGAGGGATCAAAATGTTGTTGGAAATCATATATCCCATGCCGAACAGTAACGCAGATAAGAGAAGGGCAACAATCGCTTCTTTAATCGCCAAGGCATAAAACGCTTCTTGAATGTCGGCAACCATGATTCCGGAGCCGATAATCCAGTTCCACTCAGGAAACAGTTGTACGTAAGAGATTTTATCTTTTAGCTCTCCGTCTGGGCTTTTCCACTGATACTCGAGAAAACCTTTTTGTGCGGGTGTTTTAGAAATCGACACCATCTCACGCCAATGAAATTTACCATCTCCGTCTTGAAAGTTTTCCGCACTTTTGCCATTGAGTTCAGGTTTGAGTGGGTGGAGTACGACAGTAAGATTTTGGTTTAGGATCCAAAAGTAGTTGTTGTCGTCATACCTTAGCGATTCAATAGCGGAAAGCGCTTGTTGTTTAGCCACATCATTGCCGAGCACTTGACGTTGTTGGTAATAGTGCTGAGCTAAACTGACTACGGCTTCCACTTGAGCCCCGAGTTTACTTTCGCGCTCTTGCAACGAAGAGTTACGCTGTTGAATGAGGTTGTACGCACAAGCCATTGCGATAAGGATTGCAGACAATACCACTATCGATGCGAGCTTAGATTTGATTGAAAGATTACTGAGTTTCATGACGAACCCTTTAAATAATGAGCCTTTTGACTGACGTAGGTGTCGAAGTGACTGTAACAATTTTGTATCAACTGAGGCTGTTTGACCTCATAGTTTTGCAGACTACATTACGTTGCATATCAATAAGGTGCATTAGATCAAACTAACACTAAAGAGTTAGGAGTTTGGGGCTGGATATTTGTATCACTCATAGCGACAGATGCCGTATATGAAAAGGCCCCAGCAGATTGCTAGGGCGCTCGATTTAGAGGGATATGGATTAGTGTTGAATCAGTTGTGCGGCTTTCTTCATCGCTTCTTTCGTTGAGCATTCAATCACGTTGGCGTTAACGAAGCGTTGCGCGTCTTTAACTTGAATGTCGTGGGCTAAGATAACCAATTTTGCGTTAGCGACATCTAGGTCAGTGATACGGTTCTGAATACCATTTTGTCCTTGTGTCTCTACTTTAATCTTGATGCCAGCTGCGGCGCCTGCTTTTTCTAGCGCTTTAGCAGCCATAAAGGTATGCGCTACGCCTGATGGGCAACATGTGACGGCTACGATGTCGTATTCGCCTTCACCCGCGACAGGAGCTACTTGTGCTTGTGCAGGAGTTGCTTCAACGGCTGTCTCTTCCGCCTCTTCTTCAGCGACAGGTTTCCAGAAGCCAACAATAAGAGCAGTCGTTAGTGAGCCCAGCGCAATACCGACCACGTACATTGGAATGTTGCTTGAGACTGGCGCAGTAATCAGACCGCCCCATGGTGCATGCAGCAGTACGTCAGTGAGGAAGCCAAACACACAACCTACGATACCGCCAGCAACGATGGATGGTAAAACGCGCATTGGGTCGTTTGCTGCGAATGGGATAGCACCTTCAGAGATACCAATTGAACCCATGATAGCGGCTGCTTTACCTGCTTCTTGCTCTTGCTTAGTGAACTTCTTCTTGAATAGGAAAGTAGCCAGTGCCATACCTAGTGGAGGAGTACAGATTGCGATACCTACACCGCCCATTAGCCACGGTTGTGTGTCTACTTGAGTTTGAGCGAACAGCGTTGCTACTTTGTTGATTGGGCCACCCATATCGAACGCTGTCATACCACCAAGAATGGTACCTAGCACTACTTTAGAAGCGCCGGCCATAGAGGCCAAGAACTCGTTCATTGACGCCATAAAGATCTTAATTGGCTCACCGATACCCCATAGTACGATGCCAGCAGAAACCAGCGTACCAATCAGAGGGTAAATAAAGTAAGCACCTAGCGCGGTCATGTTGGCTGAAAGAGGGATCTTTTTAAGTTGGAACACCACACCACCGGCGATAAAGCCTGCCACGATACAGCCTAGGAAGCCGCCGCCCATATCCGCCATGATGCCAGAAGAGATCATCGCTGGTGCAAGGGCTGGTTTGTCAGCAATGGAGTAGCCGATAAAGCCACCAAGGATGATAGGGAAAAGTACTAAGCCTTTAATACCGATGTTTGAGATATCTGCCAGTAAGCCGTCAGCAGGAACCGCACCTTTACCTGATGCCATCACCGCCAGTGCCAGCAATACACCACCGGCAACGATAAACGGAAGCATGTGAGAGGTACCAAATAAAAGGTGACCTTTCATGGTACTAAGTAGTTTTTTTAAATCGCTATTGTTTGTAGCTTGAGCTGTTAGGGTACTCATAATTACTACGCCTTATGAATTGATTAAAATATCTAGGATTTGTTGTTGATCTTTTGCGTTGTGAATATCTTGAATAAATTCATCACTGAATTTTCCAAATAATTCTTGTAGAACGTAAATATGATGGTCAGCACCGTTATCCGGTGAGGCGATCATAAAAAATACGGTAGGTTTGATGCCGTCTTCGTCGCCGTAATCGATACCTTCGCGCTTTACGCCAACAGCGATCGCTGGTTCTGTCACTGCTTGACTTTTAGCGTGTGGATAGGCGATGCCGTCCATTGACGTAATGCTTTGTGACTCGCGATTATGGATATCATCTAAGAACGCTTGTTTGTTATTGATACGCTGGTCGCTTAATAGCATTTGCGCCAACTCTTCAAACACTTGTTGTTTATTATTTGCTTGAAGGTTGTCGTTAATTAGGCTGACGTTAGTTAGTTTTGTGATCATGTATTTAACTCAATCTTTATTGAACTTCTGAGTTGAAAATTAATGGATTGTGGTCAGTGGCGAAATAGTAAAAAAAAGCCTTTCACTGTACATTTGTATCCAGCAAATCTAACTGTGATTAGCGTCATTATTCGCGAATGAGATTCTTGTGATGTTAGTCATAAATATTAATAGATTCAGTGCCTTGTGAGAGGAGAAAAACAAAAATGCCCCGCGGTCGCGAGGCATTTTAAAGTGGTGCAGAGTGATATATTTACTTAGCTGTACGCGCGTGCTACACGTCCATTACAGTCAACGATGTAACTGTTGGCATAGGCTGGAATAAATACCGACTGGCCTTTGTCAATGACGCAGCTTTCACCGCACTGGTGGGTTAGTGTCATAGCCTCATCCAGCGGCAGCAGAATCTCCGCGCCTTCGGTTTTAATCTCGCGCTGGTGGGAGTTGCTAAGGATGGCAAACTTAAAGTCTTCAACCGGGATCGGATATTCCATCACACCATCTTGTTCAAGGGGTTGCAGTAGCAGCCTGTCGATGGGTTTTTCATTGAATTTAGTACAGGAGACCAACTCCTCCACATCCATATATTTTGGCGTCAGACCTGCACGCAATACGTTGTCTGAATTGGCCATGATCTCAAGCCCAGTCCCTTTGATGTATGCGTGGGGCGTTTCTGCATCCAAGTACATCGCTTGACCTGGTTTTAGCGCAATCACATTAAGGATTAATGGCGCGAAAAGACCAACATCACCAGGATATTGCTCTTCAAGCTCACTGATCAGGTTAAACAGCGGGGTCGGTGATAATTTGGCTTTCATGATTAGCATCATCAACGCTATTTCTTTCTGCTCACCTTGCAGTGACAATAAACCTGAGAAAAAGCTCGCTAAACCATTCGGTGTTTGATCGCCAGCTAAGTCGTTAACCAGTGACGTGAGTTCAGGAATATCCAGGTAGTTAAAATGGGCAAGGATCTCGCTAATCGGTCTAAAACCATTCATTGCCGTGTAGTCGGTCAGCGCGTAGACCAGCTCTGGTTTGTGGTTAGGATCTTTGTAATTGCGGTTGCCGGCTGTGAGCGGTACCCCTTGCTGCTCTTCAAACTGATAGCCACGTTCCGCTTGTTGTTTGTTTGGATGAACCTGAATCGACAAGGCTTTTTCTGCTGCGAGCACTTTAAACAGGTAGGGTAGCTCACCAAAGCGTTTGGCAATTTTTTCACTGAGAAACAGGCTTAAATTTTGTGAGATTAGGCTGGAGAGTTTTGTCTCCTCACCCGCGGTGTTCACGGTAGAACAACCATTGGGATGGGCACCCATCCAGATTTCCGCTTGGGGTTCTCCACTCTGGTTGGAGATACCAAACAGCTGAGCAAAAGAAGAACGGCTACCCCATGCGTAATTCTGGATAACGTTAGTCATAGGGTAGAAGACGTGTCGAATAAGAGAGTCATTCGCGATAGAAAAATCAGACATAGAAGTCACCATGAAATAAACATGGCTTGAGGGTGAAACCACTCAAGCCATAAGGGGGAGAGTGGTTTAAGCGGTTGCAGTGGTTAGCTTCGCTTTACGCAGATTTTTAAGCGCAATACATGTTATTGCAGTAACACCTGCGCCAGTTGCCATCGATAGCAGAGCAAGCATCGGGAAGTTCATCGCCCCAAGCAGTGCGACAACAGGACCACCATGCGCCACGCTGTTGGTGATGCCAAATGAGAACGCCATCACTGCCGCCACCATTGAGCCAAGTACGTTGGCTGGGATAACTGACATCGGATCCTGAGCGGCAAACGGAATAGCACCTTCAGAAATGCCCACAAGCCCCATTGCGCCAGCGGCTTTACCGGCCTCGATTTCAGAGGATTCAAACAGGTCGAACTTACGACCAACTGCGGTTGCGATCGCCATACCAAGTGGAGCCACAGGGATTGCACACGCCATTGCGCCCATAAATTGAGTTTGACCGCTGGCAATCATGCCGACAGAGAATAGGAATGCCACTTTGTTGAATGGACCACCCATATCAAAGCCAGCCATACCACCGAGGACGATGCCGAGTAGAATGACGTTACCTGTGCTCATGCTGGTTAGCATTGCTGTCAGGCCATCCATCAGCCCTGCGATTGGTGCGCCAATAACAAAGATGAACAGACCAGCGATAAACAGTGAGCCTGTGATCGGAGCGATCATGATAGGCACAAGTGGCTGGATGAATTTGTGGTAGTTGATTGAAGTAATGAGTTTAACGAAGTAACCCACAAGTAGACCGGCTACGATAGCACCGATAAAACCAGTCCCAGCGTCAGCACCGTAGAATGAGCCGTTATTTGCAATCCAGCCACCAATCAGACCCGGAGCTAGGGCAGGACGGTCAGCAATCGCATAAGCAATGTAACCCGCTAAGATCGGGATCATTAGAGTGAAAGCGACCACGCCCACTTCAAGGATTTGGTTCCACATGCTGCCTGCAGGAATTGCCATGCCCGATTCACTCGGCTCACCACCAATGGCTAGGGCAAGAGCGATCAATAGACCGCCCGTTACGACAAACGGGATCATGTGTGATACGCCGTTCATCAGGTAACGGTAGAGATCGGAACGAGCTTGTGAGGCTTTGTCTGCGACAGACTGGGTCGATTGTGCTTGTTCGGCTTGGTAAATTGGTGCGGATAGTGCTTGTTGAATCAGTCCTTCGGCATCGCGTATAGGCGCTTTAACGTTAGTTTTGATCACGCGTTTACCAGCAAAGCGAGCCATATCGACTTGTTTGTCGCAGGCAACGACGACCGCTTCCGCTTGTGCGATCTCTTCTTCGCTTGGACTATTTTTGACCCCGATCGACCCGTTCGTTTCAACTTTGATTTCGTATCCTAACTTTGCCGCACCTTTTTCTAGTGCTTCTGCGGCTAGGTAAGTGTGGGCAACACCCGCAGGACAACCGGTCACACCGATAATTAAGCCTTTGGTAGGTGCTTGGTTCGATGCCGTTTCAGGTTGTTTCGTCAGTAAAAGTTCCAGCGCGGCATGGTTATCTTGGGAATCGAGAAATTGTTCAATAAAGCCCGGCTCGATCAGCTTAGAAGAGAGTTCAGCCAGAACTTCAATGTGGTGATTGTCTCCGCCGTCTGGTGAAGCAATCATAAAGAACAGGTTCGAAGGAAGCCCATCTTCTGCGCCGTAGTCGATGCCTGTTTTATGTACACCGATAACCACCGCGGGCTCGATGACGGCAGAACTCTTAGCATGCGGCAGTGCGACGCCTTGTTCAAAACCTGTATTGCCAAGTTCTTCACGCGCTTTGATATCAGCAAGAAACTGTTCTTTGTCTGAAATACGACCCTGTGCGTACAGGATGTCGATTAGCTCGTTAAAAACCTCTTCTTTGGACTGCGCATTAAGATTGAGCGCAATCAAATTCTCATTGATGAGTTTGGTGATCATTAGGAACCCCTATCATTTTATTGTTTTACTAGGGGTATTGTGAAAGGCGAGGCGAAAGTCCTGTAGTGAAGAAAAAATGCATTTACTAGACGATTGTAACTGTATTTTCGTGATGTGATTTAGATCGTTGTTGAATGCCGTTGCGTTATGGAATTGTTGATTTTAAATGTTTTAAAACATGGGCTTATGGTGTAACTGGTTGTCTTTTTGTTTGTTGTTTTATGATTGTTTAACTATAAAATTATTGCTTTTACTGGACTTTTGTATCATCAATATGGAAGTGTGACTTTGCTCAGTAGCGCCTTGATTCAACACGGGGTATACCTGTGCGCGTAGTAGAGATATATGTCCTGTTGAGGGGCCAAAGATGATGTTCCAAGATTTAATTTGTGCGGTACTTAATGAACGTAAACCAATCCACAATATTTGGTTTGCGGGTGACTTTCATACTCCACCAGAGTGCAGTTATCAGGTTAACTTTCCACGTTTGGAATTGGTGCTTGAAGGTGAGTACATCAATGAGATGGAAGATCATCAACGTAAGGTCAGTCAGATCGTTGCACAGGCAGGCGATGCGATTTTTATTCCGCCAAACTGTTGGAACAAGCCAGATTGGGACACCAACTGTTCTGTGCTAAGCATTCTCTTTGGCCGTCGACAATTAGGGCTTAGCTTAGTGAGTAAGCGAAAAGGGGAAGAGAGTTTCTATGATATTCAGAAGCATAGCTTACAAACCCGTTCGGGCTTTGCTATCGACAATATCCTAGAAGCCCTGAGTTCGCTGGCGAGAGAAAGCATCAAACAACCGATGGATGAGTTATTACTTCAAGCATTGCTTCAATACTGCAATACCATGCTTGATGCGCCAGAAGAGAAATCACATAACCGTGTTCAGGATCTCTATCAGGGGATTTGTATCTATATTCAGGAAAATTTCCATCGACAGATCACTCGAGATAGCATTGCGGAACGCTTTAGCATCTCGTCCAATCACTTATCAAGGCTGTTCCGTCAACAGGGTCATATGACCTTGGCCGATTACATTACTTGGGTACGGATAGATCGAGCGAAATTCATGCTCAAGAAATACAACTTTAAACTGAATGAAGTGTCGGTTCGTTGTGGATTTAAGGATGTAAACTACTTTTGTCGGGTGTTTAAAAATCGCACGGGCAGAACCCCTTCCGATTATCGAGGCTCAATTTAACCGCTATCCAATCAGTCGCGACATTGAATACATCAACAAGGCTTGCAGTTCGATGCTGCTTTTCGTCGCTAACAAACGTTCAGCCAACTGCCCAGAGAGCAGATTACGGGTTAGGTTGGTCGCGGTGACAATCTGATCGCGAGTTGGCGAGCAAGGCATCACCAGTGCTATTGCAAGATGAATTTGACCCACTTGAGAAGCCCAGTCTATTGGCGTTTCACTACTGATAACCGCAATAGAAATATGATTGATACTTTTGTTTTCGAACATCACATGGGGCAGGGCAATACCAGCGGTGATGCAGGTAGAAGAGCGCTCTTCACGTTTGATAAATGCCAGAATAAGCTCATCAGGATTTATCGGGTGGATCAGCTGCGCGAGGCCTTTGAGACACTCAAATTTGGTCAAAGCGGTGTGTGCTTTGGCGTAGTGCCACTCCACAGGGCTTGGCGCATTTAGCTGCGGCAGACGCTTGGCAAGTTGGCTAGAGAACTCGTGGTTGATTTGCGCCCCAACCAGATCATAGTGTTCCGCGACCACATCTTTAATCACGAAGCATGCCAGTTCAGCATCAATGCCAAAGGCAGTGATCTGGCACAGATCCCCTTCAACTAGACCTGCCTGAAGCAGAGCCACTGACTTGGTCAAATCGGCACTTCGATTACGAGTGATGTTGATGATTCGAATCGAACTTTTAAACTTTTTTGCCAATCTACGGAGTGGCTGAGCGACGTGAGCCGAGGCGCTAGTGTTACTGACAAGAAACGTTATCTGGTATTCAGTCATGGGTGGGGTTATGCGCGGCAGTGAGTGATGAAAACTTTATCCACATTGAGCAGCACTTCTTCTATCGAGAGTCGGATACACGGAATGCTATCAAAGCGTGCAGCTTGCTCAATTTCAATGTCGGATACGATTAACACTTTGTCTGCTTGAGCGATGTCGTGCGGCGTCAGAAGATTCTCGATACCCATTGCACCTTGGGTCTCTACTTTTATCTGAACAGAGTATTTCGGCGCAGCTTTGTTTAACGCATCTGCTGCCATATAGGTATGTGCAATGCCTGTTGGGCAGGCAGTGACAGCAATAATTTTCATAGTCAATCTCTGTGGGTATTTTGGCGGATATTAGCACAGCGAATTGAGATTTCATTGGCACCGAACAACAAATTCACTGATACACTTCACACTTTGATATCAGTGTTACAATAATCCAGTTAATGCGGTTTTAGTCCTATATCTCTGACAGATAGGGCTGATTAATCTATGTTCGAGCGCGGGTACGGCAGGTAGAGACAATGGACATAACAAACCTAATCCAATCGGAAACTCTCTGTTTGGAGCTAACAGCGACCACTAAGCAGCAAGTTTTCGAAGAGTTGGTTGGTATGTTAGATAAGGCGGGAAAACTTGCCGATAAAGAGCAGTTTCTGGCTGATCTATGGGCGCGTGAAAACATTGGAAATACAGGGTTTGAAGAGGGGATTGCCATTCCCCACGCAAAGAGCTGTGCGGTAGCGAAACCTGCGGTTGCGATCGGCATTAGTCGCTCGGGTATTGACTACGGCGCTGAAGATGGCGAGCTGTCGGATGTCTTTTTTATGCTAGCTTCGCCGGACGGTGATGATCATCATCACATCGAAGTATTAGCACAGCTATCGAGTAAGTTAATTGAACCAGAATTTATTGAGCAGCTTAAACAAGCTCAGAGCGTTGAGCAGGCCCTTGCGCTGATCATTGACGAACAGATTGATGAACAGTTACAGCATCAACACCTGTTGCAAGAATCCCATTTCCAGCCACAAAGCCTAGTAGCGCATCAACTTGCTCGGATTAAAGAGCATCTGTTGTTTGGCACGTCACACATGATTCCATTTATCGTCGCGGGTGGCGTTCTATTGTCACTGTCGGTAATGATCTCAGGACATGGTGCGGTGCCAGAGAAAGGGATGCTTGCGGATATGGCGCAGATGGGCATTGCAGGCCTGACACTATTTACTGCAGTGCTTGGTGGATATATCGCGTACTCCATTGCTGACAAGCCAGGACTCGCACCAGGTATGATTGGTTCTTGGGTCGCCGTTGACCAATACCACACGGGTTTTCTCGGCGCGATAGTGGTTGGCTTTTTCGCTGGCTATGTGGTGTGGTTATTGAAGAAAATCAGATTGCCGGAAAGCATGATTTCGCTCGGCAGTATTTTTATCTATCCGTTGGTGGGCACATTTGTCACCTGCGGCGCAGTAATGTGGGTGATTGGAGTTCCTATCTCATCAACCATGAATTCGCTTAACACCCTACTGACGGATATGGCTGGTTCAGGCAAGATCGTGTTAGGTATGGTGCTGGGTGCCATGACCGCTTTTGATATGGGTGGTCCTATTAATAAAGTCGCTACTCTGTTTGCTCAAACTCAAGTGAATACCCAGCCTTGGTTAATGGGAGGGGTTGGCATCGCAATCTGTACCCCACCTCTTGGGTTGGCACTTGCAACGCTACTATCGCCACAGAAGTTCAAACGTGACGAGCGTGAAGCAGGCAAGGCCGCTGGGATCATGGGCATGATTGGCATCAGTGAAGGGGCAATTCCTTTTGCGGCAGCCGATCCTGCGCGTGTGCTACCTGCAATTGTGGTGGGGGGTATTGTAGGTAACGTGATTGGCTTTATGTTCCACGTACTCAATCATGCGCCATGGGGTGGTTGGATAGTTTTGCCTGTCGTCGATGGGAAGCTCGGTTATATCTTTGGTACGATCGTTGGCTCGTTAACTACCGCCTGTATCGTCATCCTACTAAAGAAAAATGTTAAAGACGAAGATGAATACGGCTCGTTGAAACGTGTGTATTCTTCAGTTCAGGGAGAAGGTGAGGCGGATGTGCTGGCGGTAACATCATGTCCGTCTGGGGTGGCGCATACCTTTCTGGCGGCTAAGTCATTGGAGAAAGCGGCCAATGCCGTTGGGGTGAGAATCAAGGTAGAAACCCAAGGTGCCGATGGGATTAATAATCGCATTACCGAGCGCGATATTGCACGCGCTAAGTTGGTGATCTTTGCTCATGACGTGGCGATTAAAGAGCCTGAAAGGTTTAAGAACATTGCCATTATAGACGTGAGCACCAAAGACGCGATGCACAATGCAGCAGCCCTGATTCAGTCAAAACGTTAAGGAATTTAGTCAAATAGTTCCCCCGAACTATTTATGCTCCTGGCTCCATGTTTCATGGAGCCTTTTTTCATTTGCTCGAAGCGTCGAGGCACAACTCAGTATAGCCAGTCTGAGGGTCGTATTCTCGACTGAAATTAAGCTCATGGTATTGGAGAACAATCAGCTCAGCAGTGGTATCAATCAGGCAACCTTCCATTAGGTGTCCACCAACAACTGAGCCATCTGCACGTGAGACGGAAAGATGAACGTGTTGGTGGTCTGGTGTCAGTGTACCCATAACGGAAACAATCTCTAGCGGCTCATTAAGTTGCAGTGTCTCAGTCGCGCCGGCTAAGCGCAGTTTGAGATGAGTAAAGCAGCCGACGCAAGAGGCGATGCTTCCAGCGCGAATTTGGTGCTGAGTGACCAGTCGTTGAAGGGCAAGTTTTAAGTCGTCACCTTTGGTGAGACGCACAGCAATCGGTGTGATCAACATGAGTCCTTATTAGTTGGTAGAGTAGCGTTTGACCGCTTTCGCCTTAGGTTTATCTTCGCTCTCAGGAGTCTCGCTGTGTTCCGCTAAAGGGGACCATTTTAGTGCGCCATTTGTCTCGAAATCGTTAGCTGCCGAGCAGATCATGTAATGTTCACCAACCTGAAGGATAGCGCCGTCAGAATAGGCTTGATCCTGATAGTAACAAACGCGTTTTCCAATCTCGCTGGCATTCACTGCGACGATGGGTTTTGCTGTGGTACTAATCGTATTAGCTTGTGTTGAAAATGGCATTACAACGAGTAGCAGCGGTAGGTACGACTTCATAGACTCTCTCCCAAATCAGGACCATATTTACGTTCGTAACGAGGTAGCATACTTTCGTTTCCAAGTAAGCCGCCTTGGTGGACATAGATGATGGTTTTATCTTGATTCTCTTTATACCATGATTGTAGACACTGCCACATCATAGGGTCGTAGAGGAGATCGAATTCGATAGCGGTATCTTCGAGAAGCTGCTTCCAAATTAGATAATCTTGTCGATAGAGTTTGCCAAAATGGTGCTTGTGGTCGAGTTCCAGAATGTGTGGGAAGTCGCTCTCACCAAGTTGTTCAAATTGTTTGATTAAATACTCTTTCCCACCTACACAAGGGCAGGTGATAACTGGTATGGAATGCGGCTTAAGGAACTTGTGCAAGTATAGTGCGGTTGTCCCAGTCCCCGCTGGTAAAGCTACAACAAACTGATTGTGAGGTTCAAAGCGAGTCCAAGAGAGTATCTCTCGTGCCAATTGTTCAATACCTGAACGAGCCAGAGTCGAGCGTCCCCCTTCTGGTATCACAAGGCAACTGCTATCCGGTTGCCGCATTTGCTCAATAAAGTCTTTGGGATGAAGGTGATATTCGGAGGTGGCAATCACCTTAGCCCCGAGCTCTAGAGCACCACGATAGTTACCCGTCGGCCTATCGATTAACCACTGCGGTAAATGGTCAACGTAAAATTCTAACGTCCAGCCTTTGATTGACGCTAAGGCCGCCAGAGAGTAGAGCGAGTTTGCTTGTGCGCTACCATAGCTGATCAAGGTTCGAGTTGAAGGGTAATCTTGCTCCAATACGGCCATAAATTTTCGCGCTTTATTACCACTGAAATGAGTGTGGAGTTGATCATCACGCTTAAGGAAAAAAGGAATGTCATCAAATTGATGTTGAGTAATAGGCGTATTGGCGAGTTTCATCGATGGAAGTAGTGAACCAAAAGGGCGACCATATTAACGGATCACTATTGTGCTGTACCAATCTAGATCAAAATTTTATGGGGCGGGTCATCAAGAGTATCGGGGTTAGTGATGTCCCAAGTGGTGGTTGAAAACGCACTAAATAAAAAAAGCCCAGAGCAAAGGCGCTCTGGGCGGATACAATTAAACATAGGAGTTAATAAGAAAAAGCAGCGTAAATTAGTAGTTTCAGTAAGAAAACAAGTTTGACGGCCTGTAAACTTATCGGGTTGTTTAACCCTCGAACACTCTGCTAACTACACCTATTCAGACCGAGCAAATTCAAAACAGTTCCCAATTTTTTTAATTTTATTTTATTCCCGTCATTTCAGCCTGTTACCACCGTCTTTTGAGTGCTGGTCAGACCAATGCTAAAAAGTGTGATGTTAATAACTTGTTGCTTTTGTGTTTCGGCTGTATATTTCAAACAGTTGTTTAATACGAGTGATTGAAATGCCAGCGAGAAACTCAACCAAAGAGAAAATCCTTGATGTAGCGGAAGCCTTGTTTGCAGAACACGGTTTTAAAGATACCTCTTTACGAACAATCACCAGTAAAGCTGGCGTTAACTTAGCCTCGGTGAACTATCACTTTGGCGATAAGAAAACTTTGGTACGAGCGGTATTGAATCGTTATTTAGAGGCGTTTATGCCAGCGGTTCAAGATGCTCTCATCAACCTTAACCTTAATGACAGCTATGAGATGGCTGACGTGTTTGAGTCTTTACGCTCTCCATTACGTAACTTAAATGACGTAAGACCGAATGGAACCAGTCGCTTTATGTTGTTAATTGGTCGTGGTTACACTGATGTTCAGGGACACTTGCGTTGGTTTATCACCACTCGTTATCAAGACACATTGTCTTTATTTACCGAATCGGTAATGAAGGCGAATCCAAAACTAACTCAGGAAGAGTTGTTCTGGCGTTTGCACTTTACCTTAGGTACTTGCGTATTCACCATGGCTTCAAGTCAAGCCTTACTGGAAATCGCAGAAAATGATTACGGTAAAGCGATGGATGCAAAATCTGTCGTTGACCAACTGATTCCATATTTAGCAGCAGGCGTCGCTGCGGAATAAACTGATTAAACAAATAACAAAAATATTGGACCACCCTACAGTGAACAAAAGGATCTGATTATGAGCTCTCTAAGACAAAAATGGGTAAGTGACCCAGCTTTCAAAATGTTTAAAAAAGTGCTGCCTCCGTTGTCTAGCACTGAGAAAGAAGCAATGGAAGCGGGTAGCGTATGGTGGGACGGAGAGCTGTTCTCTGGTCGACCAGACTTTAATAAGTTGCATCAGTACCCGAAACCTACGCTGACGTCAGAAGAGCAGTCGTTCATGAACAATGAGCTCGAAACGCTGTTGGCGATGCTCGACGATCATAAAATTGTGAAAGAAGATCGCGACCTACCAGCAGAAGTGTGGGAATACCTACGCAAAGAGCGTTTCTTCTCTCTGATCATCTCTAAAGAGTACGGTGGTCGCCAGTTTTCGTCTTTAGCGAACTCAACTATCGTATCTCGCATCGCGACACGCAGTATCAGTGCGGCCGTATCCGTTATGGTGCCGAACTCGTTAGGTCCTGGTGAACTTCTTTCTCACTACGGTACTCAAGAGCAGAAAGATTACTGGCTACCGCGTCTAGCTGACGGTACAGATATTCCTTGTTTTGCGTTGACTGGTCCAGAAGCGGGTTCAGATGCTGGTGGTATTCCTGATGACGGTATTGTCTGTTACGGCAAACATGAAGGCAAAGAAGTTCTAGGTATTCGCCTGAACTGGAACAAGCGTTACATCACGCTAGCGCCGGTTGCGACAGTGCTTGGTCTTGCGTTCAAAATGTACGATCCAGACGGTTTAATGGGAGACAAAAAAGAGCTGGGTATTACGTGTGCTCTTATCCCTGCAAACCACAAAGGTGTTGAGATCGGCGAGCGTCATGATCCACTCGGTCTCGCATTTATGAATGGCCCAACGCGCGGCAAAGATGTCTTTATTCCGATGGAGTGGCTAATTGGTGGTCAAGATTATGCGGGTAAAGGCTGGCGTATGTTGGTTGAGTGTTTGTCTGCAGGCCGTGGTATTTCACTGCCAGCGCTAGGCACGGCAATGGGACACCTAACTGCTCGCACCACGGGTGCTTATGCGTACGTTCGTAAGCAGTTCGGTATGTCGATTGGTAAGTTTGAAGGTGTGGCAGAAGCGTTAGGCCGTATCGGTGGTTTAACTTACCTTCTTGAAGCAAGCCGAACACTGACGACAACGTCGCTTGATTTGAAAGAGAAGCCGGGAATCGTTACCGCGATTGCTAAATACCACATGACAGAAATTGCGCGTAAGATCCTAGATGACTCGATGGATATCCATTCAGGTCGTGCGATTCAAGATGGCCCAATGAACTATTTGGCAGCGCCATACCTCGGTATCCCAGTCGCGATTACGGTAGAAGGTGCTAACATTCTGACTCGTAACTTAATGATCTTTGGTCAAGGTGCGACACGTTGTCACCCTTACGTACTCAAAGAGATGGAAGCGGCGGCTAACCCAGATGAGAAGCAAGGCGCGAAAGAGTTCGACGATCTGCTATTCAAGCATATTGGTCATGCGATGAAGAACACCTTTGGCGCGTTTGGTGCGGCACTGACTGGTTCACGCTTTATTAAAGCCAGCATGAGTGGTCCGACTCAAAAGTACTACAAAGAGATGACGCGTTTAAGCCGTGCGTTGGCAGTGAGTGCTGATATCGCGATGGCAACCTTAGGCGGTGATTTGAAGCGCAAAGAGATGATTTCTGCTCGCTTGGGTGATGTTTTAGCCTACTTGTACTTAGCATCAGCAGCACTCAAGAAATACGAAGATGAAGGTCGTCAGCAACAAGACCTAGATTATGTTCACTATGCTGTGCAGCACTGTCTGTACCATGCTGCTCAGTCTCTACAGGAAGCGTTTACTAACTACCCTCAAAAGGCCGTTGGTCGCTTGCTGAAAGGCTTAGTCTTCCCGTTGGGCAACCACTACCAGAAACCAAGCGACAACCTAACGGTTCGATTGGCTGAAAGTTTAATGACTCCTGGCGCTCATCGTGACCGATTGACTCACCTTTGCTACATAGGCAAAGATGAAAACGACAGCGTGGGTCTGATGGAGAATGCATTCCTCGCGATGTACGGTGTGAAGGGGCTGGAGCGTAAACTGATGCGCGCAGCGAAAGAGGGTAAAGTGGCTCGTAAAGGCTTACTGAAAGACCGTCTGGCACAAGCGCTTGAAGCTGATGTGTTAACTCAGGAAGAAGTTGATCAAATTCTGGCAGCAGACCAATTGCGTTACAAAGCGATTCAAGTTGATCACTTTAGCCATGATTTCAGCGAAGTTCGCACTCATGGTGAGACAAAAAAGTCAAAAGCAAAGCTTGATAGTGCAGCGTGATCTAGACGATTTCGTCTACTCTAGATAAAAACTTGCTCATTTTTAAAGGCACCTCCAGTAGGTGCCTTTATTTTGTGCACAATTTAAGAATCCTGACTGAAAGTGCTCCAACCACTTGCATTTTACCGACATTTTTACAGAAATTAGATGCGAACTGCGGGTGAAACTTTTATCCTAGCGGGGTTTTGTTAAGGAAGTTGAATATGATCATCAAACCTAGAATTCGCGGATTTATCTGTACTACTACGCACCCAATGGGCTGTGAAGCTAACGTAAAAGAACAAATTGCTTACACTAAAGCACAAGGCCCAATCAAAGATGCACCTAAACGTGTACTTGTTGTTGGTGCTTCAAGTGGCTACGGCCTATCTTCTCGTATCGCTGCGGCATTTGGTGGCGGTGCTTCTACTATTGGTGTTTTCTTCGAGAAAGAAGGTTCGGAGAAGAAGCCTGGCACAGCGGGTTTTTACAACTCAGTTGCTTTTGAAAAGTTTGCGCGTGAAGAAGGTCTTTATGCAAAAAGCTTAAATGGTGATGCTTTCTCAAACGAAGCTAAGCAGAAAACGATCGATCTGATTAAAGAAGACTTAGGTCAGATTGATATGGTGGTTTACTCACTGGCTTCTCCAGTGCGTAAGATGCCAGAAACGGGTGAAGTGATCCGTTCATCTCTAAAACCTATCGGTGATACGTACACATCTACTGCGGTAGATACAAACAAAGACGTGATCATTGAAGCGAGCGTAGAGCCTGCAACTGAGCAAGAGATCAAAGACACTGTTACGGTTATGGGCGGTGAAGATTGGGAATTGTGGATCAATGCTCTTTCTGAAGCGGGTGTTCTAGCAGACGGTTGTAAGACAGTGGCGTACAGCTACATCGGTACTGAATTGACTTGGCCGATCTACTGGGATGGTGCACTAGGTAAAGCAAAAATGGACCTAGACCGCGCTGCTGCAGCTCTTAACGAGAAACTTGCAGCTCAAGGCGGAACTGCAAACGTAGCGGTTCTTAAGTCTGTCGTCACTCAAGCAAGTTCTGCAATTCCGGTAATGCCTCTTTACATCGCGATGGTGTTTAAGAAAATGCGTGAAGAGGGCGTGCATGAAGGTTGTATGGAACAGATCTTCCGCATGTTCAGCCAGCGTCTTTACAAAGAAGATGGTTCAGCACCTGAGGTAGATGACAAGAACCGTCTGCGTCTGGATGACTGGGAACTACGTGATGACATCCAACAGCATTGTCGTGACCTATGGCCACAAATCACATCAGAGAATCTAAAAGAGCTTACTGACTACGTTGAGTACAAAGAAGAGTTCTTGAAACTGTTTGGTTTCGGTGTTGAAGGTGTTGATTACGACGCGGATGTGAATCCAGCGGTAGAAGCAGACTTCATCGAGATTTAATCTGAAGTTAATTGTTTGTAATGTAAAATAAAGGGTTGGACTCAGTGCCAACCCTTTAATTTTTCTTGCTACTTAAACGTCGACCAAATCGGCGCGTGATCAGAAGGTTTATCAATCCCGCGTAGTTCATAGTCAATGTCTGACTCGATACATTTCTCTGCCAGTTTAGGCGTTGCTAGCACCACATCAATACGTAGGCCGCGGTTATCTGGGAAACCTTTTGAACGGTAATCAAACCACGAGAAGCGGTCGTCTGCGTCGGGGTGGATCTGACGGAAGGTGTCAACAAAGCCCCAATCAAGTAATGTCTTAAGCCATTGGCGCTCTTCGGGTTGGAATGAACACTTACCCGTTTGTAGCCAACGTTTACGGTTAGGCTCGCCAATACCAATATCGGCATCAATTGGACTGATGTTGATATCGCCCATCACGACAAGCTGCTCTTCATTGTTATGGTGGTCATTGAGATAAGTCATGAGATCAGCGTAAAACTGGCGTTTGTATGGAAACTTGGTCTCATGGTTAATATTGTCACCCTGAGGGAAATAACCGTTGAGAATGGTAACTGGCTGCCCATTATCGTCTTCAATCGTGACCATGATCATGCGTTTTTGATTATCGTCACTGTCTGTCGGAAAGCCTTTCTGAACGGATAAAGGTTCTTTTTTGCATAACATTGCAACGCCATAGTGCGCCTTTTGACCATGGAAGTAGACTTTGTAACCCATGGCTTCAACATCTTCTAATGGAAATGCTTCATCGTGAACTTTAATCTCTTGGAGACCAATGACATCCGGCTGATGTTTGTCGATAACTGCTTGGAGTTGATGCAGGCGGGCACGAAGTCCGTTGATGTTGAAGGAAATGACTTTCATTTAATTGAATTCCTCTTGGTATTCCTTACTATGCCTTGCTTTATAAGAGGTTGGTCAAATGTGCAAAGCGTATAAATATTGATGGATACTGACTTTTACTGGCGAATGTCGCCACTTTGTCGCCACTAAATGGCGAGGTTTGCAATAGGGTTTAGAGTCACAACCGACGCTAGATGATGCGGTGAAAAGTGCGCATATGTCATCGTTTGTTCAATTTTTGTATGTCCTAAAGCTTCTTTCAGATCCAAGATGTTACCACCTCTTCGTATAAACTCTGTAGCGAACGTATGCCTTAGTACATGAGTCGCTTGTCCACTGGGTAATTCGGGCAAAGCTTTAGTTAGCCATTTGTGCGCTGTGCCGTAACCAACCGTGAAAAGCCTCCCGCTTGATGTAGGGTTGAGCTCTTTGTAAAGGTCTTCTGATATTGGCAATGTTCGGTTTCGTTTGCCTTTGGTGTTTACAAACGTAATTTTTTTATCAAAAACGTGTTCACCTTTAAGTTGCACCGCTTCGTTAATCCTTGCGCCAGTGGCCAAACAAATTTTATAAATCAGCCTAAGCTCTTTATGTGCCCAGCTACCCTTGATGACCGCAAACAGTTTCACTATTTGGGATTCTCTTAGAAAGGTAAGATCCGTTTCGGGAAGCTTAAGCATATCGACTTGAGAGAGTGGGTTAGGGAGTGCCCATTCATTTAGCTTGATTAACTTATTGAACATCGATTTGAACGTGGCCAGATCTCGATTATTAGAAGAGGGGGCAATGGACTTTCCACTCCGCCCACGACCTTGGTTCTCTCTGTTTGCTCGATAGTAGGCAAATTCTTTTGAGGTGAGGTGAGAGGCGATTGGGTTACCCAGAGAATCACAGATTAAACCCAAACGGTGCTTAGAATGTAAACCAGACTTAAGGTGTTGCCCGTGCAATTGGTACCACAGTTCGATTAAGTCGCTTAACCTGCGGTGGTCAGGTCTCTCTCCTAGCCATGGCTTATCGTCTACTTCTCTCATCAAGTAGAGTTCATAAGCGCTAGCTTCACCTTTAGTCGCAAAACGTTTACGGACGCGCTTACCGCTGCGTCCGTTTGGGTAACACTCACATAACCAAGGCATTTTGCTGCCATCTTTTAAGTTCCGAATGCTCATTGAAAATCTATCGCTTCAATCCAGATAGAGTTATTTTCATTTTTGAACACAACTGAATGACTTTTGCCACTTTTCTTAGATCTTGTTGTCTTTGAAGAGATTCAAAGTCATCGCTAGTTGCAGTTTCGTAGAGGTCATTGATAAACTGCGTAATTTCATTTTCAATCTCTACTTTTGAAGATGCTGGGGATAGAGAAATTCGAAACGGAACCTGTTTCACTAAGCGGTTTTTGTAATGTTCCAGCATTGCAATATCGTGGTTTATCCTGATTTCTTGGAGGTTGTTTTTAACTTTATGCCGTTTATTGTAAGGGTGTAGCCAATACTCTGTAATAATGCGTTCGAGTGAGACAATCATCGTTTCTATCTCGACAATAGCTGAAACTAGTCGTTTTTCTCTGTTTACGATTTTCCAATAGACTAAGTTGAAGATAAATGCAGCAATAACAGAGGAAAGTGCCCCTACAAGTGCAAGGATATATGAGCCGTCTGGAAGTGAACCAATGTTGTCACTGATGTTACTCAGTTGGGACGTAAGAACTTCAATCCATTGAGATTGACTGTAGTTGCTAATCTCCATTGCTGAGCAACTGTCCACCTCTATTGTAGGAGGTAGACAATGGGGGAGCTCTACTTCAACTATTGATATTCTAGGTTCTAACGGTGTCATTAAACCAACTTATATTTACGATCTGGTTTAAACGACTCCAAATGTAAGACATTCGATGGTAAATGACACTCGCTAACTTCTTTAGGCGATGATTTAGGTGATTGTTCATAAATTTCGTATTCGTATATAGATTTGTCTATGAACGAACGAACGCGTTTTGCGTAGAATCCAAATATCGGATTGGAATACGCGAGGAAAAACCTGGTTTGTAAATCAACGGCACGGATGTATCCATATTTCACTAGTCCGGCGAAGCTTTCAGTCAAAAAAGATGAACCGTAGCCCTCCACATCATCATCTAGGATAAAGACGATTGGAGTATTAGTATAATGTGTTACGAGTAAAGGCTTTAAGACTCTTTCTCGAAACACTTCGGCGCTACGTTCATGAGTGTCCGTGAAGTAACGACTCGCAGGCTCATCATTAAATTGTTTGCCAATATTATACATTTTCATTTATTACCCTTTATAAAGTAATGCGCCATACAATGAGAGTTCCCTGCATTTGTAAAGAAAGAGCTGAGGTGGTTTTTTTCTCTTTTTGGTTTTCTATAGTAAGTCGGTAAAAGCCATGACTACTATAAATGCTTAACTCACCATTCCCTGTTTGCCGGATGAACTCCAGTAAATCAGGTAACCCATTTCCTCGGTCAGGCTCCCCAGTACTTGTCCTACCGACTTCTATTGAAGCCTCTAATAGAGCTCTCTCTAGTTGTCTCTTGTCTTTAGTTACGATTTTTGAGACATAATACTGCACTTTTTCTTTTAGTTTAGATGTTTCAAGAGTGTTTGGGATCCCAACACCTTGGTCGAAAAACGCTACTTTGAGTTCTTTAGATTTCAGGTCGTAAGACCCAGTTAAGTACCAGCATTTTTCTCTAGGTCTATGCTCACAGTTTTCTGGGTAAGCATGATGACCAACGTTTGTCATAGCCTCTTCTAACCCACTGTGAAGAAAAGTCCACGTGTCGATATCGCTTCCAATTAGTTCATGAAGACTACTCTTTAATGTTTTCGTAACTCCTTTAGGGGTACAGCTTTCTTTTTGATATTTAACTAGTCTTTTGTCAGAAGCGTGTTGGTTCACCGCTGGCTTTTTGTCAGGTTTGTTTTCAAAGAGATCAAAAAAACCAAGGTCATGAAACTGACTGTAAACAGCATCATTCCATTTTTTAATTGAAGGGCGTAGTTTGTTTCTGATGCTATCTTCCCAGTTTGATATCTCTGCTGTTAAAGCTAGAGCCGCTTCTGTTGAAATACTCCTAAGAGAGTCGAAGTTAACACTAGCTAAATTATATGCACCTCTAGGTAGTACTTTACCACCGTTTTTGTTTATCAACGATACAAGCTTGCCTATTGCATTGATATGTAAAACCGTTGAGTAGTAGTTCTGCTCAAAGTCCATGACCTCGGGAAGATAAATAATAACACCGTTTTTCCTATTGTTTTGGTGTTGGAGTCTTAAACCACCACTATTTGTGGCTTTGTCTATGAATGCATTGACAGGTTTGTACTCAGTTTTGGTAATTTTATGAGCAGGGCTCCCATTGTAGGGCTTTCTGGACTTTTTAGGTTGAGTTCGATGTTTAAAACTCCTATCAATATCGCGAAGTCGCTGTCTACTAGTTACTATTTTCACCAATTAAGCCTATATATTGTGGTTGTTATGATGTTTATTGGTTTGACCTAAATATCACTTCAAGCCTCTAACTCACCATCAAACGTGTGGTAAGTTAAAGTGATCTCGCCAAAATCTTTGTTCTTCTTTAGTTAGATTACTGGTTCTAATAAATTCTACCCAGTTCACAGAGTCTTCTAGGTGCTGTGCTAATGTAGCTTTTAAGCCTGAGGTTTCTGCTAATTGTTCAAACATTGCAAGTTCCTTTGCTCTACTGTCTAGATGTTTGTTCCTCTCTATCTGCTTTGTTACTAACGCTTTCTGAAGCACCATTAATGTTTTTAGCCAGCGAGATCGCATCTTGCATATTTTTTAAAAAATCAGGAACGTTGCTAACATCTGATTTTCCATCATGAAAAGTGAAGAAGTTTCTCGCAAGCTCTCTTTTAAGCTCCGAACGTTCTTGGACGGATAGCTCTGCTAGATAAGCGCCTATGCTTGATAGTTGGGTTCCACGTTGTCTGTATAGGTTTTCTTTAGTTCGGTGGCTTGCTGACTCTTTAAGCAGATAAACGAATGGGGCTGTTAATAACGTAATGGTCAAAAAGCGAACTAAAAACCATTGCGTTGATAACTGCTGATCCGTTGTGGTGACTTCACCGAAAAAGCCTAGATAGCTGTTAAACAGATACAGTGAGAACGCTATGACCGCCATTAGTCCCCAAACACCATATCTACGCAACTTATCTGCGGCTTCCTTTTCTTCATCTGCTTGATTTCGGTTAGCATTCGATTGGTGTGCGTTGCTGATATCTCCGAGAATTTGTTCAATTTCGTTTTTCTTGCTCTCAAAGTGCGCGATTTCACTTTCGATTCTCGAGTTTATACTCGTGACCTGAGCATCAACTTGTTTGTGAAATGTATTAGCTGCATCCCGAGAGGAACTCTGAATATCTGAAATGCTGGTTCTGGTTTGTTTAGATATTTCGTCAAAGTGTATATTCTTTTGGGCCGAGAAGTGCTTGTCAAAGTTCTCAATTAACTCTCTAGATACATCATTCAACCTCTCAAGTTCAACAGAGCTTGTCTTGCTAAGTTCTTCTATCCTTTGATCCAGACTGCGAGCCTTAATATCAATTCGATTGAAAATTTCTTTTTCATGTTCTGAAAGTAAAACTTTTGCGTCACTTAGAGCTTGTTTTGCTTCAGTTTGCAGTTGCTTAGTAAGAACGTCTTCTTGCTGGGTTAACTCATGTAAAATACTCAGATTTAAGTAAGAATGGCACTCATCAAGTAAATCTATACAATGTGAAATTAGTGACATTAGAGCATCAACTTTATCAACAGCCTCTTTCAATAGTAGCCGTTCTGTGTCACTTATAGCTGTGTCGTTCTGTTGATTGCTACTGCAGAATTTACGTGTTTTTATAGCGAGTTTTTCGTGGTTGTATAGAGTCCTAATACTTCTGTCGACCATCTTCAGCAAATCTATTGATGGCCTAGACTCAAGCTCATGGTTGAATTCATAGAGCGTGTTTGGGAACGAAAAGGTAGGCACAGCCTGTATGTTTTCGTCAGCCATCCTATATGCAGTTAGCACAGCTGTGTCATTAGCGAAAAGAAGAAACTCAGGGAGCTTTTCTTGAACTTTTTCTAAGACAGTTAATGCAGCTCGACGGTACTTGTTAGTAGTATCTTCAGCCATGCTTCAACTCCACCGCTACACGCCCTACAACTTTAATATCGTCTTCTGCGACTTCTACAGTTGTATCATCAAACACTACCGCAAGCTTTTTACCTGGTAAGCGTTGAATTCGGTTGAGTGAATACATTCCATCTATATCAATCAAATATTTTCCAGAAACAGGGTTTATTGATCCTTGGTCAACAAGGTAAATCGCCTCGTTCGTTTCAACTTCAATCAATTGAGCTGGATTGAGTTTAAAACTGTTTATTCTGCGAATGGCGTATGGCACTTCACCAGTGTTAAGCAATTTCCCTTCAGACAAAGTGAAACTCTCTAGAATAACCGTGCCTCTTTGAGGGTGAGTTAGATGTGCTGGTGTATGGGTACTGAAATAGGGGCGAGTAGTGCCATGTTTGTCTTTAACAGCTTGCTGTTCTTCTAGCGTCAAAGCAATTTCTTCAATAGGCACGCCAAGGGTCAAATGAAGTCGAACCATGAGTTCGTGTGAAGTTCTGTCGAATTTACTCCATGTGCTGAATGTTGACTTGGGTATGTCGAGAACATCTGATAGTTCCTGGTGTGAACGACAGTCTAATAGTTCTTTTAACTTGTCGACAAAAGGTGTGCCAGTTAGATAAGGCAATGCTGGAATTTGATTTTTTGGTTTCATATAGACGTAAAAGCCCTATCGGATCACAAAAAAAGCGAGATTGAGTTATTTTGAACTTGCTTTGCGTTCATTTGCGATCAATAATCTTTTTGCGGTCGGGTCAGTGCGAATGATGCCGACCGCAACGAAATGTTCATTGATTCAACCACGCAGGATATCACTATGTTGTCATATAGCCCAGTAGTACCCGTACCATTTGTGACCTTTGAAGAATACTCGCGTGCAACAGGCATCCCATTGCGCACCATTCAAGACTATGTCCGTAAGGGCCGGATAATCATAAAGAAAAAGGATCTGGGCAAAGAGAAGCCACTGATCAACTTGGTGGCAATGACTGAGCTAGCGACTCGAGAAGCCGTTGAGTTGTTGGGGTGAGTCATGAGCCTTTCCTCTCTAATTCCTACTAAAGACTATTGCCCGTTATGGCTGAACGTATTCGGCTGGGCGTGCGTCTTTTTTCCGCTGTTTGTTCAATAAGGATTGTTAAACATGGACGGAAATATCGCTATGTGCAGTTTACGTGAAGCCAAACAAAACGCGTTTGATGATGCCTGTTGTGCATTTGCAACCAGACACAACATGGCAAAAGTCGCTCGCGATATGGAAATGAGCGAAACCATGCTGCGCAATAAACTGAATCCGGCGCAGCCGCACAAGCTGTATGCGAACGAACTTGCGTGGCTTTGCTATCACTCAGGTGATTACTCCATTCATAACACTCTGTTCGGTGACTTAGGCACAGTGACCATCGCTTTGCCAAAAGACAACGAGCAAAAGAGCTTTATTGAACGAACTCTATTAAACAATTCGCTTTCTGGTGAGCTGTCTGGCGATGCAATGCAAATGTGTAATGCAGACCGCTTACCCCGAACCCGAAAAAACAAAACCCTTGCCAAAGCCCACGCGGCGTTAGGCAACTTGGTTTTGATGATTTCCGACTTAGAAAACCGCACCACAGGTATGACGCCACTGCTAAGCATGGGCGTCGACTTTATGGCCAGTGGCGTACCTGGCATCGCCTAAGGAGTCACAGTATGAGTCAGTTGGCAGAACAAACTGTTATCAATCAAATACCCAGTGCGCAAGAGAGCATTGCAAATGCCAAAGCACTATTTAACGGGCAAGCAATCCGCTGCAAGTTAGAGAAAACCTTCAACGAACTTCCAGATAAAACCCGAGGCTTGGTGCTTATCGCAGGGGGCCTACCAGCTAAAGATTATCAACGATCGTTCAATTCGTTCGATGACATAGAGCTTCAGAAAATTCGTATGGGCCTTAGCTATGTTAAGCAGATGGTCGTCGATTTAGACAATGCTCTGGGTGATGTTCGTCGACTCAAGCATTACCAGTTCAGCAGTACCCATTAAACCTAGCCAACCTTTGCCCCCGCGGTATTCCTAGCGAATGGGGGCTTTTTTTTCGTCTTAGCGTAGGAGCCCAAAAAGATGAAGAGCACCGTAGCAAAAGTCGCGATCAAACGCGCGATTCTTTCGACCATCAACAGCTTGTATGCATTAGCCATGGATAGTGCTGACGTTATCAGTATTCGAATTGAGTACTCATCCAAAATGAAACTAATGAACATTGTTGTTTTCTCTGACCACACCACACACAAGGCATACAACCTAGTGCTTCTGGATAACGATAAAGCACTCGAAGATTTGTTGGCCGTGGAAGACCAAATTATCGAAAGCGTTGCGCAGCTTCGCGACGAGCAAGAAGCGGAGGAAATAGTATGAGCAATGTTTACCAAGAACTATTCAACCAGTCTGTTGAACAGATTGCAGCCCGCTTTGAAAAAGGCAGCATAGCGCAGCAAGAAGAAATCGTGATCCAGCTTGATGCTATTGCTCAAAAGCTGACTCCTGTTCAAACCCATCGTCCGCTAAAAGACGTTCTCGCTGACATCAAACGGGCAATGCAAGGTGATCGTGCAAGCGTGTTCTTTGCTCATACCTATGTGAGCTGGTACCGCTCTCATCAAAACGAGAACGCCAAGCCTCAGCTCCACCATTGGTCACAGCTAGATATGAAAAATCGCAGCCTGTTTATTGAAATGCTGGCCTTGCGTGATCTTGGTCGTTGGGACGATGAAGCATTGTTTCAATTCGAACAGTACTGCTTGTCAGTCATTGATAAGTAAGGACTCTTTATGCAATACGCAGCAATAGCCCTTTGCCCAGATGGCGGAGTTATCCGCCATGAAGACACACAAGAAGTCGCCAACGTCCTGATTGGTGACTTTGAATCAATGACCGATGCCGTCAACCAAGCCTGCCGTACTTTAGACTGTTCGGTGATGCATCCAGTAGAGAAGGGCATTATAAGCAAGGGCCGCGGCAAAGGCGGGTACATGTTGGTGACAACTCAAGAGTTGGAGGCGGCATGAGTGAACCATTAATTACCTTGGATGATTTGATTGAAAGCTTTGAGCAGGAATGCAGCCGCGAATTTGGAAACCTGAATTTGGTAAAAGAGTTTATGACAGAAGTGGGCAATAGCTGGAAACTAAATAATTGGGGTTATTTTGCATGTTTAAAAGCCACCGTGTTATCCGATGGCTCTTTAAATGATGCTATCAGAATATATCGTCTTCATCGTCATCAAGCGGCTCAGGCTCGAAACCGTAGATTGCAGCGTATGGAGAAGTTATCGGCAAGCCTTCCTGAAGGTTAACCAGTCCCCAATCTTCTAATTCTTCGTTCAGGTTTTCCAAGGCTTCCTGACCGAAGACTGTGATAGAGCGGTACTGGCTTTGGGCTTTATCAGATATCAACGCAACTTTTAGTTCTGGTAGGTGCTCATTTGACTCATAGCTATCAACGAAAGAAACAATTGAATCGTCAAAGTCTAGTTTAAGTTCCGGTTTAAACAATTTTGTTTTCATAAAGCAACTCAATAGTTAAAAGTGATTCTGAGATTAACACATTGAAATCATTAATCGAACCAACTGAGATTGAACTGTGCAGTTTTGATAAGTACGGTTTCACTCAAGAACAAAACCGGGCAGCTTCTCTAGCGTGTCAACGTTGGGGAAGCTTGCACGTATATCCACAAAGGCCAAATCAGATTGACGACATTGTGTTGTCTAATCGAAGCAACGCAGAAAAGCCAGAGCCAGAAGACCTCAGCGTACTAGAACGCAAACTATTTGAAGCGAACCCAGACGACTTTGAATGGGCGAAATCAAAAATAGAAAAGCTACCAGACTACTTAACTAAGTACTTTGTTAATCGCTATATCTCTGCTTATAAAAAGAAGGGCCGTAAAGAGGCGAATACCTTCCTGCGTGAGCGACTTGGCCCTGCAGCTGATCGCGCCATTATGGTATTGCGCAAATACAAAAAGTTACCGACAACCCAAAAGGTTGCTTTGCTCAGTGAAGATAATGAAAGCACTGACCAAAGCGACTTAGCTAACAACAACCAAGCGTACTTTGACTTTGAACAAGCAGAAGCAAACCGCAAGCCAGTCAAAAATCGATTGTTGGCAGAGCTTGAGCAATCAGAACTCCGCGACATGGCTTTCAATATCTCTAATATTGTTGACCGCTTTAGATTGATAGAAGCGAGTAAGTATCATGCAAAAACAGCGCTAGGTACTGAAATGGCGGCTGTGTTCACCTATGAGCAAGTAGCTGAATTTGTAGCTAGCTCTTTTGGAGTGAAGCCACCTAGAAAGTACAAAGATCAATCTGAGCTATCAGCACTACAAGACATTTCAAAGATGATTAGCGAGAAGTGGTGGTGTAATCGCTTAAAGAAGATTCGCAAAATCATGCGTGAGCACCTAGCGATTGCAATGGGGCAAGTCTCTTCAAAAGCGTCTCCTTATGCTTCATGGGATTGTGTACGCGAGCACAAAGAGCAGCAGACCCAAAACTGGGAGTTCATTAAGCAGTGTGAATTGTTCGATGAAGCAACCGAAGAAGTGGCTGATCTGGCTCCAATGGTACTAAAAAGCGTATCTAACCCTGCCATTCGTCGCCACGAACTTATGACACGTTGCCGAGGTTGTGAAGACATTGGTAACGAACTTGGTTTGCAAGGGCTATTCCTTACGCTAACTACCCCATCCAAGTATCATAACTCATACAAGAAAGGCGGCTTTATTGGTCACTGGAATGGTGCAAGTCCACGTGATGCCCAAACATACTTAAACAATGTCTGGCAAAGAATCCGCGCTAAGTTAGGACGAAAAGACATCCGTTGGTTTGGTGTTCGTGTGGCTGAACCTCATCACGATGGCACACCACACTGGCATTTGTTGATTTGGGTTAAGCCTGAACACAAAGAGTTAGTTACAGAGATCTTTGTTGATTACGCAACTAGAGAAGACAAAGACGAGCTATTTGATAAACAAGGCAAGTTTGATCACTCGCCTCGTTGTGATGTGGGGGAGATTGACCCAGAGCTAGGCACCGCGACGGGCTATATCGCTAAGTACATTTCCAAGAACATTGATGGATATGCCATGGATGATGAAGTGTCAGACGAAACGGGCGAGTCAGTTAAAGATATGGCTAAGAATGTAAGTGCTTGGAAGAGCCGTTGGAACATTCGCCAGTTTCAGTTCTTTGGTGGTGCGCCCGTTACCACTTACCGCGAGCTACGCCGTTTTGCGAGCCAAAACAAAAAAGCCTTTATGGAATACCTCTTCATGCAAGAGCGTGTCGACCTACTCACTATTTACTCAATGCTGCAACGTGATCTTGTAGGACCAATCAAACCTAGCAAGCTGATCACCAATGAAGAGTTAATGAAAGTCATTGGTGACAGCTACCAGTCACGCATGAAGACCGAAGACGCAAACATCACAGACACTTTAAAAGCTGCTGACCATGGTAACTGGCAAGGTTACATCATGGGGCAGGGTGGCCCATTCGTTAAGCGTGATGATTTGCTGATCGTGAACTCTTATCAGGTTCTACCTTTCGCCTCGCCACATGGCGAAGACGTTCGCAAGATTGAAGGTTTCACCACACCCGAAGAAACCGTCAAAACACGCACCAAAGTTTGGACAATCATCAAAAAGTCAAAAGTTAACGAAGATGCTGAAGCGGGGGCTCTTGCTCTTTCTGGAGCCTCTGGCTCCTCTCGGAGTTCTGTCAATAACTGTACGGAGCCTCATCAAGTACAGGTCTGCGATCAGCTAACCCGCTTATTCGAACCAAGCAATAAAGAGGTGGATTCACCACCCAATATTGATGATGCAGCGCTAGCTGCTCTGCTAAAAGGCAGCTCAATTCGAATTGATGATGAAAGAATTATCCAAATTCGCCCAGCGGAGGTAGACGAACGCGGCAACACAAGACCAGCGCAGCTAGTCGAAGTCAGCCGTAAGCCTAAAGACAACCTAAGTTGGATGGATTTTGAAGGTTGGGACCAGGTATTAGCCAAACCAGAACAAGAAGAGTATCAACAACCCGACCTGTCGATTTTTCCAGATCGGGTCGATTGGCCGTTGGTGTGAATTTGGAAATTTATGTGGGTGTTAGATTTGCAAATTTTTGGTTTAACTTGCAATAGGTGGTTCAGAATCACACTGATCTAAATCATTCAGGATATCATCTTCATTTTCTGCTGCGATATCTAAAAAACTGTCTACGTCTTCTGAAGTGTAGTTTTTGTGTGCATCGAAGTTTTCAGGATTATTGGCATTTTCAGCAGTTAGAAATTCGATGATTACAAAGATGTAAGTATTATCAGGTGTAATGAAGCCTGAATAAACAATGCTTTCGTTGCTAGTACAATACCATTGCTTCGTATGCGGTTTCCAAACAGCTTTGGTATCAACGTGAACTTTGGTTAATCGATATCTATGAATGTCGGTTATTAGAGACTCAGGTCTTTCAAACTCTGTGTCTCGTCCAAAAGATGGGTGATCTGATGGGTAATTCATTTGGTCGCCCACTGAAGGCGTGATGAAGTTCTTTGGGTTTTGAGCTAAGCTCAATCGCTTGTAGGTTTCAAATTCGTCTCTAAGAATGGTTTGCTGCTGATTTAATGGTAGTAAGTCTCTATCAACGACAACCTTGAGCTTCATTTGAACCTGTATCCCTTTTTCTGCGAGGTGATCTCTCACGGCGTGCGCGAGATTGCTCTAATGTGTTGAAAGCCAGCATACGTTCAGCATCCGTAAAGACGATACGTCTTGGCGACTTACTTGCAGATTTCATTTGGCATTTCCTTGCAGCATTGGCTGCGTTATGTGTGGATAGGTACGCAGTGCGTACTTTCACTAACAATTGTTAACCAAATAGGTTAATCAGTCAATCCTATAAGTACAATATGTACTGTAAAGACTCGTAAATACCCGCAACAACCCGCAGTATTCAGAATTGGCTATGTCACTACTACCAATATAGCCATTGGAAATGGTTCTCAAGTATTGCGCCTTGTGTAATGCAAAAGCGGCCTATTTTTGATGACGTGATCCGATTCGCGAATCCAATCCTTGCAAAAAACACCTGCTTACCACTGTATTAATATACAGTAACATTTCATCGAAGTTGGTAAGGGTATTGATATGTCTGAAGAAAAACAAAGGGACAACGTACTGGCTGCGCTAGAGCTTATTGTCGATGGTGCGGCCTCTAGTGAGGCAACAGCGCTATCAAAACAAGCGGCAGCCTATTTAGCAGGGTTGGTATTGGCTGATCAGAAAGGGTTGATAGATGCAGAAAAAACAAAAGCCATCTTGAGTATTGTCGAGATGGCTTCTGAATCGGATTCTCCGAGTTTTAAGTGCTAGATCTATAGCATTGAAAGTTGTTGTTGTAGCTCGGCGCGTTGTTCTGGTGCTAGGGCTTTCGCCATATTAAACGCAAGTTGAGAAGTGGTTTTAGCACTTGGGCTAAGGGTGTGGCTGTAAGACAAGTTCATAACAAAGGAATGACCACACTCAGGGTCGCTACACGAGCAATACAAATCGGCGTATTTAGTACTCATCCTATTCGATTTTTGAATGCGACTTTTCTCGCCACATTCGGGGCAAAATACTCTCATAACATTGACCTAGCTGGCTGTGACTGACTTCGATATAGTATATGTTTAATATGTTTTTTTATACAGCGTTGTAGGTTTCGATAGATGATAGAAACAGTTATGAATATAGGTGTTGCTGAGTGGGCATCAATCTTAGCAATTGGTATTGGGCTGGCGCAGGTTTATAGAGTTTCTAGTAACTTTTTCAGTAAATTGCGTATGAATAGGATTAATAGCCACAAACTAGCACTTGAGAGCGGATTATTTACTTCATTCGAAAAAAGAGCAGTAGAAGAGTCATATGCGCAGGAGAGCTTTAGGCTTGTATTTGGTTTGTTAGCTCATCGAAAAATGAGGACTGCTCTATGTCAGTTCATCGAACAATCTAATGGTGCTGTAAACACTTTCCACATAAAAAAAGTTTACCCGGAAATTACTCTTGTGGACGACAGGTTACGCATTAGATGTTCAGTTGGTTTGTTATTGAGTACAGCATATGCAGTATTTGCGGCTGTTTCTTTGGGGGTTCTTGGTTCACTGTTGGTTTCCCATGCTTATCTTGACCACATTGAAGAAGGTAAGCAACTGAGCGCGTTTACTGTTGGAGTTCTTTTTATCTTTGTTTCAGCCTCGTTTGGAGTAGACGTAAATAAATATTCGATAGTGAAAAAGTTGCAAAAGGAACTGGCTAGACAGCAGTCACAATAGCAAAATGCTAGCTATTAGCTATAGAAGCCCTCTCTTGAGGGCTTTGTAAACATCTAGATCTCTAAAACCATCAAATCAAACTTCATGTGTAATTGCTTAGGCACTTCTGGGTCGCTATTCACCGCTCGCTCAAACACCTTACACACCGGAACAACCTCATACTTATCGTACATCTGGCTCACTTTGATTGGGTCGGGCATGTTCGCGCCAATTTGCGGCATCATCCCACCCATCCCCGCAGGAAAGCGGTGCCCGGTGAAAATATCTTGGGTAGAAATGTTCTTCACCCGCTCAAAATCGTCTTTAGTGGCGATGTCACCAACTGGAATGATCTGAACCCCTTTCTCTTTGCCGTTCGGAATATTGATATACATCGAGCGGAAGTTACCTGGGCCTTTTGCGCCTTGAAGGGCTTCTTGCAAACGTTGATCGTCTTCATCACTCAGGTTTGGGTCACTGGTGTAAAAAATGTAGCCCATATGGGCGCCGTTCTTGTAGTAAGCGCGTCTGAACAAGGTGGCATCTTTATTGAGCAGTGCACTTTGCAAACTGCCCAAGTAATCCGGTAAACCATAGATTTGTTGTTGCGGGTCATACTGGCCTGCAAAAATCACATCTTTAGCCTTATAGACCTTCTTCTTGTCATCCCTAAGCAGTTGCACAAAATCACCGTTCTTACGTTTACGTATGTGCATCATGGGCAAGGGAGTTAAGCCAATCACCTTTTTAAAGTGGTTTCTTAGCTTTAAAAAGCCAAAGTGACCAAACCCAAAGTAGTCCCAACTGGCGCGATTAAGCTCATCAGGCGACATACCGCCACCTTGAATAAATCGTCCACTCACATAGTTAGAACGTGCCTTTAGCAAAGAGCCATGGTGACCATTAGCGTTGGCAATATCCGCTAGTCCCTTTAGTGAAACAGGCGGTTCCCAGTAATCATCCATATCGTTGTAGAACAACTCACAGTAGTTGGTCATCCAAGAGTTAGAATCAACGGGCTGCGCGTTATCAAACGAAAAACAAGAAATGTTCTTCTCGCTTGAAGGGCTAGATTGTTCTGTGATCATTTGTTCTTTCATGCTGCATTGGCCATTACATATTTAGATTTAATCGGGGAGGAGTGATCGAGAGGTTCATTAATCACCGCGTGAGAAATAGCCCAAAACGCATCGGCGTGACCAACCAGCTCACTGCGGTCGGCCTTAAAAGTCATATTGTTGCCTGAATTGGTCGCTACGCGCTTAATCGCCATAAACGCCATCGCCATATCTTTGTGCTCTTCATCGAACTGAAGACGGTTCGCATCAATCACATCTATCATCTTCATCACAAGGCGATTCTTGTTCTCGTTCGAGTAGTGAATCGCGATCGCTTCACGCGGGTGCTGTTTGCTGAGTAGGTCATAAACCCCTGCACCAATACCCGTCACATCAATGCCGAGATAGGTCACGTTGTAGCGCTTAAATACTTCACCAATTTGTTTTGCCTGATACTGAAAGTTGAGCCCTTTCCAATAATGCTTCTCGAGCACACGAAACTTTTCACCAGGCAGAGCTGGCGGGGATACCACAACCAAACAGGCATTGTCTCGGGTTCGTGATGGGTCATAGCCTAACCAGACCTCACGTGCACCAAATGGGCGATTGGCTTTCGGGTCAAAGTCTTGCCACTGCTTGCTATCGACCATGCAGCGCATGACTTTGTTAAACTCGAATATAGAGGCTGCACCATCCACGAAAATACACATAAACAAGTTCTTAAACTCGTTGTCGCTGTACTCGTCGCGTAGTTCGTTTATATCAACAAGGTCGAACCCGAGCGCAACCGTATCTTCCATCGTAATGACATAGCGCCACTGTTTATCGGGGCAAAGTCGACCGCCATCGCGGTACTCATCAAAGGTAGGGAACTCGATGTTCTTGCGCGTTTCTTTGCCTTGGCGCCATTCATCACCCGTCCAAAACGGGTAGGCAGGGTGGGTTTTACTCGATGGCGTAGAAAAGTAAGTTCGTCGCCACTTCTTATGGGTTGCAATCGCAGACGAGACCTTCTTAACCTCGGCAAACTGACCAATCCAAAAATACTCATCGGTATAGAGGTGGCCTGAGTAGGATTGAGCGGTTTTGCCGTTGGTCGAGAGAAAGCGTAGGTGTGCCCCGTTTGATAGCACAATCGGGTTGCCGGTTAAGTCGATATCCCAAAACTCTTTGGCAATACGAATTATGTATGTACGAAATACTTCAGCCTGAGCGCGAGAGGCGGAAAGGAAGAGTTGATCGTCGCCAGTTAAAATCGCGTTTTCTAGCGCTTCACCAGAAAAGTAGTAAGTGGCGCCAATCTGGCGAGATTTAAGAATATTCCGAATACGTTGGTGAAGGTTTTCACGCATCACCTTCTGGAAGGCATAGAGCGAGTTGTGCCAATCGGTAAAGCTATCTTCAGTCAGTTCGCTGATGTCGTTTTTAACTTTGCGCCCGCGCTTCTTACTTTTTTGATTCCCATTACTAGATTTACCGCTATGGGTAGGTTGTCGCTCCGAGCTGGCTTGCGCGGCTCTCTCCATCTTAGCTTTGGCATCGGCATTCGCTTTGAGCAATTTCACATGATGCTCAATCAACTTATCCATCTCTTTAAGCTGCTGATCGGATTTTTCTGGTAAATCAATCAGCACTGCCAAACGGCGATTCACCATTTGTTCGACAGAGAGTTCATCAAGTAACAACGCCCAGCCGAATTTCTCCGCCCAGGTATAAACGATACGGTCGCTATTTAGCTCTAATTGCGCCGCGATTTGTTTAGGAGGAACGCCGCGAATATATAGCTGCTTCGCGTCTTCCTTTATCTGTTTTGAATAAGCCATAAGCGCATCATACGCCTGCTTAACATGCTCATTCACAAGCAAAAATTCGGACGAGTTCGGATATGGCGCGTATCCGAATTGTTCAGAATTTAAGTGGCTGAAACGCCCCATTCAAAGGCGTATTGTTAGCTCAAATCGAGTGGTTATTAACGAATTTGAGTACGAGAAATGCCAAAAGCAAGTGACTGGAAAATCATCGCAACTGAAGGGCCAACTGTAGACGGGCGCAAAATCACTCGTGAGTGGATTGAGCAAATGGCTGCAAGTTACTCAACAGATGAATACACCGCACTGATTTGGCCAGAGCACCGTCGCTTTTATGGTTACGGTGAAAACTGGGGAAAAGTCTTAGAGCTTAAAGCTGAAGAGAAAGACGGCAAAATGCGCCTATTCGCCAAGCTTGAGCCAAACGAATACATGCTTGTAGCCAACCGTAAAAAGCAAAAGCTGTTTACCTCGATTGAACCAAACCCTGATTACAAAGGTGAAGGGCGTTGTTATCTGATGGGCCTAGCTGCGACTGACTCTCCTGCATCCACAGGCACATCGCTCCTTCAGTTCTCGCGTAAACAGGGTGAAACCACCGAACTTGAATGCAGCGCATTAGAAGAAATCGACTTCTCATCCTGCTTTACCAAAAAAGACCGCTTCTTTGCGGCATTCAATGAATTTTTCTCTTCTGGCGATGAAGAGCCAGAAACGCCTAACGATCCCCAGAACGAGGATGAAGAAATGACCAAAGAGCAATTCGCTCAATTGATGGGAAAGCTTGAAGGTATTGAAACCAAACAGGCCGACCTTGAAAAACAGCAAAACGAGTTTAGTAAGCAACTAAACCCTGAGCCTGAAGCCGAAGTTAAACCAGAAGAGATCGAGAAAGGTGTTAGCGCCGAGCAGTTCTCTCAACTGAACGAAAAGTTAGACGGCATCATCACCCAACAAGCAGAGCTTGATAAGCAGTTCAAAGCTCTGTCTGAAGAAACCCCAGACCAGCGTCCAGACCCTTCTGGTCATGATGGTCAATCAATGGAGGTTGTTTAAATGCTGAATGCAACTTCAACCAAATACCTAGAAATGTACTGTCAGCAACTTGCCAAAGATAACGAAGTCGCTGATGTTTCGAAGCAATTTAATATTGCTCCACCGATGGAAACTAAATTGCGCCAAGGCATCCTGCAATCCGTTGGATTCTTGGGAATGCTCGCAGCAATGCCTGTTGACCAAATCAAAGGTCAGGTGGTTGATGTGGGTAACAGCGGATTAATCACGGGTCGCAAAACCAATGACCGCTTTTATGCAGAGCTTGGTCAAGGCGGTCATACCTACGAGCTTACCGAAACAGACTCAGGTGTGTTCATTACATGGGAAATGATGACCCAGTGGGCTAACTCAGGCAGTAAGAATGAGTGGGCGAAGCTAATGAATAATGCCATTACTCGCAACCTTGGCCTCGATACGCTGCGTATTGGCTTTCATGGTACTCACATTGCGACTGGTGATACCAATCCGACAACGTATCCATTGGGTCAAGATGTAAATAAAGGCTGGCTCACCATCGTCAAAGAGAAGGCTCCGGCACAAGTATTGGCCACAGCTACGCTAGACCCAACAGGTCAAGCGGCAGGTTCATACAAAAACCTTGATTCGTTAGCAAATGATCTAGAGAACACAGTGATTCATGAAGTGTTTCAAGGTGATGATGAGCTAGTGATCTTAGTTGGTCGTGATCTTGTCGCCGCAGAGCAGCACCGTTTGCTCGAATCGGCTGATAAGCCAACAGAACACAAAGCAGCCCAAAGCCTGGCGAAAACCATCAATGGTCGCAAGGTCTATACACCACCGTTTTTCCCACCAAAATCGATGTGGATTACGACGCTGAAAAACCTGCAAGTGCTCACGCAAAAAGGCACTCAATGGCGTAAGTCGCGCAATGAAGAAGACCGTAAGCGTTTTGAAACGTCTTATCTACGTATGGAAGGCTATGGTGTAGGCCGTTTTGAGAAATTCGCCGCGATAGAACAGGTCGATATTGTAGACCCTAATCCAGCACCATAAGGACTAGCCCATGGTAAGCCCACTCAAGAAACAACGTGACGCGATTTTACTGCGCGTCAAACGAAACGATGCCACAGCAAGCGGAACGGCTTCAACTGAGGCCGGAAGTTATGCGCTTTTGGCATCAAAAGATAGCCTACACATCAAACTGGTTGAGTTCGAGCAGGACAAACTCGTACTGAAAGAGTTTGCTTCAATCGATAAAAAGGTTGAGCACAAACGCAACGTGCTTATCCCCAAGTACAAACCAATGGTCGAAGCTTACTTAGAAGCAGGTGAAGCGTATCAAAACCCTATCTTCACTGATTTGATTGTGTGGTTGTTTGATGCAGAAGACCTCGATACGGCAATCAGTTGGTGTATCCAAGCAATTGAGCAAGGCTTACCAACACCAGAAAACTTGAAGTGCAACTGGCCGACCTTCGCTGTTCGTAGCGTACTTGAGTGGTCTGAAGCACAAGCTAGAAACGGCAACTCATTTGAGCCGTACTACGGCCGAATCAATGAGCAGCTACTGGAAGACGAATGGGATGTCCCAAATCAGCTACATGCTCAATGGCTCAAATTCGCTGCTTATGCATTGCTGACAGATGACGATAGAAAAGTAAAACCAAGCAGCATTGGCAACGTCGAACATCTTGAGCGCGCTTTGGCACTGATGGAACAAGCTGAAGACAAGCACAACAAGATTGGTGTTGCTACCAAAGTTAAAGAAGTGAAATCGCGACTCAAAGCGATTCAAGAGGGCACTAACCTCTAAAGCTCCTACGCCGCCGCGCCTCGGCTGGCGAGGTAACAATAACCCTTATGGTTCATTGTCATACCGTCGACCCAGTGGCTAGAGGCGCACCTATTTTGAACAAGGAATTGCAATGCTTACAGGCGGAAACAACGGCTATCAAAACACCACCATTACCAATAATGGTTTCTGGCCAGACATCAACGCAGGCGATTTTGAACGCCGACGTGGTACACCGCCAGCGCAGGATGCTGAGCGTATTGCTTTTGCGTTAGCCAATGCTGTTTCTGCCTGTAATTTAGAGTTAGCTAGCCTTGAAGCCAAGTACCAGGCAGAGGGGATTGTCAAAGCCGTCGATGTTCAATCCTTTCCGGTCGTGTCTGGAAAGAACAACGTAGTGATCCAGTATGAAGCGGCGGTGTTTGCTCGCGCTAAAGCCGATTTACTACCTGACTTCAGTACCGTTCACCAAAAGAAAGAAGGTGATCATCTATCTGAGCGAAGTGCTGAAACTAAAAACGAACTGCTGGCCGAGTGTGCGCGCATCATCCGCGCTATGAACGGCAAAACTAGAGCAACGGTAAGTTTGATATGAGCGAACAGTACCAAGCAGGCTACAAACTGCGTGATTTGAAAGCATTTATTGAAGCGCGAGTAGGGACCAAAGTCGCCAAGCGTATGAGCGCTGAAATGCAAGACATTGAACTGAAGTTGACGCCAAAGTTTATGGGGAATGGCAGTTCTCAGATGATGCTTCAGCGCTACAAAGCCGAGTTTTACTTTGATCGCTTCCCATACCAAGAGCAAAGTCCTGCTGTCCTGTTTGCCAATATTGGCGCCTGGTTGATGGATAACGATGAAGACCGTGAGCAGCAGTTGTCTGAGCTAAGCGACCCATACATCGAAGTCGTGATAGAAGACGCTAGCAGTGCTGAACTCATCATCGAAGTGATGTTCGAAGAGCCAGTCAAAGTGATTGAAGACCCACAGGGGCCAATTTACTGGGGCGGCAAACAATACCGACTTGAAGACTACGACATTTGGACGGCAACCAAGCTGCGAGACGTGGTGATAAACAGTGCTCCAGATTAAAGCTGACGAACGCAGCTTTTTGCGAGCCAAAGAGCAAATTGAAGTGCTCATGCTCGACAGAAAAACCAGAACCAGATTGCTGAAAAAATTGGGTGCTCAGTTAGCTAAACAAGCCAAAAAGAACATCAGAACCCAAAGCAATCCTGATGGCACAAAGTGGAAAGGTCGAAAGAAAGGGCGCAAAAAAATGCTGATGGGGTTCACCCGCAAAGTGAAGCACTTTCAGCGCAACAGTAATAAAACCTTGTTCGTCGGCTGGCCGACTGCTCGTGGAAAGGTCGCTTATCAACACCACCATGGGTTGGCTGAAGAAAGCGGATTAACCAAGCGAAAGCGTCAGGCAAAAAAGGACAAAGAGCCGAGCAAAGATGATAACGCCACTCGCGAGCAAGCCAAACATCTCCGTGATCTTGGTTTCAGGCTCAAACCACAAGGTAGGCAAAAGCGCGGTAAGAAACCAACTCTCAAGTGGATAACTGAAAACATGACTCTTGGGGAAGCGGCAAAAACCATTCAAGAGTTGGAGAACAAAACTCCCGCTAGAGATTGGCAAGTAGGAAGACCAGAACGACAGCTGATCGGCATTAGTCCTAAACGTATGGCAATGATGATTAAGCGAGAACTCAAACGCAATAGGAGTAAGTAACCATGGCATGGCCTACCGTTACCATCATTATTCAAAACCTTATGCAAGGGCCTATCGCCACTGTAGACAATCACTTCCTATTTGTGGGTTACGGGACTGTCACGGGCGAGGAGCGTCCACTCTATATGGTTGACTCGACCAGTGATCTCGATGATGTGCTTGAACAAGCAAGTGAAGAGTATCTGGCTAACCTCAAAGCGGCGCAGCTTAACGCCAAACAGAACTGGACAGCAGGTGTGCTCATTTTAGACCAAGGTGACAATTGGCAAGATGCGGTGAAAAAAGCCAACGAAGTCTCAAGTTTTGAAGCCACAGCGGTTCATATTCCTGCGGTCGATAAAGCCTTTATTGAATCGGCTATCACTCTGCGTACTGAACTTAAAGCCTCATTAGGTCGTGAGACCTTTGTGATTTGTCGCCTTCCTGCCATCAACAATGATGTCACCACGGGGAAAGCTTGGGAACAGTACATTGTAGACTGCACCGCGATAGTGACCAATATCGCCAGTGAGTACGTCACAGTGATCCCAACCTTGCATAAAGACCTCGACACTTTTGGTAAAGGCGTGGGACGCATGGCCAACGGGGAAGTTTCTATTGCGGACTCACCGGCTCGCGTGATGACTGGCTCCGTGGTCGGCAACACTGAGTTCTTAACCGATAAGAACGGTGACAGTTTACAGCTCGCTCACCTTAAAACATTGGAATCGAATCGCCTATCAGTGCCGATGTGGTACCCAGACTATCCAGGTCAATACTGGACAACAGGTAATACTCTCGATGTGCCTGGGGGCGACTATCAAGATATTCGTCATATCCGTGTAGCAATGAAAGCGGCGCGCTTTGTTCGCATTCGTGCCATTGCACGAATCGCCGACCGTAAGTTCAATTCAACGCCATCGGCCACCGAAGCAGCGAAAATCTACTTCACCCAAGACTTGCGACGTATGGCACGCACGGGCGATCCAGGTGAAATCCTGCCGCCACAAGAAGACGACATTCGCATTAAGTGGGTCACCAATGAAGAAGTTGAAATTTACATGCAGGTTCAGCCTTATGACTGCCCAGTAAAAATCACTGTCTACATCAGCGTTAAGAAAGGGGAGGTTGCCTAATGAGTCGCCGAATTTCTACCCGTAGTTTTGATACAAACTTATTTGGTGAGTTTATCCATGTGGAGAGCCTTACTGCCACGATTAGCGATTCGTCTGAAGTGGCGAAAAGTGGCGGTATTCCTGATGGTTACACTGACGGTGAAGTGAGCTGTGAAATCGAGCTTGAGCTTGATGCTAAGTATTTCAAAGTCGTTCACAGCGCAGCCAAGGCTGCAGGCAGCTACCGCAACTTACCGCTCGATGATTTGATGTGCTACGCCAACACAGGTGAAGAAGAGCAGAAAGTCGAGTTCTTTGGTGTGAAATGGTTGATTGAAGACATTCTCAACATCGATCCATCCAGCTCAGATAAGCACAAGCGCAAGCTTAAAGGGTTAGTGACCAGCCCTCTGTTCGTCAAGATTGATGGGGTGCCATACCTCAGCGAAGACGATACGCGCTACGTGCTGTAGGTGAAGGGTAAGCCAATGACGGATGTGATTGATCATGCAAGCGGAACAGAAACCCAATTCACCAAAGTGGCATTGGCTAACCAGTTGTTACGGTCTAGCCAGAATGCCCAAAAAGAGAGCGCGTTGGATTGCGAAGAGTGTGGCGAACCAATCCCAGAAGCGCGAAGAAAAGCAAGCAAGGGCTGTCAATTCTGCATTAATTGTCAGTCGCTTATAGAGCGGAGGTAACACTCCTTTATGTTGAAAGAATGGTTCGACAAGTTCACTAGTGGCCTAGCGTATCTCATGTCATTGCTAGGAATGGGCATCAGCAAAATGACCTATGAACATTGGTACTTTACGGGGTCGCTTGTCATCGGCGTGCTCGCACTCATTTTGAACTATTGGCACAAGCGCGAAATGCAGCGCATTGCCACAGAGAAAGGAGTTACGGTCAGTGAAACTGAGTAAAAAAATCACCTGCTCTGTACTGGGTGCCATTGCTCTAATTACAGGTGGTGTTGCGATTGAGACCACTCAGCCTGTTGGTCCGGTTGTAATTCAGCAGCAAGAACTGGGTGAGTTGCGTGTTAGCTCTGCTGCTCTTGAGCTGATTGGTAACGCAGAAGGATGTCGACAAGACCCATATCGCTGCCCTGCAGGTTTAGCCACTAACGGAATTGGTAACACACATGATGTGTCGAGTACTGCGGTGTCGTTAGAGCAAGTGGCCAAAGATTGGGTAAAGAATGTTCAAAGCGCCGAGCAGTGTGTGAGCAACGCAGAACACATTTCGGGTAAGGCAATGACTCAGGGTCAGTTCGATGCCTTCACGAGTTTCGTTTTTAACACGGGATGCACCAAGTTCCGGCGTAATGCCAATGGCACGTTAACTCAAATCTATAAACACATTATGCAGGGTAACTACCCCAAAGCGTGTGAACAGCTCAAGCGATGGGTGTTCAGCGGAGGTAAAAAATACAACGGACTGATCACGCGAAGAGGGCTCGAATATGCTCGGTGTACCCAAGTGGATTAAATGGCTATCAGTGGCGGTGGGATTAGTGGCAATGGTGTCCATGTGGTTATTGCTCAAGGCAAGTAAGGCTGAACAAGCCGCACTAAGGGCAAGGTTTGATGCGCTCAAAGCGGTGAACCAGACCAGTGAGTTAACCATCAATACGCTAAGGCATGACCAAGAATACATGAACACGTTATTGGTCAGTCGCACTCAAAAACAGCAGCAAGATAAAAGGCAGTTAGATGAACAAATCAGCGAACTGGAATCTCAACTGGAAAATGTGGAGTGCCACATTCCTGATAGTGTTACTCAGCGGCTGCAGCAGCCGTACTGATGCCATCCAAACTCGAGTCATTGTTCAACTACCGCCTGCGGGGCTGATTGTCCCGTGTGAAAAACCAATCGTTAAAGGTACATGGCCTGAAATCGTGATCGAAGATATTCCGCGGTTGAAAGATGCGTTTGGGCAATGTGCTGACCAAACACAAGAATATTTAAACTGGCGAGCCGAGCAACTAGCCAAGCAGCCAACCAACAAAGGATAACTCTATGTCTAATCAACCTACGTTCGCGCTGAAACCTGTTGTTGTCACGGTGGGTGAAACAGATTTTACCTTCACACCGACAGTGGCTGATGCCAACAACTACTCGAATGAAGTGATGCCAAGTAACAAGGTGGTGCCTGCCTATCATTATTTAATTCGTAGCGTTGAACCTAAGCAAAAAGATGAACTGAAAGCCTATTTAGATGCGGTACCTGGTTTGACGATGCAGCTATTCGCAACGGTCAGTGATGCTGCAAAAGGTGGCATTACCATCGCGTTAAAAAACTAACTGAGCGGGTTGAGCGCATCGAGCAAAACGGCATCGAACAAGCGCTCACCCTGCGTCGATTCTACTTACCCCATGAAGGGGACGATGAACAAAACCTCGCCAGAGCCATGTGGCTAGAAAAGCGAGAAAGGCAACGAATAGAGGCGGCAGTGCAAACGGCTATCGCCAATCTGTTCAATAGCAGGTAAGTATGGACGAAAAGCTATTAATGCAAATGGTCTTAGATGACCAAATTTCCAAACCCTTGCAAGGCATCACCCAAGAGATGACCGCCGCAACGGAATTGGGCAAGCAAGGCCTACAGAACGTTGCCACAGGTACCGCAGGTATTGTGGCGGCTGGCTTCGCTGTGCAAAACGCATTAATGCCGGCTATTGAAATGGATAGAAAACTCGGTGAAGTGGCTTCGCTTGGGGTTCAAGAAGATGCACTCAAGCAACTTTCTGCCACAGCTTTGGAGTTCTCCGCAGAATATGGCAAGTCTGCCACTGACTTTGTGGCCGCGTCTTATGACATTCAATCTGCTATCGCGGGTTTAGATGGTAATGAACTATCTCAGTTTACTAAAGCCTCGGGTGTTTTGGCCGCTGCCACTAAAGCCGATACCACAACCATTACCAGTTACATGGGCACCATGTACGGCATCTTTAAAAACCAAGCGGCCGAAATGGGTAAAGGCGAGTGGGTTGAGTTAGTCGCAGGTCAAACCGCCAGTGCGGTGCAGATGTTTAAAACCACGGGTTCAGAGATGAGCTCTGCATTCACGAGTGTTGGTGCCAATGCGACATCGGCTGGAATAGCTATGTCAGAGCAGATGGCGATTCTAGGTACTTTGCAAGCCACAATGAGTGGTAGTGAAGCGGGTACCAAATACAAAGCGTTCTTAGCTGGGGTGGCAAATGCTCAAGACAGGCTGGATTTATCGTTTACTGATAGCCAAGGGCAAATGCTGCCTATGTTGGATATTCTCGATAAGTTGAAAGGCCAATACGGAGAGACGTTAAGTGTCGCTGAAGCTGCCGATTTGAAGAAAGCATTTGGCTCAGAAGAAGCCGTCAGCATGATTAAGTTACTGATGGCGGATACTGATGGATTGGCATCAAGCATCGAAACACTTGGTAGTGTGCAAGGGATGTCGAAAGCCGAAGAGATGGCTTCAAAAATGACTGATCAATGGGAGCGACTTGAATCTTCTTGGTTTGCCGTTCGTGCTGCCGTCTTCGGTGTGATTTTACCTTCTATCAACGCCGTCGTGGGTTCGCTTGCTGATGGCATTGTGTGGATTACGGGTTGGACCGACGAATTCCCTTGGCTAGCAGAACTGTTTGGTTATGCCGCGATTGCTGCACTCTCTTTAGGTGGCGTAGTCGCAGGGCTGTCTCTTGCCATGGGAATAGGCCAGATGATGAGTGGTGGTTGGGCGGTCACTATGGGGGCACTCAATGGGGTATTGAAACTGCTGCGTATTAGCACTATCGCAATGACCGCAGCCACCTGGTTATTCAATACGGCACTATGGGCTAACCCGATGACATGGGTAGTCGCAGGTATTGTCGGTCTTATCGCCGTAGTGGGCGCCATGATTTATTGGTGGGATGACCTCAAAGCCTCATTTGGTGATACCGCAGTGTTCAAGTTCCTGTCTGACACCATCGATTGGGTGATCGAAAAGCTCAACATGATACCGGGTATCGATATTGACTTGAGTAGCTCTGGCAGCCCAGAGATTCAAGCTGCAACCGTGGCCGAAAATACTGAGCGGAAGCCAATTCCAACACTGGAAGATTTTGCGCCAAACGCGAATGTTCAAAGCAACGCTCAGTTACCCCCACAGATGGTAAAGAACATCACCGCTCAAAGGCCAACAGCGATGGCAGGAAATCAAACCCACATTGGCGAGGTGAACATCACTACTGAAGGGGGATTCACTCCAGAACAGATGGAAGAGTGGGAGGCGTTATCCAATGGCTGACAAAAAGTTTATCGATATTAAGGTGATACAAGGTGGTTGGAACGTCGACGCAGGTCAACAGCCTGAGCAAGCCAGTGATCTCTACAGCATCGCTCAAGATGTGAAACACCGCATCATGGAATCAGGACTCGCACGAAAGCTACTGGCAGAGCGCAACCCAACGTTACGTGCCGATGTCTTAGTGCAAATCGAACAAACTGCAGAGCAGGATGAGCGAATTATACCCGGTAGCGCGTATGCCAATGAAACCCAAATAGGCATCGTAGAGCTGACCGCTAAAGCGTTCGACTTTTCAGACGTGATTGACATTGAGGTGAAGCAATGAACAGACCAACGGTAGACTTTGTCGACGTCCTTGAACAAGAAGGCATCCCGACAACAGAGGCGGCCATTACTGAGCAGCTCGAAAAAGACGTAAAAGGTGCCGGAAGCCAAATCTCGAATGACTCTGAAATGAGTCCGTTTTGGCGTTGGGTTAAAGCGGCTGTTGTTTCACCTGTTTATTGGCTCATCACTACACTTTTGGCTAAACATATAATGCCGAGCCTGTTCGTTGCCACGGCGCAGCGTTGGGCGCTCGACTTAAAAGCTTGGGAGCTGGATGTTGAGCCTAAACCTGCCGTCAAAATGCAGGGCAATATTACTTTGACGAAAGCCAATAGTGCTGAAGAAAGCACTATAGTGGCAGGGGCGATTATCCAAAGCCCTTTGATAGACGGTGTGGTCTATCGCCTGTTTGTTACCCGTGACACTGTGATTGCAGCCGGTGAAGCGACAGGTGATGTTTTGTGTGAGGCGGAATTCGAAGGCCAAGCGTTCAATTTGTCTGCCGGTTACTACAGCATCATCCCAGAAGAAATCAGTGGCATTGTCTCAGCAGAGAACAAACCCGATTACATCACCACATTAGGCGCCGATATTGAATCTGACGACGAACTGGCCTTGCGCCTACAAAACGCTTTTACCAGTTCGGGCGCGTGGCATATCGATGATGTGTATCGCTCTATCATCACTGATGTGGCAGGCATTCGAAGTGATAATGTCTTTTTTAAGAATACGGGGGAGGTTGAGCCAGGAACAGCGACGGCTTATATCTTGATGGAAGTTGGCCAGGCACCACAAAACATTCTCGACCAGTTGAACACCCATATTATGACCGATGGACATCACGGCCATGGCGATACCTGACAAGAACGTCAATGTCGTGACAGAAGTGGTGTTCGCGGCCAACTTAGATGCGGATACGAAAACTAGCGAGAACCAGCAAATAGAGGACCGTATTCGCGCGGCATTTCGGGAGTCGGATGCGCATAAGAACATCACCCGAGCAGCTCCCAAGAGTCGTTTCTCTTTGTCTCGATTAGGCAAGGAAATCCACGAGGATTTAAACAGAGTCGAATCGGTGAGATTTATCGTCGATGGTGAAGTGCAAAAAGACATTGTTTCATCACTGGAGCAGCCACGTCTGCAAAGCTTAACCATTAGCGAGGTGACCCAATGAACATCCCAGAGATGATCAAGATTGTTCTGCCTTGGTGGCAAGATGGCGAATCCATCCCGAAAGAGAAAATTGAACCTTACTGGTTAACCCAAGGGGTGAAGCGGTTTTGGCTTCGCGTGTATGACTGGCTCACTTATCCAGTCAACCAACTTGATGCACTGACTTGTAGTGAAAAAGTGTTAGAGCTGATGGCGTGGGACAGAGACATCACCCGTTTTGATGGCGAGCCGCTGAGCCTGTTTCGTAAGCGCGTGAAATACGCCTTCGTTAATGCGAAAGACGCAGGCAGCGTAACTGGATTCAAACGCATTTTTGAACGATTAGGTATTGGCATTGTGGCGTTCAAAGAACGTGAAAGCGCGGTGGAGTGGGATGTGTGCACCATCGAACTGACGGATGGTGATATCTCAAACAACACCAAACTGATTCAAACCCTGATCGAACAATACGGCCGAACGTGTCGCCGTTATCGTTTTCAGGTGACGTTCCCAACAACGTTAACCATTGCCAGTGGCGAGTTCTCGCATAACTTCAGCCTGTTTTCAGCTCAGTCGAAACTGGCGGTAGAAATTAGCGTGAAGCCACAATCGATTGACCATCAACAACAGTTATTTATCGCCAGTCTATAACGGCTGACAATAGGGGAGGTTCCCAATGAGCCAAACGGCTATCCCGCTCGAATTTGAGCGTTATTTGCAAAATCAAATCAGTGTTGGCAAAGCGCCAGATATGAATGAGATGATTTTTGCCTACATCCCAGGTTTAGACCCCAGCCAGCCTATCGACCGAAGCCAAGGCTTGCCAGATGTTGCGCTATGGGTGCATCAGCAAGACATCGACCAAGTGGGTAAAATTGGTGAGAACGCACTGGCGTATTCAGTAGTGATTCCTAGTGCCATTGCTGAGTTCACTTTTAATGCGATTTATCTACGTGACAAGAATGTGCCAAATTCTTGCGGAATGGTGGTACACAAAGCCGAAGAAACCAAAGAAAACGGTATGGCGAGCACTAAATCATTGGTGCAAGCCTATGACGGAGCCGCGCAAATCGCCGGAATTACTGTTGATGCTTCGACTTGGCAGATTGACTACCAAGCACGTTTGAAAGGAATCGAAGAAGACCACCGTTTAGCTTGTCTAGATAACTACGGCCACACCGCCTTTGTTGATGGTTTTGATGTAATCCAACAAGCTGACCCAGATAAATACAAGGTTACACCCGGAGTCGTGTACGTCGGCGGTTTACGTGGTGTGTTGTCTGGTGAAGTGCTGCAAACCATCACCACCAAACCCAATGGTTTATATGTCGATGTCGTTCGCCAAGGTAGCGCACTGTCCGTGTGGCAAAATATCGTCACTATCACCGCTTCAGAAACGGACCTTTCTGACTACGTAGACAGCAACGGCAATCAACACTATGTAGCCAAGCTAGTGAGTATTAATGCCGATGGTTCCGTGGTTGATTGGCGGGTGAAAGGTGGTTTGGAAGGGCATGTATCATCCAATAACCCTCACTCTCAATATACAAAACTAGAACATTTAATTGGCTTAATTGGTGAGTTTCATAATGCAGGTACTATGGCTGGGTGGGTCGACTTACAAGGTGGTGAGTTATCGAGAACTACCGATAAGTTACTTTGGGACTATGCTGTGGCTGCAGGAATGATAGTAGCGCAAGAAATAAAAGACGCTGATCCTATGACTCACGCTATGAAATTTGGTGATGGTGACGGAGCAACAACCTTTACCTTGCCAAATCATCATTTGGGACATTTTGTCCGCGGCAACCCTTCTGGTATTAGTCATGGTGAAACGCAAGGAGACGCTATTAGAAATATCTCTGGTTCCTTTACAACAAACAACGGTTGGATGTTTAGTGGGGCATCTGGAGCTATTGCTCGTACAGGTGGTACAGCAGTGTTTGCCAATGCAACAACCTCTGCGGGAGCTTCTTCAGTATCTCCATCTATTCAGCTTGATGCATCTAGACAAGTTCCAACAGCACCTGAGAACCGCCCTTACACTGCAAACCTTTCTATTAAAATTCACCGAGGTTGGATGTAATGAAATTAGCCTATCACTACGATTACGAAAGCCACGCTTTTACGGGTACAAGTCAAATTCAGAAGGTGGCTGGATACGATGAATACATTGTACCGCAGTTCGCTACTTGGAATACGACTCCAGAGTTTGATGAAGAAACTGAACAGGCCAAGTTTGATGTGAAAAATCAGAAATGGTTCGTTGAATTTAAGCCCGTTGTAGTGACGGGTTACCATAAACAAACTCACCAACTAAAAGTGTTTGATGATGCATCTTTAGTCACGGACGAATATACGTTAGAAAAGCCGTCAACAAGATGGGACGAATGGACCAATGGTGCTTGGGTAACCAATCTAAGAAAAATATATATTTCTGATTACGCTCAAGTTGACGCTACTCGCGAATCTCTTTATCGAGCACAAACGGATCCGCTGGAAAATGAAGCGAGGCGTTTAGAGCGAAGTGGTGCAACGGCGCAAGAGCTGCAGGTTTACTATGACCGCATTGATGATTTGGTAGCCAAAATCAAAGCCGACAATCCATGGCCGGTAAACCCAGAGGTTTAGACTATGACTAACCTCACTTGGCCAAGCGCCGCCCAAACCATTCAAACCAGTGCTGAACAGGTAACTGACCAAATCGGCACAAACATGAATGAGGCGGTCAACCGCTTAACACTGCTTGAAAGTGACGCCAATTACGGGCGTCACTCTTTAAGTGCAGAGGCCGAAGCATTACTCGGTTTGCGCGGTGATCTTGAATCACTCATCGAGCAGGGCACAATTATCTCGGCAACGCCTTATCAATATGATGTCGGTCAGCAGTTAGAGTCAGGCTGTGTGCTCACGCCTCAACAAGCCAGAAATACCCTAGCACTCAAACTGCAAGACCAAATCGACACCCACAGGCCAAACACCAGTACTCACTGTATCGTGGTGATGGTCAGCGCGTCGAACCTAGCCAGCTTTGCCAGTCTACTAGACAGCGTAACTTCAGTGCTGTGCTTTCCGGATTGGATGCAAACCGCAAGGCAGGCTAAAGCGTTAACCACTAACGAGCAAAGCAAAATGCACGTGCCTGCGGCTATTATTCAGCCACGCTTCAAACCAAAAGCTACTGTCAACGCTCAGCCACTTTATGAGTACGAACAACATCAGGCAGGACAAATCGCCACACTAGAATCACTCGCCAGTGACGTCACTAATGTGATTGGTAAACTTGGTGCGCTAGCGGCTAAACGTAGCGCGAAAATGGATGAACTCAAAGAACAAATCAATGCGCTCAAAGCACTGAAAGGCAATGTGTGGTCAGCTAAATTCTCAGGCTCACTTGATAGCATGGCAAGCCAACTGAAAAACACTGATGTGTCTACCAATCACCAATACACCATCATGAGCCTGTTGCTCAGCGATAAGCCTCTAACCTTTTTTGAGGAACTGTTGAATGCTTAGTTTAGATGGCAAGCTACTACCAATCGACAACATGAAAGTGAGTTGCTCAAAGCAATACAAAGATAAAGATATGAGCGGCCAGTCGTCCTCGACCCACTCTTCTGAACAGGGCGATAAAGGTGTGGTGATTTCAGTCACCGGTACTATTCCATTTAAGCGCGAGAAGGACCTAACTGATCTCTACGATACCTTCTCGATGAAAGACGAAAGCGGTAATCGTAAAGTGTTTCGTATTGGTAACCGAGATGCGCGTTTATATCGCGTACGTGAAGCTAAGTTCTTTGGCAAATTATCGTCTTCTGAACATACGTCACTTCGAGCATGGGAAATCAGCTTCTCGATGCGTGAGTACAATTCGGCCTCAGAGAAAATCGAGCAACGTACCAAAAGCAAAAAACCATCCACGCAACAGCAAAACACCCAGCATCAACAAGCATTACTTGAAAGTGAAGAGGCGTTAAAATGAAGTTAGAGAAACGCCTATTTGTGGCAGGTAATGAAGTGAGGTTATCGCAAAACAGCGTAAGCCTTCATCACTCGTTGGGTAGCAGTGCCATCTTTATTTATCAACACGACATAGCGCCTAGTCGCTTTGATCATGTTCAGCTTGATATTGGTTACGACCAAAACACCAAATTGTGGTTTGAAGGTACCATCGAAAAGGTGTTTCCTACCGCCAATGGTAGCCATAAAGTCTTGGTTAAAGAGCATAGCTGCATTCTAAACAAATCGTGGCCTGTAGCGATTGAACACGCCACCATGCGCCAGGTACTCAGTGCGTTAAGTGACAAAATTGGCTTGCAGTTCGCACTGCCAGAGAACGCCGACTATACCGACAAGCCTATTCCTAACTTTACCAGTCAAGGGACGGGCTACCAGTGCTTACAAGCTATTGGCAAAGCGTTCAATATTCCAGACTTCATCTGGTACCAGAAAACAGACCAAACCCTCTACATTGGTGCGTTTGAGCATTGCCATTACTTTGGTAAGAACGTTACGCTCAGAAATGAGTTAGCTATCAAACAATCTGCGAATAGTATCAGCATCGCACCTTTGCCGTTGATTCGACCTGGCGCTATCGTCAATGATCAACGGGTTAAGCGAGTTGACCTGATTGCCGATGAGATGACCATCCATTGGGAAGAGAGCAAAGCGGAAGTTCCACCAAAGAAGCAAGAGGCGCTCAAAAACTTCCCTGAGCTTGCTGCCGGTCATCACCTGCCAAGGTTCGGACAAATCAAAGCGGTGCGTGATGAATCGCAATCAGGTGATATCAGTGACCCATTTCGTCCTCGTTATGCGGTTGATGTTCACTTGCTGACGGAAAACATGCAAATCGACACCAGTGTACCGCTGTATAAATCTATCCCTCTGCCTATCACTATGACTGGGCATGAGTCAGGCTTAATGGGCTATCCACTCGAAGGAACCATCGTTGAAATTGCCTTTGCTTACGGTCGAAATGATCTACCCATTATTCGAGCTGTATATGGTCGTGATTTCGCGTTGCCAACCATTGAGCCTGGTGAGCAGTTACAACAGCAACGTGAAGAAGTCAGCAAGCGAGTTGACGCGGCCGGCAACACCACTGAGCAAACCGACCAACAGCAATACCAGAAAGCCTATCGTAAACACGATGAAGCCACCCATTATCAAGCGGACCTTGGTACGTACACACTCAATGTTGACCAACACAGCTTGGAGCACATCATAGGCAAAAAGGTCGTTGAGACGTTGGGTGCCATCGAGCTTTTAGCCGGTGATAACCTAGAGCTTGGTTCACTGGGTAACATGCATATAGCCACAGCAGGTGAGCTTGTTGAGACAATTGGCAAACACCGCCGAAGCATCGTCGCAGACCACCAATGGCTACAAGCGCCAAAAACATGGGTAGGCTCAAAACAAGAAAACGTATTGATACTGCTCTCTGAACTTATGCAAGTGGTCAAAGAACTGGCCGACACCTTAGCCAATCATACCCACAGTGGTGTAGTACCAGGGTCTGGTAGTTCACAGGCCCCAATCCAATCTGAAGCAATTGCTGGCTATGGCAGTGATAGCAGGGTATTAAAAGCGAGGTTGGTTCCAATTACAAAAATGTGATTCTAGTTCAGTAGTATAATGGATTAATCCACTACATTTGTGTGGGAATAGTTGGCAAGGAGAACGGCATGAACACAAATGTAAAACCAGAATCTGTATTGATTGAAGACGAAGTGAAGAAGAGTTTAGCAGTAGCCCAAAAAAATGGTGATGACGAAACTGCTCAAATTCTGAAAAACTGGCTTGTAATACTCCCAACTTTCGGACCATTAGTAGGTCAGGTAGGACCTGTTATTTACTCTCCTGAAGAGCTAGAAGATCTATTTATTAAGCTTACGAGAGAGTATAGGGCGCAGTTCCTCAATGAGAAAAGTGCTGGTAGAAAAATCACAGCAGCTATAACAGCAGGAGCCATTTTACTAAATGCAGTAGGGCCTTATATTGCAATGATGTAAAGTAAGGGGATGATTAGAGTGCAGCCAATTGGCTGCACTTTTTTCATGCCTGCTATAAACGCCCATGCAAACTATTCACCAAATCGAGCTCTCGACCCACCTAATCCGCGCTCCTCTACACCCGCCTGCGAGGTTTTTGTACCACTTTTTTCGCACTTTTGGAGAGGCGCAATTCCACAGCCCTACAAGATAGCCATATCAGCGTTGCAAGCCTTATGTAGCAAGGGAGCGAGCAGCTAACTTAGTGGAGGGGAATGCGCATATAATCGTTGCATATTGAATTTCAGTAATTGATCAAAATTGAAAAAAGATCGCGTTTAACGATCGGGTGGAGTTTTTGTTGTTGTTTTAAATCGTTGATAAATAGATTTTTTTATAGATTTGGTCACAAATTTATTGAACTGGTGATCTGTTTCGACGATCTGGTGTGGTTTGGGCAAAGCCTCATACCATAAGGGCTCTGAGTGAATATAACGGGAACATAATTTTTTCAAATTTGAAAAAATAATAAAACGAGGTAGATGCACGGAGTACTATATTTGTTGAAGGTGTGCACTACCTCCTAGGATGGTTATTTTTTATAAGTACCCATATCGTCAAGGACTTCTTGTGGGTACAGCTCGCGACATAAATCAAAAACAGCACGAGAATAGTTGGATCGTATTTGTGCTTCTAATGGCTCACTGAGGCTAAGAAGAAGATTGCAGTGGTCAGGGCTTAAAACGACTTTTACCATTTCATTGTCGACGACTCCTGTTTGGTGTAACCGCTGTAATTTTGCAAACACACCGATAAATGCCCTTCTTGCAGTATCAATCATTTCGAACTTTAATGATTCTTCAGATGTGAGGGAGCTATCATTACGTTTTTTAAGTAAATCGCCGTACACTTTAGCGAAGTTCTCTTCACCTTCAGTTCGTCGAAACATAGTTAAGCTAATAATGGTTTCTCTCATTGTTGGTGACATAATTTCATTCATGAATGGGAGAATAATTTCCAAACACACCGCTTTTCGTTGTTGTTCAGCCATTTCAGTATGTGCTTTGGTGGCTCTCGCCATTTCTTTCCTGCTTTCGATAAGCTCTTCATTTTGCAGATTAAGGGCTTTTTCTTGCATCCTTAAAGCTTGGTTTTGAAGCTGAATACTAATAATTACCGCGATAAGAGCGAAACCTGAAAAGAATGCGTCCGCAGCACCAAACATGCCGCCATATGGAGCGACTCGGACTATTTCGTCTCCACTTATGACACCAAATAGATGCAAAAAATAAGGTATTGAACCAAAACAAGCCCATAAAATCATGGCTGCGATAAAAACACCTACCCAAGATATCTTGCTTTTCATTCTGTTCCTACAATTCTAAAGTGCTGAATAACCAAGTATTTCACCATGTTTTCAGTAGTTTGAAAACAAAGTGAAGTTCTGAGTTTTGGTTATTGAGATATCTAGCCACTATTGATGATTAAAAAGAGGGGGGGAGTCAAAGGTAATGATTGTTCCCTATATAGCTTAAGCGGCGGTATTCAGGCTACTTTGGTCTGCTACTCAGCGAAACTCACCTAAACTATTAGTTTAACGTAAGGAGGGGGTGAGAAATGTGTGGCAGGTTAAATGTAATTGATAATCCGCTTTGTCGTATCGTCTGCGAACAGGTCGGTGTCAACTTCCAAACAACCACCAACCATGACCTAAGGCCGACCCAATATGTATCTACAGTTGGCATACATAACAACGAACTGGTTCAGCTTGATTTGTTATGGGGTATCAAGCCTTCATGGGCTAATCGCATCATAATTAACGCACAAGCAGAAACGGTTGCGGTTAAACCTACGTTTGCACAGGCTTTTGAATTTAATCGTGTAATTGTTCCATGTTCTGGCTGGTATGAATGGCGAGAAGAGCAGGGCAAAAAGGTGAAGTACCTCTTTAGCAGTGAAAACCATGAGCCATTCTATATGGCGGGAATTGCACTAGAAGGTGGTAGCAAACTAGTAACTTTAACAACTAAACCCAACGAACAGTGCAATGGATACCATCACCGTATGCCGCTTTTCATCCCCAAAAAATTTGTAGTAAATTGGGTCAGTGGACCCAATACGTTAGCCAAAAAACTTCTAAATAGTGAGTTTGATCATGGGCTATCCATCAAGAGAGCTTAAACACTTGTCGCCACTCTATCGCCATGGCGGCAAATGAATGGCTATAACCTATTGATTTTTAAATGGAAGAATTGGATGTAAATCTTAAAGGAAATGACTTTCATTGAGTTCCCTTTTTGGCTATTTGAATTCTTGTCTGGCCAATACTAGCATCAAATAGACGAACGGTGGAAAGCCGATAAAGTTACTTGGTGTTTATTTAACATATTTTTAAACTTTCGTTTTATAACCGATTCAAATGTGGTGTAATTCGTCTGTGCCTTTGGGCTAATTAACCCTCTTCAAAACACCGAGTTTGCTAAAAGGATGTATTATGCGAACGTTATCAGTGCAGTGGAAAATCACGCTCTTAGCGGGTTTCTGCCTTCTTATCACATCTCTTTCATTGATCGGCTTTTCTGTCTATAACGCTGTATCAAATCAGCAGCAAATTAAGCAGCAAAGTTCTCAATCTGTGATTAATAAGTCCGAACAGATTGTTGAGACACGCGCCTTGCTCAATGCCACAGAAGTTACTCAGTTTTTGAACGAAGCTCTCTACCGTGCAGAAATGCTGGCATCCAGTGCTATGTTTCAAAAGACGTTAAGTGAAGAGAATTTCGGTGACAGTGAAGAGCTGCGAACCGCTTTAGATGAGATGGTGCGCCGTTCTGTATTGAATTTTGAGACCATTCAGGGTGCCTACCTAGTATTTCGACCAAATATGCTCGATAACGAAGACAGCAATTACGAGAATGCTGAGTATGTCGGTTCCAATGAAATTGGTCGCTTTGCTCCTTACTGGCTAACATCGCAAAATGGTGAAAACGTTGTGGCTAATGTGCTGTCAGAAGCGGTATTGGCTGATGCGATCAATAGTGAACGCTTTTATTGTCCTATGGCGTCCAGCACCGCGTGTGTGACCACTCCGAGGTTAATTAGCCAAGATGGGACTACTTTCTTAACCAGTTCAATTTCTGTCCCGCTCATGCTCGACGATACTCCCGTCGGTTTTTTTGGTATCGATTTGCGTCTTGATAGCCTAACAAATATCGTTGCGGAGTCTGACCAACTGCTTTTCTCTGGCACGGGTTCGATTAATTTAGTTAGCCTCGACGGTTCTTTAATTGCGAGCGATGATGTGACTCAAACCGTTGGTCAGCCTTATAACAGTGATATTCTCTCAAGCGACCAATTGACCGATTTGTTGTTTGGCCAAGAGGTGAAAACTCAGTGGAGTAGTGATGGTAACTGGCTGAATGTTTTTGCGCCAATCATGGTGGCTAACCAGACATGGGGTGTGTTGTTTGATATGCCGCGTGAGAGTGTATTGGCTGATGCGGAAGCACTGGATACCATTATTAGTGAACAAGTGGCTTCGAGTGTAAAAACTGAAGTGATTGCTGGTGCCGCTTTGATGCTGATCGGTCTTGCTACTATCGCGGTCACGGCGTCACGTTTAGTGAAACCTATCCGAGAAGTGGTGGTACGCTTGAATGACATCGCTTCTGGTGAAGGCGACTTGACGCAACGATTGGAAGTTAAATCTCAAGATGAGATTGGCCAATTAGCGATTGGGTTTAATCAATTCCTTGATAAATTACAGTCAATCATCAGTGATGTGGTGGACACGACGCTTCAGATCGGTACGACCACACACCAGTCTCGTGTAGCCGCACAGCAAACTCGAACCAGTAGCGATTCACAGTTTAAAGAAGTTGACCTCGTGGCGACTGCTTCTGAAGAGATGACTCAAACCGCTAGCCTAGTGGTTCAAAATGCTGAAGTCGCCGTGAGGGCAGCAGAGCAGGCTAATGAAGCCGCTGCAACGGGGCAACGTGTTATTGAGCTGTCTCAGACGGAAATGGTTAGATTAGTTGATCGTATGACAGCTGCGGTACCTGTTGTGGAAGAGTTAGCAGCAAACAATGCGAATATTACGGACATTCTATCGGTTATAGAGGGTATTTCTGAACAGACTAACTTGCTTGCTCTCAATGCCGCTATTGAAGCCGCTCGAGCGGGGGAACAAGGGCGGGGTTTTGCGGTTGTAGCGGATGAGGTCAGAAACCTAGCCAGCCGTACTCAAGAGTCAGTGGGTGAAATCCGTAAAGTGATAGAGAACGTGCAAAATGGTACGCGGGACGTGGTTAAGGCAATCCAAGACGGAAATGACTTAGCGAACGACTCAGCTCAGCAAGTTCAGAATGCGGCAGCAGAACTTAACCAAATTTTTGAAGCAATCGCGTCAATCAATGATATGAACTCGCAAATTGTCAAAGCGGCTGAAGAGCAGCAATCTGTTTCCGCGGAGGTCAATCAAAGCGTGAGTAATATTCGTGATTTAAGTGCTCAAATCTTAACTCAAGCCGAAGAGTCGGAGATGGTAAGCAGGCAAATTGGTGACTTGTCTGATAAACAGCAGCAGTTGGTCAATCAATTTAAAGTGTAGCGCTGAACCTTGATTCAGATAAATGCGAGAAGGGCTTCGAATCATCGAAGCCCTTTGTTCATTGTTTGTCGCAAGATCAGCTTATCCAATCGGTATTGGTCTCATCGCCCTTAATCTGCGTGAGTTTGTCGTAATCTCTTCTCAATATCCGATTGAACAATTTGCAGAGCTTTTAAAGCGATAGTTGGATCTACTTCGTTGCTTTCTAAGAGGTAAATAAGATCAACCGCCAGTTTGATTTCATCCGGAGCGTTTTCAAGTCCTTGATTGGTCGACGACATTATTGGTTCCTTTCACGATAGGTTATCTGCTTTTCAACTTTCAGTTTGGCTTCTTGGCAGCGTTTAAGTCTCTGCTCGGTAGCAATCAAAGCTTGCTGGGCCGCTTGCTGTTGAAACGGAGGGGCATATTGTAGAGCCAGCTCCTTGTCTCGAACCATCTCAAGTAAGCGACGCTCCCACTCCTGATGCTGAGCAAGATTTTGATATAACTCGTTGATTGGTTTTTGAAAGTAGCTTTTATGCTTAGGCTCTTGTTTACGAATTTTTGTGGTTGCGAGTTCTCGTTGTAGCGCGCTTACTTGTGAAAGCAAACGCTCCGTTAGATATTCCGCTCGCAGTGCCGTTAGTTTGCCGGCGGCCTGTTCTCTAATGATGCTTTCAAGAGTCCCTTGAGTCTCTTTAACACATGGAACGAGCAATTTGGAACGACTTTGGAACAGTCGTTCGTCAAATAGTGGCTGGTGGTGCTCGCCCCTTTTGCGGTCGAGTGCAGCAGCATCGACAGCAAGCTGCTCTAAGGTTGATTGAAGCTGATTGAATTTGCTCATGGCGTTCTCAACTATAGATTAACAAACCAAGCTTCGTAGGCCAGTTTGACGGCTAAGATACTTACGACTGTAACAAAAACTGGTCGGATAAACTTGGCTCCGAATCGTATTGCTGAATGTGCGCCGACGAAAGCTCCTGCCATGAGACAGAGACCCATAGTCAATCCGAGTACCCAATCGATATGCCCCAGAATTGCGAAAGTAATTAGAGAAGTAAAATTACTTGTGAAATTCATTGCTTTGGCTAGCCCCGAAGCAAGAAGAATATTGAGACGATACAGGGCCATTGAACTGACTGTCCAAAACGCGCCAGTACCAGGGCCTGCAACACCGTCGTAGAAACCTAAAGTCAAACCTTGGGCGTACTGTTTTTTGTTAAGTACTGGACAAGGCTGAGGTGTATCGTTCTTTACCGTGCTAGGGGTTTTATGCCAAATGGTATAAATAGCCGCGGCGAGGATCACCAATGGCAGGATTTTTTCCAACCACTGTGTACTAATGAGGTCTACCACCAAGGTGCCGATAATTGCTCCGATTAAAGTCGAGAAGAAAGCACGTTTCCAGCAACTTGGCTTAAATAGCTTCTTACGGTAGTAGGTAAAAGCCGCGGTTGATGATGCAAAGGTGGCGGCTAATTTATTCGTTCCTAACGCAATATGGGGTGGTAAACCTAATGACAGCAATGCAGGGACGGTCAGCATACCACCCCCACCAGCAACAGCATCGATAAACCCAGCAAGGAAAGCAACCAGTGCCAACACCAACAGCATGGTTGGCTCAAACAATTCCATAAAATAGTTCTTCTTATATAAATACGGATACTTATTCGATGATCCGCTTGAATGGTGGCAGTGAATCGAGTAAGGCGCTGCCATAGCGTTTGGTGATCACGCGACGATCGAGAATGATGACTTTACCAGAATCCCTCTCTTTACGCAGCAAGCGTCCGACAGACTGAATTAATTTTTTACTCGCTTCAGGAACCGTGATCTGCATGAAAGGATTTCCCCCTCGACTTTCTATGTATTCAGCGTGTGCCTGCTCTACTGGTGAAGTAGGTACAGCGAAAGGGATTTTGGTAATGATCAAGTTCTCTAGTAGTTCACCAGGTAAATCTAATCCTTCAGAAAAACTGCCAGTGCCAAATAAAACGCTGGTCTTTTGGCATTGAACTAAGGTTTTATGTTTTTTGAGTATTTCTGAGCGTGACTCCTTGCCCTGAACTTGCAGTGCCCAGCCTCTTTTTACGAAATCTGTTGAGAGGGCTTCTGCGACTTGATTCATCTGCCAGTATGAAGAAAACAGGACTAAATTGGCTTTTTTGTCTTCAATTAAATCAGGCAGTTTTTCAATCAAGTGTTCAGTGAATTGTGGTGCTTGCGGCTCATATGCCATTTTAGGGACATAGAGCTCAGCTTGATTCTGATAGTCAAAAGGCGATGCTAAAGCCAAAAATCGCACACCATCTTCGCTCTTTTCACTGATGCCTGCTTGGCGACAGAAAAAGCTAAACGAGTTTAAAGCACGCATGGTGGCAGAAGTGAGTACCGCGCCAATGCAACGACTCCAAAGTTGCTGGTCAAGTTGCCAGCCTACTTCTAAAGGTGAAACGTTGACGATGAAGTCACCTTCACGCTCGGGGCTAACTTCCAACCAGCGAGCTAACGGCGCACCTTTTTCCCTTTGTGGTTCGGCCATTAGGTTCCATACCTGAGCGAGATTATCCATACGTTGGATATAGAATCCCAGTTCAGCAAGAGCTGGCTCTGCCAATCGATTTGAAAGTTCACCCTCTTTAACTCGTTCGGCAATCAGATCTGAAATTTTTGCGACTGCTAGCGAACCTTTGTGGCTGAGTTTTTTGAGTTCTTTAGATTCCTCTGTGAGCCACTGAGGCAACTCGCCATTCTCAAAACGATAAATATTTTCTTCAAAATGGGCGGGATCAAAGCGAGTTGCTAGCTGAGTTAACGATGGGATCAGTTGCTGAATTGAGTCTTGTAGCTCGTTTCGAAATCGAGCGACACGTTTTTCGTCTGCCATATTGGCAAATTTTGTCACCGCTTGGTTAAGGCGCTCTAGCCAGCTAGCCGCGCCCTTCAGGCTCGCTGCGGCAGAAGAGTGATCTCTGGCTACGTGCGGTAGGTGATGTGCTTCATCAAAAACATAAATAGTATTTTCTGGTTCAGGAAGAATGACACCACCACCAAGGCCCGCATCAGCCATGACTAAGCTATGGTTGGCGATGATGACATCTGCTTTATCCATTTCAGAGCGCGCTTTTTGAAACGGACAGTTGCGATGCGCCGGCATACTATTGTTGCAGCTATGTTTATCGCTAACGATTAACTGCCAAATATCATCGGCTATTGGTTTAGGCCATGAGTCTCTATCGCCATCCCACTTATTTTGCGCTAGCGAACGGTACATCGTTTCGAGTTGTTCGATATCTTTCTTCTTAGGTTTTGTCTCGAACATGGCTAACTGACCACCATCAACGCCGCTGGCGGTTGCAAGTTTCTCGGCACAACAATAGCGCTGACGTCCTTTCGCTAAAATAAAAGAGAACTCACGATCAGTCAGGCGGCGATATAAAGGTAAATCCTTATTAACCAGCTGTTCTTGCAAAGCCACTGTCGCAGTAGAAATGACCACTTTTCTATTGTTATGGATAGCGACAGGGATGGTCGCCATTAAATAGGAGAGGGACTTACCAATTCCAGTCCCCGCTTCTGCAACGAGCATACGGGTAGATTTGTGATACTCGCCACATAATGTTTTCGCTATCTCCGCAACGAGGTAATTCTGAGCTCGACGAGGCACAAAGTTTTCAAGCTGAGATTGGAGGTTTTGATAACTCGTACGAATGGATTGTTGGATTTTACTGGTATTCATATTGTGACCTGTATTGCGGGTAGCGCATCATAGCACAGTTTGCTAAACGCTACTTAGTTCACGAAATAGAATCCTTAATAACGAAATGTGGATCTTCTTCACAAAAAAAAACTGAACCTTCAGATACTTACAATTAATTCTAAATGTAAAAAATATATCACGCCAAACTTAGGATTTGGCTGGAATAATATTCTAATTTTTATGTTTTGATACGTTATTTTAGGTTTTATATGCTGTATTGATGGTTTGTTAAGTTTTCGCTACAGCGAGGGTGAAAGTTATGAAGTCGCTCGAAAATTGCTCACGAATTTATGTAACTGGTTGATTTTAAATAAATAAATGTTTTTTTATTTCCTGCTTTTAGAATATTTGACACGCCGAATAATCTTTTGCAATCTAGACCTCGAAATTTAGTGACGTTGATATCCAACCCATTAGAGGAAGGAATCATCATCAAAAAACATAAAGGGAACCGGATAAGGATTTCCCATTCTATAGAAAAGGCAGTGGATTATTATGAAAAAGACTCTAGTAGCTCTAGCTGTGTTAGCAGCAGCTTCTGCAAACGCGGGTAACCTATACGAAAACGAAGCAACTTCAGTTAAAGTTTCTGGTGAAGTTGATACAGTTATCAAAACTCTTAAAACTAAATCTGCAGGCGCAACAGTAACTGACGAAGATGCACAAGTTTACGCTTGGGCAAACGTTCAGTTTGATGTTGACCACAAACTTTCTGATTCTGTTACAGCTTTCGGTTCTTTCGAAATGGAAGCAGACAACGGCAAGGAAGTTAAAGTTGACGACGCTAAAATCGGTTTCAAAGGCAACTTTGGTAAAGTAACTTTTGGTGAAACTGGTTCTTCTTACGCAGTTCTAGAGAAAGCTGAACTAACTAACGAAGGCGCTGACGTAGACGTAGTTTACAACAGCTCTGAGTCAGATGGTCACGGTATCCGCTACGAAATCACAGTTGCTGATGCTCTAAGCCTATCTGCGGATCTTCAAACAAACAAAGACCAAAACACTGATAACGACTGGGCAGTTTCTGCAGACTACGCAATTGCTGATTTCACAATCGGTGCTGCATACCTACAAGCTAACGAGAAGAACAAAGGTTACGACCGCAACTCAATGGGTCTATCTGTTTCTTACGAAGCGAACGGTCTTTACGTAGCAGCTACGTACACTCAGTACGAAGGTCAAGGTGACGTAAACGTTGAAGGTGGTGATTCTACATACGAACTACCAGATCACGACGGTAACACTTACGCTCTAGCAGCTTCTTACTCTTGGGATGCTTACAAAGTATACGGTGCTTACCAAGTACTTTCTGCTGACAAAGCAACTTCAGGTGCTAGCCTAGACGCAGACCTAGACAACTACTACGTTGGTTTCGAGTACGCAGTAATGTCTAACCTAACAGCATTCGTTGAATACAACGTAGCTGAACTATCTGGTGGCAGCGTTGCTAACAAGCAAGAAGCTGACTTCGCAGCTGCAGGTCTATACCTAACTTTCTAATCGAAAGTCAATGACCTACAATGAAAACCAGCGCTTAGGCGCTGGTTTTGTTTTATTTAAGGATGGTTACAAATATGAAGTCAATTGTTATTTTTTTAATGGTACTAATGTCAAGTGCAGTTCAGGCGGCTCAGCTATCTGCAGAACGCGGATTTAAAGTCCATACTATCAATGGTCAAGTCATCGAGGATAGTGCTAAGAGCCCTTACGCACTGCATTCTGGTGAGAACCAAATTGTCTTCTCTTATTCTGGAAACCTTTCTACAGGTACAAGTTCTGAACTTCTAGATACTAAACCTTATATTCTTACAATAGATGCTGATAAGAACAGTGCGATTGAAATTGAACTCATTAGCCGTAAACACAAACGTGTAGCAAGTGCGATCGAGAAAGATGCGCCTTGGTTTGTTGTGTATGATCAAGACAAAGAAGTTGAAACGTTCAAGTTGGATCTTCTGCCATCTAAGAAAGGCTTTTTCCCTTACGCGGATATCCCAGGTCTAGTGGTTGCCTACAATAAAGAAAACAAGATTTACTTCTCGGAAGGTAAATTGGTGGATTATGATCAGTTAGAGAAAGCGACCAACTCTAAGTTTATTAAGCTTCAGTCGCTTTACCTAGAAGCATCTCCAGAAGAGCGCAAACAGTTCCGTAAATGGATCATTGATATTGAGTAATAGTTAGAAAGCTCCCTAAGGGAGCTTTTTTATTGGAAACATTTCGAATGATTCAACGCACATTCAACCGCGTCTACTAATGCTTCTATATGCTCAGGTTCACTAATGAACGGCGGCATCATATAAATCAGTTTGCCAAATGGGCGGATCCAAACCCCTTTCTCGACAAACAGTGCTTGAATCGCTTCCATATTGACTGGCGTTGTGGTTTCAACCACGCCGATGGCACCAAGCCAGCGAACGTCTTCAACCAACTTGTGCTGCTTTAATTTAGGCAGTAACTCAGAGAAAAGTTGCTCAATTTGCTTTGTCTGCTGTTGCCATTCATTTTGCTCTAGCAGCTCCATGCTGGCAGTTGCGACTGCGCAGGCCAACGGGTTGGCCATAAAAGTAGGGCCATGCATAAAGCAACCTGCATCTCCGCCACATACAGTATCCGCTACGTCGCTTGAGGCTAGCGTTGCTGATAACGTCATGTAGCCACTCGTTAATGCTTTACCTACACATAGAATGTCAGGGGATATCTGAGCGTGCTCACAGGCAAACATTTTCCCGGTACGACCAAACCCTGTAGCAATTTCATCTAGAATCAACAGAACGTCAAACTCATCACATAATGCTCTAACACCTTTAAGAAATTGAGGATGATAGATTCGCATTCCGCCAGCTCCCTGAACGATAGGTTCTAGGATCACAGCCGCTATTTGAGAATGGTTTTGAGCGAGTTTGTGCTTAAAGTCTGCTAAATCAGCTTCATCCCACTCCTCCCAGAAGCCGGTCTTTGGAGAAGAGGCGAAGATGTGTTCAGGCAGAAATCCTTTATACAAAGAATGCATCGAATTGTTAGGGTCTGTCACCGACATTGCAGCAAACGTATCACCATGATAGCCATCTCTGAGTGTTAGAAACTTCGGTCGCACTTGACCTTTTGCATGCCAATACTGCAACGCCATTTTCAAGCTGACTTCCACCGCGACTGAACCCGAATCGGCCAAAAAGACATGCTGAAGATTGTTCGGTGCAAATGAGAGCAGCTTTTTACACAGGTTGATAGCTGGATCATGAGTGATACCGCCAAACATAACGTGTGACATTTTATCGATCTGGCTATGCGCTGCGGCATTTAGGTGAGGGTGATTGTATCCATGAATCGCAGACCACCATGATGACATGCCATCAATTAGCTGCTCACCACTCTCTAATTGCAGCATGACGCCTTTGGCGGAAACAACTGGGTAGCAGGTCAGAGGTGTCAGCGTTGAAGTATAGGGATGCCAGATATGACGGCGGTCGAAAGCGAGATCCATGTTCAGTTCCTGAAATCTTGATGATTAAAAAGTAATCAAGTGTAAACTTTTGAAATTGCTGGGTGTTGACAGTCTACCTTGTGTCAGTAGACTAGCCAAGTATTCGAACTGACAATAATTAAAGGAAGCCCCGTGGAAGTACGTCACAACTGGACAGTTGCTCAAGTTAGAGAACTTATGGATAAGCCATTCATGGATCTTCTATTAGAAGCGCAACTGGTGCATCGTCAATATCAGCAGCACAATCATGTCCAAGTCAGCACCTTGCTTTCGATAAAAACAGGCGCTTGTCCTGAAGACTGTAAATATTGCCCCCAGAGCGCAAGATATACGACGGACGTAGAGAAAGAGCGTCTGATGGAAGTCGAGCGTGTTTTAGATGCAGCGCAGAAGGCTAAGAATGCAGGTTCGACCCGCTTCTGTATGGGAGCCGCATGGAAAAATCCAAAAGAACGCGATATGCCGCATCTGACCGATATGATTAAGGGTGTCAAAGGAATGGGGTTAGAAACCTGTATGACGCTGGGCATGCTGACTTCGGATCAAGCGAAAGCTTTAGCCGACGCGGGGCTAGACTACTACAACCACAACTTAGACACTTCGCCTGAATTCTACGGCAACATTATTACTACTCGTACTTATCAGGACCGCCTAGATACACTTTCTCACGTTCGTGATGCAGGCATGAAGATATGTTCTGGCGGTATCATCGGTATGGGTGAAAATGCCAATGATCGTGCAGGCCTGCTTGTTGAGCTGGCAAACTTACCAACTCACCCAGAGAGTGTGCCAATCAACATGTTGGTGAAAGTGAAGGGTACCCCACTAGAGAAGGTGGAAGATGTTGAACCATTCGATTTTATCCGTCTGATAGCGATTGCTCGAATCATGATGCCGAAGTCTGCGGTACGCCTGTCTGCTGGTCGTGAGAACATGAATGAGCAGATGCAAGCGCTTTGCTTTATGGCGGGTGCTAACTCCGTATTCTATGGTTGCAAACTGCTGACAACACCAAACCCTTCTGAAGACAAAGATATGCTTCTGTTCGATAAGCTTGGCATTAATAGCCAGCAAGTGTCTCAGAAGCCCGATGAAATCGAAGAGAATGATCTTCTTGATCGAGTTGTGGAACGAGTGGCTGCGCGCCCGACGAAAGACGACTTATTCTACGATGCAGGCGTTTAATACTCGAATTGCTAAAGCCCTCGAGCAACGTAAAACTCAGGGGCTAAGCCGTACTTTACTCAATATAGAACAAGGTAATCGTACCCTATTAGTTCACGAAGGTAACCGTTACCTTAATTTTTCGAGTAACGATTATCTTGGCTTGGCCGCGGATAAAGAGCTAACCAAAGCGTGGCAGCTCGGCCTAGAGCGATATGGCAACGGTAGTGGGGCATCGCCATTGGTGACGGGTCATAGCTCTGCTCATCGCGATCTAGAACAGAGTTTATGCCAATGGCTGGGGTTTGAAAGGGCGATATTGTTCAGCTCGGGATTTTCTGCCAATCAAGCCATGCTATTTGCATTATTAGAGAAAGATGATCTGCTATTACAAGATAAGCTCAATCACGCCTCACTGATCGAAGCCGGTATGTTGTCGGCTGCGAAGATGAAGCGTTTTAGACACAACGATGTCGACCACCTTTGCTATTCCATTGATGGCAATACTTTGGTCGTCACAGAAGGTGTTTTTAGCATGGATGGTGATTTATCACCATTGGCAGATATCTATTCAGTGACACGTAAAAAAGCCTGGCTCGCGGTTGATGATGCTCATGGTATTGGTGTGCTTGGTAAAGATGGTCGTGGCAGTTGCAATCATGCGGGGATTCAGCCTGATTTGTTGGTAGTGACCTTTGGTAAAGCATTTGGTCTATCTGGAGCTGCAATTATGTGTAGCCGTGAGGTGGGGGACTATTTAACTCAGTTTGCACGACATCATGTCTATTCCACCGCGATGCCCCCTGCACAGGCTGTGGCATTAACTCAAGCTATCGATATGATTCAACATCAGTCATGGCGAAGAGAAAAATTGTTAGAACTCTCTGAGTATTACCATTCTCTGTTAGGGAATGAACAAGGTTACTGCGCAACTCAAACTCCGATTAAGCCATTTATTCTTGGTAGTAGTGAAAAGGCCATCAATATCGCATCACAGCTCAAAGCTAATGGCATCTGGGTGACGGCGATCCGTCCACCTACAGTTGCTGTTGGTAGTGCTCGACTGCGCGTGACTCTCACGGCTAGCCATGAAAAAACACACATACGCGCATTGGCAAATCAGCTAAAAACAGCTTTGAAGGAAGTGGATTAATGGAACAAGCGGTATTGATTGCTCCTGAACGTGTTAACGACAAAGCAGCGATTGCTGATGCATTCGGCAGAGCAGCCAAAACGTACGATCAACATGCAGAGTTTCAGCGTGATGTGGGCTTACGTTTGTTGGCAAAAATGCCCCAAGATCTTACTGGCAAAACGGTATTGGATTTGGGATGTGGAACCGGCTATTTCTCATTAGAACTGATAAAACGTGGTGCGACGGTGATCTGTTTTGACCTGTCACAACAGATGCTCGACACCGCTAAACAGCGATGTGGTGAGATTGCTAAGTACTTGCAAGGAGATGCAGAAGCGCTGCCATTTGAAAATCACAGCATTGATTTTGCGTTTTCCAGCTTAGCGCTACAGTGGTGTGATGACTTATCCGTCCCACTTCGTGAGCTGCGTCGAGTGATAAAACCGTTGGGTTCAATCTATTTTTCGACTTTACTCGACGGTTCTCTAAACGAGCTAAAGCAAGCGTGGAGCAAAATTGATTCATATCAACACGTGAATCAATTTATCTCAGTCAATCAGGTAAAAATTGCGTTAGCGCAATCTGAATGCCATACGCATCAACTAGACTTACCGACCATTACGGTTTGGTACGAGACGGCATTTTCTTTAATGCGTGATCTTAAGGGCATTGGAGCAACGCATGTGGGCGGCAGGGCAAATGGCTTGACTGGTCGCCAAGCGTTACAACGTGTCGAACAAGAGTATCAAACAAACCGAAATCATCAGGGTCTTCTACCTGCAACATATCAGGTCTGTTTAGGGGTTATTCATCTATGATTGATGCATTTTTTATTGCGGGTACGGATACCGATGTTGGAAAAACAGTTGCGTCTAAAGCGATTTTAAACGCGCTAGCGGAAAAGGATTTAAAAACCATAGGCTATAAGCCTGTCGCCGCGGGTTGCGAAAAAACGGAACTTGGATTGCGAAATTCGGACGCGCTCTATCTGCAAAAAGCCGCAACGTTGGAAGTGGCGTATGATGACGTCAATCCATACGCACTAGAGTTGCCAGCGTCACCACATATTGCAGCTAAGCGAGAAGGTGTCGTCATCGATTACTCCGTACTGAGTGATAAGCTGTCACAGCACAAGAAAAATGCGGATATCGTGTTAGTTGAAGGCGCTGGCGGTTGGCGCGTACCTGTATCAGACTCTGATTGTTTGTCAACGTGGGTGCAGCAGGAAAAACTACCGGTTGTACTTGTGGTCGGTATTAAACTTGGCTGTCTTAGCCATGCAATGTTGACGCTCGATGCAATCAAAGCGGACGGTTTACAAGTCATCGGTTGGGTTGCAAACCGAATCAACCCAGGCACAGAGCACTATGCTGATATCATTGAGATGCTAGAGCAAAAAATTGATGCGCCTAAAATTGGTGAAATACCTTACGTTCCAAGCGTGAAGCGCCAAGGGCTTGCAAAGTATATTGATGTGACGCCTCTGCTAAAGGGCGAGTGTTAGAGATATTAAAAGGGCTGCCATTGGCAGCCCTTTTTGCATTTGGTCAACAGCATTATCGCTCTTGATTAAGCCCCATCAGCGCACTTTGAGTCTCTGCAATACGTTTTTGTGTTTGATTGTCTACAGAGATACCTAACTGCTGCTTTGCCTCATCTTCTGAGATACCTAAGTGGCAGCACAACAGATCAATAGCCATTTGATAGTCGTTAGTTTCAACCATGATTTTATCCCTTTGTCCCATAGAATGGATCTGTAGTAAATCTAGCATGTTTCATTTGACTCTCAATACGACCAAAGTCTAACGCCTGGTGGTGTTGAGAAAGCTGACGATATATTAGGGCGCTAATCCATTGATTGTAATGAGATTGAGAAATTTGCTGCATCCAGAAATCAAATGTTTCAATTTGCTGCTTAACCTTGATATTAAAAGGGATAGACTATATCTATTAGGTAAAGAACAAGCTGGTCGTGATTTGAATGCACCAGCGCATATAAAAAGCTTCCGTTTTTGGAGAAAAGTAATGAAGCGAGTAATGTTATTCCTTGTAACCAACTTAGCTGTTGTACTGGTATTAAGTGTTGTTCTCAACATTGTGTATGCAGTGACAGGCATGCAACCAGGCAGCCTTTCTGGGTTACTGGTGATGGCCGCGGTATTTGGTTTTGGTGGTTCGTTTATCTCATTGCTAATGTCAAAGAGTATGGCATTGCGCTCAGTGGGAGGCATGGTTATTGAGAGTCCGCGTAACGAAACAGAACATTGGCTGCTAGAAACTGTGCGTCGTCAATCTGAGCAAGTGGGTATTGGCATGCCAACGGTAGCTATCTATGATTCAGCGGATATCAATGCTTTTGCAACAGGTGCGAAACGAGATGACTCTTTGGTTGCGGTTTCGACGGGTCTATTGCACAACATGACTCGTGATGAAGCAGAAGCGGTGCTTGCGCACGAAGTCAGCCATATTGCCAATGGTGATATGGTTACCATGACCCTGATGCAAGGTGTTGTAAATACCTTCGTTATCTTCTTGTCTCGTTTTATCGCTAACATTGTTGCGTCGAACGACAATGAAGAAGAAGGCGGTAGTAATATGATGGTCTACTTTGGTGTCAGTATGGTACTAGAACTCATCTTCGGCTTCCTAGCGAGCTTTATTACCATGTGGTACAGCCGTCATCGTGAATTCCACGCAGATTCAGGTGCCGCACAGTTGGTTGGTAAGCACAAGATGATCGCAGCGCTAGAACGTCTTAAAGTAAGTCATGAATCACAACTAGAAGGCTCTATGATGGCATTTGGCATCAATGGTAAGCGTTCAATGACAGAACTACTAATGAGCCACCCTCCGCTAGACAAACGTATTGCTGCACTGCGCAATTCTTAATCTGCCGCTATAATTATTTGAAAAGGCTTGGTTTATAACCAAGCCTTTTTTTGATCCGTTTGAAAAATCCTACGTACAAAAGCCATAAGTTATACAAAATCATTTTTGTACAACTTTAATTCGTCATCTATGATTTGCATGTTATACAAATAAATTTAATGTATAGCTTTTAGGGAGTGACATATGGATGTCCAATCTGTAAGCAAGGTTTATCAACAACTGAACAAGGAGAATCTTCACCTTCTGTCGGATGTTTATCATCAAGAAGTGGTGTTTGAAGATGCAGCCCACCGCTTGGAAGGTTGGGATGCGCTTGAACGCTATTTTGAGACGCTCTACAAAAACGTGACACGTTGTGATTTTGAGATTCAGGAGCATCAGCAAACGGATGATAGTGGGTTTCTCACCTGGCGAATGGCATTAGAGCATCCAAAATTATCAAAAGGAACGGTGATTTATGTCAATGGCGTTAGCCATATTAAGTTTTCTGAAGGGCGAGTCATCTACCACAGAGACTATTTTGATTTGGGTGAAATGTTGTATGAGAACCTACCGTTACTTGGCTCAATTATAAAAAGCATCAAGCAGAGGTTAGGCAAATGAACTGCGTTCTGATTACAGGTGCGACATCCGGTATTGGCTATCAGTTAGCCAAAGATTACGCTGAAAATGGCTGGCATGTTATTGCTTGTGGACGCAATACTGCCGTTCTCAATGAAATGGTCCAGACGTCAACGTCGATCTCTTCACTAACCTTTGATCAAACAAACCTTGAGCAGACCAAAACGGCTTTGTCTCATTTGCCGATTACGCCCCAGCTATGGATATTCAATGCGGGTGATTGTGAGTACATCGAAGATGGGCAGTTGGACGCTGAACTCATTAAGAGAGTTTTCGATATCAATGTGATTGGTCTGTCGAATGCTATCCACGCGTGTCAGCCGCATTTCAGCGCGGGGCATAGGGTGGCGATTATTGGCTCTATCGCCAGTGAAGTCGCATTACCTAGAGCGGAAGCCTATGGTGCGTCAAAAGCTGCGGTCAGCTACCTCGCTAGAACTTTACAGCTGGACTTAAAACCACAGGGCATTGATGTTTCGATCGTCTACCCTGGCTTTGTGAAAACACCACTCACAGATAAGAACACCTTTGATATGCCAATGTTGGTGTCTGCGCAACAAGCATCCCAACAGATTCGTAATGGTTTAGCGAAGGGTAAAGGCCATATTTATTTTCCAACTAAATTTACATCAATTTTGCGATTGATTGGTGCATTGCCATACCGTTGGCAAAATGCTCTGACTGCAAAGTTGCTCGCCCAGGGATAGAGGTAAAGATATGAAAATCGCAATTATAGGCAGTGGAATTTCTGGATTAACGTGTGGTTATTATCTTAGTCGTGACCACGATATAACCTTGTTTGAAGCGAATGATTATATTGGTGGGCATACCGCGACGGTTGACGTCGAACTTGAGGGGAGTCGCTATTCCGTTGATACGGGCTTTATTGTTTATAACGATCGAACCTACCCGAACTTCATCGCCTTGATGAATGAGATTGGCGTGGAAGGAAGACCAAGCCAAATGAGCTTCAGCGTCCGAAATGACAGTAATGGGCTTGAGTATAATGGTCACACACTAACCACCTTATTTGCACAGAAGAGAAACTGGTTAAATCCTAAGTTTTACTCATTTATATTTGAAATATTGAGATTTAACCGACTAGTCAAAGAGTGTGTTGATCAAACAACGGGCGAGAACACCTTAGGTGATTTCTTGACCTCTCACCGTTTTAGCGATTACTTCTGTGACAACTATATTCTCCCAATGGGGGCGGCCATTTGGTCTTCAACTCTCGCAGATATGAGAGCGTTTCCGCTTCAGTTTTTTGCGCGTTTTTTCTTAAATCATGGACTGCTTGATGTGACAAACAGACCTCAATGGTATGTGATTAAAGGTGGCTCTAGAGAGTACATCAAGCCATTGACGAAAGGGTTTGCGGACAAGATTCGACTCAATAGCTCGGTGGAGTCAGTGAGTCGTGATCAAGCTGGGGTTACGGTGAGAGTTAATGGTCAAACCGAACGTTTTGACCAAGTGATTTTTGCTTGCCACAGCGATCAAGCAAAGCATTTGTTGGCTGATATCAGTTCAGTAGAGAGCGAAATCTTATCCGATTTAGCCTATCAGCCAAACGAAGTAGTTCTTCACACGGATGAATCTTTGCTGCCAAAACGAAAAGCGGCATGGGCATCATGGAACTATTGGTTGGATGGTGGTGAGCAGGAGCAATCTCGACCACCTACGTTGACCTACAATATGAACATCCTACAGCACATCCAAGCGCCAAAAACGTTTTGCGTATCCTTAAACAGCAGCGATCAGATAGACAAAGACAAAATACTGAAAAGTTTTGTTTACCACCATCCAGTGTTTAGCCGCGATTCTATGGCCGCTCAGGCAAGACGCAATGAAATCAACGGGTTGTCTCGGACATGGTTTTGTGGCGCCTATTGGTACAACGGGTTCCATGAAGATGGCGTTCGAAGCGGATTGGATGTGGTGAGAGGAATACGATTAGTCAGTGAAACCCTTCAATCTCAGGGAGCGGCTTAAGATGTCATTGGAACAGCGTAACCATTTGCTGGTTGGAAATGTCCGGCATCGACGTTTTACTCCCATTGAACATGCGCTGAACTATCATCTATTTATGCCTTGTCTTGATCTGGATGATCTCGACTCTCTGCAACAGAGAGTGTGGGGTTTTGGTCAGAGATGGTGGCATTGGGCGAGATTTAAGCGTCAAGACTATCTCGGTAGTGGGGACTTAAAACAAGCGGTATTGAGTAAGGTACAACAGTTGGGTGGAGAACCAATTCAAGGAACCGTGAAAGCGGTTATCCATCTTCGATACTTTGGGATTTACTTCAGTCCGGTGAACTTTTACTACATTTACGACCAACAAGGCCACTGGAGATACTTGCTTGCGGAAGTCAGTAATACTCCTTGGAATGAGCGCCATTACTATTTGCTCGATGCCGATGATCAGAATACTTGGACTCACAGCAAAGCATTTCATGTCTCGCCATTTAATCCGCTTGAACAGCAATACCATTGGAAAATTAAACCACTGGGCGACAAGTTATCTGTTCACTTGGCTTGTCACCGAGAGAGTAAGGAGTTTGATGCTACGCTTAAAATGAACAAACATCCTTTTAATTCAAAAGTATTACTCAAGCACCTGATCGTTACACCCATAATGGCAGTAAAAGTGATGACAGGGATTTATTGGCACGCTTTAAAGCTCTGGATTAAAGGTGCACCGTTTTACTCTCATCCTAAATATCAACAGGGGCGGGACAGTTCAACGGATAACAGCGGCGCGGAACTAAAAAAATAACAAAGGAACCGATGACATGATTAACTCACAGACACTGGCTTTGCCTGTTCAGTTAAGTTCAGTACAAAAAACAGCCCGAAATATCGCATTTTCTTGTCTCTGTAAGCTACAAGTTGGTTCTCTAACTGTGATTGAATCATTTAGTGATGAACCAGCACTGCGCGTAAGAGAGCAGTTTGGCAAGCCTAAAGAAGGTCAACCCAGCGCTATCATAGAAGTAAAAAATCCGGCCTTTTATGCCCGCTTGCTCAAGGGGGGCAGTATAGCTGCGGGTGAGGCATACATGGATGGTTGGTGGGATAGCCCTAACCTTACTCAACTGATGGAGTTGATGGCTCTCAACTTGTCAGCGTTAGACTCTATAGAGAGCCGTTCTAGTTTGTTGTCCAAGCTTGCTTATCAAGTCAGCCATTGGTTAAACAGAAATACGGTGGCCAATTCAGCCAAAAACATCGAAGCGCACTATGACCTGAGTAACGACCTTTATCAGACATTTCTTGACCCAAGAATGCTTTACTCGTCGGCGGTGTTTAACGATGACAGTGACTCATTAGAGCAAGCGCAAATCAACAAGATGGAACGTTTGTGTCAGCAACTCAAGTTGACTGCGAACGATAGCGTGATCGAAATCGGCACGGGTTGGGGAGCAATGGCGATCTATATGGCGGAAACCTATGGCTGTCATGTTACGACAACGACGATTTCTGAGCAGCAATACCAATACACGAAACAGGCCATAGAAGAGAAAGGCTTGACTGATAGAATCACATTACTTAAGAAAGACTATCGCCTGCTTGAAGGTGAGTTTGACAAACTGGTCTCGATCGAAATGATTGAAGCGGTTGGTAAACAGTTTTTGACGTCGTACATCCAAAAGTGTCAATCGTTACTCAAACCTGGTGGTCTGATGGCGATACAAGCAATTACTATCGCAGATCAACGTTATGACTACTACAGCGCCAACGTTGATTTTATCCAGAAGTATATCTTTCCGGGTGGTTTTCTTCCTTCAATCACGGCTTTAACTCAAGCCACCACTAAGCATAGTGACTTGGTACTAAGAGATCTGTTTGACATCGGACAGGATTACGCACGCACGCTTAGTCACTGGTATGAGCGTTTCAATATTGCACAAGAACAGGTCTATAAACTCGGATTTGATGAACGTTTCATTCGCATGTGGAACTATTACTTCTGTTATTGTGAAGGCGGATTCCGAGCAAAATCGATCAGTACAGTGCATATGACGTTCCAACGTCCTTAACAAAGAGAGTGAGCTAATGAAGCGTCTCATACTCATCTCGACTTGGTTTCAGATTATCTGGTTCGTTGCTGTTATTGGGCAAACACCATGGCAGTGGCTAACGTTGTTGTTAGTCACCTTAACTCTCTTAATCACCGCTTTGCGTAGCGAATTTGCTTGGAAAAAGCTCGCGGTGATTGTGGCGGTGGGCATCAGCGTAGACTTGGTTAATATGGCGTTAGGACTCTTGAATTTTGAGCAAGGGTACCTACCGTTATGGTTAGTCTCTCTATGGGTGATTTTTGCCTGGTACAGCTATTTTTTATATCCGGTATTGAGCCAATACCCATCCGCTATCGTATCAGTTATAGGTGGAATTGGTGGAGCACTCAGTTACAGTGCCGGTGAGAAGCTTAACGCGGTGACTTTCGGATTGCCGATAGTGTTAACAGCCTGCATTTTGTTAATTGAGTGGACCATTTTGATCTTATTGATTTTTAAGGTGCACGGATATGAAAATCATCCTGATACTCGTAACTTATCTAGTAGTGACAGCTAGTGCGTTAGCTTCTGTTGTCTCTGACAGGGTGGAACAAGACTGGCGCAATTGGTCAAAGGTAGGACAAGCGCAACTTACTATGCTTTTCTTTGATATTTACCACTCTCAGCTTCTTACACCGAGTGGGCGATATACACTTGATCCTGATATTACCCCGCATCCTTTGGCACTATCTATTACCTATCAAAGAGACATCTCGCAGCAGCAATTGATCGATGCGACGCTAGAACAATGGCAAAAGCTCGGCTATCCAGCAACACAAACCCAGCACTGGGCAGAGCATTTAGCGAGGATCTTCCCGAATATCAAGAAGGGACACAGTTTGACATACGTAACAGATGGCGTTCAGGGACAGTTCTATTTCTCTGAGCAGCAAGCGAGCATTAAGCTCATAGGTGTGATAGAGGAAGAACAGCTCAATGATGCATTTTTGGCTATTTGGCTCTCGCCCGATACTGAATATCCTAGCTTGAGAGAGCGCTTGATTGGGAGAGCACAATGATAACTAAGCTACGTGCGGCAATCGCCACTCTGGTCATTCTGTTTTTGCTAGGCTGTGCGGCGGAATTGGATGATTACCAATCTACTCAACCTAAATTTGACCTGTTCGAGTATTTTCAGGGAGAGTCAACAGCTTGGGGAATGGTGCAGGACTACTCCAGTAAACAGACACGGCGTTTCGAAGTTAACATCAAAGGGAGCGTAGCAGGCAATGTGTTGACCTTAGTTGAAGATTTCGTGTTTGATGACGGAGAGACATCGCAGAGAATATGGACAATCGAGCGGGTTGGTGGTGGTCAATACCAAGGGCGTGCCGACGACATTATTGGTGTTGCCACTGGACGAGAAGTTGGGAATGCTTTGCAATGGCAGTATGATTTTGAATTGAAGATGGAACAATCCACGGTGGTGGTTGCCTTTGATGATTGGTTATACAGACAAGATGAAAAACATGTGTTTAATCTTACCAAAATCAAAAAGTTTGGCATTGAGGTAGGGACGATCACCCTGTTTTTTCAGAAGCAATAAAGAGAACACTTCGCTGTTGGTAAGCGAGCGCGGTATCGGCACGAGTGTAGATTTACAAACAGAGTCAGTGAGTACCTTCCTCGCCCTTAGCACCAACACAACAGAAATAAAAAAGGGTTGACGTATCAACGTCAACCCTAAATCTATTCGACTCTCGATTCTTACAGCTTGTCTGTCAGCTCAATCGCTTGACCGATGTAGTTTGCTGGCGTCATCTCTTTAAGACGTGCTTTCTCGTGCTCAGGAAGTTCAAGACCATCGATAAAGCTACGCATTGCTTCACCGTCTACACGTTTACCACGAGTTAACTCTTTAAGCTTCTCGTATGGTTTTTCGATACCGTAGCGACGCATTACAGTTTGTACAGGTTCTGCTAGAACTTCCCAGTTCTTGTCCAGTTCTGCCAGTAGTGCTTCACGGTTAACTTCGAGTTTGCTGATGCCTTTTAGGGTAGAAGTGTAAGCGATGATTGCGTAGCCAACACCAACACCTAGGTTACGTAGTACGGTTGAGTCCGTTAGGTCACGCTGCCAGCGAGAGATAGGCAGTTTTTGTGCTAGGTGACCGAATACAGCATTCGCTAGGCCAAGGTTGCCTTCAGAGTTTTCAAAGTCAATTGGGTTAACTTTGTGTGGCATCGTTGAAGAACCAATCTCACCAGCAACGGTTTTTTGCTTGAAGTGACCGAGTGCGATGTAGCCCCATACGTCACGATCGAAGTCGATTAGGATGGTGTTAAAACGTGCAACCGCATCAAACAGTTCAGCGATGTAATCGTGTGGCTCGATCTGAGTTGTGTAAGGGTTCCAAGTCACACCTAGCGACTCAGTGATGAACTCTTCAGAGAATGTGTGCCAATCTAGTTCTGGGTAAGCTGATAGGTGAGCGTTGTAGTTGCCGACAGCACCGTTGATTTTCGCTAGGATTTCAACGTTAGCGATCTGCTTGTATTGACGTTCCATACGGTACGCAACGTTTGCCATCTCTTTACCCATTGTTGATGGAGAAGCTGGCTGACCGTGTGTACGTGACAGTAGTGGAATATCGCGGTATTCAACAGCAAGAGCTTTAATCGCGTCGATGATGTTTTTGATTTCAGGAAGAATAACTTCGTCGCGAGCTTCTTTCAGCATTAGAGCATGAGAGGTGTTGTTGATATCTTCTGATGTACATGCAAAGTGAATGAACTCATTTACTGCGTGTAGCTCAGGAACGCCAGCAACTTTCTCTTTCAGAAAGTATTCAACGGCTTTAACGTCATGGTTTGTTGTGCGTTCGATCTCTTTGATACGAGCTGCATCTTCTTCAGAGAAATTTGCGGCTAGGTCATCTAGGAACTGATTGGCTTCTGCACTGAATGCAGGGACTTCTGCGATGGCATCTGTAGCTGCTAGCTTTTGTAACCAGCGGATTTCAACGATAGAGCGGTACTTTAGTAGACCAAACTCACTAAAGATGCTGCGAAGTGCAATAGTTTTACTTCCGTAACGACCGTCTACTGGTGAAACAGCAGTCAATGCTGACAGTTCCATGATGTTCTCCTGAATTGAGTTTCGAAATTTTGTGAGCTTTATACCAGCATCTTAGCGATTTGTCACGAACATTGCGCAAACGTTTGCGTGAGGTTTATGTTGGTATAAAGAAACAGCTCGCGCTAAGGCACGAGCTGGGAATTAATTATGACATTCTAGCAAGTAGGATCTGTGCTTGTTCGACCATCTTTTTTCGTCCAAAGATGAGGTGACGGCGCTTACCGCCCACTTGTCGCCACAGTACCGCGCTGCGAATGCCAGACAACAACAGAGCTCGAACTTTATGTTGATTTGTGGTCTGTTGCAGCACAGAAGGTGTCCCCGTTACTTGAATGCGAGGCCCCACTGGGCTAATGACGTCAAGATAGACGCTGGCAAGGTTACTCAGCATCTGTTCGTCGAGTAAATCAAAGTGATCGAGCTGGCGTTCGAGCATTTGGATACGGTCGCCAAGCTGTGACATCGCATCGTTACGGCTTTGAAGTTTACGCTCTAATGCCATCAAACTAATGATGTAACGGGTAATCTCACTGCCAGCAGGGGTGCTATCGATTCCTTTGACCAAACATTCTAGCCCCAGCTTCAAATCGACTTCACGACCATAAACACTGACCGTATTTGCAGGGTTGGTGTTTAAGATCGCTTTTAAAGAAGTTTCAAACGCGTCAGAGTCACAGTGACCGTTTTTAGCGACTTGTTGTACCAAAGCAACAGCTTGGCAGATTCCAGCAAATGCGATAGTGCGGTCATAAAGTGTGTTAGCCACGTAATTCTACTCCAATAGTTACGATTAAATTAAATTCGCTCTTCGATGATGCCGCCACCTAAGCAGACTTCACCTTGATAGAAAACAGCAGATTGTCCCGGTGTCACCGCAATTTGCGGCTCGTCAAATATGACTTTGATGTTCTCATCATCAATAGGGATGATAGTACATGGGATATCTGTTTGACGGTAGCGAGTTTTCACAGTGCATTGTAACGGTTCTTTAATCGCTTCACGATCAACCCAGTGCAATTGGGACGCGATAAGTCCTTGAGATTTCAACATTGGGTGATCTTTACCCTGCACCGCGATAAGAACGTTGCGTTTGAGATCTTTTTCACCAACGAACCATGGGTCTTCATTACCGCCGCCGCCTTTCTGGCCACCAATGTGCAGACCTTTACGCTGACCAAGTGTGTGATACATCAGGCCATTGTGCTTGCCAATCACTTTGCCTTCTGGTGTTTCTATATCGCCTGGTTGAGCAGGCAAGTAACGACCTAGGAAATCGGTAAACTTACGTTCACCAATGAAACAGATACCCGTGGAATCTTTTTTCTTCGCGGTGATCAGATCTTGTTCTTCTGCAATACGGCGAACTTTAGGCTTTTCTAGCTCACCAACAGGGAATAGGCTTCGTGCCACTTGGTCACTGCTTAGAGTATAGAGGAAGTAACTTTGATCTTTATTGCTGTCTAGACCGCGCAGCATTTTAGGTTTTTCACCTGCAGCAAGCTCTTCAGCAGTCGGGAACGTACGGCGAACGTAATGACCCATAGCGATGTAATCAGCATCAAGAACTTCATCAGCAAATTCGAGGAATGCTTTGAATTTGATCTCTTTGTTACACAAGATATCAGGGTTTGGCGTACGGCCTGCTTTGTATTCAGCAAGGAAATACTCAAACACGTTGTCCCAGTATTCTGCTGCAAAGTTAATGGTGTGTAGGTGGATGCCCAGTTTGTCGCACACTGCTTGCGCGTCTGCAAGGTCTTCAGCTGCTGTACAGTACTCTTCGTTGTCATCCTCTTCCCAGTTTTTCATGAATAGGCCTTCAACTTGATAGCCCTGTTGCTTGAGAAGATAAGCAGATACGGATGAATCCACACCGCCGGACATGCCAACGATGACTTTCTTTTGACTGTTATCAGTACAGTTGTCAGACATTACTAAACACCACTTAAATAAACTGGAGGCAGATTTTATCAGAAAGCATAGCAAGGGGACAGATCCGAGATCGATCTCACACTTCGATTTTGGTCAATTTCCCCTCAATCACTGACAGAAACCTGCGAATAATTGAGTATAGAGAATCTATATATGGCATAGTTGCAGAAATTCAAGTTACACAGAGCAACTGAAATGAGCGACCAGAACCAAATCATCGAAGAGCAACAATTGATTGAGGTGATTGAAAATCAGCTAGAGGATGGAAACCCAATTAAAGTCAAAGAGACTTTGATGCGTTTGATGATGACGGGCACCTCCCGTGAAGACGCCATTGCCATGATGGCTTGTGCCGTGGCTATTGAAATTTATGATGTCATGAAAAACGACGGTGAGTTCAACCTAAAGCGTTACTCTGAAAATCTAGAAAGTTTACCGGATCTAAGCTTTATGGAAGGCGAGTAATCCGTCATATCACACTTGATCAGGTCTCAGTGAAATTGAATCTGAGATCTGACATTCTGTTTGGGAACGCAGAGCGTATGTGCTTCGAATGAGTCACGAGACTAAGCCACTTTGTTGATGAAAATCCCTTCTTATTTAATAGGTACTAAATCGCCTCAGATTTAATTACGATTGCAAACGTTTGCTATAATTCCTCTAGTTGCCGCGCTAAAAAGGGCGAGGTAGAATCCGGCATCCTTTCATCCCTTATTCAGAATCATCAATATGAAATTTCCTGGTCAACGCAAATCGAAGCATTACTTTCCTGTTCACGCTCGCGATCCGCTTGTGACTCAATCACAAGAAAGCAAAAAAATGTCGCGCACGCACATTATTGGTATCGACCAAACCTTGGTAGATATTGAAGCGAAAGTAAACAGCGAGTTGATTGATAAATATAAGCTGAGTAAGGGACACTCACTGGTTATTGATGATGAGACAGCAGAAGCGTTATATAACGAGTTGAAAGAAAGACAACTCATCACCAATGAATACGCTGGTGGTACCATCGGTAATACGCTTCATAACTACTCAGTATTAGCGGACGATCGTTCGACTCTTCTGGGTGTAATGAGCCAAGATATTAAAATTGGTAGTTATGGCTACCGCTACCTATGTAACACCTCTAGCCGAATGGATCTCAATTATCTGCAAGGTGTTGATGGTGCAATTGGCCGCTGTTTTGCTCTTATTACCGAAGATGGTGAACGCACATTCGCAATCAGCGAAGGGCAAATGAACCAGCTTCACCCTGACAATATTCCAGAGAAAATATTCAAGAACGCATCGGCTCTAGTACTAACGGCTTACTTGGTTCGTTGTAAAGAGGGCGATCCGATGCCTGAAGCGACTATGAGAGCGATTGAGTACGCTAAGAAATATGACGTGCCGGTCGTACTAACACTTGGAACTAAGTTTGTGATTCAAGACGATCCTCAATTCTGGCAGGATTTCTTACGTGATCACGTTAGTGTCGTAGCAATGAATGAAGATGAAGCGGAAGCGTTAACGGGTGAGTCAGATCCTCTAGCGGCGTCCGATAAAACTCTGGAATGGGTTGATTTAGTATTATGTACTGCGGGTCCTGTTGGTCTATTTATGGCTGGTTACACGGAGGATTCAGCAAAACGTGAAACGTCTTTGCCTCTTCTTCCTGGTAGTATTGCAGAATTCAACCGTTATGAATTTAGCCGACCAGCTTCAAAAGACTTATGTGAGAATCCAATTAGAGTTTACTCTCATATTTCGCCATATATGGGTGGCCCGGAAAAAATCAAAAATACCAACGGAGCGGGTGATGCAGCACTATCGGCGTTATTGCATGATATGGCGGCAAATAAGTACCACAAAGAAAACGTGCCTAACTCAAGTAAACATGCGTACTCATATTTGACTTACTCATCTTTCTCACAAGTTTGTAAGTATTCTAACCGAGCGAGCTATGAAGTTTTAGTTCAGCATTCACCACGTTTGTCTCGTGGTTTACCTGAGCGTGAAGATAGCTTGGAAGAAGCGTATTGGGAACGTTAATCAATGAATAAATAACAAACCTCACTCGAGTGAGGTTTGTTAGATATAAAAAAGCGCCCAATGGGCGCTTTTTTTAATTGATTGCAACAAACGTTGACTGATTAGATAAGGAAATCGTCTAGAGATTTACCTGCGTCTAATAGCTCTTGAATTGCAGAAGGCGTACGACCTTGACCTGTCCATGTTTTCTCTTGGCCAGTGCTGTCAGTGTACTTATATTTTGCAGGACGAGGAGCGCGCTTAGATTTCGCTTTGCCTTTAGTTTCACCGGCAAGTGCAGAAATTAATGCTTCAACGTCGATACCGTCGCTTGCAATTTGCTCTGCAATTGCTGCTAGCTTCGCTTCTTGTTCAGCAGCTTGAGCGCGTTCAGCTTCTTCTGCTTCTTTACGTTCACTAACAACAGTCGTTAATTTATCTAGTGCTTCTTCAAGCTGCTCTAGCGTAAGTTCACGTGCGAAAGCACGTAGGCTACGGATGTTTAATAGTGTTTTAGTTAGTTCCGACATTAATTCGTCTCTTCGTATATAAGTTGTCGATAAATGAATCATAAACTTCAAATTTAAATAATACAATCTTCTGCAATAAAAAATATAAAAAACAGTGGATATTTTGGTGTTGCTGTCTCAATGAATTAAAAATCGAAGAGCGAAATAGAGTCGTAAATCTGATTAATTAAATAACGACAGAGTTACTGTTATTACAGTTTCATATCATTATGGGAAGAGCTATATATCAATGCTATTAATTGTAGGGTTTTTACTGTTTTAACTCTAAGACATTTATACACATTGTAAATGTGGGGATGTTAACCAGAGTCAATAAACGCCATATAGAGTTAGCTTGTTTTCCCTGTGCATCTATTCTTAGCCCTGTAAGTATATTTACTGCAAGATAGTAATGACTATTAAACTGGATGACTATTCATCCGTCATGGAATCTTAGTCAGTCGCTTCGAAGGGGGACAAATTAACAATAAAATCGAATAATATGTTGAATCGACTCTCAGGTTAAGTACAATGGCTGGAACCTAATGCGATTGTCGGGTTAAATTATTGTTAAATTGACTTTTCGGTAGTTTAATATTTTACACATCGCGGTAGAGGCGCGGAATAAATCAGTAATGTTTGTTGGGGTGATGCCAATGAACAAACAGGAAAGGTTATTTCGCCGAAGTGAGTATTCATATCAACGATACTTGCTGGGGTTGCACCCGAAAGGGGTAACACTGCCATAGTCTATAATTTGTAAAACTATGGAGCGCTACTGTAGGGCTGGGTTAAGCATTCGCTTGCTCGTCGCTAATTTCACTTAATTGTTAGGAAATGATTTCCTTCAATTAGTCTGCAGTAGATCTCTAACCATTTATTACTGGTTTTTGAAGATCATGAATTTAATTGATTTTGCATCATCTCCTATTTCTCTTTTGCCACCATTAGTGGCTTTGAGTCTTGCTATCGTAACGCGCCGCGTTTTGGTATCACTCGGTGTCGGTATTGTACTTGGCGCTATCTTACTAAATGACTATTCTGCATCAAATACACTGGGTTACGTCGGCTCAACAGTATCTAGTGTTTTTGTTGAAGATGGTGGTTTAAACGTTTGGAATATGAGCATTGTTGGTTTCCTTATCCTGTTGGGTATGATGACTGCATTGCTGACGCTTTCCGGCGGAACTCGCGCTTTTGCTGAGTGGGCACAAACACGCGTGAAGAGTAAACGTGGCTCAAAATTACTGGCTGCTTTTTTAGGCGTTTTCATTTTTGTTGATGATTACTTTAACAGCTTGGCGGTCGGTGCCATCTCTCGCCCTGTGACGGACCGTTTTTACGTATCACGTGCGAAACTGGCATACATCCTCGATTCAACCGCAGCACCTATGTGTGTGATCATGCCAGCTTCGAGTTGGGGTGCCTACATCATGACGATCATCGGCGGCATTCTTGTTTCTCATGGCATCACTGAATACTCTGCGCTTGGTGCATATGTTCGTCTGATCCCAATGAACTTCTACGCGATTTTTGCACTACTAATGGTGTTTGCGGTAGCTTGGTTTGGCTTAGACATTGGTAAAATGCGTGAGCATGAGATTGCAGCATCGCGTGGTCATGGGTTTAGCGCAGAACAAGCTGAAGATAGCCAAGAAGCGCATGAATTGAATGAAGAACTGGATATTCGTGAGAGCGAAGGCGGTAAAGTATCAGATTTGATCCTGCCGATTGTGTTCCTGATCATCGCAACCGTTGCCTCTATGCTTTACACCGGTGGACAAGCTTTGGCTGCCGATGGTGTCGAGTTTAACCTGCTGGGTGCGTTTGAGAATACCGATGTTGGTACGTCTCTTATCTACGGTGGTTTAGTCGGGCTTGCGTTTGCACTGTTCACAGTGGTTAAGCAGGGCATTGCGATGGGCGAAATCTCACGTACGCTTTGGATTGGCGCGAAATCTATGTTTGGTGCAATCCTTATTCTAGTGTTTGCGTGGACGATTGGTTCTGTTATTGGTGATATGAACACGGGTAAGTACCTATCGACTCTTGCACAAGGCAATATCAACCCACATTGGTTACCAGTGATCTTGTTCCTGCTGTCAGGCTTAATGGCATTCTCGACAGGGACCTCATGGGGTACATTCGGTATCATGCTTCCAATTGCGGGTGATATGGCTGGTGCAACGGATCTGGCGCTGATGCTTCCAATGCTAAGTGCAGTACTCGCTGGTTCGGTATTTGGTGACCACTGTTCTCCAATCTCCGATACCACAATTCTGTCGTCTACCGGTGCGCGTTGTAACCATATCGATCACGTATCCACTCAGCTACCTTATGCACTGGCGGTGGCCGCGGTCTCGTGTATTGGCTTCGTGACCTTAGGTATGACCGCTTCAGTTGGACTTTCATTTGCGGTTTCTTCGATTGCTTTCGTCGCGATTTGTGTGCTTCTTTCGGTATTGTCTAAATCGAAAATGGCAAATTGCCAGAACGCATAACCGCATCATTTGAAAGAAAAATTTAAAGGGGGCCTCGGCTCCCTTTTTATTTGTATATGACAAAATTAAAAAAGTTTAAATAAATGGTTGAAAAATGTTGATAGCTTAGTTAGTGTGGATAGCAACAAAGCGAAACAGAAGAGCTTATTAAGTATGCGTAATTTAGTCATGAATATTCATCATCACCATCACCCAGTCTAGTCTTTCGGGAGATGCACGCATACCCGGGAGACAGGAAACTCCCGGAGGCTAATATCGCAAACTACAAGATTTAGAACCCTCGGGAGACCAACTCTTCCGAGGGTTTTTTAGTTTTACAGTCTTGAAAAGTTTATCGATTTCAAATATTTGCACAGGGAAAATGTCATGCAAACACAACGCCTAAGAATCGCAATCCAAAAGAAAGGTCGCCTAAGTAAAGAGTGTCAGACTCTACTCAAAACGTGCGGCGTTAAATTCAATATCATGGGTGAGCGTCTAGTGGTTCACTCACTAAATATGCCGATTGACCTGTTGCTTGTTCGTGACGATGACATTCCTGGTCTTATTATGGACGGTGTGGTTGATCTTGGTTTTATCGGTGAAAACGAACTGGAAGAAGTGCGTCTTGACCGTAAAGCGCTGGGTGAACCATGTGACTTCGTCCAGCTTCGTCGCTTAGACTTTGGTGGCTGCCGCCTATCTATCGCCATCGACAAAGATGCTCAGTACAACGGTCCACAAGATCTAGCGGGCAAACGCATCGCGACCACATACCCACAATTGCTTAAAGCCTACATGGACGAGCAGGGCGTGCCTTTTTCAACGTGTATGCTGACTGGCTCTGTTGAGGTAGCGCCACGAGCGGGTTTGGCTGACGCGATTGCCGACTTGGTATCGACAGGTGCGACGTTGGAAGCCAATGGTCTCAAAGAAGCAGAAATTATTTTCAAATCTAAAGCGACGCTTATCCAACGCGTTGGTGAGTTTGATGCTGAAAAGCAAGCACTTATTGAAAAGCTGCTCACTCGTATGCAAGGTGTTCAGCAGGCAAAAGAGTCTAAGTACATCATGCTGCACGCGCCGACAGACAAACTCGATAAAATTAAAGCGCTACTTCCTGGTGCGGAAGATCCAACAGTACTACCACTATCAAGCGAGATAAACAAAGTTGCCGTTCACCTTGTAAGCACAGAGAATTTGTTCTGGGAAACAATGGAACAGCTAAAAGAGCTGGGTGCGAGCTCAATCCTTGTCCTTCCAATCGAAAAAATGATGGGGTAACAACCATGAGAACAGTTGTCTGGCAATCGCTAAGTGAATCTCAGCAGGACTCGATTTTAGAGCGCCCCGCGATTACTGAAGGTGCAAACATTACTGCCGCCGTCTCTGATGTGATTGCAAAGGTTCGTACAGGTGGCGACGCAGCCTTGGTCGAATTGACCGAGAAATTTGATGGCGTTAAGCCCGCGTCTATTCGTGTGTCTGAGCAAGAAATTGAAGCAGCATGTGATCGACTAACTGACGCGATGAAGCAAGCTCTGAATCAAGCTTATTCTAATATTGCCAAGTTCCACAAAGCGCAAAAGCCGCAACCGATTAAAGTTGAAACTCAACCTGGTGTATTGTGTGAACAAGTCACTCGTCCAATCCAGAAGGTCGGCTTATACATCCCAGGTGGAAGTGCGCCACTCCCTTCTACGGTATTAATGCTCGGTGTTCCGTCAAAGATCGCTGGTTGTCGAAAGGTGGTCTTATGTTCACCGCCGCCAATTGCTGACGAGATCCTCTATGTCGCAAGACTGTGTGGCATTGATGAGGTGTATAACGTTGGTGGTGGTCAAGCCATCGCAGCGATGGCCTACGGCACTGAATCCGTGTCTAAAGTAGACAAGATTTTTGGCCCAGGTAATGCTTACGTGACCGAAGCGAAGCGCCAAGTAAGCAACGATTTCCGTGGCGCAGCGATTGATATGCCTGCTGGACCATCAGAAGTACTGGTCATTGCAGATGACACGGCTGAGCCTGATTTTATCGCAGCCGATCTGCTCAGTCAGGCTGAACACGGTCCAGATTCTCAAGTGGTTCTTGTTACACCATCACCGGTAATCGCCGATCAAGTCATCGATGCGGTACAACGTCAGTTGAAGCAGCTGTCGCGTGCCGACATTGCAGAAAAAGCCTTAGCTTCAAGCTTGGTTATTATTGCGGACTCGATTACTCAGGCGGTATCGATTTCAAATTACTACGGCCCAGAGCACTTAATCGTACAAACCAAACAGCCGAGAGAACTGCTGCCATTACTTGACAATGCAGGCTCTATTTTCTTGGGTAATTGGTCACCAGAATCGGCGGGCGATTATGCCTCTGGTACTAACCACGTATTACCGACTTACGGTTACACACGTACTTATTCTAGTCTCGGCTTGGCGGACTTTTCTAAGCGCATGACAGTGCAAGAGCTGTCTGCTGAAGGATTAATGAATCTTGCTCCAACCGTTGTGACTATGGCTGAAGCCGAAGGGCTAGATGCTCACAAAAGAGCGGTGACAATTCGCGTAGAAAAATTGGCAAAGGCGTAACAAGGTAGAGACGATGGAAAAGCTAGCACGTAAACAGATTCAACAACTCACTCCTTATCTCTCTGCACGTCGCATTGGCGGGACAGGGGATGTATGGCTGAATGCCAATGAGTCACCGTTTAATAATGAATACAAAACGGATTTCGCTCGCCTAAACCGGTACAGCGAATGTCAGCCAAAAGAACTGATTGAAGCTTATGCCGCATACGCAGGTGTGAAACCAGAGCAAACACTCACATCTCGTGGTGCCGATGAAGGTATCGAATTGCTCGTTAGAGCGTTTTGTGAACCGGGCGAGGATGCGATCCTCTATTGCCCTCCAACCTATGGCATGTATTCAATCAGTGCTGAAACTATCGGTGTTGAGCGCAAAACAGTCCCACTGACACAGGATTGGCAGCTTGATTTACAAGGTATCGAACAAAACCTTGAAAACGTTAAGCTGGTGTTCGTATGTAGCCCGAATAACCCGACTGGCAACCTAGTCAAACGTGAAGATATCATCACTTTACTTGAAATGACGAAAGACAAAGCCATCGTGGTTATGGACGAAGCGTATATCGATTTTTGTCCAGAGGCATCCACTGTCGGACTGCTAGAGCAATACCCGAACTTGGCGATTTTACGCACTTTGTCTAAAGCGTTTGCTTTAGCTGGGCTTCGCTGTGGTTTTACACTCGCTAACGAAGAACTGATTAATGTGTTACTCAAGGTCATCGCGCCTTATCCAGTGCCAATTCCTGTCGCTGAAATCGCTACTCAGGCTCTGTCCGAAGCTGGCCTAGCACGCGCTAAGTTTCAGGTATTGGACCTCAATGCCAACCGCGCATACTTGCAGGTTGGTTTGTCGATGATCAATGGTCTTGAAATATTCGAAGGTTGGGGTAACTACTTACTAGTGAAATTCCCTGATGGTGATGCGCTATTTAAAGCTGCTTGGGACCGAGGCATTATTTTACGTAATTCGCCAATTGAAAATTGTGTCCGAATCAGCATCGGTAGCCGTGATGAGTGTGAAAAGACACTCGGATTTATCAGAAATTATTACAACTAAAGCATCATTGGCAGCGGCTGATTGCGGCTGCCAACCATTTTGAAATAAGGAAGTTCCCGTGAGTAAACAGCAAAAAATCCTTTTTATTGATCGTGATGGCACCTTAATTGTTGAGCCGCCGGTTGATTTCCAAGTGGATCGTTTAGACAAATTGAAGCTTGAACCCTTTGTTATTCCTAGTCTGCTGTCGCTACAAGAAGCTGGCTACCGCTTAGTCATGGTGACTAACCAAGACGGGCTAGGGACAGACAGCTACCCGCAACAAGATTTCGATGCACCGCACAATATGATGATGGACATTTTCGAGTCGCAAGGTGTCAAGTTTGACGACGTTCTTATCTGCCCTCACTTCGAAGAAGACAACTGTTCATGTCGTAAGCCTAAGCTAGGCATGGTTAAAGAGTATTTGCAGGGCGGTAAAGTTGATTTCCAGAACTCCGTTGTTATTGGCGATCGTCACACAGACCTGCAATTAGCAGAAAACATGGCGATTCGCGGTATTCAATACAACCCAGAAACGATGGGCTGGAAGGAGATCCTCAAGGACTTGACAGTAAAAGCTCGTGTCGCAGAAGTGGTTCGTACGACGAAGGAAACAGATATCAAGGTTAAAGTGAACCTTGATGAGCAAGGTGGAAACCAGATTTCTACTGGATTAGGTTTCTTCGATCATATGCTGGATCAAATCGCTACACACGGCGGTTTCCAAATGAGCTGTCAGGTTGAAGGCGATCTGCATATTGATGATCACCACACCATTGAAGATACCGCTTTAGCTTTAGGACAGGCGCTGAAAGATGCTCTGGGTGATAAACGTGGTATTGGCCGTTTTGGGTTTAGTTTACCAATGGACGAATGTTTAGCTCAATGTGCTCTGGACTTATCGGGTCGTCCATATCTTAAATTTGATGCCCAGTTTAGCCGTGAGCAGGTTGGTGATTTATCGACAGAGATGGTCGTTCACTTCTTCCGTTCACTGACTGACACATTAGCTTGTACTTTGCACCTTTCGTCAGCCGGTGACAACGACCACCACATCATTGAGAGTCTGTTTAAAGCCTTTGGTCGTACGCTTCGTCAAGCGATTAAGGTAGAAGGAACAGAATTACCAAGCAGCAAAGGCGTACTGTAAGGATAAAGTTATGACAGATCAGAAAGTTGTCATTATTGATACCGGTTGTGCCAACGTTTCTTCAGTGAGATTTGCCATTGAACGTCTCGGCTACCAAGTGAGTATATCGAAAGATCCTCAAGTCGTTTTGGCCGCCGATAAGCTGTTTCTGCCAGGTGTAGGTACGGCGAGCGAAGCAATGAAAAACCTTGAAGAGCGGAACTTAATTGAGCTGGTTAAGCAGGTAGAAAAGCCTCTGCTCGGTATTTGCTTAGGGATGCAGCTTTTAGGTAAGTTCTCGCAAGAAAAAGGTCAAAAAGCAGACGAAATCGTTGAGTGTCTTGGCCTTTGTCAAGGTGAAGTCCGACTGATGGACACTGGTGAACTGCCACTGCCTCATATGGGCTGGAACACGGTGAAAGCCAAACCAGATCACCCACTATTTAAAGGTATCGAAGAAGGAGAATACTTTTACTTCGTCCATAGTTTCGCCATGCCTGTTGGTGATTACACCATCGCACAATGTGATTACGGTAATCCGTTTACCGCTGCGGTTCAAAGTGGCAATTACTATGGTGTGCAGTTCCACCCAGAACGCTCATCTAAAGCCGGTTCGAAGCTTATTCAGAACTTTTTAGAGCTGTAATTTAAAGAATCAAAGGGAAATAGTTTAGTGATTATTCCAGCATTAGATTTAATTGAAGGGCAGGTAGTTCGCTTATATCAAGGGGATTACGGCCAAGTAACAGAATACAAAGTCGATCCGGCCGAACAGTTCAACCTCTATCACCAGGCAGGAGCGGATTGGCTTCACCTTGTTGACTTGACTGGTGCGAAAGATACTACAGCACGCCAACTGGATTTGATTGCCAGATTACTGGCTAGTACGCCAGCTAGCATCCAGATTGGCGGTGGCGTGCGCAGTGAGCAGGATGTGGTTGATCTGCTGGAAGCAGGCGCACAACGCGTTGTCGTTGGTTCAACCGCGGTTAAACAGCCTGAACTGGTAAAGGGTTGGATGGAAAAGTACGGCGCGGAGAAAATTGTTCTAGCACTCGACATCAATATTGACGAACAAGGTGTACGTAAGGTCGCGATTTCTGGTTGGCAAGAAGACTCAGGTGTAACGATTGAAGCGCTTATCGATGACTATCTAACCGTTGGGCTAAAACACGTGCTTTGTACCGATATCTCGCGTGATGGCACGTTAGAAGGTTCGAATGTAGAACTCTACGTTGATCTATGTAAGCAGTATCCTCAGGTTCAATTCCAGTCATCTGGTGGTATTGGTTCTCTGGCAGATATTGAAGCTCTGAAAGGCAGCGGTGTGGCAGGCGTGATTGTTGGTCGAGCACTGCTTGATGGTAAGTTTACGGCAAAGGAGGCATTTGCATGTTGGCAAAGCGAATAATTCCGTGTCTTGATGTGCGCGACGGGCAAGTCGTAAAGGGCGTGCAGTTTCGTAACCACGAAATCATCGGCGACATTGTACCGCTTGCTCAGCGTTATGCTGAAGAGGGTGCAGACGAACTTGTTTTTTATGACATTACTGCTTCGAGCGATGGTCGTGTCGTAGACAAGAGTTGGGTTAAACGAGTGGCTGAAGTGATTGACATTCCTTTCTGTGTCGCTGGTGGTATTAAGTCCGCCGAAGATGCCGCTCGCATTTTAGAGTTTGGCGCAGATAAGGTATCTATCAACTCACCGGCGTTAGCGAATCCACAGCTAATTACCGATCTCGCGGATAAGTTTGGCGTACAGTGCATTGTCGTTGGTATCGACTCTTACTTTGACCAAGCGTCAGGCAAGTATCAGGTTTATCAGTTCACGGGTGATGAGGCGCGTACGAAAGCGACTCAATGGGAAACACGCGATTGGGTACAAGAAGTACAAAAGCGTGGTGCTGGTGAAATCGTGTTGAATATGATGAACCAAGATGGCGTCCGCAACGGGTACGATTTGGAGCAACTCAATATGGTACGTGCAGTTTGCAAAGTACCACTGATTGCCTCCGGCGGTGCAGGTGCAATGGAGCACTTCGCAGAGGCCTACCAAAAAACGAATGTAGATGGTGCGCTGGCGGCTTCGGTATTCCACAAACAGGTCATCAACATTGGTGAGCTAAAACAGTATCTGAAACAACAAGGTGTAGAGGTGCGTTTATGAGTTTTACCGCAGCGGAAGTGAATACACTGGCAGAGAGAATTGATTGGGACAAGGTGGATGGATTAGTTCCAGCAATTGTCCAGGACTTTCAGTCTAGCCAAGTCCTTATGATGGGCTACATGAACCAAGATGCGTTGGCTAAAACGGGTGAAACGGGACAGGTGACGTTTTTCTCTCGAACTAAAGAGCGTCTATGGACCAAAGGCGAAACGTCCGGAAATGTTCTGCAACTAAAGAATATTGCCCTTGATTGTGACAACGATACGCTACTGGTTAAAGTCGATCCTATAGGTCCAACTTGTCACACGGGAACCACAACGTGTTGGGATGCGGATAAGCAAGAAGAGACTCAGATGGTGTGGCTTCATCAACTTGAGCAGCTATTGGCTGCCCGCAAGGACGCCGACCCTGAGTCTTCTTATACTGCACACTTATATTCCCGTGGCACCAAGCGTATTTCGCAAAAAGTGGGCGAAGAAGGCGTTGAAGTCGCGCTTGCGGCGACGTCGGGCGATAAGGCGGAGTTAATCTGTGAGTCCGCAGATCTCATTTATCACTTGATGGTTCTGCTTCAAGATCAGGGCTTGTCGATGAATGACGTAATCAACAAATTAAAGGAACGTCATAAGTAGATTCAGTGACATAGACGTGCCGAAAAAAGTCAAAGAAAAAGCCGCAGTTTGAACTAGCGGCTTTCTCTTTTTGTCATCGAGGATATATTTCGCGATTCATCGATAACGTAATAGGTGCGCCCTCTAGTGGGGCGCTATTTGGGTCTTATGACCTAGCCTTAGACACTGATAGTGCTAAATTTCGAATAGAAAATAGTAGCCGTAACCGACGATAAATGCCGGAATCGCTGAATAAACGGTCGCCACTAGTGCTGCCTTGGGAGCGAGTGCGATAGCAGGAAAGAGCGCATCTCCATCGTTAGATATCGCATTGGCTAGTTGAGCAGACAGTGGCGCCACTCCCGCAATATAGAGACTGGTTACCAGAATTTGCGGCCCACATCCTGGCAGTAACCCAACAGCAAGACCAATTAGGGGCATCCATACGCCTAAACCAGCGAAGCTCGTCGATATATCGATTTGTCCGAAGAAGCTAAACAGTTCAAACGCCATAAACGCAATAATCACCCAAGCTGTAACAAAGTTGGTATCTTGCGCCGCCTTCTGAATAGGATGCGATGAGACCTGCTTAGTATCTTCTGCCACGGTAGATTCGTAGTCCTTTATCTCTTTAGTGAGAGACCAGAGCAGAGTACTACTGATGATCAATGCCGTTCCTATCCACTCAATAGTCATGGTTGGCAAACTGAGTATTTGATTGATGTCGAGTTGAAAAGATCCCATAAAGGCGATGGCAGTTGCTGGAACCAATAGCCACTTCCAAAACACACCTTGTAAATTGATGGCATGCAGTTCTACGCGTCTGGTCGCCTTGCGACACACATCTACGCTAGGGGTGATTCGTTGCGTGTCTGGTCGTAAAAAGTCGTCGGCATGGATCTCGTTAACCATCCAACCAGAAACACAGCCCACCATTACACCAAGGCCGATAATCGCAAAACCGATGTCTGGTTTACTGGCGAGGAGAAGGAACGCCGCATCTCCCATTGTCGAGGTAAGTACCGCAACGATTGCGCCAAATCCAACCCGTCCGCTGACAAACTGAGTGGTGACGATAATCGCACCACCACAACCTGGCAAAGCGCCAAGTAGTGCGGCAAACAAAACCTGATGATTTCGTGAGTTTTGATAGAGGTTAACAATGCGATTGTCTTGACTGAAAAAGCCCGATAGATAGTGATAAATCGCGAGTGTAACGGCAACGTAGCTCGATACGGCCCAGAAGGCGTCTGATAGGGTGTTGACAGTAACTAGCCTAGTGGTTGGGTTAACCACAAGCACAATTAAAGCAACGGGCAGCAGCAAGCGTTTGTAAGCTGGGGCGAATTGCGCCAGTGTTAGCCAGTTCGGCAAGGTTTGTAAAAGGCGTGAGTGACTCATAGATATCGAACCTTAATGCGAATTATTATCAATAATATGCTAATGAGAATTATTTTCAATAAGGATTTTTAATTTTCCTTGATGACGGGGGTTAGCAAGGTGATGCGTATTTCAGACCAGAGGGGGGTTGACGCTTAAACCACGAAAGAGTGTGATAAGTGCTAAACTTAAATGTAGAGTGGTGTGCAATGAATCGAATAGTCATTGCTTATGCCGAAATATTCTCGCCTAGGCGATGACAAATTATCAGAATCAGGTAAAATATTGCCCTCGTGAGTAATGACCCATCGTATGGGAAGAAATTTAGTCAGATAGGAAAAAAGATGATTCTAGTTGTAGGTCACAAGAACCCTGATAGCGATAGTATCTGTAGTGCGTTGGTAGCGACAGAGCTACTGAAAGCTCGTGGTGTTGAAGCTATGCCGATTCGCCAAGGTGAGATTAACCGTGAAACCCAACATATTCTTGAAGTTGCGGGTGCAGAAGTTCCTGAACTACGTACTTCGGTAGCGGGTGAAAAAATCTGGTTAGTAGACTACTCAGATCTAGCACAAGCGCCGGATGATGTGGCTGAAGCAGAAATTCTTGGTATCGTTGACCACCACCGTCTAGGTGATGTGATGACAGTGAACCCAATGGAAGCTTGGATCTGGCCTGTTGGTTGTACTAACACTGTACTGTTCAACATGTTTAAGATTGAAGGTCATGAGATTAAGCCTCAAATTGCTAAGCTTATGATGTCAGCTATCCTATCTGATACAGTAGGTTTCGCTTCTCCAACATGCACTCAGAAAGATAAAGATGCAGTTGAAGAGTTAGCAAAAATCGCTGATGTATGTGACGTTGATGCATTCATTAAAGATCTACTGATCGCTAAAACAGATATCGAAGGTCTTTCTGCTGCACAACTTGTAGAAAAAGATCTAAAAGGTTACCCATTCAACGGTCGTGACGTTGTGGTTGGTCAGGTTGAACTTGCGACACTAGAGCAAGTAGACGGCATGATCGATGCACTAGAAGCTGACCTAGAGCGTCGTTGTTCTGAAGAAGGTCTAGCGTTTGCAGCAGTAATGCTAACCGACATCACAACAGCGCAAACTCGCCTACTTTATAAGGGTGAGTGGGCAGAGAAGCTTGTTAAGCATGAGAAAGATGGCATGCTTATGATGGAAAACACTCTAAGCCGTAAGAAACAAGGCTGGCCTTGGCTTCAAACTGAACTGGCTTAATTTCCAGCTCAATGAATTTTAAACGCCCATGGCTTTCGCCGTGGGCGTTTTATTTAGAGGAACAAAAATGTCACTATCTAAAGAGCAGTTAGAAACCGTTAGCAAGATGCGTCCTGATGAGCGATTTAATTACTGTATTAAAGAGATCGCGAAACATCGTCAAGTGTGGATTCTGACCGATGAACATGGCTGCGTAATGCTCAATACAGAAGATGAAGACTGTGTCCCAGTTTGGCCTCACGAGGAGTTCGCAACTCAATGGGCAACGGGTGAGTGGGAACATTGCAAAGCTGAATCAATATCGACTGCAAAATGGTTCAGCCGTTGGACGCATGGTCTGGAAGATGATGAGTTGTCGGTTGTTGTTTTCCCGAATGACAACGAAGAAGGGGTCGTACTTTACCCTGATGAATTCGAATTTGAACTAAAAAAGCGCGCTAATTAGTAGCCAATGAGCTGAAATAGTTCGCCACTTTTAGCATCAGAAACGGCTCGTTCAAGCGTGCCGTTTTTTTTGTATCTACGCAAAATGTTAGCAACGACTGGCTTTGCTTCCTGTTCGCTCATTCCCGCCTTTAATTCGGGTTCATAGAGTAACTTGAGCAGTATAACATCCAGTGGAGAAAGCAGATCTTCAGGGGTTTGGTCGTTGAAAATAGAGGGGTATGCACTTTCTGAATCATTAGGTAATCCCATGACCTGAGTGATTTCTTCAACAATACAAGCGAGCAATTTGCCGTGTTCTCTTGCTTGGTCGACAGGAATAATGACTGCGGCACCAGACATAGAACTATCGGGATTGAGCCGATATCCCGCTTTACAAATAGCGCCATAAACATTGTCCAAGGCAGGCTTGCCAAGCTCACGTTCAATGTCCTTACGCCACTGAGATTCCTGAGTAAAAATCCAGATAATGTTGGCCTGTTCACGTGATGAAACTCGGGTAATGGAGTGGCCAGTGATCGCGGCAAGATGATGAATGTGAGCATTGGTTAACTCATCATGCAGTTCGCTGTCAGGAACCCTATGGTCGACCCAGATGCGCACTGGCTTGTTCCACTTCACTAGCGGCTTTTTACCTGCGGAATACTCGTTGCGCAAAGCGACATTGACAAATGCATTCTCGACAAAGCGAGTATCCAGCCAAGTCTGTTGATTGGAATAAGCGAGCGCCGCAGAAGGCAGCGTAAAAGAGAGTAGACTGATTAACGCTATCCTTAGCATCTCGTATCCTATTTGAAGCAGGTTGCCTTGTTAAAGTGGCTCTCTACCAATCTTTGAGTGATAGGGTGTTCGGGGTAAGAGAGTACCTGATGCGTCTCTCCACTTTCTACCACTTCGCCTTCGTGCATCACCATCACTTTATCGGTAATGTGTTTTACTACGCCGATATGCTGCGATACATAGATGAAGGACACCCCCATTTCTTCCTGCAATTCCAAAAACAGGTTAATGATTTGAGAACGCATCGCCATGTCGAGACCGTTTAGGGCTTCATCTGCGACTATGATGGATGGTTGCAATATCAGCGCCCGAGCAAGACAGACACGCTGCTTTTGACCAGTCGCGAGCATTTGTGGATAGAAGTAAGCGTGTTCAGGCAACAGGCCGACACGCAGTAACGTCTCTTTGACACGTTTGATTCGCGCTTCAGGAGGCATGCTGGTATTTCGTTTCAAAGGCCCTTCCAGAATGCGACCAATTTGGATACGCGGGTTCAATGAGGTATTTGGGTCTTGGAAAATCATTCGGATCAGTTTACAGCGTGTCGAGTAATCTTCATGCTCTAAGCGTTCACCATTAACTCTTATTTCGCCCGATGTTGGTTCGACTACGCCGGATAGCATACGTGCTAAGGTCGATTTTCCTGAACCATTCTGTCCGATAAAGCCAATGGTTTGCCCTGCCTCAAGACTAAAGCTGACAGGTTTCACTGCCTCGTGAACTTTTTTACGAAAGAGTCCGGCACGAGTGACAAAGGTTTTTGATAAGTCGGTGACTTCTAATAGGGCACTCATGCTTTTTTCTTCTCCATGTTGAGCGGGAAGTGGCAGGCAAACTTGTGATTCTTGATTCTTCGAGTCATAGGTATTTCTACACATTGGCGCTGAGCATACGGGCAACGCGGACCAAGTCGGCATCCAATTGGCAAGTGCTGCAACGGAGGAATGGTTCCTGGCAACGATTGCAGTTTCTCTTTGTGTGGGATCCAATCACTAAAGTCAGGCATGGCTTTCAGTAGCGCGACGGTATAAGGGTGCTTCGGCTTGCTAAGTATCTTTTTGGTATCGGCTGACTCAACTGACTGACCACAGTACATAACAGTGATTCGAGTTGCCCACTGAGTAATAGTGGTTAAGTCGTGACCAATCAATAGGATAGAGGTATTGTGAATCTGGTTCATCCGACTCAACAGACGCAAAATTTGCGACTGAGTAATTGGATCCAAATCGTTCGTTGGCTCATCGGCGATCAGCAGTTTTGGCTTGGCAGCAATTGCCATTGCAATCATGATCTTCTGGCATTCACCGTCTGTCAGCTCATATGGGTAGCTGCGCATGATCTGTTGGTGATTCTTAATCCCCACTTTATGCAGTAACGCAGTCGCCTGTTTTTTACGCCATTTAAAGCGTTCCCACCACTTTCCTTCAAATGAACGAGAAGGAATCGCTTCAATAAGCTGTTTTCCTACCTCTTCTGATGGATCGAGACAGGTTGATGGCTCTTGGAAAATCATAGCGATGTCGCGTGCGATGACCCGGCGACGTTCTTTTGGCGTGAGTTGCAACAAGTCAACGTTGCCGAGACGCATTCGGTCCGCGGTCACTTTCCAGTTGTCTTTACAGACACCGACGATCGCTTTTGCGACCAAGCTTTTACCTGAACCTGATTCACCTACCAAACCACGAATCTCGCCTTCATTCATGGTTAGGCTCATTCGGTCTACGGCTTTCATCATGCCTTGAGGTGTTTCGATCTCAATAGTGAGGTGGCGAATATCTAACAACGGCATTATTCGATCCCCGCATTTAGCGCTTGGCGAACACCTTCACCAACGAGGTTAATTACAATGACAGTAAACATGATGGCTAGACCAGGAAGTGTCACCGTCCAAGGGGCCAAGTAGATCAACTCGACAGAGTCACCTAATACCGCGCCCCATTCGGTGCTTGGGGCTTGCGCACCCAGACCTAAGAATCCAAGCGCTGTAATATCTAAAATGGCAATAGACCATGCCAAGGTTACTTCACTGGCGACCACAACAAGTACGTTAGGTAAGATCGAGTTCCAGAGCAGATAGAAGTCGTTCGCACCGTCTAACCTTGCCGCCATGATGTAATCTTTTTCGACTTCTGTGTGGACGGCAATATAGACAGAGCGAATAAAGCGAGGGATCAGAGCTAAACAGATCGCAAGTAAGATATTGAATTCGCCAAAACCAAGAAATGCGACGAAGATGATCGCAAGCAGCAGCGACGGAATCGACATCACTGTATCCAGTAGATGGTTTAGCGTACTTGATAACAAACCCTTTGTCATACCCGCGAGAACGCCGATAACACAACCCACAACAGTGGCGATAATAGTGACAAGGAATGCGGCACCGAAGGTGAATCTTGATCCTTCAATCAGGCGGGACAATATGTCACGGCCTAGGTCGTCTGTGCCAAGGAAATATTCAACAGTCCCCGCTGGATTCCATGAAGGCGGGATCAGAAGCTCACCAGTTTGAGCTTGTGGATCATGAGGCGTGATCCAAGGTGACAACAGAGTGATGACAATGATGAATAACAGGCACCACAGTCCGAACATCGCTAAATTGTTAGCGCGGAAGCTACGCCAGAATCGCTCGAATTGGGTTGGGATATGTTCTTCTTGATAGACGTTATCGGTTAGCATACCACTCTTTCCTTACTAGCGGGTTGATCATAGCGCCAATCAAATCCGACAAGATGTTTGCGGTCAGCACGAAGGTAGCAACAACAATCACCCCTGCTTGAATAGAGACATAGTCTTGTTGAGAAAGTGCATCAAGAAGCCAGCGACCGATGCCAGGCCAGTTAAAAATCGATTCAGTGATGATCGCCAGAGTGAGCATACTAGACAGCTGAACACCAATCTTTGGAATGATCGGTGGGATAGCATTACGCAGTACATGTTGAGTGACAATCTCATGGGTAGAGAGACCTTTTATGCGCGCAGCACGAATATAGTTTTGGCTCATCACTTCAGCTACCGATGTTCGCATCAAACCGATTACCTGTGTTGTTGGAGCCAGTGCTAGGACTAAACAAGGTAAAATGAGATGCTCTATGACACTTTGCAATGCGTGAGCACGATAAGCACCATTGGCAAAGAAGGCATCGATGATGGCAAACCCTGTGACATGATCGATTTGATAGAGCAGATCGTAACGACCCGCAACAGGGAAGACTTCAAAATGTAGGGAAAACACCATGATCATCAGAAGTGCAATCCAGAATAGCGGAGCCGAATAACCTGACATTGAAGTAAACGAGATTGCCGTATCGATCCACTTACCTTGTTTCATACCCGCCAGAGTGCCGATGGGAATGCCAATAAACAGAGAGATAGAAAAGGCAATCAAACACAGTTCTAACGTCGCGGGGAAGACGGTTTTCAACTCATCAATGATAGCCACGCCGGTTTTACTGACGCCGAAATTAAGTTGCATTAACTCGCCGAGGTAGGTTAGCCAACCACTCCAAAAATCTTGTAGCGCCCACGCAGAGTTAGGCTCTAGGCGTAAGATGCTAAAGCCAACCATGGTCAGGATCAGCAAAGTAATGATAAACAGGTTGAGTCGTCGAACAGCATAGAGCAGCATTAGCGAATCCTCTCGACGGTATCAAATGGCTGAGCGTTAAACGGACTCACTTTAAATCCTTTCAATGAACTATCATGCGCTTGCAACTGCATTCCATGGTTGAGTGGAATGACAGGGAATTCTTCATTTAAAATATTTTGCGCTTGTTTATACAGATTCTTTCGGTAACGAAGTTTGTCGACCTCAAGCGCTAGGTCGAGTAAGAAATCGAAGTCTGGGTTACACCAACTGGATACATTAAGGCCGACACGATCTGAATCACACGACAGCAGCGGGCGTAGAAAATTGTCAGGGTCGCCAGTATTCGCAATCCAACCCGTTAAGTACAGGTCAATATTGGCGTTGCTCTCCACATCACTACGACTGTAGCGGTCATTGGTGAGAAGGTTGAGTTTTATGCCAACATCGGCGAAGTTTGCTTGGATTAATTCGGCCGTTTTTCTAGGGCTAGGGTTGTAAGCACGTGGCTCTAGAGGCACTGACATTGTCAGCTCTAACCCTTTGCTGTAGCCCGCTTCGCGTAGCAACGCGATGGCGTAGTTACGGTCGTAACGAATCTGGATTGTGTCTTTCTGATATGCCCAAGACGAGGGAGGTAAGACAGAATATGCCTGACTGCCGGTGCCATAGTAGACGGAATCGAGAATGTTCTGTCGGTTTATCGCGTAATTCAGAGCTTTGCGCACGCGAGCATCATTCAACGCTGGGTGAGAGGTGTTTACGGCAACGAAAGAGATATTCATTGCAGGTTTTGCTGTCAGCTTAACGCCTTCACTCTGTTCAATGATTGGTAACTGGCTTGAGAGTGGCGAATTGAGCACATCACACTCTTTGCGTAATAGTTTCGCCAACGTTCCTGTCCCACGCTGTGAAATATCGAATACTACTTGTTCCATCTTTGGCTGTGATTTCCAATAGCCTTTGTGTTTCTTCAAGCGGATCAAATCGTTAACCTGATATTCAGCCAAATAGAAGGGGCCAGTACCAACGGGATGAGAGTCGATCATGCCTTTATCATCACGCAGCTCTAACTGACTGGCATACTCTTTTGAAAGAATAACGGCATGGCTAGTGGCGATGTTAGAGAGAAAACTATTATCGGGGCGGCTAAGAGTAAACTTGACGCGGTACTCGGAAAGGGCAGTAACATCAATCACAAGGTTATTGAAGTCGATACCACTAAACCAAGGGTAGAGGCCGCTGCCCACATAATGAAATGGGCTGGTGCTATCTATGATTCGATGGAAGCTGAAGACAACGTCATCGGCATTCATGGTGCGTGAAGGCGTAAACCAAGCGGTCGTTTGAAACTGTACGCCTTTACGTAAGTCAAAGGTGTACTCAGTCCCTTGCTTGTTTACTTGCCAACCAGTAGCGAGACTGGCAACGGGCTGGTAATTATCATTATCTAGGGTCAGCAGAGTGTTATAGATCTGAGGACTCAAGGTTTCTGATGTAATACCGCTGTCTACCAACTGCGGGTTGAATGTCGTTGGGCCGCCTTGACCACAATAAACAAAACCTTTTTGACGAATTTTGCTGTGATCAATTTCTTCACCGCAGCCAGCTAAGAGGCTGAGGCTAAATAACCCTAATGTAAACTGTATGAATGCTTTCATAGAAAGAACAATTGTCTGGGACAAAGCATAATGGAACTCATCATTATGCCTTAAGATCCTAATAATTTACCACTAAATACAATCAGTAACCAAAGCAAAACCACAGTTTTGGTTGGTTAATTGAGGTTTGTGAGGTCGTACTTACGAACCATCCCTCTCAATTGATGGTAGCTCAGCCCGAGCATTTCTGCGGCTTTACGTTGATTGAACTGACTCTGTTTCAATGCTTCAGTCAGAATGAGCTGATCTTGTTGCTCTTGCCACAGTTTGTAGTCGAGCGGAAACGTAAACGTGTGAGCCGGAGAGATATCGTCATCTTGCACACTAGAATCTGTCGCTTGCCAGCCAGATTGAAACGGGTCGAAGATAAGCGTGTCGATCGGTTCTTGTTGCTGACCATGCTGGTATACCGCTCGTTCAATGACATTTTTCAGTTCACGAACATTACCTGGCCAATGGTACTGGTGAAGGCTTTTCTCTGCTTGAGCGGAAAAGCCAACAAAGTACTCATAGCCCAATTCGCGACACATCTTAATCGCATAATATTCTGCCAGTAGTAAGATATCTTCTTGCCTTTCTCGCAGAGGAGGCAAATGAATGACATCAAACGCGAGTCTGTCGAGTAAGTCAGCACGAAAATCACCACTCTCTGCCATTTGAGGAAGGTTAGCATTGGTTGCACAAACTAAACGCACATTAGCGTTAAGCAACTGATGTCCACCGACACGTTCATACTGCCCATACTCAATAACACGTAAGAGTTTTTCCTGCACCAGTAGTGGAGCGGTGGCGAGTTCATCAAGAAATAGTGTCCCATTTTCTGCGCGTTCAAATCGTCCTTTATGCCTGCCTTTTGAACCGGTAAATGAGCCCTGTTCATGACCAAATAGCTCTGAATCGATGAGACCTTCGCTAAGTGTCGAACAGTTGAGTGAGATAAGTGGCTGGTCCCAACGTTTAGACAAATAGTGTAGGCGCTGCGCAATCAGCTCTTTACCCGTACCTCGCTCGCCAATAATTAATACTGGTCGTTCTATGGCGGCTAGCTTCGAGACTTTGTCGAGTACCGATAGAAAAGCAGGGGATTCCCCGATGAGATTTTGCTGCATGCTGCGACTCCGTGGCGAAATTTACCAATAGTTGGTTAAATTCAGCATACATCGATATGGTATGTAATGGTATTTTTTTATAAATAACTGATTTGTAATGCTTATTTTTTTGGCATGTAATTTGTTATAGAGAACTAGAACCAAGATATTTTGTCGAGCCGATGAAAATCGGTTCTCGCTAACTGTAATAAGGAGCCTAGCTATGGGTATTTTCTCTCGATTCGCAGACATCGTAAATTCAAACATCAGTGCTCTATTGGATAAAGCTGAAGATCCGGAAAAGATGATTCGCCTTATCATTCAGGAAATGGAAGATACGCTCGTTGAAGTACGTACCAATTCCGCTAAAGCTATCGCTGATAAGAAAGAATTGGCGCGCAAAGTTGACTCTATTGAAGAGACGATCAATGAGTGGCAGCAAAAAGCAACGCTTGCGCTAACCAAGCAGCGTGAAGATTTAGCGAGAGCTGCACTGATTGAAAAACAGAAGCTGCAAGACCTTCTTAAAGGTCTTCACACTGAACAGACATTAGTGGAAGAGACGATTGATAAGCTGACTGGCGAAATCAGCAAACTCGAAACTAAAATTACCGAAACTCGCGCTAAGCAGCAGGCGTTAGCGATTCGCAGCCAAACGGCTTCAAATCGTCGTGATGTGCAAAAGCATCTTCAGACGGCACGTACAAGTGAAGCAATGGCCAAGTTTGAACAGTACTCACGCAAAATTGATGAGATGGAAGCCGAAGCGGATCTCTATGCTAAAACGGGCAATGCCAAATCCTTGGATCAAGAGTTTGCTGAGCTACAAGCCGAAGACGAAATTGAGAAAGAGCTACAAAAACTCAAGCAGCAGATGGAAGAGAAAAAGTAATTCTCGGTTTGTTTTGTTAATTTAAATAGGCAGATAGTCTGGTTTGTTCCAACCATCTGCCTTTACTAAGGAGTTATTGTATGTCGTCATTTCTCATTGCTGGGCCGTTGATTGTTTTTCTGATTTTTGTCGCACCTTTGTGGCTATTTCTTCATTACCGCAGCAAGAAGAATGCAAGCACAGGATTGTCGAGTGAAGACCTTCAGCGTCTAGAACAACTCTCGGATAAAGCAGAAAAAATGCACAAACGGGTCGAAACGCTAGAACGCATTTTAGATGCAGAGTCTCCAACTTGGAGGCGTCGTTATGAGTAGCAAAGAATTATATCGTGATACGGTAAATGGCAAAATTACAGGGGTATGTGCGGGTCTCGCCAACTATTTTTCGTTGGAAGTATGGTTGGTGCGTATTCTGGTCATTTCTGCGGCGCTGCTTGGCGGGAGTTTTTTAGTGTTGCTCGCCTATGTCGCGATGACATTAATGATAGAAAAGCAACCCGCGAACTATGTTGAGACAATAAAGGCTCAACAAGAGCATAAGTTAAAAAATAAACCATGGCAGCAAGGGCAAACGCCGGATTCTTTGCTCAATACCATTGATAAGGATTTGTCTCAGCTCGAAACACAAATCCGTGACATCGAAGCGTATGTCACTTCAGATGCCTTCAAAGTCGACAGAGAGTTTAAGGCTTTATAGTTTCATTGTTCAAAAGTGCGACTCCATACTCATATCAAGGCAAATTATTAATTTTCATAATAATTTACCTCAAGTGCTGTGGAAGTCGCGTTATCATTCATCTATCTTTGTAACTAATAGCTACAAACGGATGATTGACTCATGCATAAATCTTTGTTGTTGCTTGCCATAACCTCTGTACTCAGCGGTTGTGGTAAGGAACTCCCTCCTGTCCCTGAACCAGAATCCAGACCTGCTAAATTATTCACTGTTTCTGTCGGCAATGCCCAATTTGAACGTAATTTTCCTGCCACGTCAGAAGCCGGTGATAAAGCAGTGCTGGCGTTTAGAGTGCCCGGTCAAATGCAATCCATCGATGTCCTAGCGGGGCAGATGGTGAAAAAAGGGGATGTACTGGCATCACTCAATCCAGATGAGTACACATTACTCGCCAAGCAGGCCGAAGCCCAGTTTCGTTTAGCGGATGTTCAATATCAGCGTTATAAAAAGCTGCGTGAAGATAAAGTCGTTTCAGAGCAAGACTTTGATCAAGCCAAAGCTAACCATAATTCTGCTAAAGCTACGTTAGAGCAGGCTCGTGCAAATCTCAGATACACCAAGCTGGTTGCACCTTATGATGGCACAATCTCGATTATTCCCGCGGAAAATCATGAGTATATGGCCGCCAAACAGGGTGTAATGAATGTTCAGACCAATCAGCTAATGAAGGTGATTTTCCAATTACCCGATCACTTACTCAATAAGTTTGCTAGTGGGGTAAATTTAACCGCTACCATGACCTTCGATGCCTTCCCCAATAATCAGTATGACTTAGTATTTCAGGAAGTGGATACCGAAGCTGATTCCAAAACGGGATCATATAAAGTCACTATGGTGATGGAACGACCTGAGGATGTGGGTATTCTGCCAGGTATGGCAGGCTCAGTGCACGTCGCTGTTGAATCGACCGGCGCCACTCAAATACCTCAATCCGCGTTAATGGAGCAAGACGGAAAAACGTATGTTTGGCGTGTTGATTCACAAGGTATCGTTTCTCAAGCCCAAGTCGAGCTAAACGACAAACTTCAGGTGCAAAGTGGCCTCAGTGAAGGTGACCAAATTATTGTGTCTGGTGTCAGTGGTATTGAGGCGGGTATCAAAGTCCGCGAATGGATTAAAGAGCGAGGGTTGTAAGATGAAACAGTGGTTATGTCTCGGTCCTCTTGCATCTTTAGTCATGTTGGCTGGATGTGGTGGTGAACCGCAGTATGTCGATTTTGGTACACCTAAAGTGAAAGTCGTTGATCTGTCTAGTCAGTCAGTTGTTGAGGATAGACTCTACTTTCCAGCGGTCGCCAATGCGGCTGAGCGTTCACATCTCAGTTTTCGCGTCGCGGGTGAAATTAGTCGGCTCTATGTTAAAGAAGGTGACCAATTAAAGCAGGGTGACTTAATTGCAGAGTTAGACCCAACGGATTACCAACTTGCAGTCGACAATGCTTCGGCGCGTTATAGCGTAGTGGATAGTCAATACAAGCGTTCTAAACCGTTAGTTGATAAGGGCTTGTTAGCTAAGTCGCAGTTCGATGAAATAGCGGCAAATCGTCAAATCGCTTACGCAGAACTTGAACTTGCAAAACTACGCTTGTCCTTTACCAAGCTCCATGCTCCGGTGGATGGTATCATCTCTCGTGTCAATGCCGATCAGTTTGAAAACATTCAAGTTGGGCAGCAAGTGGTCAACATCCATAGTATCGACAGTGTTGAAGTGTTGATTCAGTTGCCAGATCGCCTTTATACGAATCAGCCGAATCAGGCTACCTTGTCAAAGATTCAGGCGGTCGTAAAAGTACCAAGTGGTAATCAATATTCAGCTCGGATCAAAGAGTTCACCACTGAGCCAGATCCTGCCACTGGCACTTTCACGGTGACATTATCAATGCCAATGCCGGAACAGGAGTACATTCTTGATGGTATGCCTGTGGAAGTGACATCGAAAGGTGAGGATGTCGGTCTAAAGCTCAACCTCGGGGTTCAAATTCCAATTGAAGCCATTTTCAATGGGGATGGCGACGATCTGGATAAAGAGAACAAATATGTATGGCGCTTAAATTCGGATAGCACAGTGACCAAACAGCAAGTGATTGTAGGTAAGGCTAGTAAGGATCTCGTCCAGATCTTAGATGGTTTAAGCCAAGATCAAACTGTTGTGGTTGCGGGTCTGTCGAGATTGAGAGAAGGAATGCAAGTTCAAGTGATTAAACAGGAGGCAGGCAATGAGTGAAGTGAATAATAACTTGCCTCAGGATGATGACAAGATTACCGGCATAGCGGCGTACTTTATTCGCAACCGTGTTATCAGTTGGATGATATCACTGATATTTCTGATTGGTGGTACAGCGGCATTTTTTGGATTGGGGCAGTTAGAAGATCCTGCTTTTACTATTAAAGATGCCATGGTTGTCACCTCATATCCGGGCGCGACACCTCAGCAAGTTGAAGAAGAAGTCACTTATCCCATAGAGAAAGCCATTCAGCAACTCACCTATGTCGATGAAGTAAATTCTATATCGAGCCGAGGGTTGTCGCAGATCACCGTGACAATGAAAAACAACTATGGTCCTGATGATTTGCCTCAGATTTGGGATGAACTGCGCCGTAAAGTGAATGACTTGAAAGTGCAACTACCACCAGGCGTCAATGCTCCGCAAGTCATCGATGATTTTGGAGACGTTTATGGCATTTTGCTGGCCGTAACAGGAGATGGATATAGCTATAAAGAGCTGCTCGATTATGTCGACTATCTAAGACGAGATTTGGAACTTATCGATGGTGTGAGCAAGATTTCCGTTTCAGGACAACAGCAAGAGCAAGTATTCATCGAAATCTCGATGAAACGAATGAGCCGGCTTGGTTTGTCTCCTAATACGGTGTTCAACTTACTCGCGACGCAAAACGTCGTATCAGATGCAGGTGCGATCCGAATTGGTGATGAGTACATTCGTATTCATCCGACCGGTGAGTTCCAGAATGTCGATCAGTTGGGCGATTTAATTCTGACTGAAAGTGGCGCTCAAGGTTTGATTTACTTGAAAGACGTGGCGGATATCAAACGTGGTTATGTCGAAGTGCCAAGTAATATTATTACCTTTAACGGTAAGTTGGCGCTGAACCTTGGAGTCTCTTTTGCTCAAGGGGTGAATGTAGTCGAAGTCGGTAAGCGCTTTGACCGCCGTTTAGCGGAGCTAAAATATCAGCAGCCTGTGGGTGTCGATATTTCGGAGATATACAGTCAGCCAAAAGAAGTCGACAAATCGGTCAGTGGATTTGTTGTGAGTCTTGGTCAAGCAGTAGCGATTGTCATTATCGTGCTACTTTTCTTCATGGGGCTGCGCTCAGGTCTGTTGATCGGATTGATTCTGTTGTTGACGGTACTTGGCACCTTTATCTTCATGAAGTACTTCGCGATTGATTTACAAAGGATTTCTCTTGGTGCGCTGGTTATCGCTTTGGGTATGCTGGTGGACAATGCCATTGTGGTGGTCGAAGGGATATTGATAGGAACCCAGAAAGGGCGAACGAGGCTGCAAGCGGCAACCGATATTGTAACTCAAACTAAGTGGCCACTATTGGGGGCTACGGTTATTGCGGTGACAGCTTTCGCTCCAATCGGTTTATCTGAAGATGCAACAGGTGAATACTGTGGCACTTTGTTTACCGTACTGTTGATCTCGTTGATGCTAAGCTGGTTTACCGCAATCTCATTAACACCATTCTTTGCTGATATCTTCTTCAAGGGACAAAAGTTCAAGCAAGAAGGTGAAGAGAGCGATCCATACAACGGCATGATCTTTGTGATGTACAAGGGCTTCCTTGAGTTCTGTATGAAGCGAGCATGGTTGACCGTTGGGGTTCTAATACTTGGATTGGCTGCGAGCATCGCAGGATTTACTCAAGTTAAGCAATCATTCTTCCCATCGTCGACGACGCCAATCTTCCAAGCCGATGTTTGGTTACCTGAAGGGACAGATATTCGAGCGACTAACACCAAACTAAAAGCGTTAGAGTCATGGTTATCGAGTCAAGATGGCGTTGAGCACGTTACGACGACAGCGGGTAAAGGCTTACAGCGCTTTATGCTGACCTACGCACCTGAAAAGAGCTACGCAGGCTATGGCGAGATTACAACTCGGGTCGCCAGCTATGAGCAGTTAGCAAATTTGATGACGCACTTTAGACAGCACCTTGAAGATAACTTCCCAGAGATTAACTACAAGTTGAAGCAAATTGAGTTAGGTCCTGGTGGTGGTGCAAAAATTGAAGCAAGAATCATTGGCTCTGACCCGACCGTATTGCGTGGTATTGCGAAGCAAGTTTCGGACATCATGCATGCAGACCCAGGTGCGACGAACATTCGTCATGACTGGCGAGAGCGTACTAAGGTACTTGAACCTCAGTTTAACGAAAGTCAGGCACGACGTTACGGTATCACTAAATCGGAAGTGGATGAATTCCTCGCAATGTCGTTCTCGGGTAAATCGATAGGTGTCTATCGAGACGGAACAACGCTAATGCCGATCGTGGCACGTTTACCTGAAGATGAACGTATCGATATCCGTAATATTGAAGGAATGAAGATATGGAGCCCTGCACTCAGTGAGTACATCCCATTACAACAAGTCACTATGGGTTATGACTTACGCTGGGAAGACCCGATTATTGTACGTAAGAATCGTAAACGTATGCTGACGGTAATGGCAGACCCAGACATATTAGGCGAAGAGACAGCAGCAACGTTGCAGAAGCGTTTGATGCCGCAGATAGAAGCTATTGAATTACCACCAGGTTATTCGTTGGAATGGGGCGGTGAATACGAGTCTTCTGGTGAAGCGCAGGCATCTTTGTTCACTACCATGCCAATGGGCTACTTGTTTATGTTCTTGGTCACTGTGTTCCTATTTAACTCGGTCAAAGAACCACTGATAGTGTGGTTGACGGTACCGTTAGCGATTATTGGGGTAACAACAGGCTTACTGGCGCTCAATACTCCGTTTGGCTTTATGGCCTTGCTGGGTTTCCTCAGTCTGTCAGGCATGTTGCTGAAAAACGGTATCGTCTTGCTTGACCAAATTGAGATAGAGATGCATTCGGGTAAAGACCCATATGTAGCGGTTGTAGATGCGGCACTTAGCCGTGTACGACCTGTATGTATGGCGGCGATTACCACGATATTGGGTATGATTCCTCTTTTACCTGATATCTTCTTTAAGCCGATGGCAGTGACGATTATGTTTGGTTTAGGATTTGCAACTGTACTGACACTTATTGTCGTACCTGTGTTGTATCGTCTATTCCACAAAGTCAAAGTGCCAAACTAACGGGTAGAGTACATAAGCGCCCCTGACTCTGTTGGGGGCGTTTGTTTTTTTAAGGAGAAAGGAATGAGCAAGGAGACAACCTGTGCATGGGCGATGAACCATGAACTTGAGCGTAATTATCATGACGCTGAGTGGGGAGTGCCTGTTTACGACGACACCGTGTTATTTGAGTTCATCACTTTAGAAGGGGCGCAAGCCGGCCTAAGTTGGATTACGATTCTCAAAAAGAGGGAAGGGTACCTCGCCGCCTTTGAAGGCTATGATCTCGATATACTTGCGCGTTATGATGAGTCTGATGTGGAACGAATCATTCAACAATTCGACGTGGTTAAACACAGAGGAAAGGTGCTTTCAGTGTTTAGCAACGCGCGTGCTGCACAGGCTCTACAGCAGGAGTATGGCAGCCTATCAAATGCATTATGGCAGTTCGTTGATGGCAAACCAATGGTTAACCAATGGACAAGTATGGACGAAGTCCCCGCCTCTACCGAGCAATCTAAAGCAATGAGCAAATTCCTCAAGAAAAAGGGGTTTAAGTTTGTTGGTGAGACGATCTGTTATGCCTTCATGCAGGCTGTCGGAATGGTGGATGACCATCTGGTTAACTGTCCAAAAAAATCCCGTTAGCAACGGTTCCTCTATTGCTGTTGATCGTGAATCCTTTCAAGTGCCTGAACCCGTTTCAGTTGAATAGGGTCGAAGCTCTGCTTTCTAAGGAGGGCGATCTGTTCGACTCTATCCTGTTCTGAAACGGAGGAAGATGTCAGTATTTCTTCCCTTTGCTGCAAATAGGAATCTAGCGTTGTTTGGAATGTTTCACGTTCTAAATCGAGCGCGTCAAGACGAGCGGCCGCTTCTGAACCGACTCGCTCGACACGGGCTAGATGCTTTGTTTGGGTATCGAGCGCTGACATTGAAGCAAGGTCTGCGATCAGTTGGTTGTTTATTTCTGCCGTCTGTATGTACTCTGGCATATCTGCAAGTTGTTGTTCAATTATGCTCAATTGTTGTTGGCTATCTAAATCGTCATGAAGGAGTTTCATCTTGTTGATTGCCAATTCACGCAGAAGATTTTCCTCAGAGAACAATTGTCCAATTTGTGATTGAGAAAAAAATTGCTGTTGCAGCTCGAGAATACGCAGGTGCAATTGTTCAAAATCGATCGCGGTAATCGATTCTGATTCTAACGGTTCAAGCTCAGTGAGTGCCTGTTTGTATTCTAGGTAGAGTGAGAATAGTGCCTGTTGCTGAGTGGACTCCAACTCTGTGGAGGCATTCTGACTGACTCTTTGTGTGATTTCCTCAAGGTTTTGTTCGCCTAAGCTGCTCAATGAATAATCGAAGAAGTGTTTTGTCGTGGCAGTATCAGCGGCGACATCTTGCTGGGACGGTGCGTCTGAGATCTTGGGTTGCTGATTCGGGGATGGATAAAAGACCGCTCCTACCCCAACAGAAGTCATAATGATAATGGTAAAGAGAGCGGCCTTTTTCATGAAGTATTCCTTATAACCCTTGTTGTTTCAGACGATTCGCGTGTTGACGATATAGAGTGACCGGGTCGGTCTCAAATAGATGGTGAATCCCTAAAAGCCCATTGATTTCATCGAGATGGTTCATTCGATAATCATCGCGAATCACCTTGCCTAAATGAGTACTGCACGTACCCACCAGACCGTCATTTGCTTCATTAAAAGCCCAGCCAAGGACGACTAACGCTCCGTCAGTAGGATCTAAAAGATTGGTAAAAGTGGAAGATCCAGTCCAAGAGTAGTAGTAAACCCCATTGTCAGCGAGTAAGTCACCATTGCCACATTCAGTGGTTGGTATCCCGTATGGGTGATTTTGGTTGAACGCCAGCGAGCCTTCAGTGGTTAATGCTTCGAGTGACGCCAAAGGATCTTGGTCTAAATCTGTTCCACCAGAAAGCAGATTAATCAGTGTGGTTAGCCCTCCGGCGAGCTTTACCGCCAAACCTTCTAATCCTGAGTCTTCAGGAACGGTTCCCCTAACTAAATCTGCGACTTTAGAGCCTTTATTCACTCCACCAATGCTGGTTACGGAGGCGACGAGGTCAGGTCGCACTGACGCCACATAACGAGCGGTTGGACCTCCGTGACTGTGGCCAATTAGATTGACCTTGGCTGCACCTGTCGCCGCTAAAACAGTTTCTACCTGACTGAGTAGTTGTTCACCTCTTACTTCGGTGCTGTTAGTCGCGGAAACCTGTGCGACGTAGACAGTGGCACCATCTCGGGTTAACGCGTGAGGTATGCCGTAGAAATAATCGACTCCGGCGAGAGAATCGAAACCAAATAGCCCATGAACAAGCACAATGGGGTACTGAGTTTGAGTGTAACCGCTCGCGTGCGCGAGATTGGTTAGCATGGGATGTCCAACTGCTAACGTGCAGCTAAGGACTAGGGAGTAGAGCAGTTTCAAGTTTATCTCCTTCTGGTATGACCTCTGATGAGATATTTAACCGTAGAAGAAAATAGTGATAATACGAAAAGAGAATGGTTAACAAGATGTTAAATCGTGATGGCGAACTAAAAAACAACAGTTTCGATGCACAACGAGTGAGTTGCGAAGTATTTAAGTTAATTGTCAATAAAATCAGGGTATTAAAAAGCCTCGCGAGCGAGGCTTAAAAATAGATGCGGATTATTCGAAATTAAGCAGTCGCTTCTTTCTCAAGAATTAAAGCATTGTAACGTTCGAAACCTGCTTCAAGGTCTGCAATAAGATCGTCAACATTTTCTAGACCAATATGCACGCGTATTAGCGTGCCAGCAAAATTAGGATTGGCAACGGTACGAAGGCTCTCAAAGCTCTTTGGTTCGTTGGCGAGAATCAAACTCTCAAATCCACCCCAAGAGTAGCCCATACTAAAATGTTGCATACCATCAAGTAATGCGGTAGTTGCACGTGGATAGCTGGTTTTTAGAACAAACGAAAACAGGCCGTTACCGCCGGTAAAATCACGGTTAAAGAATTCGTGGCCCGGGCAAGAATCCAAGGCAGGATGACGCACGTGGTCAACTTCAGGTCTTGTTTGGAGCCACTGTGCTACTTTGAGGCTGTTTTCTGCGTGTTGGCGCATGCGAACGTCGAGTGTTCTTATACCACGTAGCCCGAGGTACGCGTCATCCGGAGAAACACACTGACCCATCAAGTAGCTTTGTTCGCGAAGTTGGTCCCAATGCTTCTCGTTGGCTACCGCTGTTCCAAGCATCACGTCTGAGTGACCGACAATGTATTTCGTCGCCGCTTGAATAGAAATATCGACGCCGTGATCAAACGGTGAAAAGTTCACTCCCGCTGCCCATGTATTGTCGAGCATGACAACCATCTCATTTTCATGAGCGATACGCGCTAGGGTAGGGACATCTTGAACTTCCATCGTGATAGAACCTGGAGACTCTAAAAACAGGACCTTGGTATTGGGTTTGATGAGGCCGCGAATCTCTTCACCTATGGTAGGTTCATAGTAGGTGGTCTCGATTCCCATCTTCTTGAGGATTTTGTCACAGTAGTCGCGTGTTGGCTCATAACAGGTGTCAACCATCAAAATATGGTCTCCTGTTTCGACGAATGACAGAATAGCATTAGCAATCGCAGCTGTACCGCATGGGTATAACGCACAGCCAGCACCGCCTTCGATTTCTGTCATGGCGTCTTGAAAAGCAAAATGCGTATTGGTACCACGGCGACCGTAGAAGAGAGTTTTGTTCGCTCGGTTGATGGTTGCATGGTGTTTTTCCGCAACGGTATCGAAGACCACGGTTGAAGCGCGCTGAACGGGTGGGTTGACAACACCATTCGTCCATTTTTTGTCGCGGCCCGCCGTAACATACTTGGTCTGTTTGCTTTCTGACATTGGAAGTCCTTATCTATTAACGCATTGCCATATTTAAACCATGGCAAGGCGTCAATATCAAGCACGGATCAGAGTAGAGGGTTAAACAGGTAAAAAACGCGTTCCAAAAAGCGCGAATAAAGAGTGCGTTTTTGCCACTGTTCGATGTCGACCTGATGAGATTCGTTGATGTAGCTTTGCTGAAGCCACAACATCTCTTTGGTAAAGGCTTCATCGTCAATTGCTAATGTTAGTTCGAAGTTTAGCCATAGACTACGCATGTCCATATTAACGGTGCCCACTAAGCAGAACTGTTCATCGATCACGACGGACTTAGTGTGGAGTAGACCACCATAGAACTCGTAAATTTCGACCCCAGCACTAAGTAGTTCACTATAGAAGGCTCGAGAGGCCCACTGAACCATGATGGAGTCATTCTTATGCGGAATGATCAACTCGACTTTAATGCCCCTTTGTGCGGTCATTTTGAGCGTTTCTAGTAAGTCGGAACTTGGCACAAAATAGGGTGTGGTAATTCGAACGGAATGATTGGCCTGATTGATTGCTAAGGTGAGCACCTGAGATATTAAGTGCTCAGGCATCCCTGGACCAGAAGGAACGACTTGAATAGGGTGCTGTGGTTCGTCCGGGTTAATGCGACATTCTGGTAACTGAGGAAAACGACGAGAGCCAGTTTCCACTTCCCAATCCCAGCAGTGAATTGCTGATAGGACATTGACGGTAGGGCCTGTTATACGCACCATGATATCAATCCACTGACCGACACCAGAATCCTGCTTGAAGTACGCCGGATCAACCATGTTCATTGAGCCCGTATAGGCGATTTTTTCATCAATAACGATGATTTTTCTATGCTGACGTAAATCGAGACGGCGTAAGAATATACGCCATGGACTGACTTCTAGAGCTTGAACGACTTCGATACCAGCGTTGTTCATCATCTTTAACCACTCGCTGCGGAAAAAGCGTGGACTGCCAGCGGAATCAAGCAGTAGCTTCACGTTTACACCACGTTTGGCTGCTCTGATTAAGGCAGATGCTACGGAGTCGGCTAATCCACCCGGATGCCAAATATAGAAAACCATTCGAATACTTGATTGCGCATTTTCGATATCGTCGATGACCGAATGGAGGATTTGTTCGGGCGAGCTTTGTAGCGACAAGGAGTTGCCAGACAATGCAGGCAAGCCTAATCGGTTATTACACAATTCGTCGATACGGTAAATATGTCGGCCAAAACTCTCGGGTGAGTGAGCGTGGCAGTCATTGAGTTTGGCGAACCACTGCGCAAAGGGAGACAGCATCTCCTTTGCTCTCTCTGCCCGTTTACGGCCGAGGTTGAGTTCACCAAATAGGAAATAGCAAGCGACACCTACAATCGGAATGATGTAGATAACCATTAACCAGGCAAGAGACACACTCACCGCTCGACGCTTTAGTACAACACGTATGGTTACACCAGCAACGAGTATCCAGTAAAAGACAATGCCAGCGAGTGTCAGGAAGTGATAAAACTTTTCCATTCAGATACCTAGGTAATATATAGCACTCCAATATTAGAACTCACGGCGCACTAGGACAAGTCACAAATTAGTGATGGCAGAAACTATATGGAATGAATGTTGAAAAGCACAAATATGTTATGTGAATGTAAAATTTGGTGTTTGGCGGGTGTTATAGGCGAAAAAAACAGCATTTAAACACAATCTTTACATTTATGATGGAAAAATATACTGTTCGGGCTTCCAATTTTAATCTTAAACTGTTTTACTTGCTACAACGTTAGCGTCACTGATAATTTTAATAAGTGTAAAAAAAATTATACAACCACTTTTAAAGACGCCTAGCAGAAGCAAACACAACTTAAAACATGATTTAATGGAGTAACCATGGCTACAAGTACAAGTGCACAGCCCCGTGATACATGGGGGTCTAAACTAGGCTTCGTCATGGCCGCAGCAGGTTCTGCTGTTGGTTTGGGCAACATATGGAAATTTCCTTACACAGCGGGTGAGAGTGGCGGCGGTGCGTTCGTTGCAATTTACCTAATCTTTGTAATTTTTATCGGCTTTAGCGTAATGCTTACAGAATTCGCTATTGGTCGTAAGACAGGTCTATCAGCAGTAGGTGCGTTCAAATCGACTGACCGTCGTTGGACCTTTACTGGGGTGATGGGGGTACTAAGTGGCCTATTGATCATGGGTTTCTACCCTGTCGTAGGTGGTTGGGCTCTCGCATACATCTTCAAAGTGGGTGGTGGTCTACTAAGCACACCTGAAGCAATCGGTGATAGCTTCGGTAGCTTTATCTCAGATCCTGTTCAGCCACTGATGTGGATGGGTATCTATCTAGCTTTCAACATCATTATCGTAATGAAGGGTATTTCAGGCGGTATCGAGAAAGCAGGTAAGATTCTAATGCCGCTTCTATTCCTAATTCTGATCGTTGTATCGGTAAAAGGTTTGATGCTCCCAGGTGCAATGGCAGGTCTAGAATTCCTGTTCATGCCTGACTTTTCAAAAGTAGACAGTAATGTTGTTCTAGCTGCGCTAGGTCAGGCATTCTTCTCACTAAGTCTTGGTATGGGCTGTATGATGACCTACGGTTCTTACCTGAAGAAGAAAGAGAACTTAGTTCAGACGACAGGTATGGTAACGGCTATGGATACGGGTGTTGCGATCCTAGCAGGTGTCGCGATGTTCCCAGCAATGTTCGCGTTCGGTATGGAACCAGCAGCAGGTCCAGGCTTGGTGTTCGTGGTTGTACCTCAGCTATTCGCTGAAATGGGTGGCGTAATCGGTCTACTATTCGCTCTAATGTTCTTCATCGCACTAACGGTAGCAGCACTAACATCTTCAGTTTCTCTTCTTGAAGTTGTTGTATCGTACCTAATCGATGAAAAAGGAATGAAGCGTTCTACTGCAGTACTTAGCTCAAGCGTAGTAATGGCTGCACTATGTGTATTCGCTTCACTATCTCTAGGTGGCGTAGGTCCGACATTATTTGGTACAGGTGCATTCGATATCTTTGACTTGCTAACAGATAAGATCTTCCTAGCAGTTGGCGGTATGTTGGTGTGTATCTTTGCGGGCTGGCGTCTATCTCGTGCAGACCTTGAGAAAGAAATCACTAACGATGGCGAAGTATCATTCCCACTATTCGGTCTATGGTACAACTTGGTTAAATACGTGATTCCAGTTGCTATCGCTATTGTTGCCTTCATGGGTGTCAAGTCTGGCTTCGACAGTGGCAAAGGTGAAATCATGCTGTTAGGTCTTGGTATCATCGCACTCACAGCGGTTTTCTCTAAAAAGCTGTAATCGGATTACCCATCCTTAAAAAAACCTCCGAAAGGAGGTTTTTTTTTGCTTCAACTTTAGCGCAAGGCTTGCAGCGTGGTTGGTTAGACTGGTTTTCACGATGAGAACGGGTATACTCATGCGTCCAAAGTGGAGCCCGATATATGTTTGATATTTTATATACCCACCCCGATTTTATCGTCATCAATAAACATCCTAATGTTTCAGTACACAAAGATGACGGCGATACCATGTTGCTTGCAGAAGTCGCCAAACTAACGGGTGATGACAAACTGTATTTGATCCACCGCCTAGATAAGATGACCTCCGGAATCCTGCTATTAGGGCGCAACAGTTGTGCGGCGAGTGAACTGAGTAAACAGTTTGCTGACCGTCGGGTGGAAAAGTTCTATCTGGCGATTGGGTGTAATAAACCAAAGAAGAAGCAAGGGCTTATTAGCGGTGATATGCAACGTTCACGGCGTTCGGCTTGGAAACTGGTCAACACGCAGGATAATCCTGCTATTACACAGTTTTTTTCTCTGGCGGGCATGCCGGGGGAGAGGTTGTTCCTATGTCGGCCACACACGGGAAAGACCCATCAGATTCGGGTGGCGCTAAAGTCATTAGGGTCTGCGATTGCCGGTGATCCTATTTATAACGCTAGCCACAGTGCTGATCGTGGCTATCTCCATGCTTATGCCCTTCGTTTTGACTATCAGCAGCAAGCCTATCAGTTTGTATGCGATCCACGAAACAGAGCCGAATGTGGCGAAAAATGGAATCAACACATGACCAGTCAAGGTATCGAATCTTGGCTTACACCATGGGAGTTAACATGGCCGAAGATAAACAAATAACACCAATTGCAATGCAGGCTGAGCACTTACCGTGTTTCTTTGCACAACTGACCGCACAGCTAGAGATGGTGCCGAATGAAGTAAGACGTCTTTTCCATGGCCGTGGGCGTCGTTTTGATGGCTTAGAACAGTTAACGTGTGATTGGATTCAAGGCCAGTTAATTGTCAGTATCTTCAAAACTGTTGATGATCAATTCTTAGCAGCGCTGAAAGCGGGTTTGATGGAGATTGCTCAGTCTGCTCTCTGGAGTGAGAAACAAGGGCAGGCAATAGTCATTCAGCACCGATATGCGGAAGGTGCGCCTTCTGAAGTGCTGCTTGGCGATTTAAACAGTCGTCCAGTTGTTGTTGAGTCGCAGTTGAAATACCAGCTTGATATCGGACGCAACCAGAACACGGGTCTGTTTTTGGATATGCGTTATGGACGTGACTGGGTTAAGGCAAACGCCAAACATAAAAATGTCCTCAACTTATTTGCTTACACGTGCGGTTTCTCCGTGGCAGCCATTGAGGGTGGGGCTGATCAAGTGGTTAACGTTGACATGTCGAAAGGTTCACTTGCGAAAGGAAGAGAGAACCACAAACTCAACGGTCACAATATTAATCAGGTAAAGTTTCTCGGCTACGACATTTTCCGCTCATGGGGAAAAATCAAAAAAATGGGTCGTTACGACCTTATTATTATTGATCCGCCGTCATTCCAAAAGGGTAGCTTTGCTTTAACTAAAGACTACAAACGTATCTTAAGAAAACTTCCTGAACTATTGGCAGAGGATGGACAAGTGCTCGCGTGTGTAAACTCACCGCAAGTGACGTGTGATTTCTTGATCGATGGCATGAAGGAAGAAGCCCCAACATTGAGTTTTGTTGAGCGTCTTGAGAATCCACCAGAATTCGAAGATGTGGACAGTGAAGCGTCATTAAAAGTTATGTTGTTTAAATAAAAAAAACGCCTTTAAAGGGCGTTTTTTTTACCTAAATTTAGCCTTGCGTTAAGCCTGATCACGGCTCTGTTTTAAAGTAATAAAACCCGAATAAATTCGAGTTAGAGTTGTAAACCAGCATGCTGCACCAAACAGGTAGGCAATCAATGCAAAGTGGTTAGGAAGTAAGCAGAATAAGATAAAGCACACAATGGTTTCAGTCCCTTCCGTCAGACCACTCATGTAGTAAAGAGATTTGTGCTGATAGACTGGATTTTCAATGCCTCGTTTTCCTGCCATGACTGCGAAGGCCAAAAAGCTGCTGCCGGTACCGATAAACGAGAAAATCAAAAATGCGCCCGCAACGGCATTTTGCTCAGGGTTTGCCAATACGAACCCAAAAGGAATAAGTGAATAGAACAGAAAGTCGAGGCTAATATCTAGAAAGCCGCCCGCATCTGTGATTCCTTGAATGCGCGCCAGAGCGCCATCCAGACCATCGCAGATTCTATTAGCGATGATGAGTAGCAATGCCAGAGTATATTGCTCAAAAATCAACGCTGGAAAGGCGACGCAGCCAAGCGCAAAACCAAAAATCGTGGTTTGGTTGGCGGTGATACCACATCGGTCTAAGAGGTTTGCTGATTGTGCTAATGGCCAGCGAATAACTTTGATACTCAAACGATCAAGCATGAGCTGTCTCCCATGGCCAAGATAGGCAACGGCTATTGTCGGGAATATCGGTTTCATCATGAGTGACCATAAGCGCAGGGATATCTGCTTTTTTGAGTTGTTCTACAACCCATTGGCGAAACTGAACTCGCAACTCTTTATCCAGCTTACTAAATGGCTCATCAAGCAAGGCCAGATTAGGCTTAGCGAGTAGCATGCGAGTTAGGCTAATTCGCGCACGTTGCCCACCTGAAATCTGGTCGGGAAAAGAGTCCGCCAAGTTGGAGAGTGAAATGTTTTTCAGTGCTTTCATCGCCTGCTCTTTACGCGCAGCGCCTTTGACTTCATTTGGCAAGGCAAACGCGAGGTTCTCCCATACAGAAAGGTGTGGAAACAGTAAATCATCTTGGAACAAAATACCGACCTGACGTTGATGCGCTGGCAACGAGTCAATCGGCTTTTGATTCAAAGAGATTTGACCTTGGTAGGTGAAGTCACTGCTTAGGTGTCCGGCAATCGCATCAAGCAAAGTTGATTTACCGCAGCCACTTGGTCCCATTAGCGTGACAATTTCTCCGTTATTGATTTGAAGGTTCAGTGCGTCAAACAGTACCTCACCACTTTTGTTACAGATGACGAGGTTTTTGAGACAAAGGCTCATTGGGTAGCAATCCTTTAATAGACAATCTACGGTATTTAACCTGAAGTCGGCTGAGTACCATAGCGATAGAGAAGAAAATGAGTGGCAACAATGCTTGCCACAACGCATAAATTGCGGTGACACGACGGTCAAAACCACTCGAAAGCGCCACAGCTTCAGTCGTTATCGTGCTTATTCTCCCCGCGCCTAATACTAGCGTAGGTAAGTATTGTGCCAAGCTGACACTAATACCGATAGCCCAAGCAAAAAGCACCGCGGGCAACAATATCGGTAACTTAATCTGCCACCAAACCTGAATTGGGCTTTTACCCAAACTTAGGCCGACACGGGTCAAGCCATTGTCGAAGCTGCGCCAAGGACCATCCAGTGAGAGGTAAACGTAAGGAAAGGCAAAGAATACGTGTGCCCAGCAAACCCAGAATAGGTACGCACTACTGTTTAGGTAGAGCGTGACTATCTGAATACCAAATAGAATCGAAAGTTGCGGGATTAACATTGGAATCGCAATGACGTATCCAGGTATCTGTCGATGATGTCGTTGGTGGTACTCGTGAGCCGCTAACGCAAGCAACAGAGCAATACTGGCACTGACTAATGCGATTAAAAGGCTTTGGTTGAGTGCGCTAAAAATACCCGCCCACTCATATTGCCAGAAGCGCAAACTAAACTGAGTAGGAAGTAGGTCTGGGAATCGCCATCTCTGAGCAAAGCTCCATAAAACCAAGATGGGTGCTATAGCCAGACTTAAAACTAGCACAATGCTGAAGGCGGATTTACCGGGCAGCTCCATTCCTGAACGCCCTGAATATTGCCAATGCTTGATCCCTTTTGTGACCACCCATTCGACGATTCTGGCGAATAGAATCAGTACGCTGGCGATAAGAAACAGTAATGTCGCACCCGATGCAGCGCGAGGAAGTTGAGCTAAATCTGGTTCGTTAAACCACTGCCAAATTAAAACAGCAAAGGTTGGAGGATTCGTTGGTCCGATAATCAAGGCGACATCAACCACTGAAAGGCTGTAGGCAATCACAGCCAGCATCGGAAAGCGAAGTTTGGCAAACCATTGTGGAAAGATGCATTTCCACCAAGTCTGAGCCCTAGAATAACCCAGTGATTGGGTTACTTTTTCGGTTTGTGCCACTTTTAGCTGCTGTAGAATCGGGATGCTCATCAGCAATAGGAAGGGAATTTCCTTTATAGCCAGCATGAGAACCAGTCCTATTGCATAAGGATCTTTGATCAGAAAGGCGAGATCAGAGACAGATTGCGCATTTGGATCATAGCCAAACAGGTGGTACGACGATCGAGCCACCAATCCGGTTGGAGAAAAAAGAAAGGCAAAACCAATAGCAAAAGCGACGTGCGGCATAGCGAGTAAAGGGGATAACGTCAGTTCGATTTTACGCCAAAATGGATGATGCCAACTGGTAAGCAGAATCGCAAAGGTCGCTAAGCAGGCGAGATAGCTACTAGCAAGAGTTGAAAAGAGAGTGAGACTAACTGACTGTCCGATGCCCTGCCAAGAGAAAACTGACTCAAAGCCATTTAATGAAAATGACTCAAGTCCAATGGGCGGAATATAACCAAACGCAGCCACTACCACTCCGGCAAGTCCCGGAATGGTAGGCAAGATGCAAATTAGAATAATAGAAAAGTAGATTGCGCGTAACATCGAATCACTTCTAGTTTCCGTAACGTTTAAGCCATTCTTGCTCTAACGCATTTTGCCAACTTGGGTGAGGCTCGGCGATAGATTTGAACTGTTGAGTATTTTTGGCCGTTCCAGTGAGATATTGGCTACTCAATACGGACGGATCGCCCCAAATCTTAGTATCCCCCTTGCGTGACTGGGCATCAGGGCTTAACAAAAAGTTGATGGCGACTTGTGCCCCTGCGCTAGCGTTGGCATTCCATGGAATCGCTAAGAAGTGAATGTTCGATAGCGCACCGTTATCCATCGCGTAGGCTTGGGTTGAGTTTGCAAGGTTGCCATTTGCTTGGGCGGAATACACAGCATTAGGGTTGAAGGTGATAGCGAGATCGATCTGGCCATCATCGAGCAATTGAATTGACTCCGTTGTACCTGATGGAAATTGTTTACCCCCACGCCAAGCCACTTTGTGGAACTCATCCAAATATTGCCATAAAGGTTGAGTAATGATGGCAAAACTCTTCTCATCTACTGGCCGCATTAACGAAGCGTCGTTGTTGGTCAGTTCAATCAGCAGCGCTTTTAGAAAACTAGTGCCATGGAATTCTGGCGGGCGAGGGTAGCTTAGGCGGTTTGGAAAGGCGTTCGCATAGCTTAACATCTCAGTAAACGAAGTAGGTGGGTTATTGAGTTTCAACTTGTCATGAATAAACACCAGTTGCCCCACACCCCAAGGTGCTTCTAAGCCTTCTGTAGGTTCAGAAAAATCAACGTCTATCGGCAATGTTTTGTCGACATATTGCCAGTTAGGTAGTCGGGTTGTAAACGGACCAAACAGTAATTGATTGTCTTTCATTGATTTGAAGTTTTCGCCATTGATCCAAACCATATCAACGCTACCACCGCTGTTTTTTCCTGCGGCTTTTTCAGCAATTAGGCGGCTGGTGGTTTCAGCAATATCCGTAACTTTAACGTGTTGCAGTGTGACGCCGTATTGAGATTGAAGCTGGCTATTCGCCCATTGGATATAGCGGTTAATTTCTTGGCTGCCTCCCCACGCGTGGAAGTATACCGTTTGTCCTTTTGCTTGTTCGATCGTTTGCTGCCAAGTATCAGTTGCGAATGATGAAAAAGACACGATTAATGTTGATAGTAAAGTGATCAGCCTTGTCATAATGGTCCTTGTTAGTTGGTTGTTGCTATCGGCCATTGAGTTAGACCGGAACAATTCACTTATTCGTTCATTATGACTGAAAAAAGATAGGTTTCTTATATATTTGAGGTAAAAGTAGATGGATTGTGTAAAAAGTGAGTAGCAAAAAGTAAAAAAGCAGCCCGAAAGGCTGCTTCTAAAATAGGATGACTTGACGCGTCGAATTAGTTTTTCCAATCGCTCAGTTTGAACGTAAGCGTGTGAACGTCGTTTTTCAGTACCATTGAATCATTGGTCAATGTCATGTCACTCCAGTCAGAGAGTGTTTGAGAAAATGCTTGTTCAACGTCCATCACATCACCGACACACATTTTCATTGTCATGCCCATCTTTTCAATGCGGAACTGGTTGTCTTTTAGTTCAGCTTGACCAAAGAAGTTGTTACAGCCAGCGTTACCATTGGCTGTCATCTTTTCGCCAACCTCTAGGCGAGGAGCTTGTTGGCGGCCTTCTAGTACAATATCTTTACCGTCAATGCTAACCAACTCCCAGTTGTGGTGTTGGAGATCCTGAGCTGTAATTTGTTTCACATCGTCACCATTGCTTGCACATGCGGTCACTACAACAGGTAGGGTAATTGCTGCAAGTAACATTTTTGGACTAAGCTTCATAATAAATCAACTCCAATAAGTAGATAATAAGCCTTTTAGCTTCGGCTTTGATGGTTTCAGTATAATTAATAAAACACTGTTTTTGTCAGAGGAGAGTCATAGTTTGGTCTAAATCACATATTGGAACTTATTGATAAACATCCAATTATAGATACCGTAGAGTGTAATTTGTGCTTTTTAGCAAATGGGTGACCGTTTGGAACAGTTAGAGTTTTTTGTCGTACCAAGTCCTTGCGTAGGCGTATGCACAGTAGATGAAAAAGGCTACTGCAAAGGGTGTATGCGTAAAAGAGAAGAGCGCTTTAATTGGCTAACCATGACCCCCGCCCAGCAACTGCATGTCATCAAGCTATGCCGACAGCGATACCTGAGAAAAATGAAACGAGATTCAGTAGCTCGTATCGATCAAGATAGTACGGATAGCCCTCAACAAGATCTTTTTTAAAATCAAATACTTTACAGTCTTATTCTTTGCCGCTATACCTTTAGTATCGTGTACTGTATTTAAAGGTGTAGTATGGATATACGAAATCAAATACCCAACCCTTGTATAGGGTACTGCCAAGTTGACTCAAAAGGCCTCTGCTTGGGCTGTGGCAGAAGCCGCGAAGAACGTTATCTTTGGTATCAACTGACCGAGACAGAACAAAGAGAGATTTTACAAAGAGTGTGCGTACAATCTCTCTATCCCGTTAAATAGCATCCAGCTTACTTTAAACCCCATCGGTCGCTAACCCATCCTCCGGCGTGCTCATCAAAATGGCTACCAGAGAAACGATGATTAGCTTCGGTATGCTTTTCACACGAGGGTTGATCGTCGATCAAATGCTGAATATAACTTGCCATTGGATCACCGCTTTTCAGCCGGTCTTGCCTGGTGGCAACTTCTTTAATCAACTGAAGACGGTATGAGTTACTAGCACGTTTCATGCGGTGATCCTCCTTGGTTATGACACTAATATGAAAAGTTAGAAGTGGATGTTTCCAGCGTCAATCTAATTTGATTATTTTTTGTTCTATTTTAGTTTTTAAGAACTCTGTTTCAGTCATGAAACCATGATCAAAATGGGCTATTGCCTTGAAATTAGAAGGGGAGTTGAAGGGAGACAAAAGAGCGGCAGTGAAATAAAAAATTCACACAAATTTATTGCTACTTTACTTTGTGATCATTTGCTACTAAGGCCTATCAGGGGAATAAAAAAACCAGTCGTGTATTACGACTGGTTTGATATGAACATTGGAGCGTTACTTACTTAGCGAAGTTCACGATTGGGAAGCAAGGTAGGAAGCCGTTGTCAGCACAGTTGATTAGGCCGATTTGAACCCCTTCAATTTTACTTGTCTTGTTGAACACGCCTACTTGCACGGTTGACTCGCTCGACAGGTTAACCGCACCTACGTCGACCATAGTGTCGCCTTCAGAGTAGTTAACAAAACTAACGTTTGCGCCATTAACGTTGTTAGTAATGTTAACCGCACCAAGGTTAACCCCGGTAGTTAACCCTTCGTTCCAGTTGAATAGACCAAGAGAAGCGCCGGTCATTTCTTGATTCACTTTTGAAGCGCCTAAAAAGAGGCCAAAGTTAACACCTGTTGTTGTATTGGTCTCAGACATACCGACAATCGCAAAGTCGACACCTTTCACTTGGTCTACTTTACCGTGTAGGGCTGCGAGACGAACGCCAGAAACTTGTGAGTTATCTGGTGCATTAAAATCGTTGATAGAAGAGAACATCACTGGGGATGAAGCAACAGCGAAAGAAGAGGCGAACGCTGTAGAGATAGCCACTGCAGTAAGAATTTTTTTCATAATAACTCCAAGTATTAGCTGTATATCCAGATTAAAGACCAATGTGTATCCGCATTAGCCTACTTTGTAAGCATAGTCAGTATGTTAAGACTGCGTGAAATATGATCTGTGTGACTATATTCTTGATCTTGTTGAACAGCAAGTAGTTGAGTATCTGGAAAATAAAAAACCTCGCATAAGCGAGGCTTTGAATTGGTATACACAAGTGTGGTTAGCGTTTGGCGTTCAAACAGCGTTCATGCGTGACTATCTCGTCTGCAATCAACTGGCCTCGGCTGTTACGCATTTTAATCCGATAACTCAAACCAACCTCTAAGTTAGCTTTGGTGTCGGCATTAGTACAGTATGTGTTGATGCTGTTGTTGATGACCTGCGTGGCAGGCTTTGCACCGAGGGCATCAGCGTTATAAACCATCATAATCTCAACGGTTGAACCATTAGAACTTGCACGCATTATTGAAAGCGGCCCTGCTTCTAGCGGCAACTTAGACGCCAGTAGATTGGCACGAGTATTCGCCAACAGCGTGAGTTGACGCTCTTTCTCGGCTGAAGCAGAAGAGCATCCAGCAACAATCAGCGCGACGGTTAAGATCGAGAGAGTTTTAAACGCAGACGGCATAATTAGAAGACTTTCTTAAATGGTTTAACAATAACCTTTTCGTATACACCCGCTTCGATGTACGGATCGGCATCTGCCCACTCTTGCGCTTGTTGCAAAGAATCAAACTCTGCAATCACGGTGGAACCAGTAAAACCAGCTTCACCAGGGTTGTCAGAATCAATGGCAGGCATTGGCCCTGCCGTTAGCAAACGACCTTCATCTTGCAGTGCCTGCAAACGCTCTAGGTGAGCTGGGCGGACACTAAGGCGTTTTTCTAATGAGTTCTCTACGTCTTGTGAGAAGATGACATACCACATGTACAGATATCCTTATATCGATGATGTAACCGTTGGTGGTTACTCTACCTTAAATACGGGTTTTTTAAAGTATTGATTTGGTGTTATTTCGTCTATGCCATGAACTTATTGTACTGGACGAGGTTTGCCATCTGCGTCAATGGCGACATAGTTAAACGTGGCGTCACAAACCATGAAGCGATCTTCAAGACCGTGCTCTTTTACTGGCTTCACCCACACCTCTAAGTCGATACTCATCGATGTGCGACCAATACGTGTACATTCACCGTAACAGCAAACTACATCTCCAACACGAACAGGTTTCTTAAAAGTGATGCTAGAGACGGACACTGTCACGATTCGACCTGAGGAAATCTCCTTGGCGAGAATCCCTCCAGCAAGGTCAAGTTGAGACATAATCCAACCGCCGAAAATATCGCCATTGGCATTGGTATCGGCTGGCATGGCGAGGGTTCTAAGTAGGAGCTGACCTTTTGGTGTATTAATTTCTTGGCTCATTTTGACATCCACTACAAACGACGCAGCGACCAAAGTGGTCGCTGCAAAAGAGGCATTGTAACAAAACTATTCACTTATTCGCCAGCGCTTGCCTCGTTGTTCTCTTTTGGTAAATGCTTGTAGATATAGAGCCCAGTTACTAGGGTGAACGCAAACGTGGCAGTGAGTAAGCCAAACACCTTGAAGTTTACCCAGATATCCAATGGTAGCTGAAATGCGACGTAGATGTTTAAAGCGGCACAGAAAGAGAAAAAGGCAACCCACGCCCAAGTGACCTTAGCCCAGACAGGTTCAGGAAGAGAAATTTCTTTGCCCAGCATCCCTTTAATCGCAGATTTGCCTAAGAGGTGGCTGACGGCCAGACCGATAGCAAACACCATGTAGACAATGGTCACTTTCCACTTAATGAAATTGTCATCGTGCAAGAAAATTGTCATTCCACCGAATACGGCAACCATCAAGAAGGTGATTAGCTGCATTTTCTCGATTTTCTTATAGATCATATAGGTCAATGCAATTTGAACCGCGGAAGCAATGATCAGCGCCCCTGTTGCGACGTAAATATCAAACAGCTTATACAAAGCGAAAAAGATAATTAGGGGGATGAAGTCGATGAGTTGTTTCATTGGTATGGTCTTTTGTGTAACAAGAAGCCCTCAGTCTAACCAAATCTTTGGTTAAGACAAAGGGCTTAATGGCAAACTCAGATTTCTCTGCTAACAGCAAGGTAGGGAGATTAGGCGATGTAACGCTTGTAATCTTCGAGATAACCTTCGCTACGCAAACTGTCTACCGTAAACTGCAACTCTTCGTCACTCATAGCAAAACAACTGGATTTGCCTGTCATGCCGTTGAGATATTCGTGGTACTCAAGCTCGGTAAAGTGGCCAATACGGTCAACGAGCAGAGTCTTGATTCCGTGATGAATCAGACGATAGTAGGTGTGACGCTGAACTTCCATAACAGTACCTCTTACATCTGCGCAAAGACGAATCTTTGCCGCTTTTACTTCGTTGTACGAAAGGAAGCATAATCGGTGCCACTTGATGTTCAAATTAATCACAACAAGATGATTGGTGCGGTTGGCCGTTAATTGTTAACAGAGATGGATACCACTGCTGAAAACTCACTCGCGGTACGGTTTCAGATAAGCAAAATGCGAGTCGAATTGAGAGCAGAATTGCCAATTGTTTGACAGGCGCATCTGCTCTCTTGATATACAGCGGCTACGAGTGAACCTCTTGTCCTAGAGTCGACTTCAGAATGGTATCGAGTGCGTCTTTGGTTGTTGGTTTTGATAGGCGTCCATCCATAAGCTCGCTCATCCTTTGCACATCTTTTTCTCCGGATTCACCAGAAAGAGCAATGATAGGGATAGCTGGATATGACTGACGTATAATGCTCGCCGCTTCAAAACCATCCATAACTGGCATCTGAATATCCATAAACACCAGATCAATGGGATTGCTTTGGATGATCTCGATTGCGACTTTACCGTTGTTGGCAAGCACAACACCATAGCCAAGCTGCTCCAAATAGAGCTTAACGAGTGTCCGCTGAATCTCTTTGTCATCGACGACCAAAATCATATGTGATGACTTAGTAACAAAACCTAGCTCACCTTTTGCCACTTCAGGATTAATTGGTGGGGCAAAATCGATCGCCGTTGGTGCGATAGGTGAAGTCTTTATTTCATCAAGTCGTACGCTAGAAGAAGGGAAGGTCAGAGTAAATTCTGTAAACTCACCAGGTATAGAATGACAACTTATGCCACCCCCAAAGGAAGTCATGACGCGTTGACAGTAGCCTAAACCTAGCCCACTACCACCACTCTTATTGTGGCTGAAAAAGTCATCGAAAATGCGTGAGAGTAAAACCTGAGGAATACCAGGGCCAGAGTCTCGGAAGATGACATGATTTTCATACAGGCCGACTTCAGTACGGATTTCGATCCTGCTTTTTGGGTACGAATCAAAATAGTAGATAGCGTTGCGTAATAGGTTGAACAGGACAAAATTAAACAGGGTATCGTTGATCTTAACGACAAAGTCATTCTCAAGGTTCAGCTCTATACGATTAAATTCATCTTCGCTCTCAAAGCCATATTGATTGATCGCACTATGAATGGCGTTACGAATAGAGGTCGCTTCCGAAGGCTCTTGATCGAGAGATGAGCTATTCACCTCTCGCAGAATGATGTCAATCAGTTGTCTGCCACGACGAATCGCTTGCTTGCCACTATGAACATGACGAAACAGATCATTCTGGTCTTTGATGTTATTCAGTTTGCTTTCCAGAGATTCAAACTCATATTGTACTTGGGCGAGAGGATTTCTCATCTCATGGGCAATAGAGTTAGCAAGAGCCTGTGACTGTCTAACTTTACGCTCATAGTTTATGTGCACTTGAACTTTTTTCAGTACCCTCTCCAGCGCTCGCAACTCTTCGAATGAGAAATTAACGCCACCTTGTTTATGACTTGAGACTAAAACGTGAGAGAGTTTGTTCTTACCTTCGTAAATCGGCAAGACTAGTGCTGAATCCATCTGATTCATATTGGTATGCAAATTGGAAAGCTCGGCGTCACTGGTTTGCTCAATTGCGTCTTCCAACTCGTCGATCACCAAAGGTGTCGAATGATTTTCAAAGTACGTGCGATAGAGACTTGCCCCTTGATAGTCATCGAGTAATTTCAGCTTGTCACTTGGCACTCCAAGATAGCTCGCCAATGCTTCGATCGCTTTCGATGGTGAGTTTTGGAACTCTTCTTCTAAATAGGCAATTTTATCTGTAGGGGGCGTAGATGAACCGTACAGGACGAAGCTGAGACAACTTCTCATTACTTGAGATGCGTATGGCCATGATATACCTATAGTGATCAGCAAAGTAATTACCGTAGCGGTGCTGAGATAGTCGAGGGGCTTAAACAGCGCGATAACTCCGGTGTAAGCCGCAGCAGTAAGCAATAGAGAGCAAGCAACCAAACACAGGTAGCGAAAACTGTAAAAGCGAGAGGCCAGTATCGCATAGCCCATAAATAGCATTTCACTGACTGACAATGCGGGTGGCAGCCAAGTTAAGGAGAAGTCATTAAAGAAGTAAGTGAAACCCAACTGTATGACCGCGGTAGAGGCCATGAAAATCGTCATACCGAGGATCATGTAGTTAATCCGAGTACGACGGATGCGGTTACTCGATTGCTTGATGGATAAAAGATTGGCAAACGTAAGAGCAAACAGCAGAGTCAAACCAATGAAGAATGGTTGAGTATAATCGCCAAATTCAAGTACAAATCGGCTTGGCCCCTCAATCGTCACACTTAAGATAGTCAACCCAGGAATAAGGTTTACCACAGTACACATCACAATGATTGTGATGGCAAAAGCGAGCTGCCACAGACTGGTATGGCTGTCAGTGTAATGTGCTCTCAGTTTTGCGGAGAAAAAGTAGGCAGAGCCAAAGGCCAGCAGCGCTGACAAGTTAGCAATAACGGCCATTGTAATGGCACTTTTTGCTCCCCAATCGGGCAACAAGCCAGTATGAAAATAGGCGTTGCTGCAAATCCAGACAAACAAGCCCAATGTGTAGGACACATAGTAGAGATACTGCTTGATGCTAGAAAAGCCATGTTTTTTTGCCAGCGTTGAACAGAAATAGCCTGCCCAGACAAAAACCAGCAGTGCCGTTAGTATTAACACCACTGCCTTTGGATAAAGTAGATGAGTGGTTAAGTAACTAAGCATAGTGAGGTTTGTGTCCATGATTTCGATATTTTTTTAACTGACTGATGGTGAGTTTTTTGTAGCTTTTATAGCTCGCTCTCGCTAGCTCTTGATTGAGTGGTTGGATAAACCACAGTCCTTTATAGGTGGCAAACTCTGAACTAGAAACGTGGCTCGTACTGAGCTGACTGAACACCGTTTCGCCTAAGCTCAAATAGTACTGAATCATTAGAGGTTGCTCAATCACAACAAATGCAATTTTATAACGTAGTGAGAACAACTGTTCCATTAAGCGCTTCTGAGCCAAATAGAGATAGAAAATCATCTGTGATTGATTACCGCTAACGGTAAGACGGATGATTTCACAACACTGTTGGTGTGACACGATTTTCTGCCACAACGAGTTTTCAAAATGGGCGGATGAATGCCTTGGAATGTCTTGATTGTCTAACAAACCGTGGTCCGAAAGTTGGTCGACAGTTTTTTTTGTTGCAAGCAAGTGCCAGCTATCGGTTTGAAAAAATGGGGAAAAGTAGAGCCACTGTTCAGCGTGTGTATGGTGATTTATTTTGGCGCTGGCGACGATCAGTGCGGTATCTGAATCTGCTACTTGAGTAGCCAGAATGAAATGCGTCCCGTAGGTTGATTGGTTGATCTCATAAAGCATTTCATACCATTTGTGTTGCCAGACAAAGGTCGAAAGGTTGATCAATACAATGGCATCGGGCAGTGTAAGAGCGTGTTGGCAGTGCAAGGTATAATAGTGTTTACTGTGATGCTCGATACCGTCGATCACACTGTCAAAATAGTCCGCTTCGCTGAGAGAGAGACTACCTTGGCTCTGGTCAAGAGCAGAGTCATTTAGCGAATGGTAGCCTTTTTTGAGTTTCCAAATTTTATATCCGCACCAAGCCTGTGCCCAGTCATCAAACAGAAAAAGTGCATCTTGCTCAATTTGATGCCACTCTTTTGTACCAATACTCAGTGGGTGCTTAAGCTCTGCGTAATAAAATGGAGACATCAGCTTTGCTGCGATGTTTTTGTTCTTCAATGTCGGATCACATTCGCAGACTAGACGTAGGCGTTCATTCAGGATTTGTTGGAAAAACAGGTCACTGTTATCGCCAAATAATCGATCTATTTGCGTAAATAAAGCGCATGCGTCGTCCGCGACTCCTGATGAGGCAGGAGCTGGGGTGTTTGTGTTAGCCATAGACGTTTGTCGTATATTTTTGTTTTTAGATGGCTAGTATTAATACAGATGAATATGTGTGCAACCAAATTGGTATAAATAATTCATATTTAACATGATAATTAATCAAATCGGTGATGTTGAGCACATAAGTATTAGGCTAAATAGAAAGCTAATGAGGCTGAACAGGCTCAGTTAAAACACCCTATAACGCGGCATATTGTATGGTAACAAGGCTCATTCTCTAGACTTGTAGGACTTTAAGACCGATTACACCATTTTTCTTATCCACATCAATGCTTTATTTGCAATAATAATTTCATTTAGAGGATTGTACTGACTAAAATGTCAATATTGAGTTAATGTACTGAAGTAAAAGATAATTTTGCCGAGCTATTTACTGTTAATTCTGTTGATGATGGAGACTATGTCGTTGTTTTTTACGGTTAAACTCTGTTCATTGAAGAAAAAAGTTGGCGTAAATCATGAGCTTGGCATACACTTTCCAAGGTAAAGCCGATAGGTTGTTGATTGGCTTGGTTAAAAGTTTTGGCGCTGCCTTTGGGTGGCAATGTTTAACACAGCTTTGAGGAAAGTTTTATGGCGCTCACAAAGGCCGATTTGGCTGAGAACCTGTTTGAAAAGCTTGGATACAGTAAACGGGATGCCAAGGAAACGGTTGAGGCGTTTTTCGAAGAAATTCGTAAGGCACTCGAAAGTGGCGAGCAGGTAAAACTGTCTGGATTTGGTAATTTTGATCTTCGTGACAAGAATGAACGTCCAGGTCGAAACCCAAAGACAGGTGAAGACATTCCTATCAGTGCTCGTCGCGTAGTAACCTTCCGCCCAGGGCAGAAATTAAAAGCCCGCGTTGAAAATATTAAGGTTGATGACTAAGCCTCTGATAAGTTTCGGATTATCCTGCTTGATAGGTTAGGCATTGAGCGTATGATTACACGCTCCTAGGTCTCAATAACAAAACACCCCAGCCAAGGCTAGGGTGTTTTTGTTTGTGCGCTAAGTCTAGTCACGTTTCCAAAGAGCGTGGCAAAACTTGTGTTCAGGATCACGACTAATCAAAAGTCGTGCAAAAACATCATCAAGCACATCGTCTTCTTCGTTTACGAGACCAATACGCACTTCAGCATAAACTTCTTTGTCGACGTCAAAGCCAACATGCTCTGCCCAGTCATCACCTGTTTCAACTAACTCCGCAGCACCACGGTCATCAAATTGCGCGGTGAATAGGATCACATCAGCTGGCTCAAGATTATCAGGGGCCATTTCCAAGAAGATGTCGTAAGCGGTATCAATCGCGTCGTCGTAAGACATTAATTCAGCCATGACTATGCGCGGCTCATGTATTTACGTTCAGTCGTGTTGATCACGATGCGGTCGCCAGTAGCAATGTACTCTGGTACTTGAACAGTAAGACCTGTAGAAAAACGAGCAGGTTTAGTACGAGCAGAAGCTGATGCGCCTTTGATAGACGGGTCTGTTTCTTCGATAACGAGCTCTACTGATGCTGGAAGTTCCAGACCAACCGCATTGCCATTAACAAGAATGATATGTAGACCTTGGATCTCTTCAGTTACAAATAGCAACTCGTCCTCAATCTCTTCTTTCTTGAATGTGTATTGAGTGTAGTCTTCGTTATCCATAAAGATGTATTCATCGCCATCTACGTATGAGAAAGAAGAAGCACGTTTGAACATGTCGACAGTTTCTAGAACGTCATCTGATTTGTAGCGTTCGTCAACGCGAGCACCTGTTGTTAGGTCTGTACAGCGCAGTTTGTAGATTTTTGCGCCGCCACGACCACCAGGAGTGGTTACTTCGATGTCTTTAATTAACAATGTTTTACCATTAGATTCGATAGCAAAACCTTTTTTAAGCTCACTTGCCTTTGGCATGAACAATATTCCTTAGTATGTTAGGTAGTGGCAGCATTATATACTGACCCTGTTAAGGAAGGAATATCTTGATTCATCCATCGTGGTGAGCGAACATTAAGGCATTGAGTTCGATTATTTTGTTATCAATCAAATGCATTTATCCACTATTGACCCAAAACAAGCCTTTCAGCCTAAATATCAACCCGCCATTGATGATTTGGTGAGCTTTTTAACCAGTGGGCTAGGGGATAACCTTCACAGCGTCTACTTGTATGGTAGTGTGGCGCGTAAAACCGCCAAACCAAATCAATCGAATATCGATGTGGTTGTGGTGACTCACCGTGGATTCTCCGATCTCAGAACAACCCTATTTAACTCAATCAAATGGCGCTTTCAGAAAACTCATCCCCATATTACCGAAATTTCATTTAAAACCGCACTGGCACAAGATGTTGCAAGTCTTGACAGTATTTTCTCGTGGGGATTCTTATTACGCCACTGTTCGGTGTGTGTGTATGGTGAAGATTTATCTGAGTGTTTTGGTGATTACGAACCTAGCTGGGAGATTGCCAAACACTGGAATATGGACGTAGAAGATTGGGTAGCCGTATATCGTAACCGTATTGCTCGAGCGGATAAGCCAGAAGAACAGGTCAAAGCACAGAGAATCATCGCGAAAAAGTTATTGCGAGCAAGCTATTCTTTGGTGATGTACAAAGACAAGCAGTGGTTCGACGATCCGATTGAATGTGGTCAGCAGTTTTTACGTTATTATCCTGACAAACAGGTCGAGATTGAAAGATTGGGTATTCTGTTGTCAGGAAGGTTGATTGCGAAGCGCTCCGTCATTGGCATTCTTGATGGTTTTGGTGACTGGCTAGCAAAGCAGTATAAAAAGACCGAGTTTAGAATCGGCTAAAGAGATATCGAGAAAAGCCTTCTTATCCGTTTAATTGTGCTAGCTTTTATATGTATGGACATATTGAGGTTAGCATGTACCAAGGAACGGATAACCGCCAATTAAATGGTGTTTCTAATCACTCTCTTTATCACCGATTTGTTATCCCTTCTTTGCAGGCCATTAGAGAGGGAATGGTTTGGCTTATTCCCTGTTTAATGCTGTCATCTTTTGCGCTTTTCTTTGCCAGTATTGGTGAGTTTATATTAGAAGGGCGCAATGTTTGGATATCCCAACTGTACGATTTGCATGATGCTATCGCTCGGTTTTTTCCATTCTTAATGACGGCCACCATCTCCTATGTTTTAGCAATGCAGTGGCGTTTGCCAAGACCGCCAATCGCACTTTTGATGATTACATTGCTATTAATCATTGAGCAGACCATTCCCGATAGCAAAGTACTGCTCACCTTCCACATAATCTTAGCGATTCTAACGCCGTTGTACGCGGTTCCGTTGTTAGCTTATTTACTCCGCTTTGAGATATTCAAACTGACAAGAACTGAGTCGGCAGGACAGATTGTCAAAGAATCGTTGAATATGGTGATTCCTGCTTTCATCACGGCTTTGTTGGTGGTGGTCATTAACTACATTCTTGTGCTCGGTCTATCGGCGGTTGCTTACTCTTCGGTGTTGACGACGGACTATGCCAACGAGCCAACCACCTTTGGTGTACTCTTCGCGACACTCAATTCGATATTGTGGTTTTTAGGTATTCATGGGTACTACGCATTACTTCCATTAGTTGATTTGCTAGAAGAAGCGAGCAACCTGAACTATTCCACTGTACTGGCAGGAGGCGACGCTCATTATTTGATGAATTTGTCTTTTATGGGCGCGTTTGTGTTTATTGGTGGGAGTGGGGCAACATTGTCGCTGGTGATTGCGTTGTTGCTGTGTTCCAAACAACATGGCTTTAAGCTGATTGCGTTAGCGAGTATTCCAATCGGCTTGCTCAATATCAATGAGATCTTATTGTTCGGTCTGCCGATTATTTTCAACCCTAGGTTATTTGTGCCGTTTCTCTTGGCGCCAGTGACCAACGTTGTCGTCAGCATGGCTGCCGTATCGAGTGGATTGGTGATGACGCCCTCAGTCTCTGTGCCGTTTAATAGCCCAATATTGTTAAATGCCTGGATGGCGACACAAGGTGATTGGGCGGCGGTTGTGCTTCAGCTCGTCAATATCGCCATTGGTGTCGTGATATATCTTCCGACGGTTAGGGCACTAAATCAGAGTGTAAGCGAGAAGAAAATATCGTTGCCTGTATTTGATACCTTTTATGCTCGGCGTCAAGAAGAAGCGCGTACGTTAATGGATGACCCCATTATGCAGGCTGTCGATAGGGAAAAAGGCACCATTTTTATTGAACATCAGCTTGAACAACTGAGTTCGCGCGACTTCTGTATCGAGTATCAGCCACAAGTGACGCGTGATGGCGAGATGACAGTTGGCTGTGAAGCGCTCATTCGTTCAATCGATAAAGATGGCAAACTCCAATATCCGAACTCTTTCATTCCGTGGCTGGAAAAGGCCAATTTGATGAAAGATGTCGATCTCTGGGTTTTTAAGCAGGTGATTAAAGATATCCGGCGGATGCAGAAATCGGGTCTATTCATTCCTGTCAGTGTAAACATTACTCCTCAAACATTAGTTGACCCGAGTTACATTGATGAATTAGAGAAAATCATTCAGCACCATGCACAGTATATCCATATTGAAATTACAGAAGAGTCATTACTTGAGGATGAACATGCACTGGTTGTTGCGTTTAACCGCCTACATAACCTGGGCGCGAAGATCCACATCGATGATTTTGGAACTGGCTTTTCGTCTCTAAGCTATCTCAATAAATTTGAGGTCGACTATCTAAAGATCGATCGCTCATTTGTACTGGCACTGAGTACTCTAAAAGGCAAAAAAGTATTCGGCAGCATTTTGTCGATTGCGAAGCAATTGGATCTAAAGGTGATTGTCGAAGGCGTCGAGACCAAAGAGCAGCTCGACCATATTTGGCGTGACTCTGATATATCTGTGCAGGGTTGGTACTACGCTAAATCACTGCCTTTAGACAAATTCATCGATTATGCTTCAAAATAGCCCAAGTTGAGGTTCACTGAGTGAGCTAAAGTCTATACCAATAAAGGGCAATATCGCTTCGCCAACAGGTTTAAGCTGTTTATCGATATAGTGTTGGTAATCGATCGGATTTTTTTGATACTCCTTGGGTTCAGGTCCTGCGAGTGTAATGACGTACTCAATTTGCCCTTTGTTCTGGTATTGCAAAGGTCTACCAAGCTGGGCATTAATCTCATCTGCCATTCTGGCGGCTCTTACCTGAGGCGGAACGTTTTTCTGATACTCATGCAGCCTTCGTCTCAAGCGCTTTTGATAGGTCAGTTTGTCATCGAACTTTCCGGCTTTGGTTTGCTCAACAAATTCACGGACATAGTCACTTGGGTTTTCGCCATGAAAAATCATCGAGTATAAGGTCTGCTGAAACTCTTGCGCGAGTGGCGTCCAGTCGGTTCGAGCGCTCTCTAAGCCTTTAAAAATGATCCGTTCACTGTCGCCTTCTCCAATCAGCCCTGCGTAGCGTTTCTTCGATCCCGTCTCCTGTCCCCGGATGGTTGGCATTAAGAATTTCTTGTAATGAGTTTCGTACTCCAGTTCTAGCATTGAATCGAGCTGATACTCTTGCGCTAAATGTGTCGTCCACCACTGGTTGATATAGTTGACCAGTTCGAACCCAATCTCATCCGCTTGTTGCTGGCTGAACTGGCCGTTTAAGGAGACGAAGGTTGAATCCGTATCACCGTAGATGACCTGATAACCTTTATCTTCGATAAGCTTTTTGGTTTGTTTCATGATCTCATGACCACGCATAGTGATGCTCGAAGCAAGGCGAGTATCAAAGAAGCGGCAGCCTGAAGAACCCAATACACCATAGAAAGAGTTCATGATGATCTTTATAGCTTGGGAGAACGCCTTTTCGTTGTTCTTTTTTGCGACATCACGGGCGGCCCAGAGATTTTCGATCATCTCTGGTAGAAAGTGTCGAGTGCGGTGAAACTGGCCACCACGAAATCCTGGCACTGCTTGAGTAGCTTTGCGTCCGACTTCGAGTTGAAGACCTTCAATCAGTCCTATTGGATCGATCAAGAAGCTACGAATAATCGATGGGTAAAGACTTTTGAAGTCGAGCACCAACACAGAGTCATACAAGTTTGGAATCGAATCCATGACGTATCCGCCAGGACTCGCCAGCCAGTTCTCAGGCTGAAGATTAGGTGCAACATAGCCAGCTCGGTGAATTTGCGGCAAGTAAAGGTTAGTAAAGGCGGCGACCGAACCGCCCACTCGGTCGAGTTCGACGCCAGTGAGCCTAGAGCGTTCGATGGCAAACTCGAGTAGATGCGTGTGAGCAAATATCTTGTTGACCAGGACACAATCCTGCAAGTTGTATTTCGCTAATGATGGCTTGTCACGACGGAACATTTGATTGATTTCATCCATTCGGTCATGAACATTATGGATCTGCTTTCCCTCCCCAAGCAGCTCTTGCGATACCGATTCTAGTGACCAGCGACGGAAATGGTAGGTCGCAGTTTTGAGCGTATCGATGCCATCCATAATGACGCGTCCGGGAACAGAGACGAAGGCTTGCTGGGTGGTATTGGAGGTTCGAAAAAAACTCGCTTGACGACCACGGCCTATCATCAATTTGACTTGATTCCATTCTGCCCGTTTGTGTAATAGTCGAAAATCGAAGTCAATAACATTCCAGCCAATGACCACATCTGGGTCATACTTTTGGAACCAGCTAACGAGAGCGTTTAGCAGTGCTTTCTCATCTTTCACCCACTCAATAGGGGTGTCGGCGGGCTGCTTATCGCCAATCATGATCACACGGCTATCCATCGGACTATCAAGTCCAATGGAATAGAGAATGCCTTTTTCAGAACACTCTATATCGAGGGAGACGACTTTCAGATCGGGCGTGTAGTCCCCCTGACGACACTTGACTGATGTGTATCGTCGGCTTTGAGGGTCCAGTTGCTCAATACCGCTAAACTCAACCCCGCCTTTAATAAAACGTTCCATCAAATAACGGTCAGCCAAACGAATATCGTCTTCGAGTACCGTAACATCTGCCAGTTGTAATGCTCGGCTAAGCTGTTGAGAGTGCTTGATAGTCGTGGTGTAACAAGCGGCGAGTGGCTCCAGATCAAAACTGGTCAATTCCAGTGGACGCCACTCTGCGTAAAGATTCTCTTGTTTAGCGATAGACTTGCATTGTTCTAACTGACTCTGTGCAACAAAGAAAACGGGCTTCTCACCTCGAATGATGAGTTGAGAGGGGCCTTGAGGCGTTGATAGCCACAGCTCGATTTGAGTTTGGCCACTGACATCACGTGCCTGCCGAGTGAGTAAGAAACCGTTATGAATCATTGTGCGTAATAGGGTGGTTAAATTGAAGCGAGATCAAGACCGTAGGGCTAGAGTATCACATGCAGAAAAAGTTAAATACAAAGGTAAGAAATAGACCCAATATCTAAGGCGAAATTGGTAGAAAAATAACCAATAAACTGACCTAAGCGATTGATTAATAGATTAATAACAATTTAAGTATCAGATCTGAAAATTACTACTTGCTAAAGTTTGCGTTTAAGCACATATTCAGAGTAAGCAAAATTTTAATTTTAAGTTAGACTAGGCAGCAATGCTGTAATCCACACTATGTGGGTGCAGAGCCAAGTAAAAAGTGTGGAGATACAAGTTTGATAAATGTTTTCCTTGTAGATGATCACGAGCTGGTTCGCACAGGGATACGACGTATTATTGAAGACGTCCGTGGGATGAACGTAGCAGGGGAAGCTGACAGCGGTGAAGAAGCAGTAAAATGGTGTCGAAGCAACCATGCTGACGTCATTTTGATGGATATGAATATGCCTGGTATCGGTGGTCTTGAGGCTACCAAGAAGATCCTGCGATTTAATCCTGATGTGAAAATCATCGTTTTAACTGTTCATACGGAAAATCCGTTTCCAACTAAAGTGATGCAAGCAGGAGCCGCAGGCTACCTGACTAAAGGCGCTGGCCCTGATGAAATGGTCAACGCAATTCGTATGGTTAATAGTGGACAACGCTATATATCACCAGAGATTGCTCAACAAATGGCTCTTAGCCAATTTTCTCCGGCATCGGAAAACCCATTTGCTGATTTGTCTGAGCGTGAACTGCAAATCATGATGATGATTACTAAAGGGCAAAAAGTCACTGACATATCTGAGCAGTTGAATCTTAGTCCTAAGACAGTAAACAGTTACCGTTATCGCTTGTTTAACAAGCTTGATATTAGCGGTGATGTTGAGTTGACTCACTTAGCAATTCGACACGGAATGATTGATACCGAGACACTATAAGGTGCCAATACCATCAGTGATTTTAATCTTCAGCTAATGGTATTGGTATGAGCCAATTCGATTCAGCCGCCTTTCTTAAAACAGTAACAAACCAGCCCGGCGTTTATCGTATGTATAACGCCGAGTCTGTTGTTATCTATGTAGGAAAGGCGAAAGATCTCAAAAAACGCCTCTCTAGCTACTTCCGTAGCAAAGTTGATAGTGAAAAGACCCGTGCTTTAGTCAGTAACATCGCCAAGATTGATGTGACGGTGACGCATACCGAAACGGAAGCCTTGATCTTAGAGCACAACTACATCAAACAGTACCTACCCAAATACAACGTACTGTTGCGTGACGATAAATCCTATCCCTATATCTTTATTAGTGGACACAAACACCCGCGTTTGTCGATGCATCGAGGGGCGAAAAAGCGTAAAGGCGAATACTTTGGACCTTACCCAGATTCAGGCGCTGTCCGTGAAACCTTGCATCTAATTCAAAAGATATTTCCGGTGCGACAGTGTGAAGATACTGTCTACAGCAATCGAACTCGGCCTTGTCTGATGTACCAAATCGGTCGTTGTGCTGCGCCGTGCGTGAGTAGTGTCATTTCTGAACAGGATTACGCTGAGCTGGTTGGTTACGTAAGACTGTTTTTGCAGGGCAAAGATCAGCAAGTGCTTGCCTCTCTTGTCGAAAAGATGGAGGTGGCGAGTCAAGAACTACGCTTCGAACAGGCCGCCAAATTTCGTGATCAAATTCAGGCTATTCGTCGTGTCCAAGAGCAACAGTTTGTCTCGGAAGATTCGATGGATGATATGGACGTACTTGGTTTCGCTCAAGAAAATGGCATTGCTTGCATTCATATTCTTATGATTCGTCAGGGTAAAGTTCTGGGAAGTCGAAGCCACTTTCCGAAAATACCCAACAATACTACTCAGCAAGAAGTGTTTTATAGCTTCCTGAGCCAGTATTACCTGAGTCACAATGAAGCGCGAACTATTCCGACGCGTATCATACTCAACTCGGGTTTAATTGATGAATCACAGCCCTTGGAAGAGGCTTTAACGAGCTTAGCGGGACGTCGAGTTCACTTCCATGTCAATCCGACCAGCACTCGAGGGCGTTATCTTAAACTGGCCAACACCAATGCGTTGACGGCGATTACGACTAAGATCAATCACAAGATGACGATATCTCAACGTTTCAAAGCGTTGAGAGAGTTGCTTGATATGGAAAGCATTACGCGAATGGAATGTTTTGATATCTCACACACCATGGGGGAGAGCACCATTGCCTCTTGTGTGGTGTTTAATCAGGAAGGTCCCGTCAAGCAAGAGTATCGTCGTTACAATATCACAGGGATCACGGGTGGTGATGATTACGCAGCAATGGGGCAGGCACTCGAACGCCGTTACTCAAAGCAGCTCGATATAGAAAAAATCCCTGATATTGTTTTTATCGACGGTGGTAAAGGTCAATTGAACAGGGCTCATGAGATCATCGCTCGCTATTGGGATGATTGGCCAAAACGTCCGCATTTGATTGGTATTGCCAAGGGTGTCACGCGTAAACCTGGTCTCGAAACTTTGATCACCGTCGAAGGTGATGAATTTAATTTACCTAGTGACGCACCAGCACTGCATTTAATGCAGCACATTCGTGATGAGAGCCATAATCATGCGATTGCTGGTCATAGGGCAAAACGAGGAAAAACCCGTAGAACCAGTGCTTTAGAGGGCATTGAAGGCGTAGGACCAAAGCGTCGTCAAGCTCTGTTAAAATACATGGGTGGTTTGCAAGAATTGAAACGAGCGAGTGTAGAAGAAATCGCCAAAGTGCCAGGGATTAGTATTTCTTTAGCAGAAAACATTTATCAAGCATTGAAACAATAGCAAAAATCCCGCACCATAAGGCGCTGTTTGAAATATCAAATAGAGCCATACGCAAACAAAAAGAGCCTTTTAAAAATATGCGTTTAAATATCCCTAACATCTTGTCTTTGTTGCGACTTTTCTTGATTCCAGTATTTGTCGTCGTTTTTTATCTACCTTATAGCTGGTCTCCTTTTGCTGCAGCAATGGTGTTCTGGGTCGCAGGGTTTACTGATTGGCTCGACGGTATGTTGGCGCGAAAACTAGGTCAAACCTCTCGTTTTGGGGCTTTTATTGACCCAGTCGCTGATAAAGTATTGGTTGCTACCGCACTCATTTTGATAACAGAGCACTACCACACTATTTGGGTAACGATTCCCGCAGTCACTATGATAGCTCGTGAAATTATCATCTCTGCACTGCGCGAATGGATGGCGGAAATTGGTAAACGAGCGAGTGTGGCGGTATCTTGGGTAGGTAAGGTTAAGACCGTCAGCCAAATGTTCGCCTTATGGGTACTGATCTGGCGTTACGACGATTGGATGGTTTGGGTTGGCTTTGCTGCACTGTATGTTGCCACTGTACTGACATACTGGTCGATGGCCCAATATCTGATGGCTGCCAAAGATGATTTGCTCAACGAAGAGCACCACTGATTAGAAAGCAGGCGATGGCCTGCTTTTTTTGTCCCTGCCTTTTCGCATTAACACAATTAACTCCGTGGATTTGCTAAAAAAGTTGCTAGCAAACTAACCAAATTAGCTTGTTTTGGCGGTTAAATAGGCAAACGATTTAAAATTTCAAAAATAGTGTTGACTCATTAGTTCGAATCCGTAGAATGCATCCCGTACCCAAGAGGAATTGAGCGTTTAACTCTTCCACTTGGTGTGACAGAGGCGCGTTGGCAGAGTGGCTATGCAGCGGATTGCAAATCCGTGGACCTCGGTTCGACTCCGGGACGCGCCTCCATTTGCGACACTAGCTCAGTTGGTAGAGCGCAACCTTGCCAAGGTTGAGGTCACGAGTTCGAACCTCGTGTGTCGCTCCAAATTATTTTGGTAGCGGTTTTTACATCGATATCATAGATGGTGTCTCCATCACAAATTTAGATTTGTGTGCCCTGGTGGTGGAATTGGTAGACACAAGGGATTTAAAATCCCTCGGCGTTCGCGCTGTGCCGGTTCAAGTCCGGCCCGGGGCACCATCTAACGCATTACGCGACACTAGCTCAGTTGGTAGAGCGCAACCTTGCCAAGGTTGAGGTCACGAGTTCGAACCTCGTGTGTCGCTCCAAATTTAAGGCCCTAGCAGAAATGCTGGGGCTTTTTGGTTTCTATACACTGCTACTTGCGCCTGATTGATGACGTCAATTAATGAGCAAATAATCATCATTAGGTATGTGAATTTTTCGACGGATCGCATAAAATTACAACTTTATCAGTAGAGAACGTATGCAAGTTCAACTGATAAGACTATAGCTGGTAATTTTTTGTGAGCTAATGATGTAAGGATCATCCTCTTCACAGCTCAAGGCAATCACTTTTAGGTAGTGTGATAGTGACAAATGCTCCCAGAAGGCTGTGCTCTAAGCTTTCTATCAATCAAATGTTGGTGCTTTCGCACGTCTTACTGGTGATGATCCTTATCTCTGGGTTCAGTTACACTCGTTATCATAGTGAGTGGAATCGACATGTCGAATATTCTGCATCGTTGGCGAAACTGACGCTCGCTCCACATATCCCTTTTCTTTCTACGTCAGTAGCCGGAATCAATTACTCAAATCTCACCGCCTCCGCGACAGGGCAAGTGTTTTCGTCCATCGATGATCTTGAATATCTAGAAGTAACAGGTAAGTCAGATTTTTCAGCGCAAGATGTCCATATCCGCTTTTTTAAGCGTTTTGAATATCTATGGCGTGCTGATGTGAAGCTCGAAGAGTTTGAGCAGCTTGAGACCAAATTGGCAGCGATGAATGAGTCAATTGATTCAGTCAATGTCGATAACCCTATACGTAAAAAGAAGTTACTGTTTATTAAAAGTCGCCTCATGCGCGAACATGAGTCGATGGCGAAAAGTTTAGATATTGAAAAAGATCTCTTTGTGCCGTGGACGAAACCTGCAACCTTAGGTGAAGGTTACTATCTCGATGAAGAGCTGTGTGCGCTGAATGTCGTCATTCCTTTGACCAACGCAATGGGAGGGGAGATATGGGCGGTGTTTGATGCTAGTGAATTGACCAATCTGCAACGTTCTTTGGTTGAAGAGATTGTTGCAGAGGCAATTGTCGCACTTGCGATCTCCTTGGTGTTAATTGGTTGGGTGTCTCACTGGATTGTTTCGCCTCTTAAATCTTTGGCAGCGCATATGCGTTCTGATACGACCCACGCCAATATTGCACACTTTCGTGAGCTGAATCGAAGTGATGAAATCGGCCAATTGGCACAAGCTTACCATAGCTTATTGATTAAATTAGACAATCAACTCAGCATCTTACGTGCTAAATCAGATACCGACCCACTGACGGGCTTGGGATCACGTTACAAGTATTCGCGAGCAGCAATACCATTCTTTAAGCGTCAACTGAGCAATGGGCAGTATGTTGCGACCTTGGTCTGTGATGTTGATAACTTTAAAGCGTTCAATGACATCTATGGGCATACGGCTGGTGATAATGCATTGTCCGAAGTAGGGGCCGTCATCAATAAGGTGGCGCGTGAGAGTGATCTTGCCTTTCGCTACGGAGGTGAAGAGTTTGTCATCCTTTTTGCTAGATCCGATGAGGCAGAACTGGTTCAGTTTAGTGAGCGAATGAGGAAGGCGGTAGAGGCATTGAATATCGTCCATGAAGGCAATCAGCCATACGGACGAGTGACCGTATCGATAGGTGGTGCCCTCGCGAGTGAGCAAGACTTTGAACAACGCTACATGTCTCACCAAGCAATGCAGACAGCGTTATTTAATCTCGCCGATAAAGCGTTATATCGAAGTAAACAGAGCGGTCGTAACCAAACCTCTTGGGCAGATAGATAAACGTCGTTAAGCTAATTCTGCTCGTCTACCAAACGATAGATTTTGCCACTGTCGGTACTGAATATGATCTCTCCATTAGGAAGCGCTTCGATATCACGTATCCTTTCACCTAATTCTGTAAGGATTCGCTCTTCTTCCATTGCTTGATTGTTGTCTATCTTGACCACATTAATATGGGTCAACTTCAATGCTCCCGCTAATAGTTTTCCTGATAACTGAGGATATATACTGCCACGGTATAGCAGTAATGAGCTGGGTGCTATCGAAGGTATATACACTTTAGTTGGCGAAACTATCCCTTCTTTCTCTGTCGCCTCTCCGACAGCGACAGGCCCCCAATATTCCTTACCATGAGAAGTTATAGGCCACCCATAATTCGCCCCCTTAACGATCTGGTTTATCTCATCACCACCACGAGGACCGTGTTCAATAGACCACAAGGTTGTACTCTGACGATCATAGTAAAGTCCTTGAGGATTGCGATGACCATAGCTCCATATCTCACCTCGAGCGCCTTTGACATTAGTAAATGGATTGTCTGGTGGAATCGTACCGTCGGGTAACACTCTAAGAATACTTCCTGCATGGGTCGCCAGATTTTGTCCATTGTCTCGTTCACCGCGATCTCCGACAGAGAAATAGACGTAGTGGGTATCGAAAGCAATCCGACTACCAAAGTGTCGTCCGGTATCAGAGCCGGATTGCGTCACGACCAAATCTGTCCAGTCAGAGAGTGTGCCATCTTTGTAGTTGGCACGAGCAAGCGTGGTTTCGATGGCAGAGCCCACCACCTTTGAATAAGTAAAATAGAAGTGATGCTTGTTAAACGGTGAGTGTGCAACATCGAGCAATCCGCCTTGTCCGTGCGCTTGTGACTGGACGAGCTTTGTGATGGCGTTGTAATTGCCTGTAGAGAGAGTCACAACACCTATTTCGCCGTTTTGTTGTGTCACCATTACTTGGTCATCATTAAACGCGCTCATTCCCCATGGCACATTAAGACCAGATACTATGATGTCTGCTTGCCAAGCATGGGTTGGAAGCGATGCGGTGAGAGATAATAGGGTGGCTGTCCAAGCATTGAAAGCACTCATCGTCATATGTTCCTTTTAAAACGACTGTTACCTAATCTTAGCAGTGAGAATCAATCATCACTGCCATAAATATTTTATTTAAAAGCGCTTGCAATGATCAATAAATGCACTATTATGACGATGTGTCAAAAATGACGATGCGTCATAAAAGTGATTTATCACGCTTTCGTTATTCGTGTTACAATTAAGACATTAAGGAGTAATGGACAGATACGGATTGATGAATCATGTTTGGCTTTGGTTGTAGTAAAAGTGACAAAAAAGAAAGTTCTGGGTGCAGTTTTGGGCGTTCCAAAAAGCAGCAGGCTATCGCAGATAGAGAAGTTGAGTTAACCCTTCTTGCCAAGTCTTTGGTTCAGGAACAGGGCTGGAGTAACTTAACTATGGATAAGTTGACCGCTGCGAGTGCCTACTCAAAAGGAACTATCTATAACCATTTTTGCAGCAAAGAAGACGTGATTTTAGCGCTTTGCATTCACTCGCTGAGAAGCGAAGGTATTTTGTTTGCAAGGGCGGCTGAGTTTGATGGAAGCACCCGTGAAAAAGTGATGGCGATGCATGTAGGTTATCGTATATATGCACGTATGGAGCCTGTACTTTCAACATGTGCAATCATGGCGAAGAGTCCATGGGTTCTTGAGAAAGCTTCACCAGAACGGGTTAAAGTGCTTAATGAGCTTGAAGAGCAAGTAATCAGTAATGCTGATCAACTGGTCAATTTTGCCGTTGAGCAGGGGGATTTAAAGTTTTCTCCCGGTATCGGTTCTGATGCGATTGTTTTTGCCAACTGGTCAATCGCTTTCGGCTCCAATGCCCTAGCTCAAAATGCGTCAAACAGCCACTGTATCAAACGTATTCAAGATCCATTCTCTGTGTTACATAACGCGAATATGCTGCTGGATGGTCTTAACTGGAAACCCCTCTCTAGTGAGTGGGATTATCGAAAGACCTGGCAACGAGTTGAGCAAGAGTTGTTTGCTCAAGAGATCGAATATCTCAACTCAGTTGGCCGATAGATCACTTATTTAAAAGCCCAAGTGGGCTTTTAAAATTGCCCTTAGTGACGAATCGTCAAAAAATGACACTCAAAATCAGGTGATAGCGCTTGATAAGAGTTTTATTACTTAAATACCAGCCAATGCTGGTTTTTAAATAATAATTTTTGACGAAACGTCACAAACGGAGAGTGTGATGACAGCACAACAGCCAACCCCAAAACAACCACCGAATTGGTTAACCTTACCCACTCGTATGAGCTGGTGGGTATTACTGGTTACTCTAGCTTTGCTCGTAACCGCGACCATAGGCGCCAAGAACCTCTATTTTAGAGGTGACTACAATATCTTTTTCGACGGTCAGAACGCTCAGTTGCGAGCGTTTGACGAAATTCAGACCACATTTGCTAAGTCCGACAACCTTGCGATCGTTATTGCGCCACACAGTGGCAATGTGTTCGAGGAAAGAACTTTAACTCTTGTTCAACAGCTGACCAAAGATGCTTGGCAAGTCCCTTATTCTAGCCGCGTAGATTCTCTGGCTAACTACCAACATACGGAAGCAGAAGACGACGATCTAATTGTTGAAGATCTGCTGTTGGAAGAGTATCCACTGACGGAGCAGAGAATTGAAAAGATTAAAACTATTGCGCTATCAGAGCCCGTCGTTAAGCACTCTTTAATCTCTGAAAAGGGCGATGTTACGGTCGTTAATATAACGGTACAGCTACCGGATATCGAAAAAACGGGAGAGGTTCTTGAGGTTGTAGACTACGCAAATCAATTGATAGCGGAATATCAGCAACAGTATCCAGATATCGAGTTTCACAAGGCCGGTATTATCGCAATGAACCACGCGTTTATGACAGCAGCACAGCAGGACAGCTCGACCTTAGTGCCCACTATGTTACTGGTCATCCTTGTTTTTCTAACGGTTATGCTTCGCTCGCCATTGAGTGTTATCGCGACTTTAGTCGTTATCATCGGTGCAGTGACTTCGACCATGGGGCTGTCTGGATGGGCTGGAATGTTCTTGAGCACGGCGACAGTGAACATACCTACGTTGGTGATGACATTGGCGGTTGCTGATTGTGTTCACGTCATCGCAACAATGCGTCAGAACATGAAGAAAGGGTACAGTAAATCCTACGCTATTGATCAGAGCATCGCGATTAACTTTGTGCCCATCTTGATTACTTCTGTTACGACGGCGATTGGCTTTTTGATGATGAACATGTCTGACTCCCCCGTATTGCGCGATTTCGGCAATCTTGCTGCGCTGGGTGTGATGATCGCCTGCTTTTTATCGGTCACTTTATTACCCGCACTGCTAAAGGTGATGCCTCTGCGTATAAAAGCAGATCACGCGGATCAGCCTAAATCTTCGGACTTTATGGATAAATTGGGTGATTGGGTCGTAAAAAACCGCAAAGCGTTATTACCAGTATCCGCACTCGTCATTGCAGTATCGGCGACGTTACTGCCGCTAAATAAAGTGAATGATGAATCGGTGAAGTATTTCGGCACAGGAAGTGAGTTCAGACAAGCTGCGGACTTTATGGAACAACGAATTAGCGGTATGACGAACATCAGTATCGCAATCAAAACCAATCAGTCGCAAGGCATCGCTGACCCGCTTTTTCTGCAATCGATAGGTGACTTTTCACGTTGGTTACGAGATCAGCCAGAGACGGATCATGTGGCAACCTTGTCCGACGTTTATAAACGCCTAAATAAGAACATGCATGGTGACGACGATTTCTACTACACCTTGCCACTGGATCGTGAGCTGGCAGCGCAGTATTTGTTGCTTTATGAAATGTCTCTGCCTTATGGCTTAGATCTCAATAACCAAATCAATGTCGACAAGTCTTCGATCAAAATGGTCGTGACCGTCGATAACTTAGGCAGCGTAGAACTGGTTGAGCTAGAAAATCGCATTTACGACTGGTTTGCAGCTCACGCGCCTCAGTATCAGGTTGTCGCTTCGAGTCCTTCACTAATGTTTGCGCATATAGGTGAAACAAACATGGCGAGTATGCTATCGACGTTGCCTATCACGTTGATATTAATCTCGGCATTGATGATTTTCGCCCTTCGTTCGGTAAGGTTGGGATTGATTAGCGTCGTACCCAATATGGCTCCGGCAATCATCGGTTTTGGATTATGGGGAGTGACGTCTGGTGAGATTAACTTAGGTCTATCCGTTGTTGTGACTTTGACGTTAGGAATCGTCGTCGATGACTCAGTGCATTTCCTCGCTAAATATCAGCGAGCCCGTCGCCAAGGTCAGTCCGCCGAACAGGCCGTGCGTTACGCTTTTCACACCGTTGGTCGAGCACTATGGATCACCACCGTTGTTCTCGTCGCGGGCTTCTCTGTACTGGCTATGTCGAGCTTTAGACTTAATGCGGATATGGGGCAGCTCAGTGCAATGGTTATCTTTATCGCGCTCGTCGTAGACTTTATTTTCCTACCGGCATTATTGATGCGTTTCGATACAGCAAGCTATCTCGAAAAAGACTTAGAAACAGAGAATCAACATCGTTCACCAGTGACACAAACGACAAGTTATTAAGGAAATCAACATGAAACGAACCTCTATTGCAATGATTAAGACGGTCACTTTGATGACATTACTTGCCGTGAGTAGCCAAAGCTTGGCGACACCAGAGCGTGGGTTGGAAATCGCCACAGAGCGCAAAGCCCGTGATGAGGGTTGGCAAGACTCGGTTGCGACGATGGAAATGATATTGAAAAACGCTCAGGGTGAGAGTAGTACGCGCGCAATGCGCCTAAAGTCGTTCGAAGTCGCGGATGATGGAGACAAAGGACTGACTATATTTGATCAACCCCGTGACGTGAAAGGTACGGCATTTTTGAACCACTCACACAGCGTAGAAGCCGATGATCAATGGCTCTATCTACCGGCGCTAAAACGAGTGAAGCGTATATCATCTCGCAATAAATCGGGTCCATTTATGGGGAGTGAGTTTGCCTATGAGGATTTGAGCTCATTTGAGCTGGAGAAGTATAGCTTTAACTATCTAGGTGATCAGGTCATTGATGATACGCAAGTCTATCTATTGGAACAGACGCCAACAGATCAAAACTCCGGTTACACCAAGCAGTTGGTTTGGTTGGATAAGCAGCACTATCGACCATTAAAAGTAGAGTTTTATGACCGTAAAGGCTCACTGCTTAAAACATTGGCATTCACAGATTACAAGCAGTACCTCGATAAGTTCTGGCGAGCACACACAATGGCGATGGTTAATCATCAAACGGGTAAAAGTACAATCTTAACCACCAGTAGTATGGCGTTTAAGACTGGACTGACGGAAAAGGATTTCGAGAAAAACATCCTCAATCGTATTAAGTGAGGGGATTTATGAAGCAAATACTAACGAATGCTGGTCAATTGTTGGCCAGCGGATTACTGACTGTGATTGCGTTACAATGTCACGCGGTTGAGTTGTCCGGACAAATCAACATAGAGCACCGACAGTTTTTCTCAAATGGCCTACAAGGACAAAACAAAGCACAGAGCTCAATCGTTGCTGAGCCGGAGTTTTATTGGCAAGTGAGTGATAACTCGGACTTTACCTTTGTACCGTTTTACCGTGCCGATAGCCTTGATAGTGAAAGGACTCATGGCGATATCCGCGAAGCGCTCTACTTAACTTATTGGGATGACTATGAGCTGCGAGTTGGGATTGGTAAAGTTTTTTGGGGCGTCACGGAATCGGCGCATCTGGTGGACATCGTTAACCAAACGGATGCGGTTGAATCTGTAGAAGGGGAAGATAAGTTGGGTCAGCCAATGGTACACCTCACGTCGATTAAGGAGTGGGGAACCCTAGACGCAATGGTGTTGCCCTATTTTAGAGAGCGCACATTTGCCGGCGAAGATGGACGACTTAGACCGACCATTCCAGTCTCAAATTCAGCGAATTATGAGTCTTCCCGCCAAGAGCAACATATCGATTATGCGTTAAGGTATTCGAAGATGTACGGTGATTGGGACGTAGGTTTGAGCTATTTTCAAGGCACCAATCGAGATCCCTATTATCAACTCGAACAAAGGCAACTTAAGCCTTATTACGCACAAGCGAAACAGATAGGTCTCGATATTCAGGGGATCGTCGGTGATTGGCTGTGGAAAATGGAAAGCATCTACCGAGATAGCCTAGACCACCACACTGGTCTAGTGTCTGGCTTTGAATACACCATCGTTGGACCATTCGAAACAAACTGGGATGTCGGCCTGATCGCTGAGTATCTCTATGATAGCCGTGGTAACAATGCGCAGAACATTGGTCAGAACGATCTGTTTCTTGGTACGCGTTTTGCGCTAAATGATGAAGATAGTACGGAAGTATTGGTGGGTTTGACGCAGGATTTAGATCATAGTGATGTGTACAATGCCAAGCTAGAGGCATCGAGTCGTTTGACCAATCATCTCTCATGGAACGTCAATGCTTGGCTGTTCGCCAATGAAAGTCCGAACGATTTGCTCTATTTTGCCCGCAAGGATGACTTGATCGAATTTTCGCTAGAGTATTACTTCTAAAGCGTGCCTATATCACCCTTTTTAAGTGTGATATTGATTCCATTAATATAGGGAGCTGATCAAGTTCCCTTTTTTTGATGCAGACCCCTTAGCCGTCAGTTAAAAGCATGTATTATCCCCCCTAATCAGTTAAGGTTATTATGTTATTGCCCTTATTGGTAAGGGGAATGAATGATTTGTAAGGCTAGGTTGAATGAAATCATTTGAATGGGATAGCTGTTATGAAACAGGGTTGGATGATGTCGATGAACAGCATCAATACTTGGTCGAAATCATTAACCGCTATGGTGCTCTGATCGCACAGAACAACATCTCTATGCAAGATATACGCTTAGCGTTGTTTGAGCTATCGCGATACGCCGAGTTCCACTTTAAGGAAGAAGAAAACTTGATGCGCACCGCTGGTGTATATCAAAAGCATGTTGAAGAGCATATCAAGATACACCGAGCGTTTATGGCTGATATTTTGAGTATGCAAGCGTTTATCAATGAAGGAAATAAAAAGGCCTCTGAGCATCTACTCAACTTTCTTATCCATTGGTTGGCTTACCACATACTTGGCATTGATCAAAATATGTCTCGTCAGGTGAAGCAGATTGAAGCGGGGGTTGATCCTAAGATCGCTTGGGAAACAGAAGAGAAAAAGCAAGACTCCTCCACCGAGCCGTTGCTAAAAGCTCTGAATGGACTGTTTGAGCAGGTGTCAGAGCGAAATAAAGAGCTACTGGAGCTTAACCAGTGCCTAGAAGACAAGGTTTTAGAGCGTACCCAGCAGTTGTCGAGGGTCAACAAGCAGCTTGAAGAATTGTCACTGACGGATTCTTTGACTAAGTTGCCAAACCGCCGTTGTGCTATTCGCAAACTCAAAACTTACTGGCATGAATCGATACACAACAAAGAACCACTGGTTTGTATCATGATCGATGTCGATTACTTTAAACAAGTGAACGATACCGCAGGCCATGACGCGGGCGACCGATTGTTAGTTGAGCTTGCTCAAACGTTGGCTGACTCGTTCAGAAGTGACGATCTTGTTTGTCGCTTAGGTGGAGACGAATTCTTTGTGATTTGTCCAAACACGGATCTAGCGGGTGGTATGCACATTGCTGAACTGACTCGAAACAAAGTGAATCAAATGCTAGTCCCAGTGGGGCAAAGTGTTTGGAGAGGAAGTATTAGCGTTGGTGTAGGGGAGCGTACTTCTGCAATGAACGACTTCAATGATTTGATCAAAGAAGCCGACAACGCGGTGTATCGCTCGAAATCCGAAGGCCGCAATCGCGTGTCGAGTGCGGCAGATATATCGATGGAGCTATAACTTCTTTAGCATCCAGACATCACATGAACTATGTTCTGTACCATCTAGCGGTTGCTCAAGATGTGTAAATCCCAGCTTTTCATACAGTGAAATAGCGGACTTCATCGAAGTGAGTGTATCTAAATAGCACTCACTGAAGCCTTGCTGCGTCGCGAACTCCAAACAGAGTTCAGTTAGCTGTTTACCAAGGCCTAGACCGCGACTTTCTGGTAACAAGAACAGTTTTTTCAACTCACAGGTTTGCTGCGAGTGATTAAAGGGGGCTAATCCACAGCCTCCGACGATCTTGCCATCAATGGTCGCAACGAGATACAGACTCTTTTTATCCAGTGTGTAGCTTTGGCTCATCGCATCCACTTCAGGGTCTGATGGGCCAAATCCTTCACCAATGGCGCCAAATTCTGCGCCAACCGCTTTAATGATTGCACGAATCTCACTGTCATCAGTTGGTTGGATTGGATTGATGATTACTGTCATTGTGACTCCTTTCTATACTTCTCATGCCAAATAACTGGGTATGAAAAACACTTTTATCAAGCGTTGAGGTGAATTTTTGCCCAAAGGCAGTAAATAAGCAGATTTCAGTTTGGATTTGCATCAGTCATTCGTTACTATGTATAGCTATTTATAGACCCAAAATCCCTGTCGGGTATGAGTATATAATTGCTCTACCTAAAATGGACACTACCACTTATGCCTATGACTTGCATATAGGTGTAGGTAGATGAGGAAACGATGCAACATCTAGAAGAGATCATTGCTAACGCGAACGCGGCAATTGAAGCTGCAGATTCGTTAGTCGCACTTGATGAAGTGCGTGTTCAGTATCTAGGTAAAAAAGGTGAACTGACTGTTCAACTTCAAAGCCTAGGTAAACTACCACCAGAAGAACGCCGTGAAGCTGGTCAAGAGATCAACAAAGCGAAAGGCGTTGTTCAGCAAGCGATTGCTGCGCGTAAAGATGCACTTCAAAGTGCAGAGCTTGAAGCTAAGCTAGCTGCTGAAACGATCGACGTAACGCTACCAGGTCGTCGTATTGAGAACGGTGGTTTGCACCCTGTTACTCGTACTGTAGAGCGTATCGAGCAGTTCTTTGGTGAGTTAGGCTTTAACACTGAGTCTGGTCCTGAGATTGAAGATGCATTCCACAACTTTGATGCGCTAAACATCGCAGAAGATCACCCAGCTCGTACTGATCACGACACCTTCTTCTTCAATCCAGATCTAATGCTGCGTACCCATACGTCAGGCGTTCAGATCCGTACGATGGAAAATGGTAAACCACCATTCCGTTTCATCGCACCAGGCCGTGTTTACCGTAATGACTACGACCAAACGCACACGCCAATGTTCCACCAAGTGGAAGGTATGCTTGTTGATGAGAACGTTAACTTCGCTCAGCTAAAAGGCATCCTGCATGACTTCCTATGTAACTTCTTTGAAGAGGAAGTTGAAGTTCGTTTCCGTCCGTCTTACTTCCCATTCACTGAGCCTTCAGCAGAAGTGGATGTAAAAGGTAAAAACGGCAAATGGCTAGAAGTTCTAGGTTGTGGCATGGTTCATCCGAACGTACTGCGCAGCGTAGGAATTGACCCTGAGAAATACTCTGGTTTTGCATTTGGTATGGGTGTTGAACGTCTAACTATGCTTCGTTACGGCGTAAACGACCTACGTGCGTTCTTCGAGAACGATCTTCGTTTCCTAAAACAGTTCAAGTAATCCAGGGGATACATCACTATGAAATTCAGCGAATCATGGCTTCGTGAGTGGGTAAACCCTGCGGTATCCACTGACGAACTAACGCACCAAATCACTATGGCGGGTCTAGAAGTAGACGACGTCCTACCGGTAGCGGGTTCTTTCACTGGCGTTAAAGTTGGTCAAGTGGTTGAGTGCGGTCAGCACCCAGACGCAGACAAGCTACGTGTTACTAAAGTCGATGTTGGTGCAGAAGAACTGTTGGACATCGTTTGTGGCGCGTCTAACTGTCGTCAAGGCATCAAGGTTGCAGTTGCAACGGTTGGTGCTGTGCTACCAGGTGATTTCAAAATCAAGAAAGCCAAACTACGTGGTCAACCATCACATGGCATGCTGTGCTCATTCTCTGAGCTAGGCATTGACGTAGAATCAGATGGCATTATGGAACTGGCGGAAGATGCGGTAATTGGTACTGATTTCCGTGAATTCCTAGCACTAGATGACGTGACAGTAGACGTTGACCTAACGGCAAACCGAGCGGACTGTTTCAGCATTCGTGGTATGGCTCGTGAAGTGGGCGTTCTTAACCGTGCTGATGTCACTGAGCCAGCAGTAAACCCTGTTGCTCCAGTTATCGACGATCAAGTTTCTATCGAAGTGAAAGCGCCAGCGGCGTGTCCTCGTTACCTAGGTCGTGTGATTAAAAACGTAAACGTGCAAGCGGAAACGCCACTTTGGATGCAAGAAAAACTGCGTCGTTGTGGCATCCGTTCTATTGATCCAGTGGTCGATATCACTAACTTTGTTCTTCTAGAGCAAGGTCAACCGATGCACGCATTCGATCTTGCTAAGATCGACGGCGGTATCGTGGTTCGTTTGGCGGAACAGGGCGAGAAGCTAACGCTTCTAGACGGCACTGAAGCTGAACTTAACGCCGATACTCTTGTTGTCGCTGACCACAACAAAGCGCTAGCGATTGCTGGCATCTTTGGTGGTGAACAATCTGGTGTGACGTCTGAAACCAAAGACGTGCTGCTAGAGTGTGCGTTCTTCGCTCCAGATCACATCCGTGGTCGCGCGCGTAGCTACGGTCTGCACACGGATTCTTCAATGCGTTTTGAGCGCGGTGTGGATTATGCTCTACAAGCAAGCGCAATGGAGCGTGCAACAGAGTTACTTGTTGAGATCTGTGGTGGTGAAGTTGCTCCAGTGGTTGCAGTTGAGTCGCAAGCGGACCTGCCTAAGGCAAATACAGTAGCGTTGCGTCGTACCAAACTAGACAGTCTATTAGGCCACCACATCGCTGACAGTGATGTTGTTGAAATTCTAGAGCGCCTAGGCCTAACAGTGGCAACTACTGAATCTGGTTGGACGGCAACAGCTCCAACTTGGCGTTTTGACATTGCCATTGAGCAAGATTTGGTTGAAGAAGTGGGTCGTATCTACGGTTACGACAACATCCCTAACCAAAATCCAGTGGCGGCACTTAAGATGCACGATCACGTTGAAGCAAACATTCCGCTAAAACGCGTTCGTAATCTACTGGTTGATCGTGGTTACCAAGAAGCGATTACCTATAGCTTCGTTGAGCCAGAGCAGCAGAAACTTATCGTTCCGGGTATTGAACCATTAATCCTGCCTTTCCCTATTTCAGCGGATATGTCAGCGATGCGTCTAGGTCTCATTCAAGGCCTTCTGAACACTGTTGTTCATAACCAGAAACGCCAACAACCACGTGTTCGCTTGTTTGAATACGGTCTGCGTTTCATTCCATGTGAATCTGCTGAAAATGGTATGCGTCAGGAGCCAATGCTGGCTGGTGTTATTGCGGGTACTCGCAGCGAAGAGCACTGGGATATCGCGACCAACACTGTTGATTTCTTCGACCTGAAAGGCGATCTAGAAGCTGTACTTGAGCTAACTGCTAACCAAAGCATTTACTCTTTTGCTGCGCTATCAGCTGAAGATAAAGCTGCGAATCCAGCGCTTCACCCAGGTCAGTCTGCGGCGATCATTGTTGATGGCAAGCAAATTGGTGTTATCGGTACTGTTCACCCAGAGCTAGAGCGTAAGTTTGGTCTAAACGGCCGCACTATTGTGTTCGAAGTAGAATGGAATGCAATTAGCACTAAAGTGATCCCAGAAGCGGTTCAGCTTTCAAAGTTCCCATCAAACCGCCGCGACATCGCTGTTGTTGTTGACGAAGCGATCGCTTCTGGTGACATCGTTGCAGCCTGTCTAGAGCAGGGTGGTGAATTCCTGAAAGATGCTCGTCTGTTTGACGTTTACGTCGGTAAAGGCGTAGAAGAAGGCAAGAAGAGCCTAGCTATTGCGCTTACACTACAATCTGTAGAACGCACACTAGAAGATGCGGACATTGCAGGCGCAGTTGACACAATCGTTGCTCACGTATCAGAGAAATTTGGCGCAACACTGCGCGATTAATCTCCTTATAGTGAAGTAATAAAAAATGCCACTAGCGTAAGCCAGTGGCATTTTTTTATGTTGCTACAGTAGAAAGAGAGCGCAAATCGAACCAACGAAAATGCCCCACGGTTAAGTGGGGCGGAGCCAAAAACAAGCTTTGGCTACAGGGGGACCGCGTAAAGCCGTTTATGCAGTTGCAGTGTTTGCTGACTTGATCCGTTCGCGAGCACCAAGCACCAGAGTGAGACCGAATGCAACCACAAATGAGATAGCCATACCCGCAATGTAGTAGCCTAGTTTGTCAGGGACGATAGAGATAACACCAGGTAGACCCGCTGCACCTAACGCTTGAGCCTTGACATTGAAAAGAGTGATAAAGGCACTAGCACATGCAGCACCTAGAATAGCGGCAATAAATGGATAACGCAGTTTCAGGTTAACGCCGAACATCGCGGGTTCAGTAATGCCAAGTAAAGCCGTCACACCTGACGGCATCGCAATGCCTTTCAACTTAATGTCTTTGGTGGTGAAGCCTACGGCCAGTGCGGCTGCGCCTTGAGCAATGTTAGACATAGCAGCAATTGGGAAGATAAAGGTACCGCCAGTCACTGCAATATCGGCGAGAAGCTGTGTTTCGATGGCGATAAAGCTATGGTGCATCCCTGTGATGACAAATGGAGCGTAGATAAATCCAAATAGTGCACCACCGATGAAGCCTGCTGAATCATAAAGCCAGTTTAATCCATCACCAAGAAGGAAGCCGATATCACGTGTGATAGGGCCAACGAGTGTAAATGTAAGGAAGCCAGTGATGAAAATCGCAAGCATGGGGGTAAGCAGGTTGTCGAGAACCGAAGGAATAACTTTACGTAGCCCATTTTCCACTTTTGCTAGAATGAATGCGGAGACAAGTACAGGCAATACGGACCCTTGGTAACCGACTTTTTGGATCTCGAAACCAAAAATATTCCAAGTAGGGATTGTTCCCGCTACGCTGGCACCACCAAAGCCCCAGCCATTGAGCAGGTCAGGGTGTACCATTAACATACCCAGTGCGGCACCAAGGAACGGGTTGCCACCGAACTTTTTGCTGGCAGAGAAAGCTAACAGAACAGGAAGATAGACAAAAGGAGCGTTAGCGAAGGTATTGATCATACTTGCAAGATCGGCGAGACCAGGATTGGCTTCAATCAGAGATTGACCTTCGATGAAGAGTCCTTGCGCAGTGAGCAAGTTGAAAATACCCATTAACAGACCACCAGCAACAATGGCAGGAATGATGGGTACGAAGATATCGGATAAACCTTTGACCGCGCGCTGAACAATGTTCTGCTTTTGAGCTCCAGCACTGGCGACGTCATTCGTTGACATCTCGGTCATTCCTGTAAGCTTAGCCATTTCAGCGTAAACTTGATTGACGATACCAGAACCGAAAATGATCTGATATTGGCCAGCAACCTTAAACTGGCCTTTAACACCATCTAAGTTACTGATCTTTTCTTCATTAATGAGCGATTCGTCTTTGAGTGCTAAACGAAGGCGTGTCGCACAGTGGGCGAGCGCTTGAAGGTTGTCTTTACCGCCAAGCAGTTCCAGCAGCTCTTTTGTAATTATTGGATAGTTCATTCCAAACCCCGAATATTATCTGTAGCTTATGTATTTAATCGTTCACAAGAGCGAGAATGACTCTTTTGGGAACGTTTGCAAAAGTGATTCTTTTCGATCAATCTCATTCAGTCAAAGTATAGTGTGGCTTTATGTGAACTAGATCTGCTAAATTATTTTGCTAAACCGTTTGGGCAAAGTGGATTTTGTGCCAAAATCTGCTAGTTTTTGCAAACAATCCCAATAACTTATTAAGGCTTTCTTTCATGGCAAGTTTACATGACGTCGCAAAATTGGCTGGAGTCTCAAAATCTACCGTATCTCGGGTCATTAATAACGAGTATGGAGTAAAAAAAGCCACCAAAGTTAAGGTGATGAAAGCGGTGGAAGAGGTAGGTTATGTCGTCAACCAAGTCGCTAAAGATCTAAAATCGCAAAAAACGAACCTAGTGGGTGTGATTGTTCCTCGGGTATCTTCAAACGCCACCGCTCAGGGCGTCGATGGCTTAAGTCGTATATTTGAGCAAGCTGGAAAGCAGGTTTTACTTGCCAGTACCCAACAGTCTGGTGATAAAGAAATTGAATACATTCAATTGTTTAATCAAAAAAGGGTAGAAGGCATTGTCCTCTATGCTACTCATATTGATCAGCAGTTGGTTATGGCGATTAATCAGTCAAAATCACCCGTAGTACTGGTTGGTCAGGATGGTTCTCTGTTCAATATTCCCAGTGTCGTTCACGATGATCTACGTGTAGGGTTTGAAGCGGGTAATCGCCTACTGGCTGCGGGTTGTAAGAATATCGGCTTTATTGGTGTGCCTGATACTGACCTTGCAGTCGACAAACTTCGTTCTGAAGGCTTAAAACAAGCTTTGGCAATGAGTCAGGCGAATGAGCTACTGTTTCACTGCCATGGCGAATTTAGCATTGAGTCTGGTTACGCCAATATGAAGCAGCTTATCCACGAGTATCCAACAATGGATGGCGTATTCTGTGCGACTGACCGAATCGCCGTAGGGGCTATCAAGGCGCTTAAAGAGGCAGATATTGACGTCGGCAAGGAAGTGAAAGTACTCGGGGTGGGGAATGATGAGTTGGGCTATATCAACTCTCCAAGTCTTTCAACGTTTAACTATGCTTTTGATAAAGCTGGAGAAAGTGGAGCAAAGATGCTACTTGAGTTAATTGATGGTGCACCACAAGTGATGAGTAAGGTTGTGCTAACTTTCCAAAATATCTCTCGTGATACCTGTAAGTAACTTAACGAGGCCATATACTTAAACCTAGCTTGAGCTAGGTTTTTTTGTGCCTGTGATCACAGAGAATCCGCATTGAGACCGTAATGTATCTTGTAGTTTGGTTGTTGATAATGTAGTTTTGCAAACGTTCCCAATTTTTTAGGTAAGTTTTGATGTCCATTGCGCACTATTTCTCCCTATGCGGAGGCAAAAACAACATAACTCGGGTACTGGCTCCTGAGGACAAGCTGATTTTCTCTGTCGCTGAAATAGATTTGATCACTCTAGGTGAATACCCCTACGAGGTGACGAATGTATTGGGTGAGTATCAACTGGTATTCGATAGACCAGAGTCAATAAGTCGTAACGAGCTGCTCGAAATTGGCCAGGTAATTGCTGATCGTCAGCAGAGCCGCTTAACTAAGCGTACGATACCTACTGAGTGTCCTTACCGGCCTGAGTGGCACATTTCACCGCCAAGCGGGCTTCTCAATGACCCCAATGGTTTCCTCTATCATAACGGTGAGTATCATTTGTTTTATCAGTGGTACCCGCATGCTTGCCAGCACAAGGATAAGCATTGGGTTCATCTAACCAGCACGGATTTGATCAATTGGAGTTGGCAGTCCGTTGTTCTTACTCCTTCGGATTGGTTTGATTCTCATGGCGTATTTTCTGGCCATGCTGTTAGCCACAATGAACAACTGATGCTGTTTTATACCGGCAATACTCGCATTGGTCAGCAACGTGACCGGCATACGACGCAGTGCGTTGCGGTTTCAAGCGACGGACGTAACTTCGTAAAACGTGGTCCGGTTATTTCTGAACTACCTGATGGTGTCACGCCACATATCCGCGATCCTAAAATCATCCGTTACAACCAAGAGTGGCTAATGTTACTCGGTGCGCAGACAACGGAGTTAAAAGGCCGCATCGCGCTGTATCGCTCGAATGATCTGGAAAATTGGCAATTTGATGGTCTGTATGGTGCAGAGTTGGGTGACTTCGGTTATATGTGGGAATGCCCAGATATGTTCATACTCGATGAACAACACTATCTCATTATCGGGCCACAAGGCATTCAATCATTGTCGCCGCATAATACGGTTCCTCACCACAATGGGATTGTGAAAGCGAACTGGAACAATCAACAAGGTATCGATTTTGGGGAATTTGCCTATCTGGATTATGGTTTCGACTTTTACGCTCCCCAAACCATGCTAACGCCTGACGGCCGTCGGATTTTGTGTGCTTGGATGGGATTACCAGATGAGGTGGATCAGCCTAGTGTAGAGAATGGTTGGATACACCAGCTCACTGCAATGAGAGAGTTAAGCGTCAAAGAGGGCAAGTTAATCCAGTGGCCGATAGGCGAACTTGATCGTTTAGTGGCGTCCAAGTGCAGAATTGAGCTCACAAACGAACCTTATGATCTCAAGACCAAATCGTATGATCTGAGTATCGAGTTGGAATGGGGGGCGACTTTGAATCTATTTGAGGGCAGTGAGCATAAGCTGATTGTGCATGCTGATATGGAAAAGTCGCGTTTGATTCTAGATCGTTCGAACACACTTAACCGAGCTCAGGATACTATCCGAGAACTCCCAGTGCAGTCTGAGCGCATAAATCTGAGGATCTTGGCAGATAACTCTTCGGTTGAGATATTTGTTAACCACGGTGACGCGGTGATGACATCTCGTGTCTTTACTGCCTCTGATGCCACGAGCATTTCTCTCCATGGCGCATGTTCACCAGTGACCATTAAGAAGCTCAATCCGAGCGCGGCACCATTTAAGGTTGTGTGTTAATCGATAGCAATAAAACCCCAAATTTATCATTTGGGGTTTTATAAGGCTTGCTAGATATAGTCGAGCAGTTGTTGCTGTGTGGGTAGAGCCGTCATAGCGCCTTTTTGAGTTGTCGCTAACGCACCGCAACCATTTGCCCAAACAACCGCTGAATCAATGGTTTCTTGCGTCGCCCAATCACTGCTTTGAGAAAGTTTTGCCAGTAAGCCACCAACGAAAGCGTCGCCAGCGCCGGTGGTATCAATCGGTGTAACTGCCTGACCAGCCAGTAAACGCTGGTGACCGTTAAATACGACTAAAGCGCCTTTCGCGCCTTGGGTAACCAACACTAGAGTATTGTTGTAGCTTTCAATTGCTTTCAATCCAGCCTCTAGTGAATCGGTATCGGTCAGGTAGAGCAACTCATCATCAGAGAATTTGACCACATCGGCTAGGGCAATGGCTTGATTGACGATCGGTTTCATCTCATCTGGGTTCGCCCACACTTCTTCGCGCAGATTAGGATCAAAGCTGACAAAACCACCGACCGATTTAATCTGACGCATGGCAGACAAAGTCGTGCTTCGGCTTGGCTCATTGGCTAAAGCGATAGAGCAGACGTGCAGCCATTCTCCTGATTTAAATGTAGGAACATCATTTGGCTGCAAGAACTGATCAGCACTGGGTTTAACCATAAAGGTAAAGCTGCGTTCACCCGAATCGTCGAGATCAACAATGACTGTTGAGGTACGTTGATCGCTATCTAGTATCAGAAACTCAGTGTCGACATTTTCGCGTGCCAGGGTCTGTTGCATAAAGCGCCCGAGAGGATCTTGACCGACTCGACCGAAAAAGGCAGGTAGACCATTCAGTCGTGCGATGGCGACAGCGACATTGGCCGGAGCGCCACCGGGGCATTTTAAATAGGTCGTATCTGTATCTGGAATAAGGTCTACAACCGCATCGCCAGTCAACCAAACTCTGTTCATTAGTATTACCTCAGATTGTCAAATGATGTAGAGCTAATTATATAGCTAAAACGGTTTAGCTATGTAGGTAAAATGACTATACTTACGACATTGTGAGAGAATTTGTGATCGTAAACGATCTTTTTTCCGATCAGCAGAAGTGTCAGTATGGGTGAGCAGGAATTGGTAGTATGCTTGGCGCTTGGATAGGTAGTCAGATGGTATTCATTGAAAGGATGGGCTGAACAATCATGACCAACAAAAAACTCAAATTGGCCGACATCGCAAAGTTGGCGGGAGTGTCGAAATCGACGGTCAGTTTCGTCCTTAATGGGCATGCAAAAAAGCACCGTATCAATCAGGCTACGGTTGAAAAGGTAGAGCAAATTGCTCAGGCGAATAACTATACGCCGAGCATCTATGCCAGAGCGCTCAAATCACAAAAGACCTTTACTGCCGGCTTGGTGATTCCTGATTTAGCGAATATGGGTTTTGCGCGAATTGCGAAGAGTCTTGAACAACTTTGTCGTGCCAGCGGTTATCAGTTACTGATTGCCTCATCTGAAGATGACCCTCAGTTGGAGAAAGCAGCGGTAGAGAGTTTGGTTGACCGCCAAGTTGATTTGCTGTTGATTGCAACTTCTATGGTGGATGACACCGTGTTACAGCAAGTCCGTCAAACAACACCTGTTATCTTATTTGACCGTGTATTAAATCAAAGTCCCTTCACCAAGATTAAAACCGATGCGAAAGGTGCCACTGAGCAGCTTGTTGAACGCTTAGTTGAAGGCGTAAACGAATGCGTTTACATCGGTGGTCAGCTAGAACTCTCGCCAAGTAAAGAGCGTTTTGCAGGCTTTCAATCTGGATTGGCGAAAGCCGGAGTTCATTTTGTGGCTGAGCATGTGTTTAGCAAAGACTATCAGCCAAGATCGGGTTATGAGATGTTTGAGCAAGCGATGATTCAGTTGGGACGGCCTCCAAAGGCGGTATTTACCGCGTCTTATTCACTGCTCGAAGGGGTATTACGTTATCTGACTCAACATAAACTGCTTGATAGTGGTATTCGTATTGCGACTTTCGATAACGATGACATTCTTGATTGTCTGCCAATCAAAATTGATTCAATAGAGCAGGATTGCACTGCGATTGCATCTGCTTTGTTTGAGGCAGGCAAGTCTTTGCTTAGTGACCCACATTTGGGGGCACAAGATGTTATTTTACCAGCGAAAATTCATTTTCGGCGCGTGAGTGATTGATCGTTATGTTCACTGCCTCCAAGCGTGCTTGCCATGGGCGGTGCTTATCTCGATACCACTCGATAGGCATGGCATTTTGTAAGCGTGCCTTTTTAAGAGCTTGTTGCTCTGAACGAGTGATAACAACGTAATGCAGCAAGCTATCCAGTAGTCGTTGTAACGTCGATGGCGTGAGTTCACCATCGCGCCAATAACGTTTTATTTCGCCAACAATAACCGCGAGAGGGACAGCGGGCTCAACCACCGATTCGCTTAAAGACGAAAACTTATTTGAACGGGGAGAGTTCGCACGCAATTGTTCCCAGTCTGGCTTACCTTGTTTGCTGGTAAAGTCGTGCTGATAGCAGTAGTAGCTTAGCAAAAATCGCTCTATTTGCTGCCAACGCTCAGCGCGGACTTCCAAATAAATATGCTCAAATTCTAACTCTAGGTCGGTCATTACGTTGCTCTGTGGGAATGAGCGTTAAGTGTAGCGTTTAGCTCATTGCCATCGCAAGAGGTTCGGATGAGCGCTGTTTTCGAATCGCCATAAGCAGTTGAACAAGCAACAATACACCAGTGACGCCAAGGCCGATACCAATTCCTCCCCAAATGCCAGCGAGCTGATGCTCTGGCATCAGTAACCAAGCCGCAGGCAGTCCGAACAACCAGTAACCGATAGCCGTCATAATGGTTGGTGCAACGACAATTTTCATTCCACGCAGCAGATTGATTGCGAGCAACTGCCAAGCATCCACAATAAATGACAATGCAACCACCCAAAGTACCATGGTCAGCAATTGAGTCAGCTCAGCATCTAGGTTAAACATGGCGGCAATCGCTTCAGGCCAAAGCATAAAGCCTCCCGCAAGTACGATACTCAAAATCGTGGTTAGGCCAAAGCTACGCAGCACGGTGCGCTTGATACCATCATAATTCTCTGCTCCGAAGTCTTGACCAACCAAAATCGCCGCTGCCTGAGAAAAACCAAAGTTGATATTCCAAGTAAAACTAAGACATTGCAGCAGTATTTGATGCAGCGCTAAAGCGGCAATGCTTATGGTACCTGCCATTAATGTCCCGCCATAAATTAACCCGTGCTCCAGTAGAGCCGCTAACGCAATAGGTAAGCCCATTGCGAGAAGAGGGGTTAGCAGCGATAAGGAGTACTCATGGCGATTGAGCCAAGGGGCAAAAGAGGCGAACTCTGGGCGTTTGAATACCCAACGACCATAGACGATCATGACAATAACTGCCGCTAGAGCTGTACCCGCTCCAAGGCCAGCCAGTCCCAGATCAAAAGTGAAGGCGAGTAAGTAGCTGATAGGCACATTCAGTATGACCGTCAGTAGAGACATCACCATGATCGAACGGACATTGCCAAAAGCACTGGTGAGGCCGCGCAGTACCAGAAGCAATAGTGATGGAAGCATTGCCCATTTGAGGGTATCGACATATTGCATCGCTAGATCGGATAACTCTGCTGGTTGGTTAGCGAGCGATAATAGCTGAGGTACAAAAGCAAAACTCACCGTGAGAACAACACTTAGAACCAGCGAAAGCAGTACAGCACCTTTCACCGCAAGGCGAATTTGCTGATTACCAAATTCAGGACGTGCAACGCGCTGCCCATAAGCAATGGCCACTAGGTTAGCGACACAACCTACAGTGCTACCGGCAACAATGAAGACAAAAGAGTAGATAGACGCGCCTAATCCTCCTGCGGCAATCGCGGATACACTTAATCGCGACATCATCCAAACATCGGTTAGAACCAATGCCATTGATATCATCTGCGAAATAATCAGTGGTATCGCTAGGGAGAGTATTTTTTTCATGGTGCGCCTCGTGATCGGTATCACATAAAGGTAATGATTATCCAACTGGCATTCAAATGACATTTATGTCACTCTGGCATGAGTTCAGATCATGGGAAAAGTGATGACACCTTATTCAAATCTTCCTTACTCACACAATGCACTAAAGGTGTTCGAAGTGGTGGCTCGTTTGATGAGTTTTACCAGAGCAGCGGATGAGCTCAACGTAACTCAAAGTGCTGTCAGCCGGCAGATAAAACAGCTTGAAGAGGAGCTGACGGTTTCGCTGTTGATTCGTAAACATCGCTCGATCGAATTAACTGAACAGGGCCGAGATCTTTATCAGATACTGAGTAATAACTTCCATCAGTTAGACTCCCTGATTGCACAGTGGAAAGCACCGACAAAAAAACGCATCGTCATAAAGAGTGCCCTTAGCTATGCCACGCGTGTTTTGATGCCCAATGTTGCTCTGCTCAACGAAAAATATCCTGAACATGAGATAGTTATCATCCCCTCAATTGAAGAAGATCCGATACTTGAACATGAAGATTGCGATCTATTAATCATCAATAGCCGCAAGCGTGAACGCTATATTGGCAAGCCAGGTGTGAGCTTCTTGCGAGCGGAATATATGGCACCTGTATACGCTGAATTATTATCAGATAAGAGCATTCAGATTGAAGATGTGCTTAAACTCCCTCATCTACATGCCACGCTTGATCACCAAGACTGGAAACTGTGGCTTGCTAATGCGGATCTGAAAGGCAAAAAGCAGGGACGCGATACCGTCTTTTTTAGTTTAGATTTGGCGTTAAGTGCATGTCTATCTGGACAGGGCGTGACTGTGACGGATCTGCTATTGGTATTACCTGAACTCAAACGAAAGTTTCTCAAATGCCCAGAGGCGATTGCTTTACAGCATAGTGACTGGCAATACTATTGTTATCAAAAAAATTATACCCCAATTGCCAATGAAATTTTGGACTGGTTGGTGTCACAAACCGCATCTGAAGTGGCAGAGCTTAAACAATTGTGTACCAAGTTTCGCTGGAGTACTGGCAAAGTTGACCTTTAAATAATACCGAGAATTATGCAAAAATTGCATATTTTTCAAATAATTACTCTCATTTTAATTTGTTATTAATGTGACGAGTGAAAGAAAATTCCCACCTAATGCTAAGTACACTCAGTTCCTATTACGACAATAAAAATACCTGCAAATACAACTGACGTGAACTTAGGTTCTATCTCGTTTCATATGCGGAGAATTAAGATGAAAACATGGTCTGTGTCTTTTCTAGCAACGGCTGTCGCTGTCGCATTAAGTGGTAATGCAATTGCCTGTACTGGTCTTATCGTCGGCAAAGGAGCTTCTAGCGATGGCAGTATAATGATTGCGCGTAACGAAGACTTCGGTGTCAACAACTGGAATAAATACCTAGAGTATCGACCAGCGCAAGATAACCAAGAAGGCGATTGGAAACTCGGCAATGGCTTGGTTGTGCCGATGCCGAAGCACTTTTATGCCTACTCTGCGATCCCTGACTGGGATGCGAAAACCGTCGATAGTGATGGCAAGTTCTATGAAGAGCGTGGTATCAATGAGCACAATGTCGCTATCTCCGCGACGACAAGCGCTGAGGTAAACGATACGGTCGCCAAAGTGGATCCTCTGGTTGAGAAGGGGGTTATTGAAGCGATTATTCCTACATTAATTCTTCCTCAAGCGGAGAATGCCAAGCAAGCAGTCGAGCTGCTTGGTCAGTATATTGAAACCTATGGCGCAGGTGAGGGCAACAGCCTCTACATCGCTGACATCAACGAAGCTTGGTTGTTTGAAATCGGTTCAGGTCACCACTGGATAGCGGTAAAAGTACCGGATGATAGCTATGCGATGATCGCTAATGGTCTGCGCATACACGGTGTGAACTTAGACAATAAAGATGTTTTACATTCAAAAGGTATCTTCGAGTTTGTTGAGCAGCATAAGCTTCTAGATAAGGCTGACAAAAAGTCGTTCAATTTCGCCAAAGCCTTTGGTGTGATAGGGGATGAGTACAATATTGACCGCGAATGGTTAGGACAAAAGATGCTCACTCCGTCTAAGTACCAACAAAGTCGACTTGCACAGTACCCGCTGTTTATGAAGCCTGACGAGAAAATCTCGGTGAAAGATGTCGCGGAAGTGTTGAGCGCGACTTTCGATGGGACGGCGCTAGAGGGCAAGGCGGAACGACCAATTCGGGTCGAACGTCAGCTAGAGTCGCATATTATTCAATTGCGACCAAATATGCCGGATGAACTGCAAGGGGTAATTTGGCAGAGCTTTGGTGTGTTACCTGAATCAGTTTTAGTGCCGCTATATTCCACATTGCACCAGTACCCTAAAGCGTTCAAAGTGGGTGATGATACATATAGTGATGATTCTGCCTATTGGCAGTTCCGAAGCTTAACGGCATTAGCGTCTGCCAATCCAGATAAGTATCTACCGATCTTAAAAGCGACATGGGACGAAGAGGAAAATCAGCTCTATAAACAAGTGAATCATTTAGATCAAACGCTGACTAGCATGTACAAAACCGACAAACAAGCGGCGCTGAACATGGCCTCAGATTACTCTTATGGGCAGCTTAAGCGTACGTTAAGTATGGCGACTGAACTTAGATATAAGATGATGACAGACTTAACCAAGAGCACTGAGAAGAAGTATTCTGAAGAAGAGTTCAAAAAAATTATGAGCTTATAAGACGTGAAAAAACAAAAACGGAGCGTAATGCTCCGTTTTTATTAACGCCTCGCGATCAGCTTGCTTTATCGAATGTAGACTCAAGCCCAAAACTCTGCTTTAACTCGGCAAGAAAGACAGGATCTTCACACATCGCTTTTTCAGGTTCATCACTGATTTTTGCCACTGGAGCACCATTGCATTGAGCCATCTTCACTACCATAGAGAGAGGTTGATAGCGACCTTCTTGATCCTCCCAGTCTCCCATATCGTTAGCCAGAAACGTTCCTATGCCAAAACTGACATTTGCTCGTCCAGCAAAGTACTGGCATATCTCAAGCGCACGCTCAAAATCGAGACCATCGGTGAAAATGAGCAGCTTAGATTTCGGGTCGATCCCCAGTGACTGGTAGTGAGCAATCATTTTGTCACCCCAATCAAAAGGGTTACCAGAGTCATGACGCACACCAGCGTAGGCATTGGCGCGTGGCAAAGTAAAATCTTGCAGGAATGCGTTGATGCCAATGGTGTCGGTCAGGGCAATCCCTAAACTACCATTAAAGGCTTGTTGCCATAGATCGAGGGCAACTCTTTGTGACTCCCCAGGTTTTGCAAGCTGCTGATGAGCCATAAACCACTCATGGGCAACCGTACCGATAGGGGTTAGCGAAAATTGTTTTGCCAAATGGTAGTTACTGGTGCCTGACATCAAATCAGGGACATGCTGGCGCAGGTAATCAACCACATCGTGCTGTATCTGAGCACTGAAACGTCGTCGGCTACCCATTTCAGAAAAGGTAAAATTATCGATCTTGCGCTGGTCTAGCTCGATTTTAAGCTTCGCGACTTTTTCCGCCAGAACATTACGGAACTGTTGATAAGGGATATGGCTCCAGCGACTTCGGTTGCGGAGTTCTGAGATAATACTCATCACTAGCGTTTCATAGAGGATGGTCTCATGCCAGAGACCAGTAACAGATACTTTTAGCTGGGGCTTTCCGCTTTCTGTTGAGGTGGTCACAGACACCTGCTGAGCAGGTTTAAAGCGAAAGTCGCTCAAATACTCAATAAAGCAGGATTCTAAATAGGGAGCCTGACTCGCTAAGTAGCTGAGTTCTTGTTGAGATAAATAACAGTGCGCGAGTTTCGCTATCTCACTTTCTACTTGCGGCGCAAGATAGGAAAGGTCTTCATCTGAACGAACAATGAGCTCATAGCGTACCGTCGTGGTTGGATAGTACTTATGAGCAGCGTGCATCATATTGATCTTATAAACGTCGAGATCGAGAGCACTTTGAATGATACGGTCATTGAAAAGCTTGGTGGTCATTCAACCATCCTATCGGTTAATCAGGCTAATTGTTCCACCAAACTTTAAAGTAGCCCATTAGGTTTGTCAAATTGTGTTATTAACTACTTTAGTCTAACAGCTATTTCCCTAAATGAATTATTGCTCATAGCCAAAAGCCTTTGCAGGGCATGGAAACTAAATTGATGTAGTTAATCACAAAACGTTACTTTCTTGTTGACCTGCTGCATTCCAGTGGTAAGGTGTTTGCTGAATTAAGGATGTAGGAAATTCACCATGATTGTCACTATCGACATGATCTGCCTCAGATTAGGAGAGAGCGGGTTAGAAGTATTGCTGATTAAGCGCAACAACCCTGACCGACCTCAACATGGTATGTGGTCGATTCCGGGTGGTTTTGTGTTTGAGCAAGATCTGACCAATCAAGGTGGACAGCCAGCGGATGAAGATTTTGACGCAGCACGTCGCCGTATTTGTCGGCAGAAGATTCATACCTATCCTAACTACATTAGCCAACCAATGGTTGAAGGTAATCCGAAGCGTGATCCTGAAGGGTGGAGTGTGACCATTGCCCATTACGCGTTACTTAATAACGCGAATGTTGAACAGATCGAGAACAGCGGGTTGTGTCGCGAACAGCTAAGATGGTTTGGGCTCAATGAAGTGCTCGATAACCAAGTGGCGTTAGCGTTTGACCATGCTCAACTGATTACCTTGGCTTGGCACAAATTGCGTGCCGCGATCGAATACACCTCTGTTGCCTTATTTGCTCTTGATAAGGAGTTTTTGGTGTCAGACATTATCGCGGCATACGAAAAGTTCGGTGTTGAGGTGAATCGGATGACGGTGAAACGACGTCTTATTGATACTGGTGTGATCGTTAGTGCCAACAAAATGGCTTCAACAAACAGAGGCAAAGGCGGAAAGCCAGCTCAGGTATATAGCCTCAGCGAGAAGAGTGTGACTTATTTTCAAACTTGTTTACGTTGATATCAAGAAGGAGCTAGAGATGCGCATCCAACGTGTAGAAATCGAGAAGAACAAAACCGCTTGTATCGACGTCGACCCGCAGCAAGGGTTTAGTGAACTGTGTCCAAACGAACTGCCAGTCGCGGGTGCGTTACAGATAGTTGATGAGCTTATGCTCAATCATGGTAAAGCAAGTTTAAAACTAGTATCACGTGATATGCATCCACCGGGTGCCGCTTGGGAAGCGGAAAGTCCGGATAGGATGCTTGAGCCAGTCGGCCTACCGGAAGTGGATATCAAGTGGAACCCTCACTGTGTCGTTGGCACTCAAGGGGTAGAACTCTTGCCGGGTTTACCATCAGTACGTGAGTATGATTTTCAGATTAATAAAGGCATTGATCCTGATGCTCACCCGTACGGTGCGTTTTACCACGATCAGGCAGACACACTGTCGACTGGTGGCATCGAATTTCTTCGCAGCAATCAGATTGATACCGTCATCGTTGGAGGCTTAGCTCTCGACTTTTGCGTTAAGAAATCGGTCGAGCAGTTAGTTGGAGCTGGGTTTAAAGTCATCGTTAACCTTGCCTCAACTCGAGCGGTGTTTCCTGACAACGCCGAGAATGTCGTCCGTGAGTTAGAGCAAAAAGGGGTGGTGATGGTTGAAAACGCCGCCGCGATTAGCGCATAACAATCCCAACAGAAAAGGCAAAGGAGCGTTATATCGCTCCTTTTTTAATATCAGTTTCACTGTATCAAAGTTAATAAGTGTCACTTTTTAATCAACTTTTGTGACTAACAAAACAACGATGACCGATCATCTGCGTTAGTCTGGAACAATCGTCGCAGCAGCGCTTATCCCGATAGCGAAGGATCAAGGTGGAACATGATTAAAAAATGGCTCTCTTTATCTCTGTTGATTTCTTCGGCGTGCTGGGCTCAGTTAGACGCGACTGAAATAGTTGCGCGCTCTGATGCGCAAATGCGTGGTGACTCTAGCTATTCTACCGCAACCATGAACATCATCCGCCCTGATTGGACGCGCAGCATGAGTATGAAAAGCTGGACCAAAGGGAAAGATCTGTCGCTGGTGTTGATTACCGCGCCTGCAAAAGATAAAGGCAGCGCATCTCTAAAGCGACAACGAGAGATGTGGAATTGGATCCCCAACATTGAACGAGTCATTAAGATTGCGCCTTCGATGCTTGGACAGTCTTGGATGGGCTCTGACTTCACCAATGATGACTTGATCAATCAGTCCTCGATTGTTGTCGACTACAACCATAGCTTGATTGGTGAAGCGCTAATAGATGGCGAAATGACCTACGTGATAGATGCCGTAGCAAAGCCAGATGCGCCAGTGGTATGGAGTAAAGTGACGCTCTGGATTTCTCAACAGCATTACTTACAGCGCAAAGCCGAGTTTTATGATGAGTTTGATGAGCTGGTGAATACCTTAACGACGTACGATGTTCGCTCAATAGGTGGACGTATGTTGGCGACACGGATGCAGATGGAGCCAAGGGATAAACCGGGGCATAAAACTGAGCTCATTACTCATGATGCACAGTTTAACTTTGATATCGAGGATGATTTCTTCTCACAGGCTCAGATGAAATCTCTTAGAGATTGAGGGGATGCTATGTTGTTCAAATTGGCATGGCGAAACTTATGGCGACAAAAGCGCCGAACCTTGCTGACGGCCTCAGCCCTTTCACTGGCGTTAATTCTCTCTTTGGCGATGCGTTCGCTGCAAGAGGGGACGTACGCGAGTAATATCGACAATAGTGCTCGATTTTATACTGGACTGATTCAGCTCCAACATATCGATTTCTCTAATAGTCACAGCATTGATGACTTATTGCCAGCCAGTCGCGACTTTATCGCCCCAGTGGTCAATGAGCCTAAGATTACATATGTGATTCCAAGGCTTGAATCTTTTGCCCTTGCTGCGGCAGGAGATAAATCAAAAGGAGTCATGGTTCTGGGTATCGACCCCGTCAAAGAAGACCAATACTCAGGGCTATCAGAGAAAATTACCCAAGGCGATTATCTAACCTCTGGCGAGGCTCAAGTCCTTGTTGGAGCAAGCCTTGCACGTACGATGAAGCTGACTCTTGGTGATGAGCTTGTGCTGTACGGTCAAGGGTTTCGAGGTCAGACCGCTGCTGGACTCTACACGGTTAAAGGAATTATCAGCTTTCCGCTCCCTCAGTTAGAGAGCCAGCTGGTTTACTTACCTTTAGGCGAAGCTCAGCAGCTATTTAGTACCGGCGAACAGGTGACGAACTGGGTACTTCATACTGACAAATTGTCTGATGTCGAGGATGTGGTTGAACAACTAAAGGCCATTTATCCAGAGAGCGTCAGCGTCCAAGACTGGCAACAGCTCTCTCCAGAAACGGCACAGCAAATTCAGATGGACAAAGTCGGCGGTATCTTTCTGATGTACATTCTTTATGGTGTGGTTGGCTTCGGACTATTTGCGACCATCATGATGATGACATTAGAGCGACAGCGCGAGTTTGGCGTCATGTTGGCAACGGGAATGCAACGGGGGCGATTGTTGCTGTTAGTGTCGATTGAGTCGTTATTGATAGCGATGCTGGGAATCGTCATCGGCATGCTGGTGGTCACTCCGGTATTAACTTATCTGCTTTATCATCCCATCCAATTGACAGGGGAGACAGCCAAGTTAATGGTTGATGCGGGATTTGAACCGATCCTTCCGGTAATGATGGCCCCTAGCTTATATCTCAACCAGATCGCAATCGTGTTGCTAATGCTAGTGCTGTGCCTCATCTATCCCATGATTCGAATAGGCCGACTTAACCTCGTTGACGCGCTAAAAGGAGGGGCTCATGCTGGTTAAATTAGCATGGCGAAACCTGTGGCGTAATAAGCTTCGAACATCGATTATGCTGGGCGCGATAGTGTTTGGTTTAGTAGGAGTCGTAGCCATGATGGCTTTCATGACGGGTTTGATAAACAGCATGCTGACCAACGCCATTGCGTGGCAAACCAGTCATATCCAAATTCATGGTAAGGCATATATTGATGATCCCGACATTAAAGAACGGATTGTGGACTCAGAGACACTCATGGCACTGCTCGATAAGCAAGACACCATCGCCCATTACTCGGCCCGCTTTATCACTCACGGCATGATAGCTTCTGCAAGAAGTACTCGCGGTGTGCGTATCAACGGTATCGACTTATCGCAAGAACAAAGTGTTACTCCGTTAGCACAACACATGACACAAGGTGAATGGCTAGATTACCAAGGTCGTAATCCGGTGTTGGTTTCGGAAAAAACCGCGCAGCAACTCAAACTCAGTGTAGGTGCAAAAGTGGTGCTCACCTTCAGTGATCTTAATGGTGATGTTGCAGGTGCTGCTTTTCGTGTTCGTGGCGTATTCAAAACGCCTTCAACCGCCTTTGATGAAGGTAATGTTTACGTGAGAAAATCCGACCTGACATCGCTGGCGGGTGGGGAAGGCGTGCATGAGATTGCAATCGTAGTTAAGGATACAGCTCAGTTACCTACGACAGTAAAAAGCTTACCGGATATCGCAGGGGAAGCGAATCAAGTACGTAGTTGGGAGCAAGTTCAGCCACTGCTCGCTTCAATGACTAACTCGATGCAAACCAGTAACAACATCATGTTAGGTATATTTGTTATTGCGATGGCTTTTGGCATCGTCAACATCATGTTGATGTCGGTGTTTGAGCGCAGTCAGGAACTGGGAGTATTGCTCGCGGTTGGTATGCAAAAACACAAGGTTTTCCTGCTCATCACCTTAGAGTCAACCTTGCTGGGCGTTTGTGGCAGCACGATCGGGATATTGGTATGCCTTCTGTTGGTTAGTATTTTCGAACGTACGGGTATATCGCTGAGTTCGTTATCCGAAGGGCTGGGGACTTATGGCATTGATACCGTGCTTTATCCTCAGGTGGAAGCGTCACAGTATCTGACCATATTTATCACTGTTCTTTGTGCCAGCACATTAGCGGCATTTTATCCTGCCCGACAGATATTAAAGCTTCGTCCGGCACAAGCGATGGCGGAGAAACATTAGTATGACGATCTCAATCAAATCACTACGTAAAGTCTACAACCCTGATTCTGAATTTCCGGTACATGCTATCCATAACCTAAATCTGACCATAGAGCAGGGTGAATTTGTCGCTATCATGGGGCCATCAGGTTCTGGAAAAACGACGTTGCTCAATATGTTAGGGGGAATCGATACACCTACATCGGGACAAGTGTTTATTGATGGTACTGATATCTGCGGACTGTCGGAAAAAGAGTTAATCGGTTTTCGACGAGATAATATTGGATTTATTTTTCAGGACTACAGTTTACTTCCTGTGCTGACGGCATTGGAAAATGTGGAATTCGTCATGCAGCTACAAGGAAGAAAGCAGCATGAGTGCCAACAGCGAGCGGAGCAGTTGTTACAACAGGTAGGACTTATCGATCAGATCAATAAGGTGCCGCCAAAGTTATCCGGTGGTCAGCAACAGCGTGTTGCGGTAGCACGCGCTTTAGCGCCGAATCCACGTTTTGTTATGGCCGATGAACCTACGGCTAACCTTGATGCTCAAAGTACCGCTGAACTGCTCGACATAATGCAACAGCTCAACGAACAAGAGGGGACAACCTTTATCTTTTCTACGCACGATCCCAGAGTGATCAAACGCGCTCGCAGGGTGATAGTGTTTGAAGACGGACGACTAAAATCCGATCAACAGCAAGTGCCTCAACTGGATACAGTGGTGTAGTTTTGTTGGAGATCAGAGTGCCAAGCGTCATCTTTAAAGCGAGCGTTATTGGTTTAATCTCGTGCCCAATTATGGCTCAGATCCCCGGTATGGCTGCGCAAAAAAATTATGACTTCGGTGGCTATATTAAATATATGGCGAGTGCAAATCTGGTCGAGAGTGACAAGGACTATTATGATCATCTGATCCATCAGCGGCTTAACTTTGAATATCGTTTTGAACAGGGTTTCAGAGTGAATCTCTCGATGCGTAACAGATTGTTATGGGGAGACAGCGTTGAACTCCCCGCTTACCGCTCCATTATTGGTTCAGACACAGGATACTGGGACTTAACCACCAATTGGTTGGAGGGAGGTTCAGTGATTGGGACTAGCCAGTTTGACCGAGCGTATGTTCAGTGGAGCGACACCGACTGGCAGTTAAGGGCAGGGCGAGCACGCATCAATTGGTCAATGAACATGATTTGGAACCCCAATGATGTGTTTAATGCATATTCCATTTATGACTTTGACTACGAAGAGCGAGGTGGAACTGACGCCGTTAGTGTGACTCGGAAACTTAATTTTGCCAGTAGCGTCGATTTGGTTTTTAGCCCAAATGAGAGCCGCGATTTAACCAGTTATGCTGCCCGTTATCTATACAACTATCGAGGCTGGGATATGCAGGTTATCGGTGGTAAATCCTACCTCGACCGAGTTCTTGGTGGTGGTATTGCGGGAGATCTTTTTGGCGCGGGATTACGCGCTGAAATGAGCAGATTTGAGCCGACAAAGGACCGTTGGAATGACGTAGTTCTTACCTCGAACACCGTTGCTAGCATCGAGTCTGATTACAGCTTTGCTTCCCAACGCAACTGGGTGGGACGCCTTGCCTACCTTTATATTAGTGAACCTCAGTCAGCGGAATCTGCGGCTAAATACCTAAAGCTTCCCCTCAGTGCCAAAACATTAAGTTTTACCCAAAACACTTACTATGCTGATTTGGGATTTGATATCAGCCCGTTATGGCGTGCCACGTTTTCTACGGTTTATTACCAAGATCACTCCTATTATTTGGCCATCAACAGTCAGTATTCAGTTAGCGACAATGTTCAGCTTATTGGGGTGATTCAGATGTTTGATGGCCGCAAGGACAGCTTGTTTGGCGAGACACCCGCGACTTTGCTGTTTGGCCAAGTAAAATGGAGTTTTTAGTGCTGTTTAACAGAGTGACATTGATATATCGGGATGTGAGGGGATTAATGGTATTTTGTCACATGATTCGCCCATAGAGGCGAATACCACAAGGAGGAAAAATAATGATTAACAAAGTGGGCAATACAGAAATCAAGCTTAAGCATAAAGCTAGCTGTCACTGTGGCAGTGTAGTGCTTGAACTGACCTTACCGAATGGTATAGAAAATCCACGCCGCTGTGACTGTTCGATATGCCGTCGTAAGGGAGCAATTGTTGGCTCAGTTGACCTAAGTGGTATTCGCATTGTGGAAGGAGAAGATGTTCTTAAACTCTATCAGTTCAATACCAAAACAGCGAAACACTACTTTTGTTCAAACTGTGGTATTTACACCCACCATCAACGTCGTTCCAACCCCAATGAATATGGGTTTAACATTGGTTGTCTGGAAGGGGTGAACCCTTTCGACTTAGGGGATGTAGTCACTAATGACGGCGTTAATCATCCTGCCGACAAACTTAAAGATTAAAGGAAAACATGAAATCAAAACAGGTAGTGGAAGCCTTTTGGGATGCGATGAAAAGCAACGATTTTTCTCAAGTTGGTCAATGGCTAAGTGATGACTTTATATGCTTGTGGCCTCAATCAGGTGAACAAATTGTCGGGAGAGACAATTTTATCGCCATTAACTCATCTTATCCTGCTCATGGTCGTTGGCTATTCGATATTCATTCGATAGTCTGCGATGGTGATACCGTAGTCACCGATGTCTCTGTGACCGATGGTGTCCAGAAAGCACGCGCTATTACGTTTCATACGGTTGAAAATGGTCTGATTCGTCATCAAAAAGAGTTTTGGCCAGACCCAATGCAAGCTCAATCATGGCGCTCTCAATGGGTAGAATTAGTGGTTGAATAAGTTATCAGGGCAGGTGAGGTGTCCGATCCGCGATGCTGATAAATGTAGATGACTTCAACTCGAAATAAAAAAGCGGGCTGCCAAGTTTTCCCCCGATAAACTTAGCAGCCCGCAAAACTAACTGGCTAAAGTTAGCGAGCGAGTAGTTGATGTTTAGGTAGCAGTACCTTTATTTTCTTGATTTTGTTATCTCTTGTGAACAGATGTTCACTGAGTGTTGAACTCAGTACTAGTCCATCGATCTGCTCGCTGCTGCCATCGGTGAAGCAGCATGTGATGCTGGCACTCTCAGACAACTGATAGATAAAGGGTACTTGGCAGTAGGTAAATGCCAACTGATTGGCTTCAACTTTATAGCTACAGCGTTCACCTAAAACACTCAGACAGTTAAATTGACTATCTTGGGATAAAAACTCCTGTTCAGATAGCAGTGATGGATTGATGCCGATTTGTCCATCTTTCACTTCGATTCCCAGTTCAGTGAATCGGGTAATTACCTCTTCTTTTACCTGTCCGGTCATACCCGGCTGTTGGGCTCCCGCTTGTTTTGGCGTGTGTGAATACGGGTCGGTAGGAAAAGCCCCGTAATTATCGGGTGTCTTGTTGAACCCGATCCCAGCGCGAACTTTGTAGTAGTAGTCAGCCAGCTTAGTTGTCTCCGTGCTGGTTGGGTCTAAGTCGCGTGCCGCTAGATAGTTTTCCTGTACGGCTAGAAGCAACTTGGAAACCATATGCCAGTAGATACAGCCAAGACCTTCATAACCGAACATGGTTCCTGAGCGTCCGGTAAACGCTTTGTGGTTGAACACTTGTTCGTATAAGGCATGAATCGATTCGATAGCTTCGTCAGTTAACTGTTTGTACTCATCACGGTCTAGCGCTGATAACGCCGATGAAAGGTAATCTGCGTTTTCGAAAGCAGGATTAAAATGAACACATCCCATCGCATCTTGATTGATGATTCGGTTATCTCCTGCTTCTAACATGGCAGAAAGAAGCGGAGATTGGGCAATGAGTTCACTCGCTATTTGGTTCTTATCGACAAAACTTGGTAGCTCACGGTCAGGGTAGAGCATAAAGCTCTGTTGATCTTCACGGAACATTTCACTCGCAAATAGGTTGTCGAGTAGAGTGACTGCTTGGCGAGGTGTCAGTACGCCCGAGCTCAGTGCGGCTACCTGACCTTCTAACATCGGGTAGAGTTGTTCGATATTGAGGCTCTCACCTGAGTAGGTAACGATATTGTAAGCGTTGTACAGACCGTCCTGACGCAAGTTATTGCTGATGCTGGAATCAAGCACATCCAAGCTGGTCGCCAGCATTTGCTTAATGGCAGACAGTTCAACTTGCGTTTTTCCTGAGAAGCCTTTCATGCGGTAGACGCGATTACGGTATAGTTCGAATGCCTTTTCCAACTGAGTCAGAATTGCCTTGCGAGTTTGGCGAGTGACCGTCTCTTGGCGAATTTCTTTGTTCGCATCTTGCAGTACCTTGTGGATAGACAGCATCCAGTCAAAGACCTCTTTCGAGATAGAAATAGTGTCTGGGGCATTATTCAATAACTCTAGGGCGAACGAGACATAGCGACGCATGTAATAGAGCGTGACCATGGATAAACCGTTACCGACGATTGCGTTATTGGCGTCGTTCCATTCTGGACGTTGGGTATTCAACCAAATGCCGCCATCTAGGACCAAGTTACTCAGTTTTGAAAGCAGTGGAACGAGAATTTTCTCTGTTAGGTTGACCATGTAAACCTGATTTCCGCCTTCTACCAATAGGCGACCATCGCTGCCTAATTCCTCGACACGTTGTTCGATTTCCTGTTGCAATTGCTGGTCAAAGGCAACGGTGTCTTTAGGGTTGGCAAACAGCTGTTCAACAGAGCACAGTTTGTAAGGTACGTTTGCGTAGCTGTAGATATCGTTGGTGAGTTGCTGAGTTAACTCTTCACCTTGATACTGCTTAGCTAATTCTAAGAACTTGAGTAAGTAGATGATCTGGTGATCACCCCAGTAACCAATATTGCTCCAAGGATCGTCAGGTTCTAGCAGTTCCCAGTCGATTCCATCTTTGGTAATACGGTAAGGGTTGTAGCCATCTATGGTTGATGCATTGACAAACTTAGCGATGAAAGATTGGATAAAACCAGGGTAGCTTAGTGCAATGGCTTCCCAGTTCTGGAATATGTCTCGCCAGTTGCCTTGGTAAGAGAGCAGACGCTCACCGTTTTCATCTTTGAGTTTGATTTCGTAGTGGTTCCACGGACGGCTTGGGTCACCATGACGACGGCCAAAAGTGAGCGGTAAGTATTCATAGCTAAGGCGCACTAACTGTGGGTCTTGGCTATGGTTTGCTGCTTTGATTAGCTCTGCGTGGGTGAAAGTGTCTGGCAGATCCGCAAAGAATGCGCGGTGTTTATCCGCGACATTTTTATTGGCGTTACGCAGGGTTTTTATCACGTCAGATTTATCTAGATGGTAGTTGTTTTCAATCACACCACCACGCATGTTATTAAAGAGCACATTAGCGTAGTGATGAACGCTGGTGTTCTCTTGATTGGTTAGCTGCCATGCGTCTGCCCCTGACATCAGCTTGATCAAGTCGTTTTGGTTGTCGGCGATGGTTTGCTCTACGTTGAGGCGAAGTTCAGCGGGTTTGCTAAGCAGTTGCGTCAGCTCACAAATCTCTTTATGGCTTTTGTCGATGTCAGCAACAATTAGCCAGCCTTGGGATTCTCCGCTAGCAAGCGATACGGTTTTGTGAATCAAATAGCTACCGCGAACCCCCTTGGTGAGTGGTTCGCTGTTCATTGGCAGACCTCGGCGGAAGGCACCGAGTTGCTCACTGCTTAGCAGCAGTTGGTGTTCCCCTTGTTCAACCGCAAAAACCGCTGTTGCAAGTAGGGACTCCGCAGGCTCTGCGCGATCAGAGAGCTTGGCATACATGGTGTAAAGTGCCAGTGACGAAGAGTCAACCTGTTCGTTCCACTTATAGGCGTCGACAAGCGCACTGCGTGTTTGTAGAGCCGCTAGTGGCGCGCCAGATGGTAGTAAGTTCTGGATACCATCTACCACTTCAAGGTGACATTCTTGTGCGCTCAAGTTTGTGAACTGACAGTGGCGAACAAAACCATAGCGTTCGCTCGTTTTCCAACTGTAGCTAAATTTAAGCTGGAGAGTGTGGTTGATTTCTTCAAAGACAAGTTTGTCCCCAACCGTATTCTTATAGAGATTTCGTTCAGTATGATAAAGACCATTGTGATGCAGGTTGAACGGTTCCCAAAGTACCACACCGTCGTCTTTTTGAACTCGGACTATGGTTTTAGAACCGGTATTGTCGGCACTCTCATGAATATGATCGACAGAACGATAAGGAAATAGGGCGTTTTCTGGTCGAATACGACCTGCCGACAAGCTGCCTGTTGATGAGATAAACAGCCAATGGTCGCTGGCGGATACAACGCTGATGAAAAATGGTTTCATCTGATCTACGTTGCTAATTTTGTAGAATCGTTCGCCTTCTAAATCGACGAACTCTCCTGCAACAGGTAACTGTGATTGGTACTCAAAAGTCATAATATTGTTCCTTGCTATCACATTTCGCCAGATTTTAGGCAAAGTAAGCCCTAGCTAGGTTGACAGAGAGATTTTCTCTGTCAGCCCAGAGCGAAATATGTATTTGAATTTATTTACTAATTACAAGTGATGGCAGCGCGCATAATGGTCTTCACCCACCTTGGTCGGCTCGGGAACAGACTGAGTGCATACCGCGCTGGCTTTAAGACAGCGACTCGCAAACGGACAACCGACACTGCTTGGTCTCCAAAGCGGAATTTCACCTTTTTTCGCGGTCAACTCACGTTTGCCTGCGTTGCCTACTTCAGGTACGGCAGAAAGGAGCAACTGAGAGTAGGGGTGCTGTGGATTTTGCGTCACGCTGTCACTGTTACCCCATTCCACCATGTGACCGACGTACATAACGGCAGTCTTCTCAGCAAAGTAGCGAGCTGTGGCGATATCGTGGGTGATGTACATGAAAGAGATGCCATGTTTATCTTTGAGATCTGACATCAGGTTGAGGATCCCAAGGCGAACCGACACATCCAGCATTGAAATGGGTTCATCAGCCAGAATCACGTCAGGGTCCACTGCAATCGCACGAGCGATAGCGACACGTTGACGTTGACCACCACTTAATTCGTGTGGGAACTTTTCGGCGGTCTCTTTCACAGGTGACAGACCAACCAGTTCCAGTAGCTCATACACCAATTGTGGAATCGCTTCTTTATCAGCTCGGTTATGAATCATTAGTGGTCGAGCGATATGGTGATAAATGGTATGAACAGGGTTTAAAGATCCAAATGGGTCTTGGAATATCATTTGTACCTGACGCGCATATTCCAATTCACCGTGTTGCTTGATGTATTCACCGAGTTCTTGTCCCTTAAACTCAACCTGTCCATCGGTTTTGTCATAGATGCGAGTCAGTACTCGAGCTCCGGTACTTTTACCTGAACCAGATTCGCCAACAATAGCCAATGCTTCACCTTTGCGTAACTCAAATGACACATCGTTGACGGCACGCATAAGATTGCTCTTCGCTGACTGACCAAGAGGGAAGTCCTTGACGAGATTTTTAACTGAGAGAATGACCTCAGGATTTATTGTGTTGTCCATCTTTCTCTCCTGTTATACAAGGTGGCATGAGACTAAATTGCCATTCTCAACGTGTGTGAGTGTTGGCTCTGCTTGTTTGCACTGAGCAAAACAGACGTTGCAGCGTTCCTGAAAATTACAGCCTTGTGGGATCTGCAATAAATTCACTGGGTTTCCAGGTATTCCGTACAAACGCTCTTTCGGTCCGTGAATGGTTGGGAACGAAGAGATCAGCCCTTTGGTATATGGGTGTTGCGGATCACCGAATACTTTCTGCGCCTCGCCAAGTTCGATGAGATTGCCCGCATACATCACACCAATACGATCGGCAATCTCACCCATCAAGCTCAAATCGTGACTGATGAACAGGATCGAGAATCCAAACTTGCTTTTCAGCTCATACAGTTCATTCAGGATTTCTCGTTCAACGACCACATCGAGCGCCGTAGTAGGTTCATCCATAATGATTAGCTTTGGTTCAAGTGCTAAGGCGACCGCGATGACGACACGTTGGCGCATACCGCCACTTAACTGGTGGGGAAAACTCGCCATACGGTCAGCATGGATGCCAACGATATTAAGCAATTCGACCGCACGTTCGTAAGCTTGCTTGTAGGGAATTTTTCGATGAGCGAGGATCACGTCAGTCAACTGCTCACCAATGGTAATGACCGGGTTCAGTGAATTCATGGCACTTTGAAAGACCACTGAGACATCGTTCCAGCGGAAATTACGCAACTGGCGGTCATTCATTTTCAACACGTCCTGACCGTTGTAGATGATCTCACCTTCAGAAATTAGTGCAGGCGCTTTATGTAGGCGAGAGATGGCAAATGCCAGTGTGCTTTTACCACAACCCGATTCACCCGCAATGCCCAATGTCTCGCCTGGTGCGATGGACAGGCTAACGTTATTGACCGCGCGCGCTACGCCGTTAGGAGAAACATAGTCTACGCATAGGTTATTGATTTCTAGTAACTTACTCATCTTAGACCTCGGCGTTTATCTGCTTCTTTTTTCAGTTTGTGCCACAACTTCATGTGTGGGCCAGTACGTAGTTTCGGGTTACTCACTTGGTCAATAGACATGTTAATGAGTGCCAGAGCACCACCAGTGATCGCGAGAGCCATAGCCGGTACCAGCATCTCCCACCATGCACCAGTGTAAAGTGCCGAAGAGGTTTGAGCCCAGTACAGCATCGAGCCCCAGCTGACTTCAGTTGCATCACCTAAACCAAGAATACCGAGTCCAGCCTCTGAACCCATAGCGTAGATAACTGTCCCTAAGAAGCCACCGAACACAATCGAAACAAGGTTAGGTAAGATCTCAACTAGGATGATGCGTATCTTTGACTCGCCCATCACTTCAGCAGAGATGATGAACTCCTTGTTGCGAATCGCCATGGTTTGAGAACGTATTACCCGCGCACCCCAGGGCCAGGAGGTTATCCCGAGGAGTATGGTGATCACCAGCGACCCAACCTGTCCCAAAAAGGCGGCGAGCACGATTAGCAGTGGTAACTGCGGAAAGACCAGAAAAACGTTAGTCAGGAAGTTAAGACGATCATCAATTTTTCCGCCAAAGTAACCTGAAGAGACACCAATGATGACCGCAAGGCTCATGGCAATGATACCTGCGGATATGGCGACAGTAAGTGACTTACGCGCTCCGTAAAGCACCTGACTATATACATCACGCCCGCTACGAGTCGTGCCTAGTACATGTTCTGCATTCGGCGCAACGTGAGGTCTTGCAACACGCTTTTCTGGGTTATGAGTTGCAAGTACAGGGGCAAACAACGCACCGGCCAGTACGATAGTAAGTAATAGGCCTCCGATAATCGCTGGTGGGTTACCGTAAAAGAACGCATAGAGTTTGCTAAGAGATTTTTTTACTCGTTGCCACGAGAACTTTGATTCACGTTGGGTCAAAGCATGGGCAGAAGACGAGGTTGTGTTAATGAGTTTGTCCATGATGCACCTTAATTCGAAATACGTGGATCGAGCCAAACGTAAAGCAGGTCGGCAATGAAGTTAGCTGTCAAAACAGCAGAGACTAAAATCAGAAGAATGGCTTGGATCAGTGGGTAGTCACGAGCCACAATGCCTTTAAGTAGGATGTTGCCTAATCCTTGGTAGTTAAACACTACTTCGGTCATGATCGAGCCAGCAAATGAGAAACCTATCGCCATTGCAATCGCTGTTGCGACAGGGAGAATCGCGTTTCGACCGGCATAGCGAGACATCACACGATAGCTACTCAGTCCTTTCGCTTCTGCCATGGTGACGTAATCTTCGCCCAACACGTTAATCATGGCGTTACGCATGTTAAAGACCCAAGTCGAGATACCAACAATCACCATGGAGCCAACAGGCAGTACAGCGTGCTTAGCTACGCTTGAGATAAACTCCCAGTTAAACGCAGGATCCAGTGACGGGTCGTAGGTGTAGGCGAGCGGCAGCATCTCGAGCTTCAGACCGAAGAAATAGAACAACAGCAGCGCAGTTACTATGTATGGGAAGTTACTGATAAATGCCAGTACCGGTGGTACTACCTGACCGAAAAATCCTTCGCGGCGGTATGAGGCATATGTACCTATGCTGACACCGATGATGAGTGCCACAATCAGTGAACCCAGTGCCAGAAACATAGTCCAAGGTAGGGCGTTGGCGATCACTTCAGAAACACTGACAGGGAACATCAGCACAGAAGGGCCAAGATCGAGGGTAAATACACTCTTTATGTAGGCGATGTACTGTTCGAAGATATTGCCATCAACGAAGCCATACATTTCACGAACTGCGTCCATTTGAGCCGGGTCCATTCGACCTTGAGCCGCAGCAAAAAGTGCGTCTACAGGGTCTCCAGGCATCAGTCGAGGCAACATAAAGTTGAAAGATATCGCAATAAGAAATGCGGTAAAATAAAAGCCAAATCGGCGAACTAAAAACGACATAACGAACCTTTTTAATCAAGGAGCCCAAAGCGAGTTGGGCTCCGTATAGTTGCTAGAGAGAAAGATTATTTAAGGTGTAGGTTGTTTAGAATGATCACGCGCTTACCGCCGTCGTACCATACTGGCTGTACGTATGGGTCCTTTTCATTCGGCCAGCCAACGACTTTCTTGGTGCTGTACTGGAACCAAGTTGGGTTCGAGAACAGTGGAATGAATGGCATGTTTTGCGCTGTAAACTCTTGCAGCTCAGAGATAACGGCTTCTTGCTCTTGCGCGTTGCCGATCTTGCCAAAGCTATCGATAAGGTTGTCGATTTCTGGCGAGTTGACGCCGTGGCCTGCATGCCAAGTCTTACCAATGCGAGATGTTGAGAAGTACTCTTGGTAAGCAAGAATTGGGTTCGTCGCGACCATCGACCAGTTGATCGACATGGTATAGTTGCTTTCTTTAAGGTTCTTATCGTAAACCGCCCAGTCAACTGTTTTGACATTCGCTTTAATGCCTACTTCCTCGAAGTACTCAGTGACCATCTGGACAACTTGAATCCAGTCTGTCCAGCCGTTGACGACTTCAATATCGAAAGAAATATTTGAACCATCGGCATTATCACGGTAACCGTCGCCGTTCTTATCCACTAAACCCGCTTCATCAAGTAGTGATTTCGCTTTCTCTGCATCGTATTGAGTCAGGTAACCGTATTTTTGGTTCACGCTTTGATCGATGTGAGTTTTGTATAGCTCCGCGATACCGCCTGGATTGTAGTTTGCCGTCGGGTAACCATAGGCTGCGATATCAACGATAGCTTCACGATCGAGAGCCATAGACAGAGCTTGTCGCACACGAAGGTCATCGAAAGGCTTCTGTTTGGTGTTCACATATAGGTGAATGGCATCGTTTGCTGGGTACCAGAAATGGTTGTTTGCCTTGTCTTGAGCAACGAAAGTCGACTCAACATCGGCAATAAAGTTTGAACCCCAGTCGATTTCGCCTTTGATCAGTGCAGGCTGTATCTGTGAGTTATCGTTGTATGAACGGAAGTTAACACAATCTAAGTAAGGTCTACCTTCAAGGTAGTAATTTGGGTTGCGGCACAACTCCATCTGTTGAGGTTTTAGGTATTTCACCACTGTCATTGGACCGCTACCCACTGGGTTTGGGTTAGTGAAAGTGGTGAGGTCATTCACTTTTGACCAAACATGCTTAGGTACAATGTGGTAGCGCTCTAGATTCCAAGCAAAGGTAGAGTCCGCTTTCTCTAATTGGAAGACGACGGTGGTTTCGTCTGTCGACGTAATAGTCTGTAGATTTTTGCCTGACCAAATGCCTTTTTGGTCAAATGCTGGTGCTTCTTTTGTCAGCATAAAACTGTACACAACATCTTCCGCAGTCAGTGGAGTACCATCCGACCATTTCAAGCCAGGCTTGAGTTTTAACGTGATGGTTTTTAGGTCGTCTGAATAGGCATAAGATTCTGCAAGACGGAAGTCTGTTTCACCCGTCATGTTGTTAAAGACCATTAGTGGTTCAAACATGATGCCGTGGTATAGGTCTTTCGTTGTGTAAGGGTTGAAGTTCTCAACAAAGCCTGTGTTGATAATTGGCACCGTTAAGGTACCACCTTGCTTGATGTCTTCCGCTTGAGCGGCTGTAGAAAGCAGCATACCAGCAGCAATGGTCGCGAGCAGAGTTTTCTTATGCATCACATTGTCCTTATTTAATTATTAAGTTTTGATTCATCCCCGGAAGCACTTACAAAAGAAAGCGCTTTCTTTTGTGTGTTTTAGTCTTATCGATAGCAGAGTTCAAACTTTTGTCTTCAAAACAGACCTTAGATCACAGAACCAGACTCACATTTCGATTCATTGATATTGAGTGGGTTCGTTGTGTAAATTGTTGTTTTATAAGTTTTTATTTTCCAATTTGTCGCGTGGAAAGGTGTTTTCTATGTGCTAGTAAAACAGGGCGGTTACAGAGGTTTTACGTCAAAATGCCTTTAATTTTTGACATGGCTCACTGTTTTTTTCTCGTTAAATTTGCACGAAATCACAAAAACCATCAAAACAAAAGAAACCGCTTTCTTTGATGGTTGTGAAGAGTAAAGTCGACGTCATAAACCAATATAAATTTTTAAGGTACCTCATGATCAAATTCTGGAACGGAAACAAATCAGCCGCTCGGCAAAGCTATGAGTATCAGCTGTTACAATGCTTGGTAGAAGGCTCGCAACTGGCTGATAGTATTGAAAATGATTTGACCGATTATCCATTGGCGGTAGATGAAAGAGAGATATTGGATAAGGGGACGGATCTGTTGGTTACGGTCGCTGGAAACAAAAAATTCTCAGGTAAGCCGCTGATAGAATTAAAACATCCTCTTTGCAATGGGTTGCTTGGTTGGCGTTTGTGTATCGTTGCCGATCATAGAGTGAAGGAGTTTCAATCACTGTCATTATCGCAACTCAGAGAGAAAAAGGTCGGGGTGCCTGCGACTTGGGTAGATGCGGATCTATTCCGCGCCAACGGTTTCACTGTTGTTGAGCAAGGTAGTTTAGATGACATGCTCAATTGGGTGGCAGATGGCAGCGTAGATTTTATTACCCTTGGCGCAAACGAAGCCCATGATATCCTGCAACAGAAACCGCATCTAAGTGCGAAGCTTGCTATCGAGCCAACTTTAGCGATCTACTACCCATTTCCTTTGGTCTTTTATCTCAACCACAATAGAGAAGACCTTGCTAATCTACTTGAGCAACAATTACTGAAGAAAGAAAAGCAAATGACACAATTGTTTGAGCAACACTATGGTGTCGTTGTAAGACAATCAAACCTCTCTGCACGTACAAAAATTGTATTGGATAACCCTTTGCTACCCAGAGAATATCTACCGTTGCTTGAGCGGTATGAGCAGGGATATTGTTCGTGTGTGAGTGAAGAGTGCTAGCGAATCGGCTAGAGGATTGGTAATAAAAAAGAGCGGAAACAATCCGCTCTTATATTTTGGTATAACGTCGGCTTAAAGCGTACCTACCGAGTCTCGAATAATCAGTTCAGGCTGGAGTTGTTGCTTGATGTCGACTTTTTGATCTTGAACGATAGCCAGTACCCCTTTCGCAGCCTCAATTCCCATCTCTTCGACTGGAAAGTTAACTGTGGTTAAGCGTGGCCTGATGTGAGCACTGTGGTAGTCGTTGTCGAAGCCGACGACGGAGAGATCTTTACCGATCACAATATCCCTTTCGACAGCCACATCGTAGACCGCCAACGCAATATTATCATTCTGACAAAATATTGCGGTTATCTCAGGGGCGCGATCCAGCAGCCGGCGAGCTCGTTCATGGTTGCCGTCATGGTCAAAGCGACCTTCAATCACATAGGATGGGTTGTACTGTATGCCAGCTTCTGCAAGGGCTAAACGATAGCCTTGCAGGCGATCGCGACTGTCGCCTTTACTCAACTGACCAGTAATACAGGCGATATTTTTATGTCCGTGATCCAGTAAGTGTTTGGTCGCTAGGTAACCACCATATTCGTTATCAATGTAAATACAGTTATTGGCGATATCTGGGATGTAACGGTTGAGTATGATGGTCGCTGGCGTCTCTTTGACCACGTCGATCAGCTCATCATCGGAGAGTTTATCTGAATGGAGAATAAACCCATCCACACGTTTCGAACGAAGAAAGTCGATTGAATCTTTCTCTTTGCTATGGGATTCCTGGCCACTAGTCACGATGAGATGGTTGTTGTTCTGGCGAATCGTATCTTCAGTATGATGCATTAAAGGTCCGTAAAACGGACCATCTAACGATCCGACCAACATTCCGATACTGTTTGAGCGGCTTGAAGCAAGTGCTTGAGCAAACGCATTCGGTTTGTAGCCAAGTTGCTCAATCGCAGCATAGACCTTTTCCCGGTTTGCTTCTTTTACAGTTGGATGATTGTTAATTGCGCGAGAAACAGTAGCTTGCGATACCTTTGCCAACTCAGCGACTTCTTTAATAGTAATCAAGGCATTAACTCATTTTAAACGTGTGGAGGTAGAGCACCTAGCGAGCGTGTTGTTGTTTTACTATTTACTCGCTTTCGTAATAGGACTCTACATTTATCTCCATTTTAACGTATAAATGTGATTACAAACCAAAGAAAGCGCTTTCTTTTTTGATTGAGGTCTCATACTGTAGGGGTGTTTGGTTGGCAATATCATCACATTGTTGAGTATTAGCCTGGTCAAATCTCATCTTAATCCTCGTTGAACCGCTTGGATTGACGGATGTTCTGCTGGTCAATGTCACTCGAATTCACCGCAACGTCTTTCTAATACTCCTGATAAATAAGGTTAGGTCATACATCGTGAGACTTAGCCTGCCATCGTTAAAACAAGGACTACTATGTTGAACTACACACTGAGATCTCGGTTGATTTTTTCCGCCTTAGCCGGAGCAATAATTGCTGGATGTTCGAGTAATGAGCAGAGCCAAAATTCCGCTTTTGTTACGGCTAAAAAGCCAGTCGAACTGAAACAGCAACCCATCGTACCGAGCGATAAATGGCAGCTTGCTTGGCAGGATGAATTTGAAGGAGAGCGGATTAACCCACGCTTTTGGACCTTAGAACAAAACTGTTGGGGAGGGGGCAACAATGAACAGCAGTGCTATACCGACCGACAAGAAAACGCGTTTGTGAAAGATGGATTACTGCATATCGTCGCGAGAAAAGAGTCATTCACTGGCTCTGACCATCCTGAAGGTCTAGAAGGGGTGGGGAACCAAACCTTGCCTTATACTTCTGCTCGATTAAGGAGTAAAGGTAAGCGTGATCAGAAATATGGTCGTTTTGAAGTTAGAGCGAAACTGCCTTCTGGCCAGGGAACGTGGCCTGCTATTTGGATGCTCCCTACCGACAATAAATATGGTACGTGGGCGGCCTCCGGTGAGATTGATATCGTTGAAGCGGTTAACTTAAAAGCGCAGTCGGATGCGCCTGCAACGGAGGCCGGCGAAATTGAAAACCGTATTCACGGCACCTTACATTATGGAAAAGCTTGGCCTGATAATGTTCATAGCGGTATTGGAGTCACTCTGCCTGATGGCGTTAACCCTGCCGATGACTTTCATACTTATGCGATTGAGTGGGAAGAGGGCGAAATACGTTGGTATGTCGATAATATTCACTATGCCACCCAAACTCACGCGGGCTGGTACTCGCAATATAAGCAAGAAGGACAACTGGTCAATGCTGATAGCCTTGCGCCATTCAATGAGAAGTTCCATCTGTTATTAAATGTCGCAGTGGGTGGCGCATGGGCGGCTAATGCAAATGAACAGGGTATTAACCCAGATATTTTTCCTCAGACGATGTTAGTCGACTATGTGAAGGTGTATCGCTGTGCGGCTGACCGCTGGAAAGGCAAGGGATGTGGTGTTTCATCGGATCAGGCTGTGCTCATCGAAGGACATCAGCCTCCTGCCATTCTGGGGGAAGATGATAGTTATGCTGATGGTACTGAGATTGAGGTGTTTGTTGATGCACTCAATAGCAGCCTAGCATACGGCAGTTATGATCCGACTAATATCGTAGAGCACCAAGAGATAGAAGAGTCGGGCAGAGGCAAAGTTCTATCGATCAGCAAACAGAATGGGGGAGGTAATGTCTATTTCCGTTCCCCTAAGACGGATCTTTCTGAGTGGCTTGAAAACGGCAAACTGACTTTTGATATCAAGGTCGAGAAAATCGCAGCGGATGTTGAGTTGCTAGTGAAATTGGATAGTGGTTGGCCAGCAACCAGTGATATTACGGTTGAACTCGCGGATACAGCACAGTGGCAGACGGTATCTATTGCTCTCTCTGATATTGTTGCAGGGGGTAATCGCTACGTATCTGGTCAGGTTGATCCTAAAAATATCAATAATTTACTTGTCTTTGAGCCGACGGGAGAAATGGTGTTTGCATTGGATAATATCCGCATTAGCAGCCAATAAACGCCCAATCTCTGCTTGAATGTGACCTATACCGCGCTTTTATGCGCGGTATTTTTTTGTGTCGTCCTGATGAATGATTTCTGTGATCGAGCTTTAAAGAAAGCGTTTTCTTTGTGATCTAATTAACTTTTTGTATGGGCTGTTGGTGAGTATTCTGTCTTCAATCCAAATGTGATTGGCAAATCAGTCATCATATGAGCCCTTTCGGCCCGTTTGATTACCCTACGCTATAGAATGCTGCTTATTTTTGGATTTTTTATATCACAATAAAGAAAGCGCTTTCTTTAGCGCATAATAACATGGAGTTACTATGAAACTGTCAAAGCTTACCCTTGCTTGCATCATTGCGACCGCTGGCGCGACTTCACTTCCTGCATTTGCAGAGAAATCTGAAGGGTTCGAATTTCACGGCTATTTTCGAGCTGGGGCTTTATATAGTCAAAACGACGATTTTAAACGAGCTAAGTTTCCTGCATCTAAAGAGCGCCTAGGCCGTTTAGGTGTTGAATCAGACAACCACTTTGAGCTTGCGCTTCAAAAGAACTTTGAAAATGATGCGGGCCAGAAAATTCGCATTAAAACCCGTGCCGCAGCGGACAACTCGCAGAATGCAATGAACCAGTTAGGTGCAAATGCTGACGCGACAAACAGCGAAATTGGCATGGCAGAAACCTTCGTTGAGTTCGAAGGGGTATCGGAAACAGGGGTTGTTTGGGGTGGTAAGCGTTTTTACGGTAAAGACAATTACATCTTTATGACCGACTTCTTCTACACAGATATGTCTGGTACTGGTGTGGGTATTGAAGGTGTTGAGCTTGGTGGCAACAAATGGGACTTCGCTTATATCGCAAGTGACAACGCAGGCGATACGAGCTTCTGGGGTGATAGCAATAACGTGATGCATGCGCTTCACGCCGGTGTCAATTTTGGCAGCGTCGAGTTGCATGCACTGGCGAAGTTTATGCCAGACAATATGGTCGACTTAGGTAACGGTGCTGGCCTAGAAGCGTTTGCGGATAACGGTTTTGAGATGACTGCTATCGTTCATACTGACTCAGTGTTTGGTCTATCAGATAAAGGCTTTACCAAATACATTGCTCAAGCAGGTAAAGGACTAGGTTCTGGCAACCTACTCGGTGGTACGCTAACCACTTACAATACTTACAAGCCTGGTAGTGATTACCAAAGTTGGTTAACAACAGGTACAGCTTGTGGAACTTCATGCTTGAAAGCGGTTGATGAAGACGATATGTCAGTACGCGCTCTCGCTTGGGGTGGATACTTCTTCGAGAACGGAGTCAGCGTATTCCACTCTATTCAAACTCAGTACAATGACTTTGATAACGGCGCTAAGGATGGTTGGGTGTCTGCCATGGTTCGTCCAACGTTCCCAATTTCAGAAAACTTCTTTGTTGCGACAGAAGCGGGCTACATGTTCAATTACGAAGAGCGAAATGGCGTCAAAGCGGACTCATATGACTACAAGCTAACCGTGGCTCCTACCATGGTTGTGCATTCTGGCTTTGGTCCAAGTCCAGAAATCCGCTTACTGGCCTCTTACCTAGACGGTGAAGATCGTAACGGTAATGGCAAAGATGGTGATTTTATCGTCGGTATTCAAGCGGACATGTGGTGGTAATTGCCTAAACTGTCCACATTGAAGGCATCTAACTGCCAAGTGTTGATGCCTTCCTTTTTCATTATATCCTTTTAGTGTTGGCTCCTTGGGGACACTCTGTTTTCAGCTACGCGACTTGCTCCTAAGTATCGCTTTAGCCGCTCATCGTAGCGGCTTTTTTTATATCTTCTCTTGGCGTGATCAGGAAACGCTGCTTATAGCATTTAGAAAAATAGTTACTATCACTGAATCCACACGATTCGGATATTTTTTGCACAGAGTGAAGTTTCTCATCATGGATAAGGGTGTGGGCATAGTTTAGCTGAAGCTGTCTCAGATAGTGGTTGGGTGACGTATTCAGATAGTGTTTGAATAGCCTTTCTAATTGACGTTGACTGATGAATGCCGCTTGTGCGATTTGCTCTGGTATCAAATCTGAACGCGTGTAATTTTGCTCGATAAACACCATTGCTCGGCTTAATGCTAAGGTTGTTTTCGGGGCGTCGTGTTGCTGCTGTGCGTAGATCCTCGCTAGGGTGATGATTAGCTGCTGCATCAAGCTGCTGATCATCACTTCAAATCCTGGTAAAGCTCCTTGATATTCACTTCGAATCGATTCCAACATCTGTTCAATAAAAATGAGTTGCTGATGATCGAGTGTCAGTTTTGCTCTGTATTCTGTTGTTTGTCTGACTAACGGTTCGATTTTAAACAGAGTTTGATATCCGGGTAGCACTCGCATTGAAGGTAACTCAAAGAAGGGGGCAGAGGCGTCAAACATTAGGTTGATGAGTTTGAGTCCGCAAACATCTTTAAAACCATGCTCGGTTTCACCATTAATGACAAACACATCTCCAGCATTTAAGGGATACTCGAAGCCTGCGACTAAGTGTTTTCCACTCCCTTCTACAACCAAAAACAATTCTGAAAAATCATGTTTGTGCAAAGCAAAGTCGGTCTGATGATCGCCATCGACAAAGGCAAAGTTGAGATGTTGATGGCGCTGGTGTGAGCTGAGTCGATACCGAGTAGTCATGTCGCTAATATCCTTTTTTGTGTCGCTATATTCGGAGAATAGCGAACCCGATAAGCTTACTATCTTTTGCAATACAAACACAGAGTGGATGTGAAGTGCGCTGCTGTGATGGTCATAACCAAACTGGAAGATGTGGTTGATTATGCAAAATAGTCCAATTTCTCAAGCTCAAGCGAAACTCGTTCCTGTCAGTCGTCAAGCAGCGGTTGAAGGTATCGTTCTGCTCAAAAATGAACAGCAAGCTCTCCCTCTGGTATCCGCGGATTGCGTGTCGCTGTTTGGCCGTTGCCAAATAAATACTTATCGTAGTGGTACAGGGTCTGGAGGGGCGGTAAATGTACCTTATGCGATTAGCGCCCTTGATGGAATCATATCGAACCAAAAGATTTCCTATAACAAGCCATTGGCGGAGATCTATCGTAACTGGGTTGCTGAACATCCATTTGACGATGGTGGCGGTGGTTGGGCTGCGGAACCTTGGTTTCAGTCGGAGATGCCCCTTGATGAAGAGATCGTGCGCTCGGCAGCAAGTCAGTCAAACAAAGCCATTGTTTTTATCGGTCGCACCGCCGGAGAAGATCAAGACAATCAAGATTTAGCAGGTAGCTATCGCCTAACCGAACTCGAACAACAAATGATGATTAAGGTTTGTCGTCATTTTGAATGCGTGATCGTGGTAATGAACGTGACCAATATTGTTGATATGTCATGGATAGAATATATTGAGGGGCACACTTCGATCAAAGCGGTGATGTATAGTTGGGCTGCTGGGATGGAAGCAGGATCGGCGTTGGCTGATGTCCTTTCAGGGGTTGAATCACCGAGTGGCCGTTTGTCTGACACGATTGCCTACCGCATTGAGGATTACCCTTCTTCAGCGAACTTCGGTGATCGAAAGCGCAACCTCTATCAAGAAGATATTTACGTCGGATATCGTTACTTCGAAACCTTCGCACCGGAGCAGGTGCAATTCGAATTTGGCTCCGGTTTGTCTTATACCCAGTTTAGCCAGCAGTTGATCGGTTATCGAGTTGAGGGCAAGGACAAAGAGACGCAAATCTCATTCGATGTTGAGGTGACTAATGTCGGATCTACGTTCGCAAGTAAAGAGGTGGTACAACTCTATGTTCAGGCGCCGCAAGGCTTACTCGGCAAACCAAAACGAACCCTGATTGCGTTTGGTAAAACCCGCAAGTTGTTACCCAGTGAATCACAGATAGTGACGCTGACCGTTGCAGTGTCAGGTTTGGCGAGCTATGACGATAGCGGTATCACTGGCTACCGAAATTGTTATCTGCTTGAGCAAGGTGACTACCACTTCTATCTAGGTGGGAGCGTTCGTCAAGCTCAGCTTTTAGCACCATGCTGGACGTTGGACAGCTTACTGGTCATTGATCAGTTACATGAAGTGTGTGCGCCAATGGTTGAGTTTGAAAGAATCAAACCTATTGCGATAGGCGGAAAAGACCACTACCAGATCGGTTACGAAATGACACCGCAGCGCACGATAGATATGCAAATACGCTTGGCTTCTTTTATACCACAACCGCTCCAATACACAGGGGATATTGGTTTAAAGCTGTCGGACGTTAAATCAGGACATGCAAGTTTAGAGTCCTTTGTTGCTCAGATGACTCCGCATCAAATGGCGACGTTAGTTCGTGGTGAAGGGATGTGCAGTCCTAAGGTGACACCTGGGACGGCTGCCGCTTTTGGTGGTGTCTCCGACAGCTTGTTCAATTTGGGTATCCCTGCGGTCGCAGCGGCTGATGGGCCCTCTGGCATACGTATGGACAGTGGCCACAAAGCAACTCAAGTTCCTATTGGCACATTACTGGGTTGCACTTGGAACGGTGAGCTAAACCAAGAATTGTTCTTCCTCATAGGCGAAGAGCTTAGAGCCAATCAGATTGATACCTTACTTGGCCCAGGTATCAATGTTCATCGCCACCCACTCAATGGACGCAACTTCGAGTACTTTTCAGAAGATCCTTATTTGACAGGTATTATCGCGTCTGCCCAGACACGCGGACTTAAAAGCGCTGGCGTGTCAGGAACCATAAAACACTATGCTGCCAACGATCAGGAAACCGCTCGGGTGGATGTAGACAGTGTCATGTCACAGCGAGCATTGCGCGAAGTCCATGTTAAACCGTTTGAAATGTTAGTTAAACAGGGCGAGGCGACCACCATCATGACCTCGTATAACCCGGTTAACGGACATTGGGCCGCATCTAATTTTGATTTGAATACGATGCTGCTGCGCAAGGAATGGGGGTTTAAAGGGATTGTTATGACGGATTGGTGGGCGAAGATGAATGACCCTATCTACGCTGGCAAAGAGGACAAAACGTCTACCTCCCACATGTTACGATCACAAAATGACCTCTACATGGTAGTGGAGAATGATGGCGCGGAAAGCAACGCGATGCAGGATGATACCTTAATCGCGTTAGAGGAGGGGAGGCTCAATCTGGCTGAACTACAGCGCAGTGCTATCAATATATGTCGCTTCATCATGGATACGCCAGCGATGGCGAGACCCTTGCAGGCGTATCAGCCAATAAAGCCGTTTATTGCTCGAAAGACAACCGGCACTGATCGGGTTTATATGACTGACTCTGCTATCACGCTTAATACATCAGTCAACGTATCGTTTGATATTGAGGTGGAAACAGAGGGGGTATACCAGTGCCAAGCTCTTATGAGTTATGAACGGGATTCTACGGCTCAATCTTCCTGTAGCCTTGCGATAAATGATCAGTTCAGTATGAGTTTTTCAACCCATGGTACACAAGGAGAGCTCGTGTCGGTTGATGGTCTTAAAGTTAAGTTGGAGAAAGGTTTCTATACCCTGTCTGTGGATTTTGTAAAGGCAGGCGCGAAAATCGAGACTTTCTATATCAGGCAGCAATCGTCTGCAATTGAGTGAGGGGTTAGATAGGATTCATAGCTTGGCGAATAGGCTGAGCTATGAACTCCAGAATGCGGCGCATTGAATCAATTTTAATCGTGATCTAGCAAGTCAAAATCGCACACATGGTGATGGAAGTTGCCGCACTCATTACAATCTTTTTTATACTGTTTGTTTTTGATTGCTAAATAGGCTTTTTCATTGATAAACAGACTAACCAAATCCCCGTTCAACTGTTCTTTTTCTGCTTCGTTATAGAGAATTTTGAAGGCTACATCATCGGGAAGAGCACTTTTATAGGGTCTGTCCGAAGCTGTCAGGGCATCATAGATATCGCATATGGTCATGATCTGCGAAGCTAAGGGGATTTGTTGCCCACTCAATCCTCTTGGATAACCACTTCCATCGATTTTCTCATGGTGAGCACCTGCGATAGTAGGGATGTCTTGCAAGTCCTGAGTCCAAGGTATTTGCTTGAGGAAAGTTTCAGTATGAATCACATGAGAACGAATCTCTTCCATTTCATCCAATGTTAGGCTGCCTTTTGGTATTGATAGTGCCAACAGCTCTTGTTTGTTAATAAGAGGTGTGAGTAAACCATTGTCATCAATGGCATGGTAAGCATGAATTTTCTGGAGATTATCTGAGACAGACTCGGGTAGAACAGAGGGTTCATTGGCTTGTAAAATATCGAGCCAAAACTGTTCTAATTGAGAAATTTGCTGTTGGATGTTGTCTAATTTAGTCAGTTTAGATTGAGACTTAACGCTCGATTGGCTGAATATCGAAAGTTCAATTTCTGCTCGCTGGCGCAGCAAAGACTGCTGTGTAAGACGAATGCGATATTTAATCGTATCTAATTGATGAACAGTGAGTTTCTTTGCCTTAGTGAGGACAGACTCCTTCACACCGACCTTGCCAAAGTCATGCAGTAGCGCAGCATATTTGAGTTGCCTAAGATCTTTTTTGTTAAGTTTTCGATGCTCATACTGTTTGAGCTTAGAGTTGTTCAAGCAGCTCGCCAAGGCAATGGATAGATCTGCAACGCGAAATGAGTGACCACTGGTGGTCGGGTCTCGCTGCTCAATGGCGGTGACAGAGGCTTGAACAAAGCCTTCAAAGAGTCGATTAATACTTTCAATAAGGCGTCTGTTTTCAATGGCGATCGCTGATTGGCTTGCAAGGGCGCGGAGTAACGGACAGATCTCTTGCTCAAATGGGATCACGTTCTCTTTAGTAACTGAGTGGGAAGAGAGTAGAACGCCAGCTTGCTTGGTGTGGTTGATGAACTGCAACACGCCGATGACTTCCTGCTGGTAATTGAATATCGGTAGGGCCAATAAGGATTGGCATCGGTAGCCGGTAACATGATCAAAAATAGGATTGAATTGATAGGCTTTGTCTTGAATATCATAGACATCAGCAATATTTACCTCGTGACCATGGATCGCAACGTAACCGGAAATACTGCGGTCGTTCAGTTCGAAGCGTTGCTCCTCGAAGTCGAATTCAATCGATGCATTTTGAGTTAACTTGAGCACTAAGTGACGATGAGCCTTATCTTGGTTATCAAGCAGAAACAGAGATGCAGCGTCACAAACGGCGAGCTTTCTGCCTTCATCTAAGATTCGGTTAAGGAGCGCACTCAAACTCTTTTCCGCTGAAAGTGCAATGCCAATTTCGGTCAGTCGAGTTAAGCTATTTGATTTACGGTTTAGCAACTGAGTCAATTCAGTCTGGTGTATACGCTGAGAATGAAGCAAAAGAGCGGATTCGATATGTTTGAAAGTGATACGTTTAGTGAAACCACAGGGAACATAGAGGTCTGCATCAACATTGAGATGCTGTTCCGCAATCACGACCACAAATTGGTTTTCACGCCAACGCTCAATAGTCGAGCACGTTAGCCGTTCGAGCAGAGGCTGATCCAAGATCAATAAAGTAGGCGATAACTCTATGACGTCTTGTTCGCTCGCCACTTCAACGCAAGCGAGCCCCTGCTGGCGTAACTGATGCGGTAAATGAGTCGAGGCAAACGCTTGACCGTACGCTATCAGCAGTTGGCTAAGTGAATTGTTATCATCGCTTAACTTCATGACCACTCCCATTTGAACATCTTTAGAATAGTTCAGTTTTGCCATCTGGGCTGGTTTGACGTGCAGCTACGGCGGAGAAGCGCGTTTCAAGTCTTTGATTAGAGGATTGATTAGAGGATTGATTAGGAGACTTGATAAACTCTAGTCGGTTCGTTGAAGCCTTTAAATAGTCTCTCTCCAAACTCATGAAACAGCAGTTCAGGATCGGAACAGCTTTGGCGTACCAGATCAACGACTAAGATCTGATCGGACTCCGTTGCATCACAGACTCGTGAAGCCATCTGAACAGCTGTGCCAAACAGATCATTGTTTTCTTCAACAGGTTCCCCAGCACTCAGCCCAATGCGAACATGCATGCTTTGATCAGGACGAGTGGTGTTATGCTCCTTAAATGCCTGTTGAATGCTTTTGGCACAACGAACTGCATCGTCTGCAGACGTGAAAGAGACCATAAAACCGTCGCCAGTGTGTTTAACTTCTCGTCCGTTGTGCATTTTGATCGCGTTGCGGGTGATGGCGTTGTGGATACGCAATAGATGCATAGACTTCTGGTCACCGAGTTTAGTAGTCATTGCCGTCGAACCGGCAAGGTCGGTAAACATGATGATGCGAAACGCACTGTCTATCTGAGCTTGTTCATCTTGCTCTGTCGTGATCGGGTCTTCGATGCGACCTAAGAAAAGCTTAACAATATCGCGGTCAACGGGGATGATTTCTCCGGGGATATCGCCGTGTGCTTCTTGGTGTACTTTCCTGATGATAGATTCGCTTTCCGCTTCGACCAAACAGAAGGTAGTTCCTCGGGTTTCGTCAAACCAATACGTAACGAACTTGACGCCATACTTCTCTTGAATATCTAAATCTTTTCGATGAGCGAGTTCTATTGCTTCTCGGGTGGGATTTTCGGAAAAATGACGATCCATGAATAGAGGCATAATGGCGAACTCTCCGTACTAATAGCTCAATTAAACATAGCATAAGTATTTATCTTGTGATGAGTTTGCCCGTGTTATACGTCCGACACTATTACCGTTTTATCCGAATGTTTTTCAGCCGTTTGCGACTGTCCGTAATCAAGGCGATTAATGCGCACATGATAAACAAGTAAGTGGGAACTTCTTGCAGGGTTATGGTACTGCCAATCAATAAACCAACGATAAAGATAAAGGTCGGTTCAACATAGCCAAGCAGGCCAAAAAGAGACACTGGAAGCTTAGTGTAGGCATAGAGGTAGAGCAGCATAGGTGTTACAGAAACCGCCGCTAAACCGAAGTAGTAGAGATGCGTGCTGGTTGGCAATTCAGTGATGTACTGTGCTGGATAGAGATAGAACATCGCCAGCATAGCAAACGGAAACAAGATGATGTGGTCTACCGCCAGTCCGATATCCGCGGGAAGCTGGATAGATTTTCGATTGATAAAGTAAAACGGGTATCCAAGAGCGACAACCATAACGACCCACGACACGCCCGAAGAGAGAGCATATGCCCAGATAGTGCCGAATAGAGCAAATAAACAGGCGACTTTTTGCAGGCGTGTGAGGCTCTCTTTATAGACAAACCGCCCAACCAACACCATGACTATCGGCAGTGTAAAGTAACCGAGAGCGAGGTTAAGCGTTTCGCCATTTGCTGGAGCCCAGACAAATAGCCAATATTGAGGCGCGACTAAAACAGCGGATAACAGGTAATTTAACCACATTCTTCGTACTTTTAATGCCGAGATAAGCAGTGGTAATCGCTTGGTAAATAACAGCAATAGAGCAAACAACAGTGTGCTCCAAATGATTCGCTGAACCGCTAGCCAGTGGCTCTCTCCTCCAGAGATTAAACTCGTAGCCATTTCCGGTTGCAGTTGGACGTAAGCAGGGATGGTTGCAAACAGCAAAGAAGATAAGACGGATGCTGAAACGCCTTTCGTTTGTTCGGAAGCCAAATGATTGTATTTATTAAACATGACGCTGAAATTTGCTGTTTGAACTATCTGCCGCTACTTTGGCTGTATTACTTAAAATTGGCAAGTAAAAACAGCACCTTATGAGAAAATAGAAGGTGTTATTTTTCGGAGAGTAGATAGATAGTCAAACTAATCATGGCAGTGATGATATCGCAGTGATATGTTGAGTACTTACTGAACAAGGAGGTTAAAATGGCGAAAGAAATAACGGGCGGCTGCTGCTGCAAAAGTGTCGCGTTTAAGCTAAAAGATGAGTTTTCAAAGTTCTTCTTCTGTCACTGTGAGCAGTGCCGAAAGTTAACCGGGTCAGCACACGCATCCAATCTGTTTACCGCACCGGATAATATAGAGTGGCTGAAGGGAGAAGATAAGATAAAGCGCTACGAACATCAGACTCGTTCATTTGCCAAAGTTTTTTGTACGGAGTGTGGCTCCGGCTTACCGTATGTATCGCAAAGTGGCAGGTTTCTTATTGTTCCAGCAGGTTGTTTGGATCAGGAACCCTCCAAGTCACTTGATGCTCAGATTTTTTGTGAAGAGCAAACTGAGTGGCATAAGGTGGGCTTAACAGCGCCGCTAGTCGAAGGCTTTGCTAAGTAGCGCTCCGACCAAAAGTATAACGATGCACAAGCGTTGGTTCGCATACCAACTAACCACTTAACGGATTATGACAAGGAGTGTGGATTGAATATTACCGTTTTGGATGACTATCAGGATGTGGTCAAAAGCTTAGAGTGTTTCCAACTCCTTGCTGAGCATGATGTAACCGTCTTTAGTCAGAGTTACTCCGAAGATGAACTGGCGGTCAAGCTAGCAGATACTCAGGTGTTAGTCTTAATTCGAGAGCGAACGGTTATCAGCGAGTCTTTGCTGGCGAAATTGCCCAATCTCAGCGTAATTAGCCAAACCGGGAAAGTGAGCAATCATATTGATGTCGGGCTATGTGAAAAATATGGTGTCAAAGTCCTAGAGGGGCGTGGTTCGCCTATCGCCCCGTCGGAATTGTGCTGGGCACTTCTTATGGCGGCGAGTCGTTATATTCCTATTTACTCCAACAATCTACAAAATGGTCAATGGCAGAGCTCCGGAGAGCTTGGTTTAGGTCGCACGCTTAGTGGCTTAACCCTAGGTATCTGGGGATACGGAAACATCGGTCAAAAGATAGCACGGTATGCTGAAGCATTCGGCATGCAAGTGATGGTGTGGGGCAGTGAAGCTTCACGTAAGTTGGCGGTTGAGCATGGTTTTAGTGCATCATCCTCTAAGCAGGATTTCTTTACACAATCCGATATTGTCTCTTTGCATTTGAGGCTGAATGACGCCACTAGAGCCTGTGTCACAGCCGATGATCTTGCACGGATGAAATCAGATTCTTTGTTGGTGAATACGAGCCGCGCGGAGCTGATAGAGAAGTCTGCTCTGTTCCAAGAGCTAGTTAGGGTTCCCACCAAGAGGGCGGCGCTAGATGTGTTTGATGTTGAGCCAGCAAACCAAGAGAATGAGCCTTTGCTTAGTCTACCTAATGTGATTGCCACACCCCACCTCGGTTACGTAGAACAAAACAGCTATGAGCTCTATTTCCGAATCGCGTTTGAGAACATTGTGAGCTATTTACAGCAAAACGGAAGGTAATGCTATGAACTGTAGCCGTATCTGAAGGGTAGCATTGCGGCTAGGATACGGCGCCCACTTCCATCTAGGTCTAGAATCTAGATAGTGGGGTGTCAAATGAACCGAGATAATGAAAGTAACAGTGGCGGATCGACAATCGCTTGTCCATGCATTCGCCACTGTTGTCTTGATGAGGAAGAGATCTGTTTAGGTTGTTTTCGAACTCTAGACGAGATCCTAAATTGGTCAGCTGCCTCTAACGAGGAAAAGCAAGCGATTCTGATTCGTTGCCAAACCCGCAAAAGTAAAAGACGCGGGCGTGTGTCGTGGAGTGGAAAAACGTAATAAAGTTGACTGATATTTGCTAGACTCTCGTTTTACTCCTCGACATCGTCGGAACACTATTCAATGAGTCAGCAACAGCCGAACAATCCATTACATGGTATTACGTTAGAGCAACTTCTTACCCGCCTGCATGAGCATTACGGCTGGGAAGGACTTGACGCAGAAATCCAGATCAACTGTTTCTACAATAACCCATCGATAAAATCATCTCTGAAGTTTTTACGCCGCACACCATGGGCTCGAGAAAAAGTTGAAGCCCTGTACATATCGACATTTTGTCAGTCAGAGGATTAGTCTGTGGTTGACATAAGAGGGGCTGTTAGCCTCTCTTATGCTTATATAATGCAAAACATATGGTAACTTCATATTATTTGACACTCTATACTGTTATTAGCCCTTAGTAATAGTATTAGTAGTGATATTAATATTCCGTAGTCCCATCCCTCGTTGAGTGTAGGAAAATGCTTATTTGTAGGTTTTATAGAAATTCGATGAGCATTGGATTACAGAGTTTTGAACTTATTTTATAGGATTGTTCTCGTTTTTACGCTAATTAGATTTATCAGCAATATTCTGTGTTAACTTAGCGAGGTCAAAATAAGAAGCAAAGGAATTTAGGGAGTAATTCTATTTATTAGCAAATGTTTAAAGTATAGGAAAACTTCGAATGAAGTGGTTGTGGAAGTCGGTATGATTGTTACAGCGGTAGAAAATGATAGTAAAGAGCCTATCGAAATGGGTTCAATACTAGCATTAACTACAGCTTGTGATTCAAATGACTAAGTCTATAGATAGGTCACATGAACGATGTCACCAATATGTTTGACTGTAATGCCATCATCTTCTGTATCATAAATCGCTTCATATACAGGTTGTTCGAAGGGGACACAGCTATCTTCGATTAATTTCTTTGTATGATTTTCTGACTGTATAGGGCAGGGGCGTTCGACGACGCTTGCCGAAAAACTGACAGTATGTTCACCAGCCATAGAGAAAAAAGAGGCTGACACGAGTAGTGCTAAATAGTGATATTTACGCATAGTGAAGTCCTTTTTTTAGTTAATTCTTTCCGATAATAAAGTCCATTTATTACACTTTTTTTTCAATGTGAATTAACCGTTCAGTTCTTGGTTTGGTGTCAAGATGACATGTAACACCATGTAACCAATAATTTAGTATATAGCAGCAAATTATCGTTGATTGAAGCCGTAATTTATTTATGGGATGAGCTTATTAATTTTCATATTTGGTAAGCGGCAAAATGTTGGTTTCCAGAATGGGGTTCAATTTAATAAATGAAAATACTTTTCGAGTTGCATTATAAATCTATTCAATAAATAGAATTTAAGTGGGTGCTATCGATGACCGTGGGGATCTTGTTGTAAGGGATAGATCTGTCAATTGAAAGTAAAGGCAAAGGATAATGAATCCTTTGCCTAATTCATTTTGGATTATTTACTAAGGATGATGGATATCGAGACTGGCACGGACGTGGAAATCGAGATATTACCTACGGTTTCCGCTAGTTTTTTCAAGTTCTCTTCAGGGATTGCAAAGTCTAGCGCATTGATGATCATTGGCTGACTAGTTGAAACAGATAAAATGTCATTGGTCTTTATGACATTGACACTTGTCGTTATTTCCTTTGTTGCTCCCATTAACGTTATTGACAGTGGGATACTCAATCGTGAGATGTACTGATCACTGGTGAGTACTTCCGCTGGTATTTTGGCGATGACTTCGGCATTTGGATAAGCGTCGGTTTTGAAAAATAATTGATTCAAACGCTCATCTCGAATAGGGATGCCAGTGTTGATCTGAGCCAAAGGAACCGTTGCTTTAAGCGTTCCTGTTTCATCAATCATACCTTGTATGTGGTTGATGACTGCTGACTCAGCAATATATTGTTTTTTAATCGTAGCAAAACCAACGGTGGAGAGTGTTTCATCGATTTTATAAAGTTGTTCAGCTTGTGAATTGAACGCCAAGGCGAGTAAGGTAAGGCCGTACACAAAGTTTTTCATTATTACTTCCTTCTATCAGATAGTTTTCTATTTTTGATTAACTATCAGACGATTAGCAATAATCGAAATGTCAGTGTTTGCCGAATTAATACTAAGTATTTTCTCTTACTGTAAGTTTGGATAAAAGGCTTAGAGTTTCTGCGCAAGGCTATGTCTCGGTAGCCAACCGGGCAGCCCAGCGTGGGCTGCCCGAGATGATTTACAGGTAACGACTTCTTAAATGAGCTTGGAAATGCTGGGCGTTTAAGGTTTCCCCTGTGGCCTGTTTTACTAGCTCGTCAGTCGTCAACAAGCTTCCCTTACTCCAAATGTTGTCTGATAGCCAAGTAAAGATTGGAGTCAGATCTCCTGAACCGATTGCACTATCCACATTAACAGTTTTCTGCATTGCGGCCATAAACTGTGCGGCATACATCGCCCCTAGCGTATAGCTAGGGAAGTAACCGAATGCGCCGTCTGTCCAGTGAATGTCCTGCATACAGCCATTCTTATAATTGTTCTCTGTTGAGAGACCAAGATACTGCTGCATCTTCTGATTCCATAGCTCAGGCACATCGGTATGTTTGATGTTACCGTTTATTAGGTCACGTTCAATTTCGTATCGAAGAATAACGTGAGCAGGGTAGGTTAGTTCATCAGCATCAACACGGATAAAGTCCTTTTTCACACGCGTGTAGAGCTTATGGAAGTTCTCCTGAGTGAATAGCGCGGCATCATGGCCAAGGAAGTGTTTAGCAGCCAATTTCGACAAATGGGCGATAAAGGGTTCGCTTCGTCCAACTTGCATTTCAAAGAACAGCGATTGAGATTCATGAATACCCATTGAACGCGCTTCACCTGAAGGTAAACCAGCAAGCGTTTTTGGCAAGCTTTGTTCATATCGAGCATGGCCAGTTTCATGAACAATTCCCATCAGTGATTGGACAAACTCACTTTGATCATAGCGAGTCGTAATGCGTACGTCGCTTGGAACACCACCACAGAATGGATGAACGCTTTCATCGAGTCGACCATGGTTGAAGTCAAATTGCAGCAGTGACATTACTTCTAACCCCAACGCTTTTTGCTGGTGGGTGTCAAAGTGCCCATGCGGTTGGATGAACTGCTCCGTTGATTGTTTCTCGATGACTTGATTGATCAGATCAGGTAGCCATGTTTTAACATCGCTAAATAATTGGTCGAGAGAAGCGGAACTGGTGCCTGGTTCGTAGATATCTAGCATCGCATCGTAAGGAGAAAGCCCGTTCGCCTCGGCGCGGATTTGTGCCTCTTCTTGAGATAGTTTTACGACTTCTGCCCAGTTTTTCTCAAAACCATTCCAATCGTTTTCACCTCTTTGGCTACGCCAAGCATGTTCACACTTTGAACCGGCTAATGACTTCGCTTGAACCAAGGCTTCCGGCAAGACGTTGGCTTGCTGCCACTGACGTTTAAGTTCACGTAAGGTAGCGGATTGCTGAGCATCTAATGCTTCATTTTCCGCGTCAGAGAACCACTCTTCGAGCTGTGGTTGAGTATGCAGGCCATGAATATGAACTGACAGCTCCGCCATGGCTTCAGAACGTGCTTGGTTACCCCCACTGGGCATCATTGCTGCCTGATCCCAACCGCAGATAGCGGCTAAGTGGTTAAAATGAGAAATCTTTTTAGAATGTTGGACTAACTTATTGAATGCACTCATTGAAATGCCTTCCTTGACCTTGGAAATAGAACGCCAGTTTACCAACCATTAACAGCGATACCAAGCAGTGTTCATGTTAGATATTTTCGATATCAATACTATTCTCTGGCAAATTAGAACAGAAATAGGTAGTTTGAAGACAAATATTTAGGAGGATGGATCCTGTGTTTATTGAAAACTTTGAAGCGTTTGTCATCGCTATCACCATATTGACACTCACACCGGGTTTGGATACTGCTCTGGTTATCCGCAATACCTCGCGCGCAGGATTTGTGGATGGCTCGATAACCAGCGTTGGTATCTGTAGTGGTTTGTTTGTACACGCGGTTTTTTCAGCGGTTGGGATCTCTGCGTTATTAGCTCAATCCGCGGAGTTGTTTGGTTTCATCAAAATGTTAGGTGCAGCATATTTAATATGGCTGGGGATCAGTAGCTTAAAGACGGTTCTGGGTAAACAACAGGGTATGGAGTTTAAAGAGGGTAAGGATCACTCCCTCAGTATTCGTCGTTCACTGCGTGAAGGTTTTTTGTCCAATGTCCTTAACCCAAAAACGGCGGTTTTTTATCTGGCTTTTCTACCACAGTTTATCGATCCGCAAGGCTCGCCATTGCTGCAATCACTATTCATGGCAAGCATCCATTTTGTCATCGCCATGTGCTGGCAATGTGGATTAGCTGGGGCATTAACCAGTGCTAAAACGTTGTTAAAAAGCCCTCGTTTTATGAAGTGGATGGAAGGTACGACGGGTGCTGTGCTTATCCTATTAGGGGCAAAACTGATTGTTGAGGATACAACACTTTAGTTTTGCCTAATTGCTGGTGTAGGTGTTGTTGATGTTCAATGCCACGTCAATGTTGTCCAGTAGAGTATCGACTACGTGGGCATCTAAGTGACTACCCCGACAGCGCTTTAGTTCTGTGATAACGTCGTCTATCGGCCAAGCCGGCTTGTAACAGCGTTCATGGGTTAATGCGTCAAAGACATCTGCAACAGCAATGATCCTTGCCTCTATGCTAATTTCATCGCCTTTTAACCCTTGAGGATAACCACTCCCGTCGACTTTTTCGTGGTGTTGATGGGCGATAGTCGCAGCAGTTTGAAGAATCTTCCTTTTTGATCCAGCGAGTATGTTGTGTCCGATCGCTGAGTGAGTTTTCATCACTTGCCATTCTTCGCTATTGAGCTTTCCGGGTTTGAGTAAAACAGAATCTGGAATGGCAATTTTACCGATGTCGTGCATTGGCGCAGCTTGGCGTAATAAGTTGGCTTTTTCTTCTGAATAACCCAGTAATAGGCACAATTCATAACTGAGCTCCGACATTCTCCTTACGTGATTTCCTGCTTCTTGCGAGCGCGACTCAACCACATCACCAAGGCGGTAAATCAGTTCTCCTTGCGTATCAATGATCTCCTGACTCAGAGAGAGATTTTCGAAAGCGAGGCTGACGCTGTAAGAAAAAAGAGTCAGCAACTGACTTTCCAGTTCAGTGATTTTTCTGGCGCCTTTTAGATAGAGTAGGCTCACTGCTCCTGAGCTGGTAGAGAAATAACCAACGAATACATCACCATCGATAATACTGGCTTGTTTTTCAATAGCACTATTCAAATAGCGACGAATGGTTGGGTCTAATTCTTCCTTTTTATCACCAACTTGAGCCAAGATTTTATATTGATTATTTGATTGGCACAGTGTGGTTAGCCCGCGTACTGAGACCAGCATGCTTTGGTCATTCATACGCAGTAAAGAGAGTACTTGCTGTAAAATTCCACTCGAGAAGGTTTGTAAAGTATGCTGTTGAAATATAACAGAAGTGGACTGAATGACGCGCTCTAGCCCCATGCGATAGTTCACTTCCATCTGTTTTGCATTTTCGATAGTAACGATATCTCGATAGGAACGAATGGCAGTCAGTACCGTGGTAAATAGCTTTTGGCTGGTCAGTTCAGTTTTTTCTTTATAGTCATTGATATCGTAGTTAGCGACCACCGATTGCTCAGGTGCTTGTCCTGGCTGACCAGTACGTAAAACGATGCGTGTTTTGTGATTTCCTAAGTCTTCACGAGTCCAACGTGCGACTTCAAGGCCAGCATCATCGGTTTCCATCACAACGTCGAGAAATATCAAGGCGATGTCGTCATAGGTAGAAAGTTTTTCTTTTGCCTCTGCTCCAGAATACGCATGGATGAATTCAAGTGGTCGGTTATCAAGTTTAAAACGTTTTAGCACCAATACGGTTACTTGATGAATATCAGCCTCATCGTCAACAATCAACACTTTCCAAGCAGGTAGTGTGGGTTCATCCATTTCCCTGAGTAGTTCTAGTGGCATATCAGCTTCCTTGCTAATTTTAAACGTTTTTGGCGCCTGTTAACTATGACGGTTCCTCTTATGGGTATAGGCAATAAAAGAACCAAATACAAGTTGAGTTAGGGGGTTGCTGCATTGGCATTTTTCGGGAAATCAATGATATAGCGCAGTCCTTCTCCTAGCTTAGTTTCCACTGAAACACTCCCCCCAAGTTTGCGTGTAATAAGGTTATGAATAAGATGCGCCCCTAGGCCGCTACCGCCTTGGTTACGTTTTGTCGTGAAGAAAGGATCGAACAACCGCTGAGCGTCTTCTTCACTCAGGCCTTTCCCATTATCTGAGTAAATGAAATGGATACGGTTATCGGACTCACTGACGCGAATCTCAATGCTTCCTTTTTCGCCATCGTCAAACGCATGGATAAGACTATTCATGATTAGGTTAGTGACAATTTGAGCCAATGAGCCCGCGTAGACACGACATGTCACCTTTTCTGGGCAGTGAATCGTTATTTGATGAGGTGACTTTTTTAATCTAGGACGCATTGAGACAAGGATCTCGTCCAGATATTGGCGAAGATTGAACTCTCTCAATTCGTCTGATGATTGGTCGACCGCGATTTGCTTGAAACTTCGTATCAGTTCAGACGCTCGTTGGTTGTTGTTATGGATTATCATCGCTGACTCTTCGCAGATATCCAAAAACTCCAAAAGATTTTCTTCACTCAATTTTTTGTTTTCATAGTCTCGTCTGAGCTCTCGGATTTCATGCTGAAGGTTGGAAGAGGCGGTGACGCAGATGCCAATCGGGGTGTTAACTTCATGAGCAATGCCAGCAACGAGCATACCCAGTGATGCTTGTTGCTCGTTTTGAACCAGCAGCTCATTAATATCCTCTAACCGTTTTAGTGCAGATTTAAGTTCTCCATCTTGCGCTGTGAGCTGTGATTTCAATCCAGAATAGTGTGAATTAGCATAAATTACGGCAACGATAGCCAGTAAAAGCAGAGCGAGAAGTCCAAGCATGGCTAACTGACCTCAATCATAGGAGAAATGAGGTAGGGAGGCCTTAAGAGTTCACGCGGAGAGTTTTGGCTGTACATTTCCTTGAACCTGATGCGATGACTAGTACAAGCATAGAACATCAGGCGAAAGTTTAGGGGTAAGCCAATCATTGTTGTCTATTTAGCAGTGACGACAGCGGACTTCAGTGAGCGATGCTAAAAAGGGACAAGCCGATTGGCGACTTGTCCCATGTACGAAAGGTTAAACGACGTGTTGAGGCTTTTGAACGAGGTTGATTGCGGAGTCAAAGTAACGTTTGGTCTCTTCAATCACAACCTGACGCAGCGCGATCAGTCCGATCAAATTTGGAATCGCCATCAGGCCGTTGACGATGTCTGCGATTATCCAGATCATGTCGAGCTGCAAGAAGGCACCTGACGCCACTAAGCAGACGAAAACAATCTTGTATGGCCATACTGCTTTGGTACCAAAGAGGTATACGACACAGCGCTCTCCGTAGTAGTTCCAGCCTAAAATAGTCGTGAAAGCGAAGAACATTAAGCCAATAGAAACCAGCATTGGGCCAAAAGTTTGTGAATTCAGACCGACGGCAAAAGCGTGTGTTGTCATCGCCGCACCCGCGAAGTCACTTTGCCATGCTCCCGTAAGAATCAACGCCAGACCTGTCATCGTACAGATGATGATTGTGTCGAAGAAGGTACCTGTCATTGAGATCAGACCTTGCTTTACACAAGAGTCAGTTCTTGCCGCCGCTGCCGCCATGGGGGCGCTACCAAGGCCAGACTCATTAGAGAACACACCACGAGCGATTCCAGATTGAATTGCCAGCATGATGCTTGCGCCTAGGAAGCCTCCCGTTGCAGCCGTTGAAGTAAAGGCAGAAACGAGCACGAGTTCGATCGCATCAAGCAATTTATCTGCATTGGTGACAATCACACTTAAACAGGCAACAACGTAGAAAAGTGCCATCGCAGGGACGACTTTACCCGCGACGCTAGCGATAGATTTGATGCCGCCGATGGTCACAAATGCTACTAATAAAGTCAGTAGGCTCGCGGATATTTCGCGCGAAACGCCAAACGATAATTCACTTGCGTCAAGAATGGCATTGACTTGTGGGAAGGTGCCAATACCAAAACAAGCAACACCAAGTGCAAATACCGCGAACAAAACTGCCAGAGTTTTAGAGCCAACGCCGTACTGTAAGTAGTACATCGGGCCACCAATCATCTGTCCTTTGTCGTCTGTTTGGCGGTATTTTACGGCGAGTAAACATTCTGCGTACTTGGTTGCCATACCAAATAGAGCCGCAAGCCACATCCAAAATAGCGCGCCAGGCCCGCCAAGTTTGATTGCGGTGGCGACACCAACGATATTACCTGTGCCGATTGTTGCCGAAAGAGCTGTACATAAAGCTGCAAAACTAGAGACGTCGCCCTGTTTGCCAGAGTCATCTTTGCTAAAAACAAGTTTCAAAGCGGTTGGAAGGTGTCGAAACTGTAGTAAGCCGAGGCGAAAAGTGAAGTATATCCCAGTACCAACCAGCAAGATTAAAAGCGGTGGGCCCCAGACAAAATTGTCGATTGTTTTTAGTAAAGATTGCAGGTTATCCATGATTTCCCCTTAAGTGATAATGCTTATTTAAGGAGAAGAGGGAAAGCACAGAGATCAGGGATCTCTGATTAACTACAGGCAGAAAAGCGGTGTAGTAGGTTAGATCTTTCCACTCCTCTGTCCTTTTGCCTGAGAGTTTCACTTTACTTGCGTAAAGCTTGCTCCTTCGGCGACCGATTTAACGGTTCTCTCCAGAGGTTCCTCCAACTACAGTCCTCGCTACCTAAATAGCACCTGAAAGATTTACTTCTTCGGTAGGTTATTTTCCTCAAATGTTAACATTTGGTAAATAACCGCTCTCCTGCAGTCTTCATCGGAACAATTGCTCAATTTAAGAGCAAAAGTTGGTCGATAGCACTGTGCGCTGTCGACGTGTGAACTTTATCATTATTTTGATGTAATTCAATAACAGAATTGCATGTTTTTGATCGATTTTATTGTCGAGATGAGTTCGGGTTTTAATGAATTTGTTGAGTCATATTGACACTATTTTTGTGATGTCAATATGACTTTATTTTTTGGGGTGGATTTTCATTAATGCCATGATTTTATTGAATTAAAAATCATGGCAAGAGAAATGCAGTGTGGAGCTTGAATTACTATAAGATGATCCAAGTGAGGTCGATATGTTTGCTCAACCAAGCCAAATTACATTCAAAAAATTACTAACATTTTCCAATGCCGCTCTGACGCTTACCTTTGTGGCGCTGATATTGAGTGTCCTGATTTCCTATCCATATGCGGACCACTTCACTTTGAGTGAACAAATCGCCGCCCATATTAGTACGATAGTTATTGCTGCATTGTTAAAGGTAAGTTACGTGACACGCTGCTTAGCGCAGTACAATCTAGGAATGGAAGTTAGATAAGACCAATAGAAAAATAGCGCCGTTTGAGGCGCTATAATCGAGATTAGAAGTAGTTTGCGTCTACGAGTTCACTCACTTTCACCGCTTTCACTTCTTCACGTGCTTCTAACCATGCTAAAACTTGTGCTTGATGCTCTTCAGTCGCATCAGCATAGCGTTGGTTACAGCATAGGAAGCCTTCGAATAGTTCCAAGCCGCCACCACCAAAGCAGAGACCTAGTCCATCGATGTAGTCGATGAAGTCATCAACAAATGCATCGTATCGATCAAAATCATTGATGTTTGTTTCGCAACTCAGTTCAAAACCTTTCATTGCAAACTCGCCTAGGAAAAGTTTCTTTTGAATACGGCGCTTTTTATTGTCTAATTTGTATGGTTTCATCATTTTGGTCCCATGGTTTTATTACGGTTCTTTATACCTCATTCTCAGTGTCACACCAAATAAAATGCTGATATACAAATAAAAGTGACGCCTTTTCATCCAGATTTAGTCACAACGTATTTAAAGTAACCAATTGAAATAATTTATTTAATACTGTGGGTGGCGAAAACAACCTGACTCTGACTATTTAGGCACAAAAAATGGTATAAAGTAATCAGTATAGGATCTGCCCAAGGAGAGGTTATGACAAGGTTACTTGCCATCGCGTTTTTGATTGTTATCGCGTTTGTACTGATCCGATATCGTACGAGCGAGAAGTTGCAGAAATACGTCGTAATAACGTTGGTTTCCAGCTTTATTATCTATACAGCAACAATCATGGTTACAGAACTAATTCGCTAGGCTTTAGGAGCAATAAGTGAACGAACAAAACGATATACAAGAGAATGATGACGTTGTTGTGATTGAGGAGAGAGACAAGCGTGCTCGCCTCTATATTGTCATCGCTGGTGTGCTGGGTCTCGCCTTAGGTGGTTTGGTGGGTTCAACACTCACGGCACAAAAGTGGGAATCGACCTACCAATCTCTTGAACAACAATATCAAACGCTAGTGGCTGACAAACAACAAATGGCAACTCAAGTGGAGCAGAGAGTTGCCAAGGTTGATGACGAGGTTGAAGAGAAGCTGCAATTGGCGATTAATGCTCAGCAAGAAGAGCATAAGCTGGCTGTGGATGCGCTTCAGTCACAGGTCAACGAACTACAAACCGAAAATACGACCTTGAAAGAACAGATTGCGCAGCAAAAACAGCAATTAACCACGGTTAATAGCCAGAATACTCAGCTCAACCGACAGGCCGATATGCAGGCAACAATGTTTGAGCGTTCACGAGAGTTGTTCCAGCAAGAACTGAAAGTCTCTCAGGAGCTAGAAGCCCTAGAGAAAGAACGTGAAGAACTTGCGCCCAAAATCGTCGCATTGAAAAAACAGTGTGATATCTATTTGGAAGGCACCTCTTGGGACGCCAAATCAGATGCGTGTGATAAGCAAGACGAAGCACAATCAAGGTTAAGTCAAGTTGAACAAATGATTCGTGTTCATCAGATGGATTTAAAACAAATGAAGGCTTTATCGCAAGAGCTCGGTCTTTAATCTGTATATGCCGTTGCACTAACAGCGCCTCTATCTTAGAGGCGTTTTTATTATCTGTCTCAGGATAGAGGCACTGATTTCATAACTAGTAAAGCGATTTGCAGAAAATGCGCTACGTTTAAAGTAATTGCTAGGGAAATGAAGGCTCAGGATGCGGCTGTTTAAACTCAATGAAAGCGTGCAGGTTATAGGCTATATCGCCTATATTGCTGCAGTGGGCGTTATGTCCCATGCACTTTTATCTGATCCACATCCGTGGGAGGTGCCGTTTTACCTATTTCCTGCGTTACTACTTTTTGCGTTATACACGCAAGTACTTGCACTCAAACACCTTTGTGCGTTTGCTGCTGTGGCGATATTTATTGCCGGAGGTTTAGTGCAGCACTTCGGTCTTGATGAGATCAAGGTGTGTCTCTTTGCGCTTCCTTTATGCTACGTGGTGTTATTCCCCGGAACGTTATGGCCGATTGCTGTTTGTGCAGCGTTGATCAATGGCTACCTATATCAACTGTCACTCACTGAGTTTGATGCCTTTATCGATGTGTCGATCGAAATGACAGCGAGTAGTGTGTTCGCAACATTGATGACCTATTCCTATATGAAGACCAAGCAGCAAGCCCTTGCCTTTAAAACAGAAAGTCAAACTGATTACCTCACAAAACTGCCTAATATCAATGCGTATCGGGAGGACATAACCCGAATCGATGAGAGTAACGCCAAGAACTTTGGGCTGATCCACATTGGGTTAGAAGGGTTTAAAAATGTCAATGACAGGCTTGGTTATCGCCATGGAGATGATCTTCTCGTTGCGTTTGCCAAGCATATGAAAGATTTGGTCGGCGATGATGGAAAGGTTTATCGGTTTGGTGGTGACGAATTTCTCGTCGTTGTCGAGCAAAAGGACATTGTAGAAAAGCTCAACGATCTGGTTGATAAACTGAGCCGTCATCAACGAGTGATGTTCAATGTCGACAATACATCCCATCGCTTGTCTTACTGTATTGGCGTTGCGATGGCGGGAGATGCTCTTGGCAGCATCGAAGTATGGGAAAAAAACGCAGATTTTGCACTGTATAAAGCACGCTCAGAAGGTGCGGGAGCGGTGTGCTGGTTTGACGATGAACTACTTGGCGAGACAATTAGGCAGCATCAGATTGAAACGGAAATTAAGTCGGCACTACTAAGCGATCAATTTATGTTGATGTACCAGCCCAAAGTGGAAATTGAAACCGCACGTATTGTTGGCGCTGAAGCGTTGTTGCGCTGGAACCATCCTCAGCTTGGGCCTATTTCCCCAGGTGAATTTATCCCTATTGCGGAAAAAACGACGCAGATCGTGCCTGTCGGCCAGTGGATAATCATAGAAGCATGCCGTCAAGCAAAACGATACCATGATCAAGGGCTATCTATCTGTATTGCCGTCAATGTCTCAACGGTTCAGTTTGCTCATGCTGATCTGTTCGAGGTGGTATGCCACGCATTAAAAGAGACACAACTGCCATCGCATCTATTGCAGATGGAGATTACAGAGTCGACCTTAATGAGTGACCCAGAAAACATTACCGATATCTGTCGTCAGTTGAGAGCCATTGGAGTTTCTGTCGCGATTGATGATTTTGGTGTCGAATATTCTAGCCTTAAATATCTCAAACAGTTACCGACGGATGTAATTAAGATCGATAAATGTTTCGTCGATGATTGCGCCGTTAGCCACTCGGACCGAGTACTTGTTCGAACCATCATTCAGATGGGGCATAGTTTAGGCATTAAGCTGGTGGCTGAAGGGGTTGAGTATCAGGAGCAGCTTGATGTTTTGCGTCAAGAAGGATGTGACCAGTACCAAGGTTACTTGTTTTCTCAGCCACTGTCCTTTGAAGAGTTCGGTTCGATGATGAAACAAGAGGTGCGCGAAGCGCGGCTGGTCAAATTAACCAGAGAATAAAAAAGCCGCGATTGCGGCTTTTTTACGGTTAGTGTGTCAGGTAGTGTTGAACAAACTCACTCACTTTGACCATATCGTCAACGGCGATAAACTCTTCTGTGGTATGTACTTTTGCCATACCTGTTGAGATATTTACAGTGGTTAATCCTTTCGCATTGAAGTTATTTGCGTCACTGCCCCCGCCAGTTCCTTTGGTGTAAGGCTTAGCACCAATCGCCTCAAATGATGCTTTAACCGCTTCGATATGAGGGTGGTCATCAGCAATGACAAATGCGTTGTATGCGCGAGTTGAATCAATCTCAACTTGAGCACCATGCTTATCCGCCGCTGCCTGAAACGTCTCAATCATATGCGATACTTGCTGGGAGAGTTTTTCATCATTTAGTGATCGCGCTTCTGCGACCACCTTGAGAGAAGGCATAACGATGTTGGTTGCATTACCGCCTTGTACAATCCCGATATTGGCCGTTGTTTCGTGATCGATGCGCAGTAGCTTCATTTGAGTGATAGCATCTGCTGCGACTTGAATTGCGCTAATGCCTTCTTCTGGCGCTAAACCGGCGTGTGCAGGACGACCGATAAAGTTGGCGACAATTTTTTGCTGACCCGGAGCGGCATTGACTATGGTGCCAATCGGACCCCCTGTATCGAGTACGATCGCTTTGTCTGACTGGATGTAAGACATGTCAAAGTGCTGAGAGCCAAATAGTCCGCCTTCTTCATGAACAGTGAAAGCTATCTCGATGGTCTTGTGAGCTTGGTTAGCCGCTTGAATACAACGAACTGCTTCCATGATCGCTGCGATACCCGACTTATCATCACCGCCAAGGATGGTATTCCCCTTAGAGCGGATGATGCCATTTTCGATGATAGGCTCAATACCAATTCCTGGGGTTACGGTATCCATGTGACAACTAAGTACGACGCTGTCGGTAAGTTCACCTTCCAAGCGAGCGTAGACGTTAAAGCCATTAGAGACATCTTGCGGGACAGGTAACTTATGTACGGTAAAGCCAAGCTCGCCAAGCTGCTCTGCTAGCGTTTCAGCAATTTGCTTTTCGTTGCGAGATTCACTGTCAATTTTGACAAGTTGAATAAAGTGTTCGACCAGACGTTCACGATTAATTTGAGTCATTGTTATACCTCGTTAGGAACAGAGGGGACTACCATATCTTGCTCAGCCGCGTCGCAAACTGCGCTACGTCAATCTATCGGTGAGTCTAACTTGCTTTTTATTGTCAGGTATCTGTTGAGCTTATACATGTTTAGGTGATTATTTGCTCGTTTTATCAAACACTAATGGCACGCACTCTTGGGTTCAGATGTCGATGTGGGCAAAGCTGAAAAATTCCTCGTTACAGCAGTCGATGCTTCAAATGTAAAATAAATGTTACTATGTAAAGTTGTTTTAAGTTATTGGTTTTAAAGGTTAATGTCGTTTTCAAAATTCGTCTTTTACAGTTTTTGATTACATTTGCGTAACCTTGAAATTACGTGCAAAGGTTCATTTTTTCCTCGTGATAAGCCAATTTATTGATAGATACATGGTAGTTACTATTAAACGAGGGACATCAAATGAACGAAGCGTACAACCCATTAGGCACTGATGGTTTTGAGTTTGTCGAATACACAGCGGCAGATGAGAAAGGTATTCAAGACCTAAAGCAGTTGTTTAACTCACTTGGGTTTGCAGAAGTCGCAAAACACCGTTCTAAAGAGGCTTGGCTCTACCGTCAAGGTGACGTGAACTTTATCGTAAATGCTCAGCCACACAGTCAAGCTCATGCGTTTGCTAAGGTACATGGTCCTTCAGTTTGTGGCATGGCCTTCCGAGTGAAAGATTCTTCGGTTGCGATGAGACAAGCGCTAGACAATGGTGCGAAAGAGTACATCACTGAGATCGGTCCAATGGAACTTAGCATTCCAGCGATTTATGGTATTGGTGAGAGTCTGCTTTACTTTGTTGATCGCTACCAAGATGGCAGTATTTACGAAGTCGATTTCCGTTTTTATGACGATGCCAAGCAACGTTTAGAAAAGATGGATGTCGGCTTGTTCGAGATCGACCACCTGACCCATAACGTTAAGCAAGGCAATATGGATCTGTGGTCTGGATTTTACGAGCGTATCGGTAACTTCAGAGAAATCCGCTACTTTGATATCGAAGGCAAGCTGACTGGCCTTGTCAGCCGTGCGATGACCGCGCCTTGTGGCAAGATCCGTATTCCAATCAACGAATCCTCTGACGACAAATCACAAATAGAAGAGTTTATCCGTGAATACAACGGTGAAGGTATTCAACATATCGCCCTAACGACGGATAACATCTATCAAACGGTACAGACACTTCGTGATCGTGGCATGGAGTTTATGCCGACACCTGACACCTACTATGAAAAGATCGATGGTCGTGTGGAAGGTCACAGTGAAGACGTCGAGAAGTTACGTGATCTGCGGATTCTCATCGATGGTGCGCCAATGAAGGATGGTATTTTGCTTCAAATATTCACCCAGACGGTTATTGGTCCGGTGTTCTTTGAAATTATTCAGCGTAAAGGTAATGAAGGCTTTGGTGAAGGTAACTTCAAAGCCTTGTTTGAATCGATTGAAGAAGATCAAATTCGTCGCGGAGTACTAAACGATGCATAAATGGATAACATTCCCTCATCGGGAGGGAGTGTGCTCCAAGCAGGCGCACGCTGACTTCCCGGAACAAGCGATTTATGAACGTGAAGCGGGCCGCAGTGGTTTCTTTGGCCCAGCCGCTCACTTCCATCACCAGCATGCCCCTACAGGCTGGAGTGATTGGCAGGGTGAGCTAAAACCTCGTGCGTTCAATTTCAACCAAGTGGAAGCTGCGATTCAGAACTCTCCATGGTCGGTGCCTCACCTTCTGCATAACGCTAACTGTAAGGTTCGTATCTGGAAGATCGATAGTGCGATGGAACACCTAGCGCGCAACGCAGACGGCGATGAACTCTTGTTCATTCATCAGGGCAAAGCCGATCTGTTTTGTGACTATGGACACCTTGAAGTGGTTGAAGGGGATTACGTGATGATCCCTCGCTCGACCACTTGGCGCCTTGAACCCCATGAGCCGATGTTCATTCTGATGATTGAAAACACGGATGCCGCTTATACGTTGCCTGAAAAAGGCATGGTTGGTAATCACGCTGTTTTTGACCCAGCAGTGCTCGACGTTCCGAAAATTGATCAGGCCTTTAAAGATCAGTATTCAGAACAGTCAACACAAGTTCATATTAAACGTCATGAACAGGTGAGTGTCGTCACTTATCCGTTTAATCCGCTAGATGCGATTGGCTGGCATGGTGACCTTTCTGTGGTCCGAGTGAACTGGCGTGATATCAGGCCGCTTATGTCGCACCGTTATCATTTGCCACCGTCAGCGCATACGACATTTGTGGGCCAAGGATTCGTTATTTGCACATTTGTACCAAGACCTATTGAAAGTGATCCTGGGGCGTTAAAGGTGCCGTTTTACCACAACAATGATGATTACGATGAAGTGCTGTTCTACCACGCAGGGGATTTCTTTAGTCGTGACAACATTGAGGCGGGAATGGTGACCTTCCATCCCGCTGGATTTGCTCACGGCCCACATCCCAAGGCCTTTAAAGCAGGGCAGGAGTATAAGAAGAAATTCACCGATGAAGTGGCAGTGATGATCGATACCCGTCATGCACTTGAGTTTAGCGAGCACGCACGTCAGGTTGAAAACGAACAGTATATCGATAGCTGGAAAGAACAAAAATAAGGGCAAATAGAATGAAGTTAGCAAGCCTAAAAAATGGCAGCCGAGATGGCTTATTGGTTGTTGTGAACAAATCACTCACTCATTGTGTCGCGGTGCCAGAAATCGCACAGACAATGCAGCAAGCGCTGGATGACTGGCAGCGTGTTGAGCCACAGTTAAATGAAATGTACATCGCATTGAATAACGGCGAATTGACCAACGAAATGGTTTTCTCGACTCTGCAGTGCGAATCACCGTTACCAAGAGCCTACCAGTGGGCTGATGGCTCAGCTTATGTAAATCATGTTGAATTGGTGCGTAAAGCGCGTGGTGCGGAAATGCCGCCAAGTTTCTGGACCGATCCTTTAATGTATCAAGGTGGGTCGGATGCCTTTATTGGCCCGTGTGATGATATTCCGGTGGTTGATGAAGCATGGGGCATCGATTTTGAAGGTGAGGTTGCCGTTATCACTGGTGATGTACCAATGGGAGTCAGTGTTGAAGAGGCTGCTCAGTCAATCAAACTTGTCATGCTCGTCAATGATGTTTCATTGCGCGGTTTGATTCCAAATGAGTTAGCAAAAGGATTTGGTTTCTTCCAATCTAAACCTTCATCTGTTTTTTCTCCGGTTGCGGTCACGCCTGATGAATTGGGCAGTGACTGGGATGGTGGCAAGGTCAATCTGCCGCTACTAAGTTTCTACAACAATGAGCCGTTTGGCTGCCCTAACGCTGGTGTGGATATGACATTTGAGTTTCCACAGCTCATTGCGCATGCGGCGATGAGTCGTCCACTGTCTGCGGGTGCGATTATCGGTTCGGGGACGGTGTCAAACAAACAGGGGACAGAACATGGTACCGCCATTGCCGAAGGTGGCGTGGGTTACTCGTGCATTGCAGAAGTGCGGATGATAGAGACGATTCGTGATGGTTCACCTTCTACTGGGTTCATGCAGTTTGGTGACCGTATCAAAATAGAAATGCTTGATAACAATGGGCAGTCGATTTTTGGCGCAATTGACCAACAAGTGGTTAAGTATGAGTGATCGTATTTTATATGGTTACTGGCGCTCATCTGCCGCCTATCGAGTTCGAATTGCCCTCAATCTAAAGGGGCTCGACTATCAGCAGCGATCCATTCATTTGATTAAAAATGGTGGAGAGCAGCACTCGACCGATTTTAAACGTCTCAACCCCAATCAATTGGTACCCGTTTTTATCGATGGTGAGATGCGGCTTAATCAGTCCCTAGCAATTATCGACTATCTCGATGAGACCTATCCGGAAGTGTTGTTGACGCCAACGGACAGAGCATTACGTTATCAGGTTAAGGCGATGGCTCATGATATTGCGATTGATGTCCATCCGCTCAATAACTTGCGCGTTTTACAGTATCTTTCTGAAACACTTAACGTCACAGACGAAGAGAAAGCATCATGGTATGCCCATTGGATAATGAAAGGGTTTGATGCTCTAGAGCAGAGGCTAAAACTGACACGCGGACGCTACTGTGTCGGAGACGATGTTTCCTTGGTTGATGTCTGTCTCGTTCCACAGGTTTACAATGCAAAGCGGTTTAAGGTTGATCTCTCGGCGTATCCGAATATCACCCAGGTGACAGCGTCACTTAACAAGCTGGCGGCGTTTGAACAAGCCGCTCCTGAGTTACAACCGGATGCAAGTTAGCCGTCAGTTACTTAGGGACTAAAAATACAAAAGCCACCGTCATTCGGTGGCTTATTTACATCGCTGGAGACACAATGCTGATTAGCGTAGAGCGCTAAGTTGTCGCTCTCTGTGTTGTAACTCTTCAATGTTAAACTGACGAACATCAAGAGTCGCTAGGTCATTGCACTCTTTACATGAATGGTGACATTTTCCGTCGACGTAATCATGTTTGGTTAGCATGTTTGGTTTCTTACACCAGTCGCACACGCCTTCAATAGTAAACATATACTCTCCCCACCTTAATTTTTTAGGTGCTATTTTCGCGGTGGAGTATGACACAAACTACGTGGTTTAGTTAAGCATTTGTTACGTGTATTGGGAAGGTGATCGATTGCGCAGCCTTGTGTTTTAAACGCTGCGAAGGTAAGTGAAAGATTTTTAAATTGAAATGTAACTATTTATTAACACTTGAAAGAATTATTTTCAACGCTTGATTCAAACGCTTCATTTCTTCTTCACTGCCTTTCAAATCTGGGTGGTAGATTTTACAGAGTTGCTTGTATCTTAACTTGATCTCTTTTTCAGCGGGTATCTTGCTTGGGTTAAAGCCAAAAAGGGCACACGCTAGCGTTAAGGGCTTCTCACTGTGACTCTCTGTGACTGCCGGCTTGGTATTTTCTTGCTGCTTTTTGATATGGCGATACATGACTTCCATTTGTCGTTTTTGCTGCTTGAGAATCTCTTCTTTGCGCTTTAGCTCTCGTTCAAGTTTGAGCTGCTGTCGTTGCGTGTCTGACTCGCTGGTATTGGTGGCTTTTCTGAGGGTTTGGTTCTTTCGCCATAACCAGCCGACAAGAGTGAGACTCACCAATAGCAATGCGGATAGGGCATATACCAGACTGTTCCCCGCCTGTTGGCTTTGCGATACGGACTTTGCTGTTGGACTCAATTCGATTTCTTGGTGATCAAATGCAACTTCAAGCTGATCAATAGCGGCCACTTGTTTCGCTCGGCGGGCATTAAACTGCTCTTCTAGAATACGAGCATAGGCGTTTTCTGCGTTGGGATCGTTCTTAGCGGCTTCGAGATACCAGATCTCAGCGAGGTCCAAATTATTGGGTGGCAGCTCCAAGTTTTCGTATAGCTCACCGAGAAGACGAGGCGCTTGGGGATCTCCCTCAAACGCGGCTTTATTTAACCAAAAAATCGCCTTTTCAACATCGGGATTCGTTCCAACGCCGTTAAGGTAAGCACGCCCTAGATGAATCGCAGCAGATGAGTTGCCACTTTCTCCCGCTTGCTGATACCAATAAAATGCCTCTGAGTCTGAGCGTTCGATACCATTACCTTGGCTATACATCTCAGCCAGCTCAAGCTGAGCGTGGACATTGTTGTTTTGCGCACTTTTGATCAGCTCTTCTACCGTTTGGGCATAGCTAAAGGCGGACAATGCTAGCAATAGAAGGGGAAGGATGCGCAAATTAACCTCTGGACACAATTGGCAAGCGGGCAGTATTTGCTAAGTATATCAATTACTCAGTAAAAATTGATAACAATTGAACATATTTGAGGTGATGGATATAAAATTGGCTTCCGGAGAAGCCAATAGTAATTATCACGTTGAGAAATGCAGATTACTTAAGAGGTAGGATCTGGATCTCTACACGGCGGTTACAAGCTCGGCCTTCCGCAGTGCTATTCGAACACAGAGGGTAGCGCTCACCATTACCACGTGCGATTGCACGACCCGCAGCAACACCTTGAGATACTAGGTAAGAGCGAACAGATTCAGCGCGACGTTCAGACAGAACTTGGTTTGTAGTGTCACTACCTGTGCTGTCCGTATGGCCGTCAATGACTAGGCTTGTATCTGGGTATTCAACCAGAATTTGCGCAACGCCGCGTAGCGTGTTGTGGATGCTTGGGTCTAGTTGGTAAGAGCTAGACTGGAAGCCGATGCCGTTTTCAAGGCGAAGCAGAAGTTGGTTTTCACCAACACGTTCAACTTGAACACCAGAATTGAGAAGCTGTTTGCGTAGTGCGGCTTCTTGCTGGTCGAAGTAGTAGCCCACACCACCACCAACCGCTGCACCACCCGCAGCGCCAATTAGCGCATGTTTACGACGTTCTTTTGCATCATCGCCGGTCGCAAGACCAACTGCTGCGCCTGCGATGGCACCAATCAATGCCCCTTTGGTCGCAGAGTTAGTCTCTGATTCACCGGTAGTGGCATTTTGGCGTTGAGTTGCCTGACAGCCAGAAAGTGCGATAGCTACTGCTAGAGCAAGCGTGATTTTTTTCACGATAACATCTCCGTGTATCATTATATTTTGAACCAGACTTGTGTCTGGTTTTTTGGATGACAGTGAATAAACCTGATGCCATTTATTATGTCAATTATATCGAGATTAATTGACTGAAGATTAACGATAGCTGAACGAAGATTACTCTATCTGAGCATTTTCGGCGCTTGTGCTCCGTTGATTGGACGATTGACTGACACCGTGCGACCTTTCTTAAGACCGACTTCGTAATCTTCAGTAAGGTTTTTCATCGCTTCCCTAAGTTGCTGTTTAAAGGTCTCTCGATCGATGTTTTTAAACTCTTTATCAATATAGTCATCGATCTTCTTTGCAGACTCTTCATCTGGGCTAATGATAGGAAGCTTTTCCAGTGCGCCTTCAACCCAACCTGATAGGAATGAGTTAACTCGGCGAGTGACTTCACTGGCGGGTGTCCCTGTTCCTGCAAAACCATTGCGGAAGCGGCCAGTTTGTTCGTTCATCTCTCGATAAATAATATCAAACGCGAAGGCAGCAAAGATAGCGCGGTCAGCTTCACCGATAAACTCTACACGTTTGAGGCCTTTATGGTTAAGCAGTACTGCTTCGACGCCAAACTTAGTGTTGATGCCACGAATGATGCGTAACAAGTTTGAAGCGACACTGGCTGGAAGTAAGTGGGTCGATTGTGTTTTGCCCATTTTAATAAACTCGATATCGTCTTTATCGAGGCCATATTTGAGCATCAGACGATGAGCCATCTTGATCGCATTGGCTGCTTCGTTGACGTTGGCAGAGTTACCAAGCTCTAAACATTTGGCAATTTTTTTGAGGGCTTTTTGCTTATCCATCGACCGCTTTACGTTTCACTCATTTAGAAAAGTCGAACATTTTAACGTTTTCTGAATAAAAACGGAAATACGTTGTAGTTATAAACGTTGTGAGGTGGGGGATGTGCAACCACGCCTCCGGGATTCAGGGCGTGGTTGAATTGGATCGGAGTGATGTTGTGAACTTAGATTCCTAGTTCATCGAGTAAGTCATTCGCATTGCTTGATTGATTAGAAGCCGCTTTGTTCTCTTGACTCGCTTTCATCTTAAGCTGTGTTTGTTCTAGGATCGTATCTGGACATTCATCCTCAGCTACGTCAAATTCTTCAAGTTGAATGAACTCAGTTTTGTCCATTGCCAACTCTAAGTAAAAAATGTTGCCCTGCTCAGTTGAGAAGGTAACACGGCGTGCTTGTGGGCGATCAAGATTGGTATCGACAGACAAATTCACTTGCTTGTTTAAAGAGAGCATCTTCGGCTGGTTTTGAGTAATGTGTGTTTGCAGGTCTTTGCGCACTTGGTTGGTAAAGTGACCAACCAGTTGGTTCATCAATTCACCCAGAACATCTGCTACTTCATCTGACGTATGCAGCACAGCAAGTTCTTCGTCGGGCATTCCCATGTTTCGCATATAGTTTGTGTAGACTTCGAGTGCCGCTTTTGCAGTGAAGTTAATCACGACTAACCCTGAGAATCCTCCGTCAAACAGTACAAAACAGCCAAAGTCAGGTTTGAGGCTGGTTTTGGTAATTTTCTGCACCATTGCGGAGTAAGTAACATTGGAGCTCGTTGCAGAAGTTAGAACACCTGAAACGGACTGACATAACTTTAATAGAATGTCTTCGGTGGTGACGATTTTATTTTTTTTCATGGATGATTCGCTCATAGAAACACTTTAAATTGGATCAATTATTTATAAGTGTGGGAAAAAAATGCGATAACTTCCATTCTGACACTGCATTTCTGTTTTGATCACCCTTTTAAATGTTGTAAAGTGACCTGATTCAAATAATAGTTTTTTACACTTTAGCGAACCCAGTGCTGATAGGATCGGCGTCGTAGGGGGGCAGGAAGCAAATGTTACCAAGATTAGATTCTCAATCGGATGTGGATCCGATCGTACTCACCTTTCTCGAACAACTCAAAGCGAATGGTTTTAGTGGCGATATTGAATGCCAGTATTCAAGCCGACTAGCCGTATCTACCGATAACAGTGTTTATCAGCAGTTACCTCAGGCAGTTGTTCATCCTAAAACAACTCAAGACGTTGCGTTAATTGGTAAGTTAGCCACTCAGTCTCAGTATGAACGGGTCACCTTTTCTCCGCGTGGTGGTGGTACAGGCACCAATGGTCAATCCTTGACGAAGGGGATTGTGGTGGATTTGTCTCGCCATATGAATAAGGTACTGGAGATTAACGAAGCGGAAGGCTGGGTTCGCGTACAAACAGGTGTTGTTAAAGACCAACTGAATGATGCTGTACGTCCTTATGGATACTTTTTCTCTCCAGACTTATCAACCAGTAACCGAGCGACGCTAGGCGGTATGATTAACACCGACGCTTCGGGTCAGGGTTCCCTTAAATACGGCAAAACGTCGGATCATGTATTGTCTGTGCAAGCCGTATTTGCAGACGGTTCATGTTTGGAGTCGGATCTGTCACATGGTATGCCTACAGAAGGTGAGTATGCCTACGAAGCTTACAACACGACGGAGCGAATTTGTCGTGAAAAACGCCAACAGATCGAAGAGAAGTTTCCACCACTCAACCGTTTTCTAACAGGTTATGACCTGAAAAATGCGTTAGATACCGAGACGGATCAATTCAACTTTACTCGTGTGTTATGTGGTGCAGAAGGTTCATTAGCCTTCATCACTGAAGCGAAACTTAACTTAACGCCAATTCCGAAAGCTCGCACTCTAGTCAACATCAAGTACAGCAGTTTTGATTCTGCATTACGTAACGCACCATTTATGGTGGAAGCAAAGGCGCTTTCGGTTGAAACGGTTGACTCGCGAGTTCTTAACCTGGCTAAACAAGACATTGTTTGGCATACAGTTAGTGATCTATTGACGGATGTTCCTGGCAAAGACATGCAGGGCATAAACATGGTTGAGTTCGCAGGGCAAGATGTTGAGGAAGTTGAGCAGCAGGTGAAGGCCTTATGTCAACGACTCGATGACATGCTTGTGAATGAAGACGCGGGCATTATTGGCTATCAAGTGTGTGATGATGTGGCGAGTATTGGCCGTATCTACAACATGCGTAAAAAAGCAGTTGGCTTACTTGGTGCGGCGAAAGGAAGAGCAAAACCGGTCGCCTTTGCTGAGGATACCTGTGTGCCACCAGAAAATCTTGCGGACTTTATCGTTGAGTTTCGTGAATTGCTGGATGCCAAGTCCCTGAATTACGGCATGTTTGGTCACGTTGACGCCGGTGTGTTGCACGTTCGACCTGCGCTGGATTTGTGCGATCCGAAGCAAGAAGCATTGATGCATCAAGTCTCTGACGAAGTCGTCAAGCTGGTGGCTAAGTATGGTGGTTTGATGTGGGGTGAACACGGTAAAGGTTATCGCTCTGAATACGGACCAGAATTCTTCGGCGAAGAATTGTTTACTGAGCTACGCCGTGTCAAAGCGGCTTTTGACCCACACAACAAGATGAACCCGGGCAAAATTTGTACACCGATTGATAGCAATGAAGAGCTGGTTAAGGTGACGGATGTTAAGCGTGGTTACTTCGATCGCCAGATCGACGTAGAGGTACGCGATAGCTTCAAGCAAGCGATGGAATGTAACGGTAACGGGTTATGCTTCAATTACGATACCTCATCGCCGATGTGTCCTTCGATGAAAGTGACCGCGGATCGTCGCCATTCACCAAAAGGTCGTGCGGGAATGGTACGAGAGTGGTTGCGACAGCTAACAGAGCAAGGGGTTGATATTCTTGATCTCGAAAAGCAGACCCTAGAAGATAACTCAACCATCAAGACGATGATTGAAAGGGTACGCAACACCCTCAATAAGCGTCATGAGTATGATTTCTCTCATGAAGTTTATGAAGCGATGAATGGTTGTCTCGCGTGTAAAGCGTGTGCGAGTCAATGCCCGATCAAGGTTGATGTACCTAGCTTCCGCTCACGCTTCCTCAACATTTACTACTCTCGTTACCAGCGTCCAGTGAAGGATTACCTAGTTGCGAACATCGAAACCATGTTGCCAGTTTTGGCTAAAGCGCCAAAGCTCGTCAATGGCGCGCTGAAACAGCAGTGGGTTCAAGATTTAACTGCTAAATCGGTAGGCTATGTTGACTCGCCACTCTTGTCTGTTCCTACTTTGGCGCAGCGCACATCGGCACTCAAAGCTTTTGACCTTCAACAACTTGCCGCGATGTCCAAAGAGGATAAAGCAAACCACGTTGTTATCGTTCAAGACCCATTTACCAGTTATTACGACGCGCAAGTGGTCGAAGATTTTGCTTCATTGGTCGCGAAGCTGGGTAAGACACCAGTGCTATTACCGTTTAAACCAAATGGTAAAGCACAGCACGTTAAAGGTTTCCTTAAACGTTTCGCTCAGAGTGCTTCGAGCACCGCTGCGTTTCTTCAGCAAGTGGCGGATGTTGGCGTACCACTCGTGGGTGTCGATCCGGCGTTGGTGCTTTGCTATCGAGATGAATATCAGGAAGTGTTGGGTGATCAGCGAGGTGATTTCCAAGTACTGACTGTTCACGAATGGTTGGAACCAAAACTGGTTGAATTTGAACAACGTCCGGCGAGTGAAGAGCAGCCGTGGTATCTGTTTGCTCATTGTACTGAAAAGACAAAAATGCCTAACGCTGAAAAAGAGTGGGGGGCGATTTTTGCTCACTTTGGCGCTAAGTTAAACACCGTGGCGGTTGGATGTTGTGGTATGGCTGGAACGTTCGGGCATGAGGTCGACAAGCTGCAAATGTCGAAGGATATCTATGGGTTGAGTTGGAAGCCTCGCTTGCAGGATTTACCAAAAGATCGCTGTCTGATCACGGGTTACTCATGCCGCAGTCAGGTTAAGCGATTTGAACAGGTCAAAACGCAGCACCCTTTGCAAGCTCTGTTGCAGATTGTTTAAATCGAATAGCTCAGCACCAAACGCTGAGCTATTTTTATTCTATACGATCATACCTCTAGGGAGATTCCATGGACAAATTGGAACGTAAAATTCCACCTGTCGCACTGTTTGTACTGTTTATTGTCGCGATTAACCAGTTGAGTCATGAATTTCTCACTTTTCAGGTAAACCTTCCACTCGGTGGCTTGCTGTTTGCTCTCTGCTTTTTCGCGGCTGGGTTTGTTGGTTTAGCGGGCATTTACGAGTTTCGCCGTGCTCAGACAACCGTCAATCCGATAAAGGTCGACGATGCATCGACGGTTGTGGACTCTGGGATTTATTCTTATACGCGCAACCCAATGTATTTAGGGTTGTTTGTCCTGTTGTTTGGTTATGCATATTGGCAACAAAATCTGCTCGCGATCGTGTTTAGCTTCGGCTTTATTGTGTACATGAATCGCTTTCAAATCTTGCCCGAAGAGAGAGCGCTAGAAGCACTGTTTGGTTCACAGTATCTGGACTACAAGCAACGAGTAAGGCGTTGGATATAAAGGTTTGTTTACCCTAAAAACGATAAAAGCCCCTACTTATACAACAAGTAGGGGCTTTATTTTTACCCTAAGTCCTTAAGCAATACTTGGTAGAATCGCTTCTGGCATTAGGTGATTGTGAACCGCCATCATAAGCAGTGTGTTTGCCGCTTCAATATCTGGAGCGAAGTAGCGATCTTTATCGTAGAAGCTAACTTTCTCACGTAGGATCTGTTTCGCCTCTTCAATTCTCGCTGATGATTTGTTTGGTGCGCGGAAATCTAATCCTTGCGCAGCCGATAAGTATTCAACCGCTAAGATACCACGTGTATTTTCGGCCATATCGCGTAGTCGACGACCAGCAAATGTCGCCATCGAAACATGGTCTTCTTGGTTTGCTGATGTCGGCAAACTGTCTACTGAAGCAGGGTGAGCCAAGGTTTTGTTTTCGCTAGCAAGCGCCGCAGAAGTTACTTGAGCGATCATAAAACCAGAGTTAACCCCGCCATTGTCAACAAGGAATGGTGGCAGTTTACTCAACGCACTGTCGATGAGCAGCGCCATGCGACGCTCAGATAGGCTGCCGATTTCTGCAATCGCTAGAGCGAGGTTATCGGCTGCCATCGCGACAGGCTCTGCGTGGAAGTTACCACCCGAAATAATGTCACCATCATCTGCGAATACCAACGGGTTATCCGATACAGAGTTCGCCTCAGTCTGAAGAATATCTGCTGAATTACGGATCTGCTGTAAACATGCGCCCATAACTTGTGGCTGACAACGTAGTGAGTAAGGATCTTGTACCTTTTCGCAGCAAGTATGCGATTCACCTATCTCACTCGTATTGTCAAGCAGATGGCGGTATGCGGTTGCTGCATCCATCTGACCACGATGACCACGTACGCGGTGGATTCGTGGATCAAATGGACGACGGCTGCCGAGTGCCGCTTCAACAGACATAGCACCGCACACAGTTGCTGAGGCGAAAAGGTCTTCTGCCGCAAATAGACCTTCAAGCGCAAAGGCTGTTGATGCCTGAGTGCCGTTGAGCAGGGCAAGACCTTCTTTCGGTGCAAGCGTAATCGGCTCTAGACCTGCAATTTTCAATGCTTCGATACCAGAGATGATTTTGCCGTTGTGACGAGCTTGCCCTTCACCCAACAAGACGGTGCTCATGTGTGCAAGGGGAGCAAGGTCACCAGAAGCGCCAACCGAGCCTTTTTGCGGCACACATGGATAGACTTGAGAGTTGACCAAATCGATCAATGCCTGAATAACTTTTAGGCGGATACCCGAGTAGCCACGTGAAAGGCTGTTGATCTTAAGAACCATCATCAAACGAACGGTTTCGTCAGACATAAACTCACCGATGCCAGCGGCATGTGAAAGCACGATACTTTTTTGTAGTGTTTCCAAGTCTTCCGGAGCGATGCGTGTGTTCGCCAGTAGGCCAAAACCTGTATTGATACCGTAAACAGTGCGATCTTCCGCAATCACCTGTTCTACCACTTTGGTACTCTCGTCTATGGCAGGGATTGCCTCTGGGTCAAGAGTCAGGTTGATTGGTGAACGGCTGATTTTACGTAGCACTGGTAGGCTAAGTTGTCCCGGCTTAAGCGTTAGATTCAACATCTTCATCATCCTTATTTAAGCTTCTTTAGTTCTTCGTTAAGCATTGGCAAATCAAGCCCTTGATCTGCGGCACATTGTTTTGCAATCTCGTAACCCGCGTCTGCGTGGCGCATTACGCCCGTTGCAGGGTCGTTGTGCAATACGCGTGCGATACGCTCTGATGCGTCCTGACTGCCGTCACAACAGATCACCATACCTGAGTGTTGAGAGAAGCCCATACCAACCCCACCACCGTGGTGAAGTGAAACCCAAGTTGCTCCCCCTGCAGTGTTCAGCAGAGCGTTAAGCAGTGGCCAATCCGATACGGCGTCTGAACCGTCCATCATGCCTTCTGTTTCACGGTTCGGACTCGCTACTGAACCAGAGTCTAGATGGTCGCGGCCAATGACGATAGGGGCTTTAAGCTCGCCATTCTTAACCATTTCGTTGAATGCTTGACCTAGACGCTCTCGATCTTTCAGACCTACCCAACAAATTCGCGCAGGAAGACCTTGGAACTGAATACGTTCTCTCGCCATATCGAGCCAGTTGTGAAGATGAGGATTATCTGGGATCAACTCTTTTACTTTTTGATCTGTTTTGTAGATATCTTCAGGGTCACCAGAAAGTGCTGCCCAACGGAAAGGACCAATACCTTCACAGAATAGAGGGCGAATGTATGCCGGTACGAAACCAGGGAAATCAAAGGCATTCTCTACACCATTTTCCAATGCCATTTGGCGGATATTGTTCCCGTAGTCGAGTGTTGCTGCGCCGCGTTCTTGAAGCGTCAACATGGCTTTAACTTGAATCGCCATTGATTCTTTGGCTGCGTTGACCACTGCGGCTTCATCTTTTAGACGCATTTCAGCAGCATGTTCCATAGACCAACCAATCGGTAAGTAGCCATTCAATGGATCGTGAGCAGAGGTTTGGTCAGTAACAACATCTGGTGTGATATTACGTTCCACCAACTCAGGGAAGATGTCGGCAGCGTTGCCTAGTAGGCCGACTGATACAGGGGTATCCGACTCATAGATGATAGCAAGCGCTTCATCCAGACTTGTTGCTTTTTTATCAACGTAACCAGTACGCAGACGGTAGTCGATACGTGACTCGTCGCATTCCACGGCAATCATTGAGAAACCTGCCATAGTCGCCGCTAGCGGTTGAGCACCACCCATACCGCCAAGACCACCAGTCAGAACCCAGCGACCGTTTGCGTTACCGTCAAAGTGTTTTTTAGCAACGGCGACAAAAGTCTCATAAGTACCTTGAACAATGCCTTGTGAACCGATGTAGATCCAGCTGCCAGCGGTCATCTGACCGTACATCATCAGACCTTGTTTATCTAGCTCGTTAAAATGTTCCCAGTTCGCCCAATGAGGCACTAAGTTTGAGTTAGCGATTAACACGCGTGGCGCATTTTTATGAGTCGGGAACACGCCGACAGGTTTGCCTGATTGAACGACTAGAGTTTGATCTTCCTCTAGGCGTTCAAGCACTTCAACGATTTTATCGTAACACTCCCAGTTGCGCGCCGCGCGACCAATACCACCATACACGACTAAAGAATGCGGATGCTCGGCAACGTCTGGATCTAAGTTGTTCATCAGCATTCGAAGCGGGGCTTCTGTTAGCCAAGATTTTGCTCTCAATGTCGTGCCGTGTGGCGCGCGAATGGTTCTATTCGTATCGAGACGCTTATCTTCTACTTGGCGTTCCGTCATGGTAAGACTCCTTGTGGTTCACGTTATTCAGGCAAAAAGGGGGCTAGGGCGCTTATGCACCGTTAACGCTAGCCTCTGCCTGATGGGTTATTATTTTTCGGAAAAAGCGTTTGCTATGTCCCAGCAGAGTCGAGCCGCTAGACGTGCTGTCTGGCTGTCGACATCATAAGTTGGGTTGTATTCGGCAATATCCGCTATGACCAGTTTTTGCTTATAATGCAGAATTCGTTCAATAAATGGCGCAAGCATATCGATACTGACTCCTCGCGCTGCTGGTGCACTCACCCCAGGGGCCGTCGCCGCAGGGAAGACATCCAGATCTATGGTCAGGTAGATGTAGTCACACTTATCGATAAAATGCTGTAACTGAGTTAGGTGATAGACGTGGTTTAAATGAGCCAGATCTTTATCCTCGACGTACCACACATCCAGCTCATCCGCTCGTTTAAATAGTGCTTCGGTGTTGCTCGCGCGGCTAACACCTAAACATGCGTAATGAAACGGCCAATCGTGAGTCGCACAGTAGCGCTGGATTTGATTAAACGGGGTACCTGAACTCGGCTTAACTTCGGCGTGTTCACTTTCGAAAGCACGAAGATCGAAGTGAGCGTCGAAGTTGATGATGCCGATTTTGGGTGGTTTGGCTGGGTTTAGATATTCAAAGTACTTCGCCAGCCCCTGAAATGAAGCCCACGCGACTTCGTGCCCCCCGCCTAAAGTGATCACAGGCGTTGATTTTAAAGCTGTGGCGATTATGTCAGCACATTGGGCCTGACTTTGCTCGAGTAAGTCGTCGTCACAAATGACATTGCCTAAGTCGATTAAGGCACTCTGTTTGTGCCATGCCATATTTGCTAGGGCTCGACGAATGAGATCTGGAGCCTTACGTGCGCCAATACGGCCTTTATTGCGAGCGACGCCGGCATCACTACAAAAGCCTAACAAACTTACAGCATTGTGATACGGTTCGAGCTCATCAACTCTGAGCTGTTTAATCACATGATGCACACGCTTACCGAGTGCTCCATCTTCCGCATCGTGGCGACCTTGCCAATGGAAATCTTGGTTGGTAACGACATGATTAGACATGATCTAACTCTCCGGCAACAAGACGCGCGGACAATCTCGGTGCGCCTTGGAAATAGCTAAACTCGGCAGGATGTTCAACATCCCAGATCGACAAGTCCGCATCAAAACCTGGGGCAATTTGACCTCTGCTTTCACCGTAGCCCAGCGCTTGAGCAGCATTCGCTGTTACTCCACGCAAGGTTTCTTCTGGTGTCAGGCCAAATAGTGTACAGCCCATATTCATCATCATCGTCAAATCTGCAAAAGGTGACGTACCTGGATTCAAATCCGTAGCAATCGCCATCGGCACGTTATGTTGACGAAGAAGCTCGATAGGCGGTAGCTGGGTCTCTTTTAGGAAGTAAAAAGCACCCGGCAGTAAGGTTGCAACCGTGTTTGATTGTGCCATCGCGGCGACACCTTTCGAGTCGAGAAATTCAATGTGATCAGCAGACAGGCCGCCATATTTGGCAGTTAACTCAGTACCACCAAGATTGGATAGTTGTTCGGTATGGCCTTTGATTTTTAGGCCATGTTCAATGGCTGTGACAAACACGCGTTCAGTCTGCTGTAGGTTGAACCCAATGGACTCACAAAATACGTCTACACTCGTCGCCAACTTTTCTTCGGCTACTTGAGGAATGATCTCTTGGCACACGAACTCGATATAGTCGTCCGCACGTCCACTAAATTCAGGCGGCAAGGCATGCGCGGCAAGTAATGTGGTCGAAACACGAATTTTGCGGTGAGCTTCGAGAGCACGCGCAGCGCGCAACATTTTGATTTCGTCTTCTATGGTCAATCCATAGCCTGACTTCACTTCGACAGACGTCACGCCGCTAGCAATCAGACCATCTAAACGGGGCAATGCCAGCTCCGTCAATTGATCAACACTCGCTGCGCGGGTGGCACGCACAGTGGACAGAATACCACCACCTTGTTTCGCGATTTCTTGGTATGGAACGCCTTTAAGACGCTGTTCGAACTCGTCTGCACGGCTACCAGCAAACACAAGATGAGTGTGACAGTCGATAAATCCCGGCGTGACCAGTTTCCCTTCGCAATCATATGTATTGATCTCAGGAGAGATAGCCGATTCGCTTAACGATAGGATTTGGCCTTGTTTGATATGAATATTGCTCAGAGGCGAAACGGCATAGCCACGGCTCCCCTGAGTCATAGTGACCACTCTAGCGTTGGTTAAGATGATTTCATCAACAGAAGACTTCATAGTAATACTCATAATCAAATGTATATACAAATACTGATTCAAGTTTGCTAAATGATCAAGTGCAATGTTGCAAAAATGTGATCAGTCAAAAAGTATGAAATGCTCTAAGGAAGGAGAACTTTAGAGCTTAATTTGTATCTCGTGCCAGGATGATAGAGTAATGCAGTGCTGACGAGTTTTTCTTGGCTCCATGTTCTGCGGTTAAGCAGCAGACAAGGCTCATTAATCGCAAGGCGAAGAGCTGCGCGCACGCTTTCGTCAGCAACGATAGCTTCAACCGTATGCTCTATCGCGCTGAGAGGACAGTTTTCTGATAAATATTGGTTGGGCGTGATCTGCGTAAAGTCTTGTTCTAAATAGTTGGGCGCATAACTTGCGTTCACCCAGCGCAACTCAAGTTGTATGGGAGATTTGTCTTCAAAGTGAATGATTTCACTGTAGAAAACATCACTTCCTAACATGACGCCTAGCTTCATGGCGACGACATCATCGGCGGTTAATGCCAGTTGTTTAACCACTTTACTGCTGTATGCTTTACCACGCTGTTCAACTTCTTTAGCGATGTTACGAATATCGAGTAACGGTGATTCCGCTTTGTCGTCAGGAGCACAAACAAACGTACCGAGGCGAGGGCGTCTGACTAAACGTCCTTCTGATACAAGGTCTCGTATCGCTTTGTTTACCGTCATACGACTGACGTCAAACTGCTTCGTCAGTTCAAGCTCAGTGGTAATACGATGGCCGACAGGCCAATATCCTTGATCAATTTGCTCGACAATATACCGTTTGATCTGGAGATAAAGGGGAGAATTGCTCATAATATTAAACTTTATAATTGACTATACAAATGGTTATACATTTGTGCCTAGATTGCAAGTATCGACCCCATTTAAGCCAATGAATTGGCTTCGAGCGCACGTTTTCTCACATCATTAGTGAAGAAACGACTTGATATCAGTCATTGAGCGCGTTAGATCAGTAACGGCAACAAAATCACAAGGATTTACTATGTTTGGAAAGTTAAAAGCTTCGTTGGGTATTGGCGCGGCCAAAGTGGATACAGTGCTAGAGAGTATGTCAGTCATGCAAGGTGACACACTAAAAGGCACGGTTCATATTAAAGGCGGGGACGTTGAGCAGCAAATTGACGCCATTAATCTTAAACTGTGTACTGAAGTAAAGGTCGAAAGTGAAGACAGTACCAGTTATCAGGAATTTATTTTAGCCAAACTTCAAGCGGTACAACCATTTGTCATTCAGCCAAATGAGTACAAGCAGGTCCCTTTTGAAATGCGTCTTGATGAAGAAACGCCAATCACGGCGCTCAATGCATTAAAAAATCAGTGTCATGTTTGGGTAGAAACCACTCTGGATATCGATTTTGCTATCGATCCAAAGGATAGGGACTTTGTCGAAGTGAGACCTTTACCTGTGGTGGCAAAAATCCTTTCTGCAATTGAGCAAGCGGGTTTTGGAATGGTAAAAGCAGATGTAGAAAAAGGCTTCTTACGTGGCGGAAACTTTAGCTCAAAATCGGGTTGTTATCAGGAAATTGAGTTTCGCAATAGTGGTTTTATAAGTAGCAAAGAGATTGAGCTTTCGTTTGTATTAGAAGGCGCAACAGTGCATTGCTTAGCGGAAGTGGACCGCTCTTTGAGTATCCGTGGTGATCAATATCTCTCATTTTCTCTCCAGCGCCAAGCTTCTGATGCCGAAATTGCTGCGGCGGTGAACCGTATTCTCGCTGTCTAACTGGTCTGCCCGCCGAAACGATATCGGAAGGCAATGCCAAACGCGATGTCAGTGCTGTTGTCAGCGTTAAACATATTTTCTACCGCAGTGATCTCTACTGCGGTGTTTTTTAGCGTATAACGATAGCCGATGGTAAATTCGGTTGAAGGTTTTGAAAACTCTCCATTGTCTGCAGTGATCCCTTGGTGGATATTAATTTGGCCTATAAAAGCATGGTGTTCAAACATCTGATACTGATAACTGCTGCCCATTGACCAAGTGGTACTGCGATAGGGCATTTGAGCAAAGACAGTCGGCGTATTGCGAAATGTTAACGCTAACGTGGTGTCTAAAGCGTGTTTATCTCTTCGGTAGCCGTAGTTGGCCTGTATCGCTTGTTCGAACTCTGAGGAGCTAAAAATGCCGTGTTTGGTATCGTTGTAATAAAGCGATGCCCCCACAGATAAACCGTGATGCTCTTGGGTAAACAACTGATACTGCAAATAACCAGTGATAGCGTGACTGAGGGTTTCGCCGCGAAAATCTTCCAGTTCGATACCATACTCAGGCATATTGATAACAAAGCGATTGTTATTAACCTCTTTTCTACCGTTCTGTTCCAGTGAAAACCAGTCATGAAAAGCGATGGTTAGGCCGTCAAGGTGATTGTTTCCAGCGTAATTCCATCGGTAATGTAGATCGAGTTGCCACAGTGGGTCGAGTTGCCACTTAGCACCAAACGCGAGTTGATTTTGATAGTAATCGAGTTCGTAGCTAGAGGTAACGGCCCAAATGCTGGAAATGGTACCGGAAGTGTAGATCTCGCTTTGATCATCTTGCAGTGAGAAACCAGAGCGTAACTGAGGCGAAAGGCTGTTGGTATGAAATGGAGACTGGGTATAACTTTGTAGAGGGCCATAGCCATCATTACCGTAGGAAAGAATGCTGGTAAACAGGCTGAAAACAAGAGTGAGTTGCCAGACAGGAAACCGCATACTAAGCCTCCACCTATTATTGTTATGTTTATGATAACAATATAGTTTAAAACATGAGGCTTTGCTAAATAACGCAAAGAACTTGTCCCAGACGGGACAAGTTCTTAGTCATTAAGCGGCTCTTAGGTGAGTTGTGATGTAGGGTTGCCACGCATTTTGGTAGAGCTCTTTCGATTGGTGGCGCATGGTACGAATTTGTGCCTGTTCAATTTCGTTCATTTGGCGAGATTCCACCGCCGCTAATCGTTCTATCTTTTGGATCTGTTCGTAAAATTTATGTTCAGGACCATTCTTTACATCGGCGATAGCTTTAAGGTGAAGTTGCACCTCTGCAATTAGGTTCGTTTTTGGTAGTTTGACTAAAAGGTTGAGGTCGCGGTAACCCGAAGCAGCGGGTTTCTTAAAACGGTTTTTCACCTTAACCACAGTCGTTTCGCGGTTGAGTACTTCATAAGCCGCCATAAGACTTTCAATATCGTCGGCGACGATTGTTGCACGTGCGAGGTCGGTAATGCGCTGTGGCTGACCATCAAGCTCATAAGCGATCTTCTCTTTTGCTCTTTGCGCAGATTTTACTCCCGCGAAATAAGATTCAGTGGACGTTAATAGAGCGGTGCTTTTAACTAGAGTTTCGAGTTCAGCTTGAGCTTGATGGGCTTTGCTGTAAAGCACGTCGAAATCAGAATAGGGTTGAAGTGGCGTTGCTGACATTGACTGAATGCCGTAAAGGCCACTCAAGTTATGTCTAAATGCCTTGGAACACACTTCGTTCTGGTTGGTAGAACGATTTTCCTCGTTAGCTGGTGCGGTTGGAATAGCGGCAAATGCTGGGGCACGGCTGAGCATTAAAAGCATCAGGGCCGTAGTTCGCAAAAATAGGCTCATTCACTCTCCTTAGATGTGTCGGCTTAGCTAAAAGGTGTCGAAAAAGATTCAATCACTAAGTCCACTCATCTCTACATAGTAATGGGGGGTAGATTTCGCGTTTCCAATCGCTTGCTGAACCATAATGACAAAAGTTTGAACAGCATCTCATATCCTATGTAACTGTTTAGAGTACCGAGGTTTTTAAAGGTTCAGCGCGACTATGTAACCAAGTATAAACAGACTATATGAACTTAATCTGAATGAACTTTTCAGCTAAGAGCATTTGGCTATACCACTTCTTGATGCTTTCAGATAGGCTATGCGCTAGTAAGTCAGCAACAGAGAATGACAATGAGAGATCCCGAGTTTTGGCATGGCAAATGGGCCGCGAATCAGATTGGTTTTCATCTTGAAGATGTGAACCCATTACTTATTGAATATTGGCAGCACACGAAACCAAACCATGAGGATACGGTGCTAGTGCCTTTATGCGGAAAGTCTGAAGATTTGGTGTGGCTAGCGACGAAACATGCCGATGTGCAGGGCGTGGAGCTAAGCAACATTGCGGTGCGAGCTTTCTTCGCTGAACATTTCTATACGCCGATGGTGATGCCTATCAACGGTCAGCACGAACTGTTCCAGTTTGATGAGTTGTCCATTTACACCGGAGACTTCTTTACTGCCCCCCTCAAGCCTGTCGATATCGTCTACGATCGCGCTTCACTGGTGGCGCTGCCAGAAGAGATGCGAGTGGAATATGTTGCTAGGATTAAGTCGCTGCTCAAACCTGGCGGCAGAATTTTACTGGTGAGCCTTGATTATCCACAGGATGAGATGGCTGGCCCTCCGTTCTCGGTTGCTGAACAAGAGATTCGTGCGTTATTTTCTGAATTCAAAGTAACGCGACTCTACCGAGATGAAGCGGGCGAAGATCACCCTAAGATTGCCAAGAAGGGGTTAACTCTTTTTGCCGAGGAAGTCTATTTAATCGAAAGTGAATAGATGAAAAAGGCTTGGTTCAACCAAGCCTTTTCCTTTTGTGCGATGTTAGTAAAGTATGTTTACTTTGCTCGCACTCTCTACGGCGTCTTTAATCGCGGTTTCAATATCTTCGCGACGAGTGATTGCGACACCAAGACGGCGACGACCATCGATGTCTGGTTTGCCAAACAAACGAACTTGCGTTAAAGGCTGAGCTAAAGCATCAGCAACGCCTTCAAAACGAATGTTTGTCGAGGTTCCCTGACCTAAGATCACCGCTGAAGCTGCTGGGCCATATTGAGTAATGGCAGATATTGGCAACCCTGTAAATGCCCGAACGTGCAGAGCAAACTCAGAGCTATCTTGTGACATAAGAGTCACTAAGCCCGTATCGTGTGGGCGAGGGGAGACCTCATTAAAGATCACTGTGTCACCTTTGATAAACAGTTCGACACCAAAAATACCAAAGCCACCGAGTGCGTTGACGACTTTACCCGCTGCATCTTGAGCGGCTTCAAGCGCTGCATCTGACATCACTTGGGGCTGCCAAGATTCACGGTAGTCTCCATCTTCCTGACGATGACCAATCGGAGCGCAGAAATGAGTACCATCGACAGCGCGAACGGTTAACAGAGTGATTTCGTAGTCAAAGTCAATAAAGCCCTCTACGATGACTCGTCCAGCTCCGGTTCTGCCACCTTCCTGAGCGTAGTTCCATGCTTTTTCCACATCTTCGGCGTTTTTAATTACGCTCTGGCCTTTGCCTGAAGAACTCATAACGGGCTTACAAACACACGGAATACCGACTGCATCAACCGCTGACTTAAACTCTTGATAGGTATCAGCGAAGCGATAAGGAGAAGTGGTCAGTTGTAGCTCTTCAGCTGCGAGACGGCGAATACCTTCACGGTTCATTGTCAGCTTGGTTGCTTTTGCGGTAGGGACAACGTTAAGCCCTTTTGCCTCAAGTGCGACTAAAGTGTCAGTCGCAATGGCTTCAATTTCAGGTACAACGTAGTCAGGTTGCTCTTTGTCGATAATTGCCTGAAGGGCATCACCATCAAGCATGTCTAATGTATAGCTGCGGTGAGCGACTTGCATCGCAGGCGCATTTTCGTAGCGATCACACGCAATCACTTCAAGCCCTAGTCGCTGACATTCAATCGCGACTTCTTTGCCGAGTTCACCTGAACCAAGAAGCATCACACGGGTTGCATTTTTTGCTGTTGCTGTACCAAACATAATTAACCTTAAACTCTACGAGGATTAGCTGAATGGAGGCAATCATACTGATTGTGAAATAAAAAGCAAACGTTTGCGTAAGGTTTGCTGTAGTAAAATGGTCGTAAAGAACGGCAAGCGCTACTCGCGATTAAATTAAGTCGTATAAGGAATAGCTGATGGGGAAAATACTCGAGATCGCAATGGATCTTAAAGCGAATAACAGGATTATAAAAGGCGCTAGATTAGCGCCTTCGAGATGAATTAAAGTTCCAAATAACTCATTGGAATATCTGGATTAATTGCTTCCAGAGTGGATTGTGTATTCGCCAGATGGCTAATCGTACCACCTTCAGCTTCGACCAGTGCTGCCGAATCAATTTCCGAGAGATCTTGGCGGTCTAGTAGCAGTTGTACTAGGGCAACCTGAAGTGGAGGTAGGCTAGGGTTAAATGCCGCGTTTTCAGCGTAAGCCCCTTGGTAAACTTTGCCATTGTTCATCTTGATCGCAACACCACTCAAGTTATGAGTGTATGGAGCATGGCTGCGGTTAAGAGCGTCAATCGCTGCTTGAACCAGCTCATCTTGCTCATCACAGCTCTTGCCGTGATCGACGTTGGTCATTAGTGCTGATTTGATACCAAGGTCTGCTGGGCCAAACGATTCAGGGAGATATTCTTGTAGTGATTTACTGTCGCGCTCTGGTAACTGAATTCTCAGTTTATCTGCGGTCGAAAGCTCGTTCATAAATTGGCGACAATGGCCACATGGGCTAAAGTTGATGGTGATATCGGCAACGCCTTGTTCACCTTTCATCCATGCGTGGCTGATTGCTGATTGCTCAGCGTGTACAGTTTGGCCTAACTGCACGCCTGAGAACTCGACGTTTGCGCCAAAGTAAAGCTTACCAGAAAGACCACGGACAATGGCACCAACATAAAAGTTTGAAAGGGGTGCATAAGAGTAGGCCGCAGCGAATGGAAGCAGTGCTACACGTAGGTCAGCATCTTCCATTCCGGAAATAGTCAGTAACTGTTCAAACTGCTCGGCAGTGAGTGTCGCGTCAAAATCGTCAGCGAGAAGAATAGGCGATAAGAAATCTGCTACGTTTTTTGGCGCTTCTGACAGCGCTTGTTCAATGCGGCTTCTCATAGTGAATCCTTGTTTCAGCGTAATTGATATCTTTGAGCTTAGTCGTCAAAAGGGAAGAATAAACTCTGATATTGGTATTACATTTTATGTGAGACTCAAAAATGTTCAGAGATCTAAGTCACAATATTGTTTGTAATGAGATTTGTCGTTACATAATTAGAGTGAGCTCACACATGATAACGATTGCACGATTAAATTTTATGAAGTGTGTCGTAGCACGAAAGAGACGTAGGGCAAACGAGACGTCATCAGCTTAAATCCTAACGGTCATTTGGTTGCTCTACATCTGTACGTTGCCAGAAAGTATGGATTTTTTCCTGAACATCACGGTTTCCTAGAATACTGGTGTGGTTTTCATCAACCCCGAACAAAACATCAGCTTGGTTAATGGCTTCTAGGCGTAGTTGACTACTTAACAAAATAGAGCCGTCGCTACTGGCACCTCTTGAGGTTGGGTTCTTCTGATACGCAAAAACCAACAAATGTGGTGGTCTTTGGGTTTTACTTTGACTTGGAAAGAGAGATTGAATAGCCATTCCGTTCGGTGCCAAGTCTTTCCATGAAGGCATGACAACAGGTGAGTATTTTACGCCAGCTTCAGCAGATGAAACGCCACCAAACGGCGAGGCGATAGAGGTAAAAGAACGCACTAGCTCACAACGATTGCTGGCGCTACAAACGTTAAGATACCTTTGCGCGATGACACCCCCCATGCTGTGAGCGACAATATGGATCGGTTGATAGTGATACTCCTGGTGCAACTGGCGCATAATGCCGGCAATGGAATGCGAAAGAAGGGTATGAGAGAGCGCTGTTGGATAATTGATCACCCAAGGCTGATATCTTTCTTTGTCGAGTGAGGCGATCATTTGCTCGAAGTCTCGTCCACTTCCGCCCATGCCGTGAATATAGAGAACGGGAATTTTATCCTCGTGGTAGGGTTCCAAAAAGAAAAGCCCGACGTAATCATTATCAATAAACTGAAGGGGTTGCCACATCCCCATTTTTTTCGCTTGATCTGAGAAAGCTTCATTTTCCCAGCCTACCACTCTGCCAATTCGTTCGGGTTTTACTTCGAACTCAAGATAGGGCGTCGTTGCAAAACCATCGAGTTCAGCAACTCCGTCAGTAATCAAATTCGCGTGGTGAACAGTAAACTGATCGTCTGCAAGCTCTGTTTTGTAAAACAGATAGCTGGGCTCGTTATTTTGGTATATGAAATCTGAATTAACGTCTTCAAATACCAGTACAAACTTAGTCAGGTTGAAGAATGAAGGGAACGTTGCTTTGCTATTGCTCGGAATGGAATGAGCAGTAAGAACCCCATTTTGGTCAAGTGACTCTAATTGAAGAATAATGAACCGACTCTCTTCAGCGGTTTGCGGTGTGCTAATCGAGAACTCTTGATAGAGCTTATCTTTCTGTTCCAGATCAGATTGCAATGTCATTAAAGATCCACAGCCGTTGAGCAAGGTAATTAGACCAAGGCTAACTAAGCGTTTTGCATTCAATTTCTCACTCCTGCTGATATTCAAGCTCGAATCCAATCTGACTGTAATCTACTGTTTAATGGTCTTGAGATTATCAAAATATGATTGAATAATTTGGTGTAAATGCTGATTGAGAGGGTAGCCTCGCTTGGATTGCAAGTAACCGCCGCAAATCCGGATTTTTTGCATCTGTTTAGGTATCTCCGGTAGAGGGTAGGCTTGAAGACGATCATCAAGCAACGTCATATAACGACTACCGTACATGATTGCATCGGAAGTGCAGAGCTTATTGTTCAATACTCGAATACTGTGGGTGACAAGCGAAACTCTCGGTCGAAACCCTTTGGCAATGTACAGCTCTTCAACGGGGGCGCGTTTGGAATTAATACCGTCGATGATAACCCGTGCAAGAGGCAATGTGTGGATCGCATCCCAGTCAGAACTTACGCTGAGCACCGGATGGTCTTTACGCGCGATAACGCAAAGTTCAACTTCTTCTAAAGTGTGGCTATAAATTTCTTGTGGCAAAGGATAGCCTTCAAAGTGAATCAAATAGTCGATACCGCCATTTAACACTTCGGATAGCGATTGTTCTTGCCAGTAGACCATGCTGAAATTTGCCTGTGGAAAGACCTGACTCAGCGCATTGAAAATTCCATCTCCATGTAGTTCGAGAAAAAAGATATTCATGGCGATTTTTATCTGTCCATCGAAGGTTTTAGGCTCGAAGTTCTGGTAAGACTCTACCACTTTCATCAACGGTGTGAGCATCAGGTCGCTCGCTTCGGCCAGTCTCTCAGCCAACTCCGACGGTTCAACACCGTGCGCTTTTCGAATGAAAAGTTGTTCTCCAAACACATCACGAAGTTTAGCAAGTCCTCGGCTGACACTGGTTTGTGAGATCCCCAACCGATCGGCTGCCGCATGGGTGTTACGGGTTTCTACGACAACTTTTAACAGCTTTAACAAGTTTAAATCGAGGTCTTGTAGTTTGTTTTTCATGTTGTTTTATATGTTTCCAGTCTATGTACGTTGGGAGCTGATCTGATTTGGTTGGAGATGTTCATTTTGAGCTACGGCTAGCCCGTTGATTACTTTACAGTGAACGCTCGCTAAATGGGGAACGAGTACTCAAGAACATATCCCTAGGTCTCATTTTTAATCGTAGCAAATAACTACTATTGTATTGAGTCGCGGAGATAATTTGATGGATAAAGGTAGAAAACAGGCCACATAAGTGGCCTGTTTTTCTCTTAAGCTGACAACCAAACCGCTAGGGTAAAGAAGGAAGGCGCTAGTATTGAAGTGATAACCCCGCATACGACTAGGGCGAGAGAACTAAACGCAGCGTCTTGCGGATCTTTCTCCGCGCAGGTCGCAGTGCCAAGTGCGTGAGAGACGGTTCCCATCGTCAAGCCTTTTGCTATCGGGTGAGTGATATTCAGTAGGTTGTAGATTGGGTAGGCCATGATGGCGCCAAACAAACCCACAATCAGCACTAAGATAGCGGCAATAGCCGGTTCACCACCTAAGTGGCTAGAGACTTCCATAGCGATTGGTGTGGTTACCGATTTACCCAGTAAGCTCGCAATCAAAGAGATATCCGCTTTTAGGTAGACGGCAATCATACTGGCTGTAAACATCGACATGACACTGCCGACACCACAGGCAAGCATGATGATTCGCCAGTTAGCTCGGATTTGAGGTAATTGTTCGTATAGTGGGTAGGCGAGCGCAACAACAGCGGGTTGTAGCAGATAGTTGATCCAATGGTTGTCTGCGTAATAAGTCTCAAACGGGACTTTTAGATACGTGAGCAAAGGGATCAATACCGCGAGACTGACCAACAACGGGTTCATAAACGGGCTATTGAATTTTTGACATAACCAACGTGCTGAGAAGAAGACCGCAATAGTAACAAGTAACCACATTACTTTTGTCCTCCTTTAAGCATTCGGTCTAGCATCAAACCAAGCAGTACCAAGACGATAAAAGTACCACCGACAGCACTCGCTAAAATCGGCAGTGCATTGGCTATTAGCATATCGAAATGTTCCATCAATCCCACACTGATGGGGACGAACAGTAACACCATATAACGGATAAACATGGTTGCGCCGGGACGAACCCAGTGCGCAGGTACGAGCCCGCTAGCAAGCAGACTAAATAAAATCAGCATTCCAATAATGCTACCGGGGATAGAAATGTCGAGTAGGTGCTGAATGTTAATGCCGGCAACTAGGCACAAGAAGATCAGCCCCATAGACACAACAAAATGAAGCAAAGTTTTCGCCATAATCTAGTATTGTCCAACTGAAGAGCCTTAAACAGGGGGATAAGGCTCAATAAATTTTTATTTAGGCCCAATCCCAACTTCTATTGGTTATTTTGGTGATTGAGCGATCTTGTAGGGTGCAGGACTTGGTAACTATTATAATTTTTGACTACTAGGATACTCGCTTTTGCACGTATTGGTAGATGGATTTTAAGATTGCAATTTTCTTTTGGTCACTTTCATGCTCGTGAACCAAGTTCTCGAGATTTAGCATGTACTCTTCAATACGACTTTCAAAGTAATCTCGGCAGTGCGAAGCCCAGCGTTGTTGTTCTACTTCATCCAATGTCCACGGAAAGTTTCTAGCGCGGTAACGGAATAGCAGCGGTGCAATGCGTTGGTCGCTGAAGGCGATATCGAGTGCGGCGAGATTATTAGGATCCGTTTCTCGAATAATATCCATCGCAGCTTTGTCAGCAGGAGAGAAGAAACCATCGTAAAGCATGCCGTCTACGTCCGTGCTTTTTTCGTACTCTCGCTCAATCGCGTAAATACCAATGAGCTTTTCTCGAACTTCAGGATGCTGTCGCAATAGTGCTAGGTTTTCTAGGCATTTTTCGCGGTTGATACCAATTTTTTCTGCGTTGTCTGCTGTCAATGTTTTCGCGGGCGCTAGGATCGGACACTTGTTGAGGTGAACCAGCTTAACTGGCACAGGCAACTCATCTGGCGCTAAGTCCGAATGCCTAGTGTAAAGACGTTGGTTGAGCTGTTCGGTATCCAGATCGAGCAACACCTGCGGATCTTTGGCCAAATCAACGCAGATTACCGCGTTCTGGTTAGTTGGATGCCAAGCGACAGGTACGATCCAGCTAGTGTAATTACACTCTTTACCTAACATGCCTGATACGTGCATCAGGGGCGTCATGTTAACGATATCGATAAGTTCATTGAGTTTACGCTTGTGGCGCATACTTAAAAAGTAATCGAACAGCTTTGGTTGTGCCGCTTTAACTTTCTTTGCCATCTCGATTGTTGCGATCACGTCTGCCATCGCATCGTGTGCATTCTCGTGTTCGATGCCGTTCGCTTTAGATAAGTGCTCAAGCTTAAAGCTAATAAAGCCCTCTTCATTCTCAGGCCATTGAATACCTTCAGGGCGCAGGGCATAACACGCTCGCATCACATCAAGCAAATCCCAGCGAGAGTTGCCGTTCTGCCAGCTCCAAGCATAAGGATCGATGAAGTTGCGGTAGCAGGTGTAACGAGTCACTTCGTCATCAAAGCGGATACTGTTGTAGCCGAGGCTTATGGTATTTGGTGTGGCTAACTGTTGGTGAATCTTTGCAATGAATTCAGGTTCACTCAGCCCTTTAGTTTCAGCTGTTTGAGGGGTGATGCCCGTTATCAGCGCCGCTTCAGGGGAAGGCAGGTAGTCAGCGGGTGGTTGGCAATAGATAACCAGTGGTTCACCGATGATATTGAAGTCCATATCGGTGCGAACGCCTGCAAACTGACACGGACGATCTTTAGCAGGGCTGGTTCCCCACGTTTCGTAGTCGAAGAAGAAAAACGTAGGCTGATGCTCTTGTTGCATTATCTGATTACCAAGTGTTTAAAATTCACCGTGGTATTAGACCATTGCAACAAGGTCAAGGCAATCGGGTTAAGTCGATATCAGGTTGAGTGGTAGAAAAATGGCCGATCTTTGCAAACGGATCACTGATACTGATGGATCAGTCGGCGCATGTCGCTGCTGTCGAGTATCTCCAATGATTTACTTGAATGTGCAAATAATTGGTACTGCATCGCTTGGGCGACTTCAGCCGCGTCGATTGGAATGAGTTTGGACAACGGGCCGAGCATGAGTGGTTTTAGAAAGGTCATCATCGTTTGAATCACCACCTCGTCTTTACGTGGGATCTCACGTAAGCCTTTTAATGGTCCTGGTCGTACAAATACTACTCGTTCAAATCCCATTCGTTCTATGGCGAACTCCATTCGTCCCTTGCAACGTAGATAATGAGAAAATGAACGTACCGAAGCACCATAGCTAGAGACGACCGCAAGTTGTTTCACGCCGAGCAGTTTCATCTCCTGAGCGACATCACAGACCAACTCATAATCGACTTTTTCAAGCGCTTGCTTCGAGCCTGCCTGCTTTAGGGTTGTTCCTAAGCAAATAAAACCAAACTCAGGCTGTGGCTTTTCGTCATCCCAGTTTTGGATTCGAAGTTCGGGGTGCTGGATCACTTCGAGTTTGGGATGGAAAAAAGGGAGCTCTCGTCGACTCAGAGCGTAGATGTGATCGATAGGAGTCTGATCTAACATCTGCTTAATGAGTTCGTTGCCAATCAAGCCAGTAGAACCAGCAATTATTATGGTGAGGGAGTTAGCTTGTTCCAAAGCCTACGTACCTTGTCCGTTGATGTGATTTACCACGCGTCATCGCATAGCTTGAGACAAGCAAGCATCTAACAAAGCGGTAATAATTTCTGTGATCGGATCTTGGGATTGGCCAATAGTCCCTAGAGTGGTAGGGGGGAATGGCTGAAATGGGAGTGACTTGGCGTATTGGGCTTTATCGACCTCGCCCGAATGGCGAGGTCTGTTCGTAACGTCAGGTTAATGACAAAGGTACTTTCTTTTGGTTACGTTGTTGTGGCTTGTTTTGTTTCTGTTTTTTTGACTGTTGATTGGCAAACATACAACCTCCTTGCACATCAAGTGGGAGAAAACAGTGATACGGCTAGATCAATGCACACTTTGTGCCGTTATAAATGCACTCCCTAAACTAAAAGATAGGACTTTTGGGTGAAAAATTGCACTTTTGGACGCAATCTCAGAATCTTTTTGACAGTTCATCGAGTTTTTGGGAGTCGGTTAGGGGTGTTAACTGTATGATTTCACGTTACACTCAGCGCAAAGGATTCGGCACTGAAGGACAATCGATGAATATTGAGCTAAGCACTCTAGCACCTACCCAAATTTACCACTTAATGACTCAGACCATTATCCCAAGGCCGATCGCTTGGGTATTAACTGACTCCGACCAAGGTCGTTACAATCTAGCGCCATTTTCCTATTTTACGCCGGTATCCAGTAATCCACCGCTGCTGATGGTTTCTGTGGGTAAAAAGCCAACAGGCGAAGTGAAGGACACGACGCGAAATGTATTAGAAACGGGGCGTCTTGTTGTTCACATAGCGCAGCAATCACAGGCCGAAGAGGTGACTCAAACTGCGGCAACCTTACCCCATGGTGAATCAGAAATTGAAGCGACTGGCCTAGACTTGGTTGATTTCGACGGCTTTGAACTGCCGCGAGTCAAAGGCTGTCCTATTGCGTTTGCATGTAAGTTAGTTGAAGTGAAAGAGATCGGTGAAACACCACAAAGTCTGATTTTTGTGGAGATCGAAAAGGTGTATGTGGACCCAAAAGTCATCGGTGAGCGCAGTGATCGCTTGGTTGTGGATGCTCTTAAAGTCAATCCGCTTTCCCGTCTTGGTGGTAGTCAGTATGCCACTATTGATAACGTGTTTTCAGTAGCGAGGCCAGAATAAGCGTTATGTTAGACCACAGTTATTCACAATCTATTTGGCATCGCATCAATCAGAAAACAAAACCGCTTGGTGCTTTAGGGCAGCTAGAGACATTGGCGCACCAATTGGCGCTGATCCAAAGTAATACAAAGGGTGACGTTGTCACTGATATTAAAATTACCCAACCGACAGCGGTTGTGTTTGCCGGCGACCATGGAATAGCAGATGAAGGTGTGAGTATTGCCCCCAGCGCGGTGACTCAGCAGATGGTGTTGAACTTTCTTGCTGGTGGGGCAGCGATTAACTGTTTTTGTCGCACCAATCAGGTGGCGTTAAAAGTGGTCGATTGTGGCATCTTAATACCTGTCGTCCATGATTCAGATGCCTTTATCGTCCAACGCCTTGGCGAGAGAACGAATAATTTGGCGCGTCAGGCGGCCATGACGCCAGAACAAGCAAAACAGGGTATAGAACTTGGTAAACAGGTGGTCAGTAAGATCATTGATTCAGGTTCGAACCTAGTGATGTTTGGTGAAATGGGAATAGGTAACACCAGCAGTGCCGCTGCGATTCTTTCAGCACTTAGTGGCCTGCCTGTTAGCCAATGTGTCGGTCGTGGGACGGGTATCACGGATGAACAGTGGCAAAAGAAAGTCGACTTGGTGGGTCAAGGTGTGAGTCGTTGTGAAGGGCTTGAAGTTATCGATGTCTTGTCGGAAGTTGGAGGCTTTGAAATTGTTCAGATGGTGGGTGGATTCTTAGCTGCGGCAGAAAGCAAAACGCCGGTATTGGTTGATGGTTTTATTGTCTCGGCAGCAGCCTATGCTGCTAGTTTGCTCAACCCAGATTGTCGAGAAATCATGATTTTTGCGCACCAGTCACACGAGGCTGGACATCAGTACTTATTGCAACAGCTAGACGCACAACCCTTATTAGATCTTTCTCTGCGACTGGGGGAAGGCACAGGTGCAGTACTGGCAATGCCATTGGTGCGTGCAGCTGCCGAGTTTTACAACAATATGGCGAGTTTTGAGCAAGCAGGAGTGGTCGTCGACTAATGTCTGCAATCAAGTATCAGTACCAGCTGTTTATGCTCGCATTAGGGTTCTTTTCTCGAATCCCCGTACCCGTATCTATTCCCTATAGCCCTGAGCGAATGAATCAGGCTGGGCGGTATTTTGCCCTTGTTGGATTGCTGCTAGGGGCCTTATGTGCTCTAGTGCTTTACGCTTCGCAGTTGTTGTTTCCGTCTCATGTTGCCATTGTGCTGATGATGGTGTTTAGCTTGTTTCTAACAGGGGCTTTTCATGAAGATGGCTTGACGGATATGGCCGATGGTATCGGTGGTGGTATGACGGTTGAGCGCCGGCTGGAGATCATGAAAGACAGTCGTATTGGTACTTATGGTGCTAGCGCGTTAATCATGACCTTGCTGGCGAAATATGTTCTGCTATCAGAGTTGATTCAGTCACAACAAATCTTATTAATCATTGTCGTTAGCTATGGTTTAAGCCGGGCTGTTGCCGCTTCACTGATCTATGATATGCCGTATGTCACAGACACGGATACGAGTAAAAGTAAGCCCTTAGCCGAACGACAATCTCGTCGAGAGTTAGTGATATTGTTACTCACGGGCGTGTTACCGTGCTGGTTACTTGGGGTGGGGCAAACACTCATTTTGATCGCTGTCCTTGTCCTGTTTCGAGTGTTGTTTAAGCGCTGGTTGATGGCAAGAATTGGTGGATTTACTGGTGATTGCTTAGGCGCAGCGCAACAACTGAGTGAAATGCTGATCTATCTCTCCTTGATAGCCGTACAGGGAATCAACTTATGACTGTCCATTTAGTACTCGGAGGCGCCCGTTCGGGTAAGTCGCGTTATGCAGAGTCGCAAGTTACTGCCATAGCAAGCAAAAAAGTGAAGCACTACGTCGCAACTGCGATAGCCTTTGATGAGGAAATGGTAAAGCGTATTGCACATCATCAGCAATCGCGAGGAAATGACTGGGTTGAGCATGAGTGCCCGATTGAGCTTGCGTCACTACTCGCTCGTTTTGAGTTCGGGGATGTCGTGTTGATAGATTGTCTAACGTTGTGGTTGAACAACATCATTTACAATCATGGTCAAACCTTGAGTGATGAGCAGATAAAGCGGCACGTCTCAGAGTTACAACAAGCGATTATCTCCTGTAAGGCAGACGTGATTTTGGTTTCAAATGAAGTCGGTCTCGGCGTTGTGCCATTGGGCGAAGTCTCGCGTCTATTTGTCGATCACGCAGGCTGGATGAATCAGGCTTTGGCTGAGGTCGCTCATCGCGTAACACTTATCGCGGCGGGATTGCCATTGATACTCAAACAAGTGGATGGAGCCTAGTGTGAGTCAACTCAAATGCATCAATGTATACCTGCTTAGACATGGCAAAACACTTGGTGATCCGGCTCTGTATGGTCACACCGATGTGTCGGTTGCAACAGAACATCAGCAGGCCATATATCAAAGCCTTATGAGTGAGGGGCTTGGTTTCGATACTCTGATCACTTCACCTTTAAAACGATGTAAAGAGTTAGCCGAGTTGATATACGACAACGCCAAACATCTCGATTATGTCGTCGCCCCTGAATGGCGCGAAATATCATTTGGTGATTTGGATGGAGTTCCTTTTGCAACGACACCAGAATCATGGCCAGTTTTTGAGACGTTTTGGCAAGATCCCGCGAACAACTCCTTGCCTAATGCGGAGTCCTTAGACATTTTTTACCAACGGATCTCGACAGCGTGGGATAAATTTATGCAAACTGTCGAAAAAGACACTCTCATCGTTTGTCATGGTGGCACGATCAGAATGATTTTAGCTAAGGTACTCAAGTTAGACTGGAGCAATCCAGCCCTTTATTCGAGCTTGAATATCGCCCACCATTCTTTAACTCATATACAAATCACCAAGGCTGAACAGAGCTATCCTCGGGTTTGTATGATAGGTAAACCGCTAAACGGATAGCTAAGGAAGTATCATGACCGCACCAAGCTGGGACTTGTCCATCGCTTATCAGGATTTGAACGACACGAAAATCGAGCAAGACATCGATTTGATCAGGCAGTGTATCCAGGCGCTCGGTATCCATGTTGATAATCGTGAGTCACCGTCAGTGACACAGAATGCGATTCAAACCAGCGAAGCTGCTGGAAAACTGTTGGCGACAATCAATACTTTTGCTCACTGCCACGCCTCTATTGATGCATCAAATGATGATGCCAAAAGCCTCATAGGCCGTGTAGCCAAGCTCAACTCTGAGTTGTCGCAAGCTTTTGCGCCGTACGAAAATACCTTAACCGTAGCGCCAGAGAGCTTTATTACTGACGTGCTCACTCACCCAAGTGGTGATGTTTATGGACAAGCTTTCCAGATAGAGTGTGCGCGTAAACAAGCGGCGACTAAGCTATCGGTAGCTGAAGAGCAGCTTCTGACAGCAATGCAAGTGGATGGTCGTGATGCTTGGGGGCGCCTGTATGACAACATCACAGGATCTCTACAGGTGACGTTAGAGGATGGGCAAGGTAGTAAAGTTGGTTTTTCTCATGCCGCGAGTTTGCTGTATGGGACGGACTTTGCGAGCCAAGAGCCCGCGTGGCGTGGTATACAGGCCGCGATGAAAGCTAACCAAGAATCATTTGCTGCGATCCTTAATGCCTTGGCTGGTTGGCGTTTAACGGAATATCAAAAACGTTCTAAGTTAACGGATGTCCATTTTCTAGATGCCAGTTTACATGAAAGCCGCATAGAGAGTTCGACTCTAGACACTATGATGATGACGGCTAAAGCCAATCGAAGCATAGGTCAAAAAGCTGGTCTATTAATGGCACGAGTTCATGGCTTACAAGAGATGCGTCCGTGGAATCATCTTGCGGGAATGCCTAGTATTACTAACGCAGAGCCTAAAGTGTATGCGTTTGATGAAGCGATTGAGATTATCCGTACCGCGTTTGCTCAAGTGGATGGTGAAATGGCGGAATTTGTCGATGTGATGGTTGAAAATGGTTGGATTGATGCGCAACCGACTGAAAATCGTCGTTTAGGCGCTTACTGCACCAAGTTTGCCGCCACACGTTCGCCTCTGGTATTCATGACTTGGGGAGGAAGTCGCTCGGATTTGCTCACCTTAGCTCACGAGTTGGGGCATGCGTTCCACAACTGGGTGATGCGTGATATGCCTTTATGTCAAACTCGCTACCCAATGACTCTCGCAGAGACGGCTTCAATTTTCGCTGAAAACATCGTTCGAGACTATTTGCTCGCTCAAGTGAGTAGCCGTGAAGAAAAACTCGAAATGTTGTGGGAAGAGCTGACATCCTGCTACGCACTAATGATCAATATCCCTGTGCGTTTTGAGTTTGAAAAAGCCTTCTACAGTCAACGTAGCCAAGGTGAACTGAGTCCGACTCAACTGTGTGATCTGATGAGCGAAACTTGGCAAGAGTGGTACGGCGATTCTATGTCAGAGCCAGATCCTTACTTTTGGGCAAGTAAACTTCACTTTTCTATCTCGGAAGTGAGTTTCTACAACTACCCATATTTATTTGGCTATTTGTTCAGCATTGGTGTTTATGCCCAGCGTGAGCGCAAAGGCGATCAGTTTTATAGCGATTACGTGAGTCTACTACGCGATACGGGCTCAATGATGGCGGAAGAAGTCGTTGAGAAACATCTCGGAATGGACTTATCACAAGCAGATTTTTGGCAACAGAGCATTGATCGAGTGAAAACTAAGATTGATGAGTTTGAATCCTTGTTAGATCAAAAATAATCATATCAAAATCATGATATTATCGGTTGGCCAAGCCAATGCTTGGTCAATTTGTACAGTGGAAGACCTATTTGCCACGTCTGTTAGTGGCAATCGGATAAATTGCAATGAGGCACATGATTGGTGTCAATAAGTGGGATCGCACCTACAAAATTTATCCGAACAATTCATTAACATACCCGCTGTGCAATAAAGGAGTAGCGCATGACGAAAAACCTCTTTCGCCAATCATTTCTTTTAGACAGTCTAGATTTAGAACAAGAAATGCCAGCCAACGAAGTCACGGTTGCTGGTGGAACTGTCTTTAAAATTCATCAACGTGGTGTGTTGGAGGTCATTCCAGCGAAGCTGTCTGAAGATAGTAAGCACATCATTATTTCCTGTGGTATTCACGGCGATGAGACCGCGCCGATGGAGATCACGGATAAGATCATCACTGATATTCAGTCTGGTTTCCAAACAGTGACCAACAGGCTGCTTTTCATTAATGCTCATCCAGAAGCGACTAACGCGCATACGCGATTCATTGAAATGAATCTCAACCGTCTGTTTGATGAGAAAGAGTATCAACCGTCTAAAGAGCTTGAGATTGCGAAGAACTTGAAAAAGGTTGTGAGTGATTTTTATCTTGGGACAGAGCAAGAGCAGCGCTGGCATCTCGATTTACATTGTGCGATTCGTCTATCGAAACATTACTCGTTTGTCGTTAGCCCTAAGGTTCGTCATCCTGTCCGTAGTCAGGCTTTGATGGAATTTGTGTCTAGTGCTCATCTTGAAGCGGTAATGTTCTCTAACGCACCTTCTAGTACCTTTAGTTGGTTTAGCGCAGAAAACTTTGGTGCTCAAGCGCTGACCGTTGAACTTGGTCGCGTGGCTAAGATCGGCGAGAACGAACTCGATAAGCTGGTCGCATTTGATCTGGCATTACGTGATCTAGTGTCAGACAGTCAGGCGGAGCATCTGCCACGCAAACCGACGATGTACCGTGTGAGTCGTACGATTGTTCGTCTTCACGATGATTTCGATTTCTTATTCGATGACAAAGTCGAAAACTTTACTGCATTTAAACATGGTGAAGTGTTCGGTCATGATGGCGATAAACCATTGATGGCAAAAAATGAGGGTGAAGCGATCGTTTTCCCTAACCGTCATGTCGCCGTCGGTCAACGCGCTGCGCTAATGGTATGCCCAGTGAAAACTCGCTATGAAGAGGGTCAGGTCGTTTACGATTAAGACCACATTTTGTGACTAACTAGGTTAGTACGCTTTCTATTTTAATGGCTTAACGGTATCGTTAGGCCATTATTATTTACGGCTTTGCCAAATAGATAACGACAACATGGAATTCTCTCAGCTACTTAACCGTAGACAACGTAGATGGACGTACTTCGGTGTACTTTTCTTGATCACTCTACTTGTTATCAGTGCCGTTTATCTCATGGTCGGTGAGGTATTCATTTCGCCTTTCGCGACACTTTCATCATTGCAAGAACAGTTAATTATGCAGCTACGTTTGCCACGCTTATTGGCGGCCGTCGCTGTAGGAGCTGCGTTAGCCGTTTCTGGGGCCGTGCTACAGGTATTACTGGGCAATGTGCTTGCAGAACCTGGGGTACTAGGTATCTCGGGTGGTGCTAGCGTCATGATGGTGCTGGTACTGTTCTTTTTCCCGCTCTTGGCAACGCCGATTGGCTTTATGCTGGCAGCGGTGGTAGGAGCGCTTGCCTTTACTCTTTTATTGGTGTTTGTTGCTAAGTCTCTGCGTTTGACGACCACTCGGTTATTGCTGGTGGGGGTCGCCCTTGGCATTCTATCTGGTGCGATTGTCACTTGGGCGTTTTACTTCAGTGATGATCTAAGCATGCGTCAGTTGATGTATTGGTTGATGGGCAGCATAGGTGCGGCAAGTTGGTATCATCACATGTTGACCTTGTTGTTAGTGCCTGTGTTGGTCTGGCTATGTTGCAAAGGACGTTTGCTAGATAAATTGATGATGGGTGAACAGCATGCGAAGCAGCTAGGTGTCGATGTTGATAATGCACGTTGGAAGTTGATCCTTGCCGTGTCGATTCTTGTTGGTGGTGCGGTGGCATTAGGGGGAGTCATCGGTTTTGTCGGTCTCGTCGTCCCACATCTTCTGCGACTCGCTTTTGGCAGTGAAAATCGATACTTACTGCCGATTTCTGCTCTAGCGGGTGCCACACTTGTGGTCTTTGCAGACTTGATCGCCAGAACTGCGCTTGATTCGGCGGAGTTGCCGTTAGGGGTCGTCACCACATCAATCGGTGCACCAATCTTTATTTGGATGTTGGTAAGTAATCATGATTCACGTTAATAGCCTATCCGTCGGCGCTAGATTGTTGCCACTATCCTTCGCTGTCGAGCGCGGTGAGATCCTTCATATTATTGGTCCGAATGGAAGTGGTAAGAGTACCTTGCTGTCTGCGGTCGCAGGATTACTCAATTTTGAAGGCCAAGCAACCATCTTTGATCTCGATGTTGCACAAAGCTCGATCTCTACGTTGGCTGAATGTCGTGCGTATCTTACACAAAGTGACCGTCCAGCGTTCAACCTCGATGTTGTTCACTATTTGTCACTGTCATTGCCAGCGTTTATTAACTCTGCAACCAGTGAGATTGAAAGCGTTATTCAGGAATTGGCTCAACTTTTAGAGATTGACGACAAACTTCACCGTTCGATTCATCATCTTTCGGGAGGGGAGTGGCAAAGGGTTCGACTGTGCGCGATCTGTTTGCAAATATGGCCAACTTTAAACCCTCACGCTCGTTTACTCATCCTAGATGAGCCCGCAGCTCCGCTCGATATCGGTCAGGAAAGCCTACTGTATAAACTTATTCGCCGCGTGGCTGAGATGGGCATTAGCGTGATTATGTCCAATCATGATCTCAACCGGACCCTCAAGCATGCAGACAAAGCCTTACTGCTCGATAAAGGAGTACTGCAAAGTTTCGGCGACGTGGTGCAAGTACTAAGCGCAAGCGAACTGTCACGAGTGTTTAAAACTCAAGTTAAGCACGTCATGTTGGATGGAGAGCCCATCCTGCTGTTTGAGTAAATGTTTACCCCTAAAGGGTTAGTTTGGTGCGTCTTGCACTGGTTTAGATCGCGGGTCAATGATTTGTGTTGCTGCCATTTTCTAAATCCATTAAAAATCAATGAGTTAAATTTTCTTCAAGATTGGCACGCTATTGGCAACAGTTATAGCGATACATTCTCGTTCTTGTTAGGCGGATTTAACTTGAGGGGAGTTCTACGAGAGTGGTAACAAACCCAATGTTGATGAAGTCAGTTTTTGACTATGGCAGCTTACGCCACCCAAGGGAAACCGAAGGTGGCGTCTTTTTATCTAACGTCGACTTATTTAGTCAGTGGCACAAGATCCGCAGGACGGTAGTAAACCGACTTAAGTACTTTGCCTTGACGGATCGTCTTACCTTCAGCAACGAAATCTTCAGCACATTTAGCGATAATGTAATCGCCTTTTTGCACTGCCATCAGCTTGATACCTTGCTCTGCATAGTGAGCTTCAGTATCCGCGTACTCTTGCTCGTTACGACATACTTTGCTCATATTGCTTGAGTGTACTTCATCCCAACATGGAACGAAGTCAATGCCACGGTTGACCGCAACATTAAGTAGCAGGTCGATAAGGTAGTTGATGGCTAGGTTGTCTTCAATTTTGTCGTGGCCTAGATGCACCAAGCGACCCATCAAAACGTAAACACTGTCGATGATCGCGTCCGCTTGTTCTGTTTTATTGTCAGCTTCTGCTAACTCAGTTAACTCTTCGATTGCGAGAGACGTGTGTAGAGTGTCAGCCTTGTCATCTAGGCTTTCAGGAGAAGCGACAGGTAAATCGAAGGTGCTACGGAACTCAGAAATATCACGGTAAAGGTGATTAAAAATATCAGTGGTCAGTTGTGAAAGGTGCATATCCATTAATCCGGATGTCATTGTGGTGGAGCAATACTACCAAAGCGGGCTAAATCCTGCTATCGGCGCTATAAAATAAATCAGTCGAGCGACAAACAATTGAACAGTACGGGATCAAGAGCCCGAAAGGGTTAGCTCGTCGTTTGTCGCTTCAACTGATTAGCGGAATAGGTATGGGAAGAGTTTTCGACGTTCTTCAGCCGTTAAGGACTCTACGCGAGCAATGTTGGTATCTGGAATCGCCTCAGGATTTGGGTAATGTTTAAGGACTTTTTCCATGCTCTCTTCGCGGATCAGGTGGAATACGGGCACCGGAGAACGGTTGGTAAGGTTCTCATCGTCTTCAGGCTCTGCGCCACCAAAACAGTAGTCTGGGTGGAACGTGGCTAATTGGAAAATACCTTCCCAATCTTGCTGGCGTATAAGTGCTTCGACCCAGTCGATAAACAGGTTGTAGTCATAGAAGTCACTGAGCATATTGGGTACTGCAACCAGTGTGGTTTCAAGTTGCTCCGGCTTAGTAGAGTCCAGTTCAAGCAACTGAGTCAGAATATCTTCCAGCAGCGCTTCTTCTGTTTCCGCTTCACTGACGAAAATTTTAATCTGTTTGTTGCGTTGTGGCTTCGCGGCAAATGGACAAAGGTTAAGGCCGATCACCACATCGTTTAGCCATTGTTCTACGGCGCTTGCCACTTGCTGTTTGTTCATCTGTGTTGAGCTTTGGTTAGTCATTTTGCTTCCAAATTAGAATTTGGCGCAAGAATAGCAGATTCTACTGATGCTGGCTTGTCTATTGGACCATTAGCCTCGGATCTCGATAGCTTATGGCAAAGGATAAACACCAAAGCATAAAGCATTGAGCCTCCCGCCATGACATACGTCCAGCCCCCTTGTTGCCAGCAGTAGATAAGGAAGAAACCACCAATACTACCGCCAATGTAGTAGTGAACGAGATAGAGCGCAGTCGCCGTTGCTTTGGCGTGTGTCGCCTTTTGACTGACCCAAGCGTACGCGAGTGTATGAGTGAAGAACGCGCCAAAACTGATCAGGAGTAGACCTAAAATCATAAAGGTGAGTGAATCTACATAAGCGACCAGCATACCAATAAGGCTAAGAGTGGTCCCCGTGACCATTCCCGACACGCTTTGGTGACGCTTACGCCAAACCGAAGTTAATCTTGAACTCAAAGTACCTGACAGATAGCAAAGGAAGATTAACGAAGCAAGACCGATGGGCAGATTGTGCGGAGCCGCGACCAAGCGAAATCCCATCACTGAGTATAGATTGACGAACAGGGCAAAATTGACCCCACCAAGTACCATCGCAATCCAAATCGTTTTGTTTTTAAGGTGTTTCACTAGAGCACGATTATGGTAGCGCAACATGCCACGTTGAGGCGTGAAGTTCACCTGCTTTGGTAGGGTAAAGAACACCACTGACGCACCGATGAGTGACACTAGTGCGACGACGATGACGGCTTGCTGCCAGCCAAGTGCATCGGTCAGAGTACCACCAATGATTCTTCCGACAATGCCGCCCAGGGAATTGGCAGCAATGTATCCGCCGATCGCTTGGGCGAAGGCCTGTTCAGATAACTCTTCAACCATATAGGCAACCGCCACGGAGGCGAATGCAGCCAGTGCCATTCCCATGAGCGCACGCAGTATAACGAGCACAAGAAGTGAATCACTGACCAACATCGACAGGCCAATCACCGGCATAGCCAGCAGACCTATGAGCATTATCTTGCGCCGTCCGTATGATTCGGACGCGACTGCCCAAGGAACCAGACAAACTGACAAGGCAAGCGTACTGGCGGCAAACACCCAGTTAATTTGGGTTTCTGAAACGGAGAAATGAGTCGCCATAAACGGAAGCATCGGCTGGAACAGATACAGGTTACAGAAAACCAGAAATGAGCCTAAGGCTAAACTAAAAGTGACGTTCCGGTACTGCTTGGTTTTAAGCTCAATCATAGTGGCGTTTCGAATAAGGAGATATGTGAGCAAAATATCAGTCAAAATGTGATAAATAAAATATATTAAAATTATAGTCGTGATATAAAAATCATATAGAGATAAGCATGGATTCGAAGCATCTCAAGCACTTTGTTGCTGTCGCGCAACATGGGCATTTCACTAGAGCAGCCAAAGCATTACATATCGCACAGCCGGCTTTGAGCATTTCGATAAAAAAGCTGGAACAAAGTCTGGGAGTTGAACTTTTTCGACGTGAAGATCGGCAAATATCGCTCACCGATGAAGGTGAGGTTCTGTATGAGCACGCTAAACGTGTCTTGCAGCAATTGGAAGATGCGCAACTTGCGATTGATGAGCTCAAAGGGCTTGAAAAAGGTGAAGTTAGGCTTGGCGCACCAAGCATGATGGGATCCTATTTTTTTCCGCAGGTGCTGATGGCATTTAACAGCCGTTATCCCAATCTGAAATTAACGTTGGTCGATGCGGGCACTCGAGATATTCGCAAGATGCTACTTAACGGCGAACTCGATATTGGTGTGATTGATGATGAGAATGTGCCTGAAGACCTAGAAACCGACCATCTTTTGCAAGTGGAAATGTTGGCCGTTGTTGCCAAAGAGCATGCATTCGCAAAACAGAAATCGGTCGCCTTCGAGGATTTTTTTGACCATGAACTGGTGATGTTTAAACCGGGTTATTTTCACCGTAACTTTCTCGAAGAAAAGGCATTGCAGTGCAGCAAAGAGATGCGCTTCTCTTTTGAAACCAATCTGTTGCCAATGATTCTTAGCATTGTAAAACACGAGTTTGCGATTACGGCACTACTTGAATTAGTGACCCAAAATGAGAAAGAGGTGGTTGGAGTACCGTTTGAACCAAGAGTCAAAATCGATCTATTACTGGCTTGGCGAAAGGATGGATACTTATCTATGGCGGACAGAACGTTTATTGATTTTGTTAAGCAATACACCTAATGCTCTAATCTCGTTGTGAATATCACACTTTGCTATTTCCCTATCGCACTAAGCCTAGGTTTGAAGTAATTTGAGGCTATCAATCTATGTTTTGAAGGGTAGGGAAACCATTCTATGCAAATAATTATCAACCAGCTCGCTTTAGAAACAGGTACGAATCGACTCGAAATCGACGAGTGGACGATTAACCATGGACAATCATGGGGCGTATTCAGTACCGAAGGCGATATTGGGTCCGCATTAGGATGTCTACTCACGGGCGAATATACGGTGGCGGAGTCGATGCTTTCCGCAAGCAAAGGAGGCATTGCTCAAGTTTCGTTGGTTGAACAGCAACGATTATTGGAAGAGGAAATCGCCAATGATGAGACAGATTTTTTAGATAGAATTGATACAGGTACATCGGTTTACACATTGATTTATCGCCAGTGTCATTCTGAGTCAGTGACTAAAAACCTGCTTGAAAAACTGGATCTTTGCCACTTAGAACAAAGCGGTTTCCGCGTGCTGTCTACGGGAGAAACTCGTCGCGTAATGCTTGCCCGTGCATTGGCAACGCAGCCACAACTGATTGTGCTCGATAATCCCTTTACTGGCCTCGATGTCGCCCACAGAGCATCGCTAGCCGACTATCTGTATGAGCTATCAAAATCTATCCAAATGATCGTCACCTTCAATCGTGAAGAGGATATACCGGAATGGGTGGAGCAGATTGCGATGTTCAATCACGGCAAACTTGAAAGTGTTATGCCAAAGAGTGAATGGGAATCACATCCTGTCATTCGTCAGATCAAGGCACAGTCTCAAGAGCAGAGCGAACAGATGCTGGCATTAATTCACCGCTACCAACATAGCCACCATTTCGATAATCCGGTATTTGAAATCACACAAGGTCAAGTCGCGTACACGGATAAAACAATCTTTACTGGCTTGAACTGGCGAATTGATAATGGACAACACTGGCAAATCAAAGGGCCAAATGGCTGTGGAAAAAGTACACTGCTTGGGCTCATTTTTGGCGATCATCCGCAATGTTATTCCAATGACATCCAGATTTTTGGCAAAAAGCGCGGCTCAGGTGAATCTATTTGGGAAATAAAAAAGCACATCGGTATGGTGTCGTCTGCTCTGCATCTTCAATACCGTGTCAGCTGTAAGGCACTCGAAGTCATTCTTTCGGGCTTTTACGACTCGATTGGCCTTTACCAGCAACCCTCTAAGAAAGAGATTCAGGTTGCCAAAGAGTGGCTGGAAATTCTCCATATGAGCCAGTATGCCAACACCTCGTTTAGAGAACTGGAATATGGTCAGCAGAGATTGCTGTTAATTGCTCGTGCGATTGTTAAACAGCCCGCTCTGCTGATATTGGATGAGCCATACCAAGGGTTGGATTATCTCGGAAGGCGGCTTGTAAAAAATACCCTAGAGCTTATTGCCAAGGAGAACTTAAGCCAGCTTCTTTATGTGTCACATTACCAAAACGACAAACTGGACAGTATTGTCAATGAGGTCGAGTTTGTGTTTGATGAAACGGCCCATTGCTACAGAGCGAATGTTTCATCAGGCGAGATGAACTAACATCTTGGTTTATCAGAGCTAACTCGATCCATAGGGCTACCGCCCACTACGAGCTACCTAGGTTAAGTAACAGGTAGCTCGATTGTTTCTGTTCTAATTCGAAACCCACACCATTTATGGTGTCGAAGATTCCACCTCTATGCCTTTGAGTTCAAGTTGATGGGCGGCTTGAGTTAGATCACCACCTCCATCACTGTCGCCAAAACAGACGACTGTGCCGTTTGTTTTGAGTACAGCGAATGCGGTGTTGGTAGCATAGACTGAATGTATATTGTTAAGATCCACATTGGATGAGTTAGCGCCAAAAAGTGAATGCCCCCACGTTATGACCGTCTGATCCTTCATTAAGGCGAAGAACGCATTATCGTTGGTGAAGAGTTTTTCCACCCCTGGCGAGAAATCGATGGTTGAGGAATCTCCTCCTGCGCTAGCTGGTCCCCACGATACGACCGTACCATCGAGTTTAACCGCTGAGAATGCTTGTTTGGTGGCTGATATCGATTTTACTCCGCCGGAAAAGTCGACACCGGTTGAGTTTCCACCGTGAGCCGCGTCCCCCCAAGTGATCACTGAACCATCTTTCCTTAGCGCAGCAAATGCTTTCTTTGTTGCAACGATGGTTTCTACGTCACTGATTTGGTTCACGACACCACCAGACGAGGGGTGACCCCACGCAGTAATAGAACCGTCGTTTTTTAGTGCGACAAATGCACCGTCATTTGAAAATATATCAACAACAATGTCGTTAATTTGAGTCGGTTGGCGCCCGCCAGAGTCGGGATGCCCCCATGCGACGACAGAGCCGTCGTCCAGTAAGGCAGCAAACGAAGCATCCGTCGCGAAGACCTTTTTTACCGAGCTGTTGAAGTGAACACCATTTAGATTTGCGCCAGTAAAGTTATTGCCCCATGCGACAACGCTTCCATCCGTTTTGATTGCGACGAAGGTTGCGTCATTGGAGTATATCGATTCAATGTCACTTGAAAGATCGACATTAGAACTGTTCCCACCGTTATTGGCACTTCCCCAAGTAACGACGCTACCGTCATTTTGCAGAGCGGCAAAGGCATAATGATTGGAATAAATGGTTTTGACACCACTAGAGTTAAAGTTGACCTGACTACTATTGGCGCCGAGTGTGTTGTCGCCCCATGTAAAGACTTGTCCTTTGCTATTGAGTGCAGCAAAAGCGCCTCCAGTGGAATAGATGCGTCTTATATCCGAAAGCTCACGGTTTAAACTCCCGCCATAATAAGGGGATCCCCAAGTGACGACCGTCCCATTTCGCTTGAGTGCAGCGAAAGCTTTCGCGTTGCTGTAGATAGTTTCAATGAGGTCTTCAGGGGGAGCGTAGTATTTAATTAGCGGAGAACTGACTTCGTCATTGGTGACGGTTAACTTAACTCTTTTGCCAAAGGTAGCCACATCGATTGTTTTAATCGGCCCAAATGATACCGAATCTGAATGACCAAACGTACCGTCGTTGTTGCTATCCGTTTCCCACTGGTAGTCAAAATTTTGGTGAGTGCAGATACGACAAAATGCTTTGACACCCATATAGCCAGTACTGGAGTTGCCGTACCAAGCACCAAATTTACTTATTTCTATGGGTGGAGGCGGCGGAGGCGTTTTAGGAGGCGCAGGGGAGACTGACTCACTGCTGCCATTGCAACCGAAAACGAAAATGGGGACGAAAATAAACAACAAGCCTATTCGAATCATATTTTTGAGCCATCTAATCAAAACACCAAGAGTATGTGCCGTTTTTTTGCTGCCTATGTTTCAGTTGGGTAACGTCTCGCAGGCATTAACGTCTATTTCCAACTCAGTGCTGTCAATCTTGGAGAGACAACGACTTGAGTTGTATCATTCGCATGGGTAGAGTGTTTCTTGTTGGTTTGAGTAGGGGCAATTGGTGTCAGCCAAACCTGTCTATCAATGAATTAGAGCGGAGAATAAAATGATTAGCTGCAACGATTATGACTATATCGAGATAGTGTGTTTGTACCGTTATCCTGTTCGTTTGACGCTCACAACAGGTCAAAGCGTGGAAGGTATTGCTCGTGATACTGCTCGCAATCAGGACAAGCAAGAAGTGATTAAACTAGACGTAGACGGTGTCGAGCACTTGGTCGTACTCGACGAAATTTCATTAATGGACGTCTTGGTGGCGAATCCGCACTTCGCGCAAAAACGTTTTATTTAACCCTTAGAGTTATACATCTTTTCAAAATTGCTCGCGTTCCAACCAATCATATAGCGGTCACCAATCTTCAAAACTGGCAGTGAGCGAGCGCCTATTGCATCAAGCTCTTTACGACCTCGCTGCATCTTGGCATTGGTTAAACGGTACTGATAGCCTTTCGAATCGAGATAACGCTGAGCGTCTTTGCAGTGAGGGCATTTGTCTTTTACATACAGTACGAGTCGTTTCATCTTGTGTTCCTAGGCAGATATTCAGCGCAGAGTTTAATGAAAAGACCGTGAATGGCAAGTGTGAATAGGGTAGACTTATGCCCCTTTTGTAGACCAGACTTCGCTTTGTGTTAAATATGAATCCTTCATTACGCTACATCCAAGGTTATCCTGAACATATCGTGACTCCCGTTAGCCAAATGGTGGAGTCTGGGCGTTTAGTCGCTTGGTTTGAGAAACGCTACCCCGATAATCATACAATCAAAAGTGAAAAAGCATTGTTTGAGTATGCTTTAGCGATCAAAAACCGCTATATGAAGAAGACAGCTCCGTTGAGTAAAGTGGTCTACGATAACAAGATTCATCTGATAAACAACGCGCTCGGGCTACACACTTATGCCAACAAGATTCACGGCGGCAAGATCAAATCTAAAAACGAGATTAGAATTGCCAGCGTGTTTAAGAATGCGCCGGAGCCGCTTTTGCGTATGCTGATCGTCCATGAGTTAGCGCATTTTAAAGAAAAAGAGCACAACAAGGCGTTCTATCAACTTTGTTGCCACATGGAACCGGAATACCATCAGTTGGAGCTTGATGCTCGTTTGTTTATGATTTACCTAGAAACAGTGAACCGCAATTAATCGTGATGACTCGTCGAAATAACAATACTAAGTCCAGTAGTGATATGGGCCAAACCAAACCTGCATTGTCAGAGACTAAAGTGATTAAGCGCCCAGCGAAAGCGGGTCTGCACAAACGAAATCTGCATAATGGACGTTACGATTTTAAAGCGTTGACCGATGCACTACCTCAATTAAGCGCACACGTAGTGAAAAACCCGAAAGGGGAGGCAAGTATTAACTTCTCCGACCCCGTCGCGGTTAAACTGCTTAATAAGGCGTTGCTCGCGCACCATTATTCTGTGAATCAATGGGATATTCCGCACGGTTACCTTTGTCCGCCAATTCCTGGTCGCGCTGACTATGTTCATCGATTAGCCGATTTACTGGCTGACGATTGCGGGCAATCTGTTCCGGATCGCGTTAATGCTCTAGACATCGGTGTCGGTGCAAACTGTATTTATCCAATTGTGGGTGTCACCCAATACGGTTGGCATTATACGGGGTCGGACATTGACCCAGTATCGGTCAATAACTCGAATCAGATTGCCGCCAATAATACGGTGCTTAAAGATAAGATCGAATGCCGCTTACAACAGAACAGTCGTTATCTGTTTAAAGGAATCATCAAGCCGGGCGAGTTTTATCACCTCACAACGTGCAATCCTCCGTTTCACAAATCTCTCCAAGAAGCGCAGCAAGGCAGTGCGAGAAAGATCAGTAACTTGTCAGCTAACAAGGCTAAGCGTGGTCAAGGTTCAACCCGAACGACGGAAAAAGGGCAACCGGTTCTCAACTTCGGTGGCCAGCAGGCCGAACTGTGGTGTTCAGGAGGAGAGGCTGCCTTTATCAAAAACATGGCTTTTGAAAGTCGTGAGTTCGCGCACCAAGTGCTGTGGTTTTCTACGCTAATCTCTAAAAAAGAGAACGTTCGTTGGATGCGAAAGAATCTTGAAAAAGCCGCCGCGACCGAGATCCATATTGTTGAAATGAGTCAGGGACAGAAAAACAGTCGCTTTATCGCCTGGACATTCCAAACTCAAGAACAGCGTAAGCGTTGGTTGACGTTGAATAAATAAGCCGAGGTCTAGGAGGGCATATGGAGTTTGAGATTTATATGCCTTGTGAACCCGTATGGATATGTGACAGCTTCCTGATACTGTTCGCCGTACTATTTATACTCGGGCTTGGCGGTTTTATCTATATCCTTTACAAAGAGTATCTCAAGATTCATCGAGCTTCAGATGTCAGACGGCGTAGACAAACGCACCATTCACGTCGTAAACGTTAGCGCAAAATTCGCCAATTAATCTCTGTTTACTCTTGAGCATAAAGTGCCCGTTGTTGATTTAGTTTATTGGTAACCTGTAGCCATAGTTCATTCGCCCCATACCACTTCTTATATTGATTTAGCCGACTCTGAGCCTCAACGAATGCAAAACTGACTATTTCTATCTCTGCCAAATAGAGTAAAGCGCGAGGTTTGTCGGGTTGATGTAAGAGCGCTTTCTGTAGATACAGCCGAGCTTTGTTTATCTGCTTTGCTTGAAGAGCGCAAAACGCCGCGTTCTCATAACTATCGCCAATGTTGTAATAATCAGGAGAGCGAATTGCTTGCAGAAATCGCGCCTCTGCTTGTTGATAATGACCTTGCTCACAGAGATATGTCCCATAGTTGTTGAGCACGTCGCCGTTATTTGGGTGCTCGCGAGCGGCTTGTTGATAAAGTTGATTAGCGTTTTCGTATTCGCCCACTTTAGCGAGATAACGGGCAAATGCGAGTTGAGCTCGGTAGTACTTGGGTTGGTACTCGATCGCTTTGTTGAGGTTTTGTCTCGCTTTGACGTAGTTGCCTTGTTCGAGATAGCCTAACCCAAGGGTGATTCTCGCGTCGGCACGCTGCTTAGTGATCTGTGTATGATTTGTCTGTGATTGGATGCATCCGAATAGCATCAATGTAGATAAGATGAGAATACGCATCGTGGCTGAAGTTGTGTCGAAGTCGATGATTTAGCTAAAACGACAAATGCCTAACTTGCAACGGACCATGGCTAACGATGGAATGTAGGAGATGGGAAATGAACAAAATAATGTAAATGGGGAATGACTGAATAGGTCATTCCCCATTTAATTTGTGCGCCATTAATCGTCTTTTGTGAAATTCGCTTCACTAAAGTGTTCGAGATCGTATGGCGTTTGTTGGTAGACACAATAATTGAGCCAGTTTGAGAACAACAGATGCCCATGACTGCGCCAACTCGCACAAGGCTTGTTGTCGGGATTATTGTTGGGGTAGTAGTTAACCGGAATCGCGGGTTCCATACCTTCGCCTAAATCGCGAATATACTCTTGATGCAAGGTGTGCGAATCATACTCTGGGTGGCCAGTAACAAACACGTTACGCTTATCTTTAGTCGCTGCGAGATAGACGCCAGCAACATCGGAAGTCGCCAAAATGTCTAAATCGGTGTGTTCTTCGAGATACTCTGGCGAAAAGTCGGCGTAGCGAGAGTGTGGAGCCAAGAAGGTATCATCAAAGCCACGTAACACTGGATGGTAAGGCTGGTGGATTTTGTGATGGTACACACCAGAAAGCTTCTCTTTACGTGTTCGTTTTGGAAGATCGTAGAGAAGTTTTAGACCTGCCTGTGCAGCCCAACAGACGTAGAGTGTTGACGTTACATGGTCTCTTGCCCAGTTCATTATCGATTGCAGATGCTCCCAATAAATCACATCCTCAAATTGAACTAAACCCAATGGTGCACCAGTAATGATCAGTCCATCAAAGTTGCGATTTTTGACCATTTCAAATTGGCGGTAGAAGTTGTCTAGATGTTCTGTTGGCGTGTTCTTACTCGGTCTATCATCAATGCGTAAAAGCTCGATGTCCACTTGCAGTGGGCTGTTTGATAGCAAGCGCAAGAATTGCGTTTCAGTCTCAATCTTCTTAGGCATAAGATTGAGGATCAGAACCTTGAGCGGTCGAATTTCCTGAGTCGACGCGCGTGATTCTGGCATGACAAAGATGTTCTCAGTGCGTAACACGTCAGAAGCAGGTAGTTGATCGGGGATCTTAATAGGCACAGCTTTCTCCCTAAGCTTGATTGTGGACGTCTATACTTCCAAACTTAACCCAATCACACAGAGATGTCGATAGCTATATCGAGCCAATTTATAATATGATTCATAGCAACGAACACAAACAAAGTGAAATATGACCGTTAAACTGACGCTGATTCGCGGACTGCCAGGCTCAGGGAAAAGCACTTTGGCTCAGACATTCAACGCCCAACATCTAGAAGCTGACATGTTCTTTGTTGAACCGTCTGGAGAATATCTTTATCAGCCAGATAAAATTGCCGATGCCCATCAATGGTGTCAAGCGATGACAGAGCAGTGCCTGAAAGAAAAGTGTGATGTCGTTGTATCCAACACTTTTGTCCAGCGCTGGGAAATCGTGCCGTATTTCAATATGGCTAAACGCTATGGTGCTGAGTTTGAAGTGCTTGAATGCACCAATGATTACGGCAACATTCACGGTGTGACGCAAGAAACGATCAATAGTATGAGGAAACGGTGGCAATCATGGCGAAACGCACGCCAATCGTCGAAATGACTTCTTATGGAATCTATCAAGGCTGGGATTCCAAATCTAAAAACCTACCAAAAATAGCACAGTTCACGACCAAGGTTGTTGCCGAAGAGGGGATCGAATTTGGTTTTATTGTCAATATTAAAAGAGCCAAAGGAGAGGTGATCGAGTTTTGCATTGACCACCCAGGAATTGTTGGCAAAAAAGGCCAAATCCTCGAACCTTTTACTGGCGATATGCATGTTGGAAGTAATGATTGGGACTTCTACTTGGGGGATACCATACAGCTGCTTGGTGATATTAACGGATATGAATCAAATCTCGGCAAGTGGCGTATGACCATCTCGATGAGAGACAATGTTGTTGCTGACAAAACGTTTGAACTTTACGCACGTGATGAGGGAGAGTTCTGGAAGCAAAGAGGTTTTTAAGCGTCGGAGCAACAGAGTATTGGTATTGCGAAATCGTCTGATTCATTAAAGATTAATAACTTAGATGTATATCAAGCTAAACATAGGCTATTTTTACTAGACTACATGGTTAATAAAGAACTACAAAAATAGTCAATGAAGCAGATGCGCTTGCTAAACCTTAATCTACAAACGAAAACCGCCCTGTACTTTTTACTAGGTCTTTTGGGTGTCACGCTGAGCTGTCTTTATATCACACGTTACTTCTTTGTTGTTAGCCTGAGTAATTTGGAAACAATGGAGTCGAATCGAGCCAGTCAACAGGCTCAGAATGTCGTTGCGATGATGAGTGACAAACTGGCAGAACACTCTTATGACTGGGCCTACTGGGATGAAAGCTATGAAGTTCTCCTTGGCGGCGATCTAGAAGGTTACCGTGAACGCAACTTAGCACCAGAAGCTTTGGATGCACTTAGCGTTGATCTTATGCTGCTCACCGATCTGCATGGGCAAGTCGTGGAAGGGATTTCTCTGACTGAAAGTGAGACTCAGCTGTTGGTTGAGTCGGTCGCGACAAATGAGAGAGTCGTCAAACATATCAATTCGATGAATCGAGTGTTGGATAGTGCCAGAGATGGTTTGAGTGGCCTGTTCTCGATCAACGGTGACGTTTGGACGCTTGCAGTGACTCCAGTGAGGAACAGCGATGGTACCTCAGCGTCATCAGGTTGGTTGATTTGGGGACGCAATCTCTCCGCCAGATTTCCTGGAGACTTTAAGTCGATTCTTGTTGCTGATAACCAAATCGTGAATGTGGATAGCATCTCTTCAACGTCAGGTGTGGACTCTCCATCCCAGATTGAGAAGACCGAGCAAACCATGACCCAACTGGCGGACTTACACGGCGTATCGGGACAGGTTATTGCGCAGCTAGAAACGACCATTGAACGTGTTCATTTTCAGAAAGGGAACGTGCTGTTCACCTATTTGTTCGCTGCCGTAGCGATTGCGACAATCGTGATTTCATTGATTACTTATCTTACATTTAAGCGCCGTGTCGCGGTTCGTTTCTCTGACTTAGAGAAAGATATTGATGCGCTTTTTTCTGCCTATCAACTTGAAGGTCTTGATCAGCCAAATAAAGATGAGTTGGATAGACTAACGAATCTGGTTCAGACCCTCGCAAATAACACTTCCGCTACTCAAGAGCAGCTACTGGATGCCGAGCGGAAGTTTGACGCGTTGTATCAGAGTCGCACGACGGCAATTCTCTTGGTGAGAGCTAGGGTCATTGTTGATATCAACCCAACAGCATTAGATCTACTGAATTATCAGTACGATGATTTAATGAACCAGCCGCTCGACGTGTTGTGCCCTGATTCTGATCAGCCTGAATGTCAAATTGACCGTATGTATCACAGCTTTAGGCAGGGGCAGACTCAGTTTGAAGCGCAGATGATTACCAGCAGTAATGAAGAGATAGACTGTAAAATTGAAATTAGCATGATCCAGTATCAGGGACAAAGTGCGCTGATGCTGTCGATTGTTGATGTACGTGAACACAAACAACAAGCTAAGTTGATTGAGGATCTGGTTGAACGAGATCATCTATCGGGTCTATGGAACCGAAAATCCATTATGGAACAAGCCCGTAATCTACTCGGTATAGCACCCAATAGATTCTCGTTTATGTACGTATCCGTCCCTAATTTGACTCATATCTCTGAAGTGTACGGTCACCAGATCTTTGATGCAGCGATGGAATTGATTGCCTCTAAATTTGGTGAGATGTTGACGCCATACCCAGTAGGGAGAATCAGTGAGCATGAATTCTTGGTGCTGATTGCGAATCGACTCGATTGCGAGAAAGCGATTCATAGCGCTGAACAAATGATGATTGGGTTAGCTGACAAACATACCGTAGAAAATGTTGAGTTGGATCTGAAATGTGACGTTGCTTTTGTCAGCCCTGAAATTACTCATGAGCCCCTCGACACATTAATTCAGGCTGCGATTTATAGTATTGCAACAGACAAAAGTGTTCGTAGACTCCCTAGTGTGGTCACTGTGAACAGAGAACTATTCGAATCGGCGAAAACAGCAGTCGCAATTAAGCGGGATTTAAGTGGTGCCATTGCGAATGGAGAAGTCCTCGCGGTGTATCAGCCAATTGTTGAAGCCAGCAATGGTGAAATCAATGGATTTGAGGCTCTAGCGCGTTGGCAACATCCTGAATTTGGCTTTGTATCACCAGGCGTTTTTATTCCTCTTGCCGAACAGAATCAACTCATCATTGCGTTGGGTGAAAGTATCTTAGAGCAAGCTTGTGTGTTCATTCAGCAAGTTAATTTGATGCGGAAGCAAACTGGTCAGGCAATGCTGACGGTCCATGTGAACCTTAGTGCCCCACATTTCTATCACGCAGATTTACCTCAACTTTTGGTCAAGTTAATTGATAGGTATCAGTTGCAAGCCGGTCAGTTGGTGATTGAAGTCACTGAAAGTATGCTGATGAGTGGTGAGCAGGAAGTGATCAGCCGAATGGAGCAAATGAAAGCGCTTGGCGTGCTGTTCGCTCTTGATGATTTTGGCACTGGCTACTCTTCATTCAGTACGTTATGTAGCTTCCCATTAGATATTGTAAAACTCGACAAGTCATACATTGACCAAATTGAGCACAATGACAGGGCGAAGAGTCTGGTGCGAAACATTGCCAACATGGCTCAAGAACTTGGCTTGACCACAGTAGCAGAAGGCGTAGAGACTGCATCTCAGGTGCGTCGCCTCAAGAGCTGGAACATCGAAGAAATACAGGGCTACTATTTCTACAAGCCGATGTCGAGCGACAAGATTTTTGAGTTACTCGATCGTTCACGCAGTTAGCTAAGTGAATGCATTAAGTCTCAATAAAAACGCCTCTAAACTTGGAGGCGTTGTTGTTTTTACGTGCCGTTTTATCGACTTAAAGCAATACGCTGTTGGGCGGTATGCTTCCGATAACTGTAATGGGCGAGAGCACACCAAGCGAATGCTTGAATCCACAACTGACTATACAGCCCTCTGATCGTGTGCCAGTCGCCACCCATTTGGTTGATAGTCAGAAAGCTTTTAATTGCTGCTGTACTAGGAAACAGTTGAGCCAGCCACACGATCGGGCTTGGAATCGCCTCAGTCGGCCAGATAAAGCCGGCGCTGAAAACCAACGGCATCGAACTGATTAAAACCACTAGGGTCACTAATTCTCGTCGAGGCGTGACTGCACCAAGCCAGATACCAATCGCTGCTGAACCGAGCAGGAAAGGGAGCAGTAGCGAGATAATCTGATTTGCATGAGCGAGTTGATTCACGCCATGCATGGAAAAGCTGGCGCCAAAGTAGTACATGCTCAAAAAGTAATAGATACCAATCAGCACTAGGTAGCGTACAGAAAGTAATTTAAAAGGAGAAACCTGACTCCAATAACCTGTTCCATCGCGCTGACTACCGACCATCAAACCCGATGCCATCGCCAGAGTTTGCTGAAGAATTAGCACAAATACAGCCGGAACAACGTAGTCGACATAACCCATGGTTGGGTTAAACGTCGGTTTTAAGTTCAATGTTGTGGCTGAGTATTGATTGACGGCTTGTGAGAGTGGGTGTCCTTCCAAAACGAGTTTAGCCACTTTAGTTTGTGCAGCTAATGTTCCACCCGCTTGGGCTAAACCTTCTACAATGGTGCCGTACACTAAGAAATAAGAAGCATCGCCCGCGTAAGCAAGGGTTGGGCTTTTACCTAGCATCAAGTCTTTATAAAAATGCTCAGGAATCACCAAAATTCCACTGATCTCACCATTTAGAAACGCGGCGCGTGCATCTGCTATGGTGTGATCTCGCTTGACGACTTTAACCTGTGGTGTGGCGTCAACCATACGTTCAAGCTGATAACTGGTTTTGCTCTGGTCAAGATTGACGATACTAATCTTCTGTTCCCTTGGAGTTTGATGACTGTAGGGCAAAGGGTAGAGAAACGAGTAGAAGACAACGCCACCAAACACGGTCAGGACGACGACAGGATTCGTCAATATCGCTTTAATCTCTGCTTTGACAAGTTCGAACAAGCTCATCGTTGCTCCTTACTTTGTGACAATCCTGAATCGACGGAGAGATGCTTTTTAATCAGTAACATCACCATAAGCAATGGCACTGCGTAACCAAACATCGGCAGTAAATGTTGCAATGATGACATTGGCAGCAAACCATAGCTGACCTGACTAACTTGCACCTCGATGTAGTGGCTGATTGGAAGTAGTGCTCTCCACGCCTGAGCAAGACTGCTCATATCGGTCACAGGGAAGGTGATACCCATGAAAGCAAAGCTAGGCGCGGTGAATGCGCCCGCAAAACTCATCGCACGAGCCGCATCTAAGGTGAGAAAGAAAAATAGGCTACCCATGATCATACACGCGATAATCGTGACCCATTGAGCAAATACTAAGGTGACAAAGCTACCGTTCATCGGCCACTTAAAGCCAAGATAAAACCAGCATAAAAAGGCAAAGCCTTGCAGTGCGAATACCCAACTGTACGGCAGTAGCGTATTCAATAATGATTTGAATGGTTGATGTTGTAGCCAAACTTTCAGCCCTCGGTCACGAAGATTCGCTGACAGGATTAGGATGGTGCTGACGACAATCACGATTTGCCAAAGCGCAGGCACAACCGCAGAAACCAAAAACTGAGCGTAGTTGGAATTTTTGTTAAACAGCGGCGTGATTTGAGTCCTGATTGGCACAGCACTCGCCATCGCAGATGCGAGAACATGGTTGCCTTGAGCTAAGTTACCAATGGTACTTAGCTGGGCATTAAATGTGCCTTGAGCCTGTAAAAACGCGGAGTTCACCAGCTTTCCTATTAGGATCATCTGACTGTTGTAAAACACACTGACTTGCGGCGCCAATTGTTTGTATGTGTCTTGCTCGAAGTTGTATGGGATAACCGCATAGGCATAGATATCGCCTTGAACTAGCGCTTGTTTTGCCTCACTGACACTTTGGTATTCGCGTTGAATCGCCATACTTGAGGTTGCATCGTAGTATCGAATTAGCTGCTGTGACAACGCACCTTTATCCAGATTAACCACCCCAACAGGGAGATTTCGGGCTATTCCTTGCGAGAATATCGCCCAAATCATCACCGCAAGTAGAACAGGGATCCACGTCAGACTGGAGAGTAACCACTTGTCACGACGGATCACCGCTAGCTGAGAGGTGTTATGAATTCGCATATATTTTGCAACCGTTAGTCTAGCTCGACGACTAAGCTCATTCCCATACGCAGTCCTTGCTGAGGAGCTGTAGGAATGGCTTCGACTTCAAACGTGCGCAGATCAAACCCCTGTGAGGCATCCGTGGAGCGCCAGGTTGCGAAATCACCCATAACTGAAATGTGTGAGACCTTGAACTCAACTTGCTTATCAAGTGCAGGTAGGTAAGCGTTGAATGTATCGCCTTTGTTGAAGTACTTCAGCCAGTCTTCTCTGACATTCAATACTGCCCATGAGTCTGCCGTGTCAATCACGGTTACGACAGGAAAACCCTGAGGAGCAAGTTCACCACTTTGCAGCAGAACTTGTGAAACCTCACCTTTGAACCAACTCTTGATGGTGGTGTCTTGTGCATAGGCTTCAACTTCGGCGACTGCGCCAGCCGCCATGCGAGCTTTTTCTGCTGCCGCAAGTTTGGTTTCGCTGCGCGCACCTTCCTGAGCCAGTTTATACATCTGGTAAGCCGCACTTTCGGTGTATTTTGCTGCATCCCATTGAGTCTTAGCTTCATCGCGCTTTTGTTCTGCGACGACACCATCCTGATAGAGATTGTTAACACGCAAGTACGTTTTTTCCATTAGCGCAGAAGCGGCTTTGGCTTTTTGCCATTGATCTTTCGCGGCTTGAATTTGCTGAATTCTCGCGCCTTTCTCAGCCTCCAACGCCATAGCATCAGCCGCTTTTTCACCCGCTTTCGCTTGTTCGAGTTTCGCTTCGATTTCAGGACTGTGTAGGGTGAAAATTAGGTCACCTTCTTTAACCTGATCGCCCTTACGTACCAAGACTTGATCAATGCGTCCCGGAACTTTGGAAGAGATGCTGTATTGCTGAGATTCAATCTGACCTTGCAAACGCACAGGTTTAGGCTGGTATGCTTGATAGAAACTATAGCCAATCCAAGATGCGACACCGAATGCAACGGCAGTGATCAGAAGTGGTTTTGCATTTTTCATCTTAGACCCTTTTATAAACGAGAAGTGTTGATAGCATTGTGTTGGTATTGGCTAAATGCGTCCATTTTGTTGGACAATGCCAGCAGTTTTGATAGCGAGATGAGATAGTTAAAACTCGCGACAGATTGCTGGGTTTGTACGCTGGCCAGATAAAGCTGAGCATCAACCACGTCCGTTGATGTTGAAAGACCTTGAGAGAATGCGGTCTGGCGAAGCTTAAGATTTTCGTTCGCCAAATCGAGACTTGAGGTTAATCCTTCCACTTCTTGCTGCGCTTGCAGAGCTTCAAGATAAGTTTTCTGGACAAGAACAGACAAGTCTTGCTTTGCTTGTGCTTTTAGGTAACGGACTTGAGACACCGCACTGTGCGCAGCTTTAACTTGATCACTGCGGCCTGAGTTTTCGATCAGCGGGATGTTGACTCCGACTCCCACCAACCAGTCCGGTTTCATTTGACTTGCCAATGAGTCGTCTTCGTGAAGACTATAATCGCCGTAAAGATAAACCTCTGGGTAGTACTTGCCTTGCTCTGCTTTGATCAAGCTTGATGCTTGCTTCTCTTTAGCGTCAAGTAGCGCTAAGCCAGGGTAAGTCGCCAGTGTCTGTTCGACAAATAGAGTTTGATCCGGCAAGTTCTGATTGACGAATAGTCTATCAGCGGGCTCAACGGTGGTGGTTTGGTTAAGGATTTTGGTCAATGCAGCGCGAGCAATCTCCAAACTCATTTGCGCCTTTTTGCGCTCTACTACTGCTTTGTCGAGGGCAGACTCTGCCTGAAGTCTTTCAACACGAGCTATTTGCCCTTGTTGTTCCATTTTTACCGCATTGTCACGGTGTTGAGTGAGGCCTTGCTCTACCAGTTGGCGGGTTTTCACCACCTCTTGAGCCAGTACGACAGAAAAATAATATTTACTCAAATCCTCAAAGCGCGCTTGGGTTTCCATCGCGAGTTCACTGCGGGCCTGATCCTTTTTGCCTTCTGCTGCAGATTGCGCAGCATTGATTCGACCACCCGTGAAAATGGGCCAAATAGCGCGAATTGAAGAAGTGAAGATGTCGCGTTCGCTGATGGTTGATGTCATACCAGCTACTATAGGGCCAAATACAGGCCCCAAGTTAGACAGTGCCTGACCGGCACTTTCAAAAAGTTGTTCACCAGAGACCGTAACGTCTTTGTCTAAACGAGTGAAATTGACACCGATCGATACCGAGGGTAGATTGAGATTATCCGTTGCATTTTCGAGATGCTCATAACGTTCAACATTCGAACGTTGAGCCGCCAGTGAATAGTTCTCTTGCTGTAAGACCTGCCAAGCTTGCTCAAAGCTTATGGCCGCAGAGTGCGAAACAGGGGAGTAGAGTCCAAGGCAACCAAGGAGCAGCGCAGCGGGACGCAACGACATAGTAATGTACCCTAATTGTTAAAAAATAGAGTTTATACTCTAGTGCGCAGTGTGGCAATCGCAACGCACAAAAAAGGGGGCCGAAGCCCCCAAAAACCAACATAGGAATGTTACTCAGTTATTGCTCGACCTTGCTTGGGGTCGGTTTTAGCTTTTGGAACAGCTTTACTAACACTGGGCTAAACAGAACAAGAGTTGCTAGTACAGTGAAGACCAGAGTGATAGGACGTTCCCATAGGAAGCTCAGTTCACCATCACTAATCATTAGTGCTCGACGTAAGTTCTCTTCCATTAGGCCGCCCAAGATGAAACCAAGTAGCAGCGGTGCTAACGGGAAGTTGGCTAATCGCAAAGCAATAGCAGCCATGGCAATCAACAGCATCACAAACACATCCATAGTGTTAAATGACACTAGGTACACACCCGTTATCGAGAAGAACAGAATCATTGGCAACAATACCGTTCTTGGCACTGCAAGCAGTTTAGAAATGTACGGGATCAATGGTAGGTTCAGAATAACCAGTACGATGTTACCAAAGTACATTGAGATGATAACTGACCAGAATACATCAGGGTGCTCTACAAACAGGCGAGGACCAGGTTGGATACCGTAAGCTATCAACGCACCTAGCATGATCGCAGTCGTACCTGAACCAGGAATACCCAGAGTGAGTAGAGGTACAAATGAACCGCTAGACGCCGCATTGTTTGCAGATTCTGGTGCAACCAAACCACGGATGCTCCCTTTACCAAATTCTTCTTTTTTACCTTTTGGTGCAAGGTTTCGTTCCATACCGTAGCTAAGGAAAGCGGCAATTGTCGCGCCTGCACCTGGTAATACGCCTGTAAAGAAGCCAAGAATCGATGAACGAATTGAGACGGGAGCGACTTCCTTGAACTCCTCTTTGGTCACTTTCATGCTACCAATATTGCTCATCTTGTCTTGCTCTTCCGCGCTGGTATCATTCTCTGGCTTTAGAATGCCCATCAGCGTCTCGCCCAGTGCGAATGTTGCCATTGCGAGCAATAGGAAGCTGAAACCATCCATTAGATCGGTAAGACCGAATGTGAATCGCTCGACACCCACACCTTTATCGATGCCGACGGTTGATAGCATCAGGCCTAGTACCGTCATCATCCACGCTTTGATCACCTGACCTTTACCCGCAAACGCAGCAACAGCCGACAGACCAAGTAGCATCAGTGCGAAGTAGTCCGAAGACTGGAAGCTAAGCGAAACGCTGGCTAGAGCAGGAGCGGCAACAAGCAGCATGATGGCAGATAGCGTACCGCCGGTGAACGACGAGTAAGCTGCAAGCGCAAGCGCTTTACCAGCCTGACCTTTCTGAGCCATAGGGTAGCCGTCAAATGCCGTTACAACAGTTGAAGAACAGCCTGGCGCGTTGATCAGAATGGATGAAGTTGAACCACCAAATACGGCACCGTAGTAAACACCTGCCATCAGAATCAGACCTGACGAAGGGTCTAAACCGTAAGTGATAGGTATCATTAGCGCGATTGCAGAAATAGGGCCGAGACCCGGCAGCATGCCAATAAAGGTACCGACGAAACAACCAACGATCACCATCATGATGTTCATTGGCATTACGGCAGTAGATAGGCCTTGTAAGATTCCATCTAACATAATGTCATTTCCTATAAATTACGACCACAAGGTGAAAATAACACCAGGCTCTAAGTAGATATCTAGGCCTTGGGTAAGAAGTAGGTAGAACGCAATAACAAATGGGAAAGAGGCACCAAGCAACACTTTCACACGACGTTCACCCAACAAATAGAAGCCAGCCAACAAGAACAGACTGGTTGCTAACACAAATCCGATGTACGTCAGACCGACGCCATAAAGTGCCATTAACACTAAGAAACCAATCAGCAGTTTCCATTTGAATTCAAGCACAGCTCCACTTTTAACATCAGGTTGACCCGTAACGAGCAGGAGCAAAGCGAGTCCAACGCCAATAAAGGTCAATATGGTTGGTAAAGTACGAGCGGTGAACGGTTCATACTCATCACCAGGGAACATTGGGATTTGGGACGTTTGGTAGCCGTAACAAAGGCAGACGATTAAAAAAATCATCGCACCGACACGGTCACGGCATAGGAGATTCTCTTTAGAGAAAAAGCTCCCGTTTTTGAAAGAATTCGTTGGCAAGTCCGACATATCCAACTCCATAAACGTAACAGGCAGGGGGAAATAAAAAGCCGTACAAGAGAGTTAATGAGCATGTTTCACTAACAAATAAGCCATTTGCTGCTAGTCAAGGAGGCTTAACTGTTTATACATAAACAGAGGAGATTGTTTGTTACTCATGTACGGCGAAAGGGGAAGAGGGTGAGTTGTTCACCCTCAAACTACTTTAAAAATCTACTTCAGGAAGCCTAGCTCACGCATTAGGTCGCCCATTTGCTTCTCTTGATCTTCAAGGAAAGCGTAGAATTCTTTGTCTGCTTTGTAGTTGTCGATCCAGCCATTACGGTCACGAACCACTTTCCACTCATCAGTTTTGTACATCTTAGTCAGTGCAGCGTTCCACTCGTCGATTTTCGCTTGGCTAGCACCTGGTGCTGCAAAGAATCCACGCCAGTTAGCAAACACAGTTTCGTTGCCGTATTCCGTTAGTGTTGGGATATCTGGAGCCGCTTCTAGACGCTTAGGAGCGGTGACAGCAAGAATTTTAACCTGACCAGATTTCGACATTTCTAGTACTTCACCCAGACCGGTAGAAAGAAGCTGAGTTTCGCCAGAAAGTAGAGCAGCCATTGCTTTACCGCCTGCATCGTACGCAATGTAACGTACTTTCTTCGCGTCGAAGCCTTCACCTTTGAATGCAGCAGCAACCACTAGGTGGTCCATACTGCCTCGTGCTGAACCGCCAGCAATTTTCACTTTACGTGGGTTCGACTCGAAATCTTTAACTACGTCTTCCCAAGTGTTGTAGCCAGAGTCAACGGCCGTCACGATTGCACCGTAGTCGGCGATTGTTGCTGCAACTGGAGTTAGGTCGCGGAATGATTGAGGGAAAATACCTGTCAACGAACGAACGACGATCGGTGTAGAGTTAACCATCAGAGTATCTTCTTGACGCTCTGCTGTTTCGATTAGGTGTGCAATCGCTTTACCGCCGCCGCCACCAGATAGGTTCTGGAATGAGACATTTTCAACGATGTCAGATTTAACAAGAACATCGCCTGTACCACGAGCTGTCATGTCCCAGCCACCACCAGCACCACCAGGGATTAGAAAGTGGATTTTCTCAACATCTGCTGCAAAAGCGTTGAAAGAAAAAGACGCAGCGATGATGGATGCCGCCAGTGTTGGTTTGAGTACCTTAAACATGATTCACGTTCCTTATGTGTACGCCTGTTCTTCATTGAGAACCGGCTTATCGTTATCAATTATCTGCCAACAAGGAAGGGATACTTGCTAGTAGATGAGTCTAAGGTTAATAGTGTGTTAAAACTTTGTCTGTAATGCGTTGATAAAAACAATATTGGGCATTTTGGTGGTTTTGTTCATAAAGTTCACGGCATGACGTCGTCAACCGAAAGTGGGCAATTTAGGTGGTTTTATCGCTGTTTGGCCAGCTTGAGCTGCTGTTGCAACAGTATCTGATACCGGCTCGGTATATGCGGTGCTTGAGCGGAGCGTTGAGTGTGGCAAAACTGAGAAATAGGCAAGCTATCAAAAGGGTGGTGGTGGAAGACAGTTTGGAGCGTAATCGCCAGAGCAACGTAATCGTCTCTGGGGCTAACTTGACCATAGCGGTAGGTGGCATTAGCTCCACTAAAGCGAGGCGATAGAGAACTGGTCAGGGTTTGATAGTGTTCACCGATCGGCAAGACAGAGCCAAAATCGATTAAAGTTAGTTGCTGATCCGATTCATTGACGATGATATTACTAGGTTTGATATCACCGTGAATAAATCCGCTGCCATGAAGCTGCTGGAGGATAGCTTCTGACTGGCTAAGTAGCGCTAAACGCTGACTTTGGCCAATCACGGCAGCGGATAGTGGGATACCATTGCAGAGCGAAGTGATTAACCAATCCACTTGCTGGTGGCTGCCAAAATCTATGTAACTTGGCCAATGTTCCGAGGTGAATTTGGCTAAAAACCGGGCTTCAATTTGCAGTTGTAACCTAGCACTTGGCGAGATTGCTATTTTGACCGCAACCCATCCGAAGCTTGGACTGTAAGCTTGGTAGACCTGCTTACCTATGAGTTTGAAACGACTTAGACCAAGCGCTCTAAGACAGGCTGTCACTCTGCTAGGGACAGCCTGTGAGGGTTCGGAGAGATCCTGCGACATCTTCAGTACCTAGATGCTCGCCGGTAAGGTAAAGGCAGAGAAAAAGTTAGGCACGAACGGGTTGTTTTGTCCTTGAGTTTTAATGCTCAGTTCTACCTGACTTTCATTATGACTAAATTTTACTCTGGTGCTTTGTGAGGTCGCGGAAACGACTCGTGGCTCGATAAGCTTGAACCAAGCCCAACTGCCAGTGAAGGTTTCATCCGCAATTTGAACATCTTGTGCACGCAATTGGAATCCAATGGAATCTTTGTCGACGTCCTTGGCAGACCAGTTTTGTTTACTCCATAGTCTAGGTCCATGTTGATAAGTGAACAGCGACTTTTCAGCATTGATGGTGAACTGAGTCAGATCCGAGGACATCTCTAGTGCTTTAAGTTGGAACTCTAAAGCGATGTTTTGTGGGTCTTGTAAGAACAGTGCATTTCGAATATCCGCTGCTTTGTCAATCATCTGCCATACGTTCGGGTCGAGTGCTAAACCTGTGTTGGGTAGCAGTCCTGCGAGGAAAGGTGAACGTTCATCGGTTGAAAACCCTTTCAGCTTGCTCTGATAGAACTTATCCAATACACCATTACTCTTAAAGAAGCTTGCCACATCATTGGTCGCAGCATCGAGTGACGCACTCTTGTTGAATGGGTAGTAGGCGGCAATCGTGTTCTGATAGGTCTGAAACACCTCATTTTGCCAACTGGTATTCAGATAACTATGCGCGAGTGACATCACCATTTCGTTGGCTTGTTGCGTCACATTAGCAATGATTTCCATCGACAAAGCAGGTTGCTTCGCGGTGTTACCCGCGACGACAGATACTGGATTGCTCAGTTTTAGTTCTGCGGTCAGTGTGTTGAATGCCATTTCTTGTGGTGACTCAGAGCTAAGAAACTTAGCTAACCACGTTTCCATCTCGGTAAACTGACCAAGTAGAGTATCGATTGGCTTTGTCCCCTGATCCGTGGCGGTGACCTGCTGATGATAAGGTGTAAAGGCAATGTATATCTGACGAGCGCTCTCTTTTTTATCGCTATCTTGCTGAGGTGGTTGGGTTTCGTCACCTTCTGCTTTTGGTATTTCGATCTCGACGGAAGTGTACTTGCTGACGGTCGTATACAGTAGAGCAAGTGGATTATCCGCTGCGCTGGTAAGCACGGACAGAGAACGGTTTAAGCTATCGGCATCTTTTATCTCTTTGACTTGAATATGAGACGTCAGATCTCGCCAGTAATTGATGTAATCGTTTTGATACATCTGTTTGAGATCTCGACTGATGCGATACATCTCCAAAGCGCTCGGAGAATTTCCTGCAACGCCTTCGTAAGCCTGTAACGCTTCTGACAGAACTTTAGAATCAACGGACAGATCCAGTTCATTGAAGCCAGATGGGGTATACAAGTACGGCACCATATACCCGGCATAGCTAGGCGAAAAGCTGAATAGCTGAGAAAAGTTGCTGCCAAACTCCGGTCGGATGTCAATCCGCTTAGAATAAGTCGCTGAATTGAGAATATGCTCATAGAGCAGCGTCTCGATGCCAGTCTGATTGATCACTTTCTTAGCCAGTGTTTCTAAATCATAGTTGGGTTTGACTGGCACTAGGTCTTGAGCAAACACGTCATCAAGCAAGATACGAAGCTGTGCCAGATTGACGCTATCGGCTTCTCCCTGATCTCGTAGAGTCGACATGAAATAGTTCTTCAGCTCTTCAATATTCGTTCTTTTGGGATCAAATAAAAGACGGTAATTATTGAGCAATGAAAGAGTCTTAGCTTGGTCTTCCAAGTTGACATAGACAAACAGATCTTTCTCGAGCGTATTCTCCATTGAGGGGATAAGTACTTGCGAAAGCTCTTCAAAATAGGCGGCTTCTACCTCATCCATGATGCTAGAACTTGGCATGAAAGGGAGCGTATACCAAGGTTTCGGCTCTAAATAGAGAGCATAGATACGATTGAGCGAGTATAGATTGGGAATATTATCCGCCATGTTTTCGATATCGTAAGGAGACGCCGCAATCGCCTCTTTATATCTCTCCAACATATTATCCGCTCTCGCTTCACGGGCACTTTGATAATCAAAATCGAGCTTGATCACCGCTAAAACCGTGATCAACAAGGCTGCACAAAATACCGTGTAAGCCGTTTGCCAAAACAGTAGCGTGTTTTCTCTGCGACGGTTTACGCCAACCAAAGCATTTTCATTCAACACAACGTGATTCATGATGTGCTGAGCGAATAAGGTCTGAGTGACGGGCAACTGCTGCTGTTGTTGAAACTTTTCATTACCGAGCGATTCATTAATCACGTTCGCTAACAGGTCGTACTGTTTGGTGTCTGTACCACTATGGGTGAAATAGAATCCACGGAAACAGAGACCATTGTTGAGCTGATCGCCTCGGTAAAGGCGTTGTAGAAAATGCCATAAACTCTGTTTAAGCAGGCCAAACTGATAGGGTGCTGCACAGATAGAGTTGCGGTAATCCTGATTTAGCTGAGAGGAGAGAGCGCTACTGGTGCTGGCAATCAATTGACTGATTAAGTGGTCATACTCTTGGTTAAACCAGTCTGCATCAATCCCGCCATTTTTGATAAAAGGCGAGGTCGCTCCAAAGACATCGTTACGTTTTGCTTCATCGAAAGCGGAGAAAAACTGGCAAAAGTCGTTAATCTGTCCCATGTTGGTGATCAGATTATAGATAGGGAGATTGAGGCCAAAGCTATCGTTAAAGGTTTTGATGGTTGATTTCAGTTCGTCGGCACGTTGAATCAAGGCTTCTCGATTGCCAAGTAAATGTTCAACTTCTGTTGTGAGCAACATGCCATTGACTGCCTGACGCGGACGCCATTTATTCAATGACTCCGTCAGCGTTTTCAAATACTGCGCTTGCTGATCTTCACCGCAACTTACCGATATCAGAATCGAATGTTCACTGAGCCAAAATAGCACCGGAAACTCGATGTCATTGCCAAAATCATCAACTTTATATGCTTCGTAACCCATCTGAGTGATGATGGATTTATCTTTGCTTGGATCATCGCTCAGCAATAGGTAGATGGGTTGGTCGTAACGGCTATTGAGACGCTTCTTTCGTTTTTGAACTTCAATCATGCGTTTGAAGTGAAGCGCAAGTAGCTTGCTACGCTTTTGGATTAGAAGTCGCTGTTGGTCTGGTGTTTTGCTGACCTCACTACCTCGTTGCAACAGCCAGTATGTCATTAAAGCTGACAAGAACGACGCAATGATGGTCGCAATGATGCCGATTGCCAGCGAATCTGGGTAGGCAATCCACCATGTTAAACCTGCGCCGATCAACACGATCAGCACGGCTGTTAATAGCGCCCAGATCACACTGCGCTTATTACTCTTCTGGGTTGGCTTAGTCATCGCGCTGAACCTCATTATTGTTTTTATTCTCTTGCTGCGTATTTCTTACGATGATTGGTGTGAGTGATTCTTTTTCTACATACCAAGTCTTTATTTCGCGCGCTTGTTCTGAAGAATCACTTCTGACAATCACGCGGAAGTAATTGTCAAACGCATCGACCTGAGGTTGGTATTTCGACGCAGACAACTTGGCGACAAATTTTTCTGCGTTGGTTCGAGTGGAGAAAGTAGCCAACTGAACCAACCATGACGAATAACTGGTCGCAAGGTTGGCAGGGGGCGTCGCTTCGACAAGTTCCACTTTGCTCGCTCGCTGGGGTTTATTCGCTAAATCGTCGTCTTGACTGATAAAGACAATGTCATTCACCTGACCCGACATGACATAGCGATTACTGAAATCGGCTAGATTGGAAAAATCACGCGCCCTTTGTGGGTGAGTTTTGTTGTACCAAAAGTGGGTGAGGCCAACGCTGGTCAAAATCAGACAAAGGAAAAATATCGTTGTGACTAAGTAGCGTTTGCGACGGGTTGGTTTACGCACCTTAGGTAGCTTTGTTTTGGTATGGCAGTATATTTTGCCAGATTGTCGATACTGACTGATCACTTGTTCAAGCTGATGGGTAAACGCTTTAAGCTGATCACTGCCGCTTTCACGATACTGACCTTTGAAGCCAATATTGACGAAGATATAGATGACCTCAAGCAGATCGATCATCTTGTGAGGTTGTCTTAGCGCTTTGTCGGCTACGGTAAAGAACAATTCTCCGCCGTTGCGCATACCAAACAGTTCACTGAGTAAGGTTTTGTTCTCCCAACCGCGAGATTCGCCCCACTCACAGTAGATGATCAATTCGTCCAGTACCACAGCATAGAGAAAGCAGAGCTTATCGATGACTGCAACAGGGTAGTTGAGCTCTGCTCCCTTGGTTTTGATGTCGTTGACGGCATCGACCAGTTGTTGTCTCAATGTCGTCACGTCGTCAGGCTCAGGTAGCGTTGCTACCTTAAGGGTGATGGCAAGCAGTTCACTGCTTATATTCAGAAGCTGGTTTTCAGCTTTGTCAAAGTAGTGAAGGAACTCACTGCGTCCGCGACTCGCATCAACGGGCGACCAAACCGTGTCACTGGTTTCGTCTTTGCTTACGAAATCAGACTGTTTTGCATCCCATACCAGTGTTTCTTCGTCTAAATAATTCATAGCCTTATCTCAGCGCATACAGCATGACTTCAAGTTCACTGATTCGGGTATCGACATGCAAAGCGATAGCATCTCGGTTCTCTAGCATTTCTAACCACATTCGGTCGGCTGCATCGATTTCGAAATACGATACTCCCTGCATGGGTTTTAGTTCGCTTGGTGCAACGGGAAGAGGCGAAAGAGCGATACCGGATAGACCATTTCTAACGATTTCAACAATACGGGTGTTATTGCTCAATTTGGCTGCGACAGGGAAGAGTTCGTTGAGCTCCGCACTACTGATATTCGACTTAACTGACAGCACAAAGCGTCGGTTGCTGACGCTGGCCGTATCTTTAATTAAGGTTCTGAGTAAACGACGCTTCTCAAATAGCGAGTTATCCCAAGCGAATTCAAGCACAGAGTCTTGCTGCACTAAGGTCAGCATATTGCGTAGCGAAGAGAACAACGGGTTGAAGCTTTCATAGAGTTTATGGTGTTGTAGTGGCTGGCAAGGCTCAGGAATTGCTGGTGTCAGTGCCATCACCTGAGCTTCGAATTTGCGCAGTTCTCCATAAAGTGTGTGCGTCTGGATTTTTGGATTGGTGATGGTCAAATCAAACCAAGGTAGCCAACTATTTAGTGTTTGCAGCCATAAATAGTCTTGCATCATTGATTGAGGGCTTTTCTGCCCTTGTCCTGCCTGAATACGCTGTAACAGCGTTTTTGCACGATTGACTGTCAGCGCATGAGTCTCTTTAAGACGTTCAAGCAGCAACTGAGACGCGCCATAATGCAAACAGGCGGGGATAAAGGCACGATCAAGAATCACTTCGCCAGATTCGGTACATTCCAAAATTTTCGCCACAGGCACTAGCGTAAAACCAGAAGTGTCTTCGTCTTCTAGCTTGATCGATATGTTCAAATGCGCCACATCAATTTCAACACTGGCATTCTCTGAGGTTGAGGTATCAAAAACATTGATAGAGCGACTTAGGTAGCGCCCTTGGTCGGAGGCTTCCTGTCCATAATCGTTGTTCCCTTGCAGTGAGATAGGCAAGGCTAGATAGACGACAGTCTCAATGCTACCTTGAGAAATATCTCGAGCGACTTCGTGTTTCATCTCAAAGTGAGTACCGTCTGGAAACACACCAGCGCTACTGGCGATAGACAGTTTGCCTATTTTGAGTAACTCATGGTTGATAGTAAGTTCAGTCACTCCATAAAAGGGAGCAAATCCAGCGAGCGTTTCTACGTTCTGGCGCACATAGTTTTGAACGTAACGGTCTTGCTGCTGAAAGTGTTGTGGGGCAATAAACATGCCTTCTTGCCATACTACTTTTTTATACGCGTCCACGAATAATCCCTATTAACTGACTAAAATATCTGCCACCAACTCGATTCTGGCGTGACAATACTTATTGAGGCTTTTGCCCCTTGAATATGAAGCTGCAGAAACTGATCTTCCTCGAGAGGTAATGTTGAAAACGCTTTCGCTTCACTATTTTGGTAATCGACGAACTCAACCAACACCGCCACATATTGGGTGTTTTTATTGATGTCGATGGTTTGCTTTGTTTCATTGTTCGGCAGTACTACGGGCAATATCTGTTTTGATACTAGATTCGCATTGAGTAACTGTACGTCGTTGTTGTAGAGATCAATAAACGGCAGTTGCTTAAACATTTGCACATCAGTCAATTGATACAGGCGAACAACCACAGGATTCGCTGAGTTAGAATCCGACGGGTTTATCGCTTCGTCTGCCTTTATCGCCAAGGTGTATTGGGAAACAACAGGTACAGGGTCTGACGAGCATCCGACTAAAAGAAGCGCGGCTGCCAAATACCACTTTGTCATCCGTTATCCTCTCTCTGCTTTTGCATGTTTTCCATAAACAGAGCCTTGAACTGACGACGGAAATCACCGTTTTGTTGGCGGTGTTTAAAGTGCTTGCGATAGATGTTCCAGTACTTTTTCTCTTTATTGCCAAACAACCCACCAGAAATATATTCACTAAACTGGGTTTCTAGTTCAGTTGGCGCGAACTCGTTGAGAAACTGATCCACGGTCTTTTCCAACGCATCGAATAAGGCGTCGTGCTGAAGCATAGGGTTTTGCAAATACTGCTGGTTTTTCTCTGAGATAGTCAGCAGTTTTTCGATCGAGGCTTCTAGCTGAGTATTGCGTGGTGCATCGACAGGCAAATAGTCCAAATTGGTATTTGGGGTGAAGACCTTTGGCTGTTCGACTTCATCTATTTCGACGTGCTGCGCGATTTCTTCACTATCAAGATCCTCAAAAGGATCAGAGGCAAACGGGTCATCGCTTAGTACATTCTTATGTGAAAAAGTACGAGCGGTGGGCTGAGCGATAGGCGCGTCACTTTGCTCAAGAAATTCGGTTTCATCGTCGTTGAGATTTAACTCAAATGGCTGGGAGAAAAAATCATCCACTGGCGTAGCAATGCTTTCGGCACTTGATGCTACCAACGTAGAAACCAACATGGTGTAGTTCTCTACTTTCACGATATCGCCGTCATTGAGTGGATACTCTTTATCTTTATTCATTGGCTTATCGTTAAGCTGCGCTTGGTTTTGTCCACGGTTGATGATGACATAGCCACGATCAGTAAGACGTACCTCGCCATGAGCACGGGAAATACGCTTGCTTTGGTCTGGTAGACAGATATCACAGGCAGGAGCACGACCAAAGATGCCTCCTGACTCGGGAAGATACACAACTCTTGAGGTGACTACCTCTTCAGTGGGTACAGAAATCAAATGAACACTGACGGCCACTCGTTACCTCTCACATTTAGAAACAGCTGCATTGAACGCAGCTAAGAAACCGGAGTACTTGCTAAGGAATCGATTGGAAAAATACACACCCATAGGTTTGTTTTCGTGGATTTGGTTCTGGAAGAAATCATTGGGTAGGCCAGCCTCTTGTAGTTCACCGTCAAACACCAACTCGTCCTCTAGAGCAACATCAATTTCCCTTTGTTTTAAAAGCTTTAGTAATACTTTAGCATCTCGTGGCTGTTTGACTACATTGAAGCCATTACGTTTTAACCAAAACCACTTATTCGACCCAAATTTGGCCGAGAACTTGAGGTTAACTTTTGACAATTCATCAATTTTCGGTTCAACACCTGGACCGAAGTACCACATTAATTTTTGCTGAGCGATAGCATTCGATAACGTCGCATAGTCATCACGTTCTGCGGTTTGAGTTGCAACGAAGAAACCGTGCTGAGCTCCGCTATGCACACGCAACTGAGCATCTGACCAAGAGGTCATCGTCAGTTGGTAAGGCTGTCCCATTCTGCCTAACGCACACTTCACTTTTTCGAGAGCAAGCCCCTGCATTTGGCCGTGCTTATATTCTTGGTATGGCGGCCAATCTTGAGTGGTCAATAGCAGCCGAGCTGGCCCAACGCTCGTTTCAGCCCAAGCGGCAGAACTTGCCAATAGGTTGATGGCAGCGAGCACGCACAACGCCGCACTCGATATCAGTCTGCTCATTCGTTCCCTCCAATTAACTCAGAAATCTTTAAAATTGAAACGGGGGGATAGTAATCCAGAGTCCGTGCAGCATTTACGTTAACGATATAAGAATACTGGCTCAATGGCTCGATAGGCAGAGCCTGAGCTGTGCTGTTTTTGCTCAAAATTTGTTCCGCTTTATGTCCGGCAAATTCACCAACGTTATAGTAGCGGCTAACTATACCAAAGAGCGCGTTATGTTTGCGAATCGGAGTTTCAGTGGCCGAGAATGTTGCAATGCCTTGATTGTGCAAACTTTCTACAATGTGCTGACCTTGACTGATGATGTATGAATCAGGCGGCAGGTAGGCAAGTTGTACGTGGTCTTGTTTCATCGCTTCGATGATAATAGGCAGAGAGGCAGAATCTGGCTTACCTTGCTTCGTTCTAAGCGGGTAGAGATAAACATCCATACCGAACTGAGCCGATAGCGTCTGAATTTTTCTAGCGGTAATAACCGCATTATTTTCAAGTGGATTAAAGATAATCCCCATCGTGTTGATGTTAGGGAGTTTTTGAATCGCGTTAAATTGCACTTGATGGGGAACAATATGGCTCACTCCAGTAAAATTACGCGGTGATTCTGTTGTGTCTGAGACGATTTTCGAACCGACTGGGTCTGATACAATACTGAATACCACCGGAGTTTGATTCGCTTGTCTAAACGCGCTCGGTTTATCCTCTGTCCCTAACAATGCAAGCGTAGTAGTGGTTCCAAAGGTATAAATGAGGTCCGCATGGTAACTGTCGATGTTGGCCACGTAACTGGCGAGGGTTTGTTTATCTCGCTTGGCATCTAATAGGGTGTAAGTCACATCCCGCTGACTAGACAGATACTCCATAAAACCTTTTTCTGCATCAGTCACTCCTCGCCATAGCAGCATCACGACCTGTTTGGTTTCCTGAGCATGTACTTGGCTGCTTGTCATCACTGAAACAAGCAGTAATGTGATAATCAACAGGGCTCGTCTCATTTTGCCACCTCCAATTGTCGGCGATCACGTTTCGTGAACAGCGCATAAAAGAGTGTCAGAATGGTTGAACTTACTAGAAGTGTAATCCCAAAGAGGATAATGGTTTCTTCAAAGCTAAATAAGCTCAAGCACAAGCCTGCAAGCATCGGTCCGGCGATATTACCGATCCTCTCGGTCAATCTGAAAATACCGATCGTTTTGCCCTTATCGATTCCATCGCTGGTCAGCAAATCCATCACTAATGGTATTTGTGGGGACACACTAATACCGTGAGCAATCCCAATCAGAATAACGATAAACAATAAGCCAAGTGTGCCAGGCAGTAGCACAATATTGATCAGTGCCAAGGCAGAGAGGACACCCCCAAAGACAATAAAGCGAATTTTGTTATCCCATCGGTCGACAAGGAACGCGCTGAGTGGAGAAATCAGGATGATGGCGATACCATAGCTCATCATGACTCGACCCGAAACGGCGCTACTTTCGCCTAAGTATTGTAAGTAAACGGGGCAAATGTAATAAAGGAATCCAGTCAAAACAATTTTGGCAGGGATAGCGCTAAAGAAGGTTATTAGGGTGAAATACTTGTTGCCCAACAAAATCTTGAAATCGTTGAGGCTGACAGGCTTACTTTGTGAATTGGAGCCACCACGAACAAAGAAGGCCATTACGAACAACACACTGACGAGCGCCAACAGTGAAGAGAGTAAAAACGTCGCACTATAGCCAAGTTTATCAGCCAATATTCCCCCGATCGAAGCACCGCAAAGTGATCCAGAAAAGAACGCAGACAAAAAGGTCGACATTCCCTTAGTGCGATTGTTGGCGTTAGTGGTATCGGTAATGTAGCCCTGAGCTGAGATAAATACGATACCGTAACCTACGGCGGTATATGCTCTCACGACTAACAAGAGTTCGAGTGTGGTACACATGGCAGTTGCCGCCAAGCCTGTACTGGTGATGATACCACCAACAATTAATGATGTTCTGCGGCCGACCTTATCTGACCAATAGCCCGCAAAAGGCAATGAAATTGCCCAACAAAACATAAACAACGATATCGGTAGGCTGGTGATTAAGCTTTCCGGTATCCATTGCGAAGAGCGAGTCAGACTCGCCACGAAGTTGGGAAAGAACGCCAGTGAGGATGCTTCTGCGAAGACCAACATAAATAGCGGTAAACGTACAAAGCGGTAATCTTGCAGGTTCTGGACATTGAGCGTTTTTTGCGGATGTTGGCGTTTAATAATGCTATTGATCGATTGGGTTAACCGACCCAACTCATCTTTGGCTGAAATATGGGCTAACCATAAAGTCGCACCGATTTTTGAGTCTGTAAGTAGCTGTTTAATTTGATGCCATGGTTTGATAATCATGAAGTTACAGATAAACAAAATGATCTCAATAACCACTAAGCTTGAAGCGATAAGCACAGTCATCATATCCATCAAACTGTCTTCTATCAGCTGAGGAATAATACTGGTGTCTGTTGTCATCTTTAATGAGACGTCACTACGTGAACCAATTGGTAACGTCAGTGAAGAAGAGTGCGCTCCATTTACACCCTGATTTGAGAACTGATAAAGCGCCTGATCACTTTGCAGTAGTTGTATAGACAATAACTCTTTGTGTTGGTGGGTGTAGCTAGCAAACTCTTGCTCTAAACCGTTTAAGCGATTTAGCGGGACACCTTGATTAAGTAGTCGTTGAATCATGCTACTCAAGGTATCGCCAATCACGATCGATTTCTGTTCAAGCTGCACTTCATAGGTTGTTGAAAACTTGTCTAGCGCCTGATAGGAGCTGGCAAGATTGGATGCAAAGGTGAGGATAATGACCAGACCAATGATCAGTACAGGGAAGTACTTATCTCGAAATCTCTGCCATCCGTTCTTGGCATTATTGGTAAAGAAATGCTGGTTCGCCGTTTCGATCAATTGCTTGTCATCTAAATTGGCTTGTTCGAGTGCCTTAGACGTTTGTTTGAGCTTGGTGAGCAAAAAATCTAATCCAGCGTAGAGTGCGAAGTAGCCGATACCACAAGCGATAAGTACCCATGTAATGGTGTCAAATAGCTGCTGTCGTAATAGCGTTAGCTTGATGCCATCCAGATAGCGGGTCGAATAATAGAGTTGTAGCGCACCTTCGTTGACATTAAATGTGTTGGTAATATCAGCACTGATTAAACGCTCAGAATCTCCCGCTTTTCCCGCTGAAAAAAGAACATCCCCCTGACGATCGACCACTTGGATGCGACTGATTCCGTCAACTAATGCAAGTCTCCGTTCTAATAGTGATTGAATGTTAGAAATGGAGGCCAGTGGCAGCCCCAAGCTCATGGCTTGTTTGATGTCGTGGTCTGTTTCACTCAGGACAACTTGATAGGTCGAATCACTGGTTTGCGTTAAGCGTTTCTCAAAGTTGAGGTAGTTGAGAGTACTATTTAGGCCATTGGAAAACAGCAATACGGCAAAGATCGCCAACACAAGTTTGACTCTCAACGAGAAAAACGTCCGACGGTTAGTGAGTGAGGTACTGCTCATATTACTGCTTTCCTTGGCCTTGCTCTTTATTGGATAGTAAGTTCAAAACCACTTGGGTTGTTTGCTGCGACAACAGAAACCTGTGTAATAGGCTGTTGCTGACTTAAACGACTAATACACTCTTCAGCCAGTTTAGGCATTAACGAGCGATTGATGATCTGCTCTACGGCACGCCCCCCCGTTGTAGGGTCAGTGTTTTTATTTACAACGAAGTCGACAAAGCCTTTATCCCAAGTGAAGCTGGCTTGGTACTGTTCAGCCAGTTTTTTCTTAATACGGTTGAGTGAGATTTCGGTGATTTTCGCCAGTTCCTCATCATTGAGCGGGTAGTAAGGCACAATGGTTGTACGCCCAAGGAAAGCGGGCTTGAAGTAGTGCTGTAGATCAGGACGAATACTTTCAAGCAACTCCTCATTGCTCATGCGTTGCTCTCTGTCTTCACACGCATCACAAATCGCCTGATCCGCTGCATTTGACGTCATGATGATGATGGTATTTTTAAAATCGACGGTGCGACCTTCACTGTCTTTGATATGGCCTTTATCAAAAATCTGGTAGAAGAGGTCATGAACACCAGGGTGCGCTTTCTCCATTTCATCCAATAGCAGTACTGAATAGGGATTTCGACGAATCGCCTCGGTCAACACACCACCTTCACCAAACCCGACGTAGCCTGCGGGTGAACCGAGTAGCATCGAGATTTTGTGTTCCTCTTTAAACTCAGTCATGTTGATGATGGTCATATCATTGGCACCACCGTAAAGCTGCTCGGCTAATGCCATCGCAGTTTCAGTTTTACCCACACCACTTGGGCCACACATTAAGAAAACACCGATAGGTTTGCGGCTATCTGTCAGACCAGCACGTGAAATTCGAATCGCTTTCGCCAACTCTTGTTTCGCCACGTCCTGACCAATTACGCGTTTATCGAGTTCTTCTTCGAGCGATAACAGGCGAGCAATTTCATCACTCATCATGTTACCGACAGGGATTCCGGTCCAGTTAGCAATGACCTGCGCAATCGTATTGTCATCAACCATAGCATTAACCAAAGGTTGTTCACCTTGCAGTTGCGATAGGGTGTCGATGGTGTCATTGAGGGTCTTTTGTTTTGACAAGTCAGGCGCTTGTTCACCTTGAGCATTACTGATTTCTTCTTGCAATGCTTTAATCTTATCAACCAGCTTAATTTCTTCCTGCCAACGAGTGTTTAGCGCGGCCAGTTGCGCTTCATTTTCGTCTATCTCTTGGCTGATCTGTGCAATTTCTTCCTCAGCGATGCCAAACAGAGCATTCTCTTTCTCTAAAGCCGCTTTCTCATTCTTTTGGTAACGAATGGTTTGCTCAAGTGACTCGATCACTTCAGGTTTTGCCCCTTGGGTTAGGGCGATACGCGCACTGGCGGTATCGAGTAGGCTGATCGCCTTGTCAGGTAGCTGACGGCTTGGCAGGTAACGTATCGAAAGGTTAACCGCCGCATCAATCGCAGACTCAGCGATAAACGCACCGTGATGCTTTTGCAAGGACGCGGCAACACCACGTAGCATTTGTTTTGCATCTTCCGCATTAGGCTCTTCAATCGAGACCACTTGAAAACGGCGTGTTAATGCTGGATCTTTCTCAAAGTATTTTTTGTATTCTGCCCAAGTAGTTGCTGCAATCGTTTTGAACTCACCGCGAGCCAATGCCGGTTTGAGTAGGTTCGCAGCGTCGTTCTGACCGGCGGCGCCCCCAGCACCGATGAGAGTGTGCGCTTCATCGATGAAGACGATGATGGGCACTTCACTGTTTTTCACTTCGTTGATCACGTCTTTTAGGCGGTTCTCGAATTCGCCTTTAACGCTTGCGCCGGCTTGCAGAAGACCTAAATCAAGAGAGTGAATCTGTACGCCTTGAAGCGCACCCGGAACTTCGTCGGCAGCGATACGTAGTGCCAACCCTTCGACCACGGCTGTTTTACCAACCCCAGGTTCACCAACCATGATTGGGTTGTTTTGACGTTTGCGACATAGAATATCGATCGCTTTGCGCACTTCTGAATTACGCCCTGAAATTGGGTCGATATTACCCTCAATCGCTTGTTGAGTTAGGTTGATAGTGTATTTGCTTAACGCATCGTTACCGGTCGGCTGACCTTGTGGGCTGCTGGTTCCTTGGACTGATGACGTCGTATTGCGTGCAACGGCCGTTTTGTTGATCAGGCCCTGCAAAGATTCAAGAGATACAGATTGAAGACTTTCAAGTTGAAGCGTATTCACACCAAGCACGTTTTGTTGCAACAGAGCCTGAATTAAGTGCAGGCTGATGACTTCACCGTGACCGTAGTTGACCGAGGCGATCATCCATGCATCTTTAATCAACTCCGTCAGACCATGACTTAGAGTCGGTTGACCTTCGTTACCCTTTGGCAAGCGCGCGATCTTGCTCGAGAGCTCATTGACGATACTATCTTGCGACAATTTCTGGGACTGAATCAGGTTACTTAGGTTGGCATCCTGCTGTGAGATCAACTGTAATAGCCAATGCTCGGTCTCAATTGAAGGAACGCCCTGATTCATCGCGGCGCCAGCGGAGACTTCCAAAGCCTGTTTTAAGTCGGGAGAAAGTTTTGCGACTAAGTTTGTCAATGTTACTTGTGTCATACAGTGTTCCTTTGTATTTCGAAGCATCAAACAGCGAAGCTACGGGCTGTGTCCATTATTTGAGCAAAATACTTATTAGCTGTTGCGGCTGTCTTTCTGGTGCAAGGCAGTCTACTTCACCCAGTTTGGCCGCAAGGTTCTTGTTACTTGAAAGTTTAGGGCGCGATAGGTATTCACGCTTTACTTTGAGATAGATTGATATGGGTGTGTTGTCCCGCATATAGTGTTGAATCAGGTCGCGCATACATCGGGCGAGCATAGTGTCATTCTGAATATCCCATAGCTGTTGCTCATTTGAAGGTTTAATTGAGACCACAAGATGATTGAAGTGGGTCAAACATGTTTTGCCAATTAAAAATCCCTGCCCAGCTCTGCTGTTATAATCTGGGTGAGTTCCCAACCTTGTCAGTGAGTCGACGGGAAGCTGACGACGCTCATGATGTTTAGCGGTGACCTCAATATCAAACGGGAAATAGTCGTTGAGCATCTGTTCAAGAGCATTGAGATTACGACTACTCTGGCTGAGCAAAAACGCGTACTGGAAAAACTGCCCATGCTGTTGTTCAAGTGCAGCGAGTTGATTGAGAAGCTGTGTTTTATCAGGATAGAGCTCGTTTTGGACTAGCAGCCAAGGTTGAGTTTCTAATTGGGCAATCAATTCAAAGTAGCGCTGATTGAACACATCAAGAAAATCTTTGAGTGCATGATCATCATCGTGCAATGCTGCCAAGAGTTCTTCGTAGATGTAGTAGGGAATGACACCTTTCACACCCGATAGTGCTTGTTTCGCTAAGCGTAACTTTGCTCGGTTGTTTTTGAGTGAAAAATACTGAATTTCACTGGCATCACCTGTTGGCATCGCTTCAGCTTTGAGTACCAAATCAATACGTTGTGGTGAATCGGCGATAAAACGTGCCAGTAGACGCATTGCCTGCGCAAAGTCATACTTTTCGGTGTTTTGAGTGAGATCTGTAACTACATTCATCATCATGTCCCAAACTACATCGAGCGCTGACTGCCGTGGATCTTAGGATAACGTTTAACAACGCCATCTCGGCCGTAGACTCGAATCGAGAGTTGAATGTAGCGATCAAAACTACAGAACTGTTGGAAGAAACGGTTCAGGACATCGCTAAACGCAAGGAAACCACCTTGAGTATCTAGCGTGATTTCTATCTCAGTACCTGGTGAAAAGACATTTTTGCCTAAAATCCTCAAAGCCGACACTTGAGAACGAATCGTTACGTCACGGATAGTTTGGATTTCGTCGGCTGCAATTTGGCTTCTGCTACAGAGTCTAAGCATGGTTTTAAGCGCTTCTGCTGGATGCTGCGCATGCAGCAGCGAGACAAAATTAGCGTTAAGCAAAGCAATAAACTGCCAATGAAGGTGCGGATCCTGTTCACGGCCAATTGGCGCAGATGGTGGATAGATAGGAGTGAAATCACCCGGTAGATCAATGCTTTCTAAGCACTCAAAATTACCTTGAACAGCACAAGCTCGTTTACCATTGGTGCAAAGCAGGCGAGTACCGAACAGTTTATTAAATTCCATCTCCCGTTGATTATTTAAGCTTACAGTGAGACGAAACTCGTTATTACTATCGCGGCTACACTGCCAGTGGTCGGCATTTTTATCTGAGCGATAGCTATCTTTAAATAGCGGAATTAAAGGTTTTTCGCCCATCGAAGTGATTTCAAAAACTTCACGTACTTCGACGATTTCAATGTCAGTATCGCTGTGGGCATCGGCATTAATTGGCACGCTGAGGCTACGCTGATCATAGGCTGTTGGTTCACCGGTTTGCTCAAACAAGTTAAGGGCAGGGACGATGTTGAGTTTAAACACCTGATTGTCGAATAGGCGCATGAACTCAGTCGGTAAACTGTGCATAAAAAGATTGAGCACGATGTGTGACGAATCGAACTGTTTAATCGCATCACCAAAGCCTTTCAGCCTGAAAAATTGGCGCTTCTCTTTAAAGAAGAAAAACTCGCTGATCAACTGATAACCCGAAAACTGATTGCCTTTTTGTGGCAAAAACTGAAATTTGCTATCACTGATGCGAGTTTTAAGTTTTTCAGGTGCTAGTACGACATGATGGGCACATTCTTGATCCGAAACGGAAATCGCTCGAGTTTCAGCCAGTAGCAGTTCAACTAAAGAATCGGCATTATTTTCAAAGCCCTGAACAAAAAAATCTAGGTCGTCGCAGCTCAATGAAGAAAAAGGGCGATCAGGGTCTAACGTCGAAAATGTTAGCTGGATTACCGCCGTGGTGAGTTCAGTACCTTTTGGACGGTTAAACTTGAAAGGCGCGCTAGATGCCGAGGTATCCAACAGCTTAAATGGCGTAGTCGTGATCTCGTCGACCGTGGTGAACGTGCAGCTTTGCCCTTGAGCCAGTGCGGAAAATTGTGAGCCTTTAGGTAGCGTAACCGATTCGGAACAATCAGCCTGTTCATCGAGTTGAAGATACGCAACGCTAGGTACGGTCTGGATATAGCTCGGATAAAGAACGCCAAGCAGGCCTTCAACCACTTCGGGTAATTGATCAGAGAGTTTTTTCTCAACGGTTGCATTAAGCAGTGCCACACCGTCGAGCAAACGGGCAAGACTGGGATCTTCGATCTGACCTTGGTGGATATTGAGTCGTTCAGCATGACTAGGGTGTTGCTGACCAAACTGACCAAGCGCACGTCGAACCAATGTGAGTTCTTGTTCGAAGTATCTTAGCATTGGATCACTCATAGCTATCCTCCGACATTGACGCTTTTAGATCGCTGAGTGAAATCTTCGAGTCAAATACCAACTCAGTTTCTCCTTGATTAGTTTTTGCTTTCGCAATGATGTTAAACGCGATCGCGTTTTCACTCTCTTTGCGTTCACCTAACTCGACCATCACTTGGCTCAAACGAGGCTCGAAATGCTTGATATAACTTTCTAAGTGAAGCGCTAACTGACTTTGGTCAAGGCTGGCACTCAGTAGTTGCACATCTTCGATACCAAAACGGAAATTAGAACGTTGTAGCTCTACGAACCGGTCATCGATTTCGAATAGTGACGCTTCCGACTCTAGCAATTTGGTCAGGTGGTATTTGATATCCTCAATGTCGTCATTTGGCCCTGATGTATCGTGAGGCTGAACGAAGGTCTTCCAGAAACTCATTACGCCACCTCATCGAGCTCGGTGGTTAACACCACTTCACCACTAAAATGGTCATATTGGTATTGCGGCACCATACGTAAGGTACAAGTGAAACTGCCGGTATGATGTGCAGACTCGGTGACATTGATCTTGGCGAAGCTAAGTGGGTATTTGGAGAGTGTTTCTTCATTGGCAAGCGCGACATTGCTGGAGAACTTTTCGATCCAGTGGGTCAAAAAGAGTTCACACTCTGCCGCGGTATTAAAGCTACCAATCATCTCGCGCACTTGTACTTTCAGGTAGTGCGCGATACGGCAAGACATTAGGCTGGTTTGGATCTGTGTCAGTACTTTTTCGTTGTCTGTCTGACCACTTTGCCAAATTGAGTTATTGCCGTTGAAGTAATATTTATCGCTTAAAGCACTTTTAGTTAATGGAATAAAGCCATTTTGGGCGTAAAAAGTCGCAATTTGACCAAACAATACCACGTCAGTTTCTGGTTTTGCTAAGAAGCGGCTATTGGACTGTTCAAGATTGACGAGAGCGCCTTGAGATTTGTCATTCCAGCGCGATTTCAAAAATCCAAACCAGTTGACTCTGTGGTGCTCGCGCATAATCGTCGCTGCAAACGCAAAAGTCGCATTGCCCCACAGACCTTGCCCTGATTCATTGTATATAAAACCAACTTTCGCATTTTTATAGCGGCTTCTCATGCGAATAGAAGGCATGACAAAGCCAACAAACTTGGTTGAAACTTTACTTCTCAGGTTTTGCCATGGTTGGTAGTCGACACCGGAGAGTATTTTGTCAATTCGATTGGTGTCAGAAAGCCAATCTGCACTCGATTCGACAAAAAACTGCCTATCTGGAGAAAACAACATCGGGCAGAGGGATAGCTCGCCGAGTTTGCTGAGCAGTTCCAGTGTAAATAAATCGTCATAGTCGGCGTCAAAGTCCATATCTAACGAGATGTTATGGCTAAAGACGAGACAACCAAATGGATGACCACCAAGAGTGTTCAGCTCTTTGTTGCCAATCTTGTTATACAGTTCGCTGCCCTTAATGGTGTATGCCTGATTGACATCACTGGAGACTTCACTCCAATCCATATCGAGCAACTTCAGTCTAGTGCGTTGCTTGTTGACTGGCAGTGTCGCTAAACCTTCAAGTCCTAGCCAACTTGCGTGCAGTGTTTCAAAGTCGTTGTGGTGAAGGATCTCGTCAAGTTGTTTCGATATACCATCATCCAGTTGGTGAATCATCTTAGAAACAAACGCAATCAGACTTGCTTTGCTGCGAAGTGCATCCTTTGAGATTTCAGACAGCAGAGAAAGCGACTCTTGCAAAAAGTCGTTGTCTGTGTTGTCTAATTCGGCAAAATTCCGTTGCCATTGTGAGTCGAGATTAAAATCCATAACGTCCTGAGGATATACAGTGAGGAAAATAAGGCCGGAAAATCCGGCCTTATTTGCATTTAGCCTGGAATCTTAGCAACCATACGAACTGAGGTAGTCAGTTCTTCTAGTTGTAGCCAAGGACGCAGGTGTGCGACCGCTGAGTAAGAGCCAGGACGGCCCGGTTGTTCAACGACTTCAATACGTGACTCTGCCAGAGGCGTTCTCGCTCGCTGTTCGTTACCAATTGCACCAGCGTTGGTGTATTGGTCAATCCACAACTGAAGTTCACGTTGAATGTCTGGAGCCTCTAGGTTTGACCCCAGTTTGTCACGGCCCATCACTTTGAGATAGTGAGCAATACGGCCACTCGCCATGATGTAAGGCAGACGAGCGGAAATCGCCGCGTTTGCTGTTGCATCAGGGTCAGTAAATGTTTTTGGTTTTTGAGTCGTTTGACCACCAATAAACACACCGTAGTTAGAGTTTTTGTAGTGAACCAAAGGCAAGAAGCCAAGATCACTTAACTCTTTTTCACGTTCATCTGTGAGGTTTACTTCAGTAGGGCATTGCTGAACAAGATCACCAGCTTCTGTTTTGTACGTTAGGTTTGGTAGGTTTTCTACCTTACCGCCGTTATCCAGACCACGGATCGCAGTACACCAGCCAGAAGCTGTGTATGCTTGAGTCATTTTTAGACCAAGATCGTAAGCAGCGTTAGACCAAACAAGCTGATCATTGCTTGCTGGTTTTGGATTGCCATCCATGTCTGTGCCTAGCTCTTCGTAGTTAAATGATTTGGTGCTTAGACCTTTCTCACCGTATGGCAGACGAGCCATGGTACGTGGCAGAGTTAAGGTCACATAACGAGCGTCATCACTTTCACGGAATGCATTCCACGCAGCGTATGCTGGTGAATCAAAGCCAGCCGCTACTGGTTTACCTTCATCAAAAGTCGTGAAGTTGTTAAATTCAAACATTTGTGCATTGGCTGCAGCGATGAAGGGTGCATGACACGCGGCTGCAACTTCGCCCATGTATCGAAGTAACGCTACATCTTCATCTTTAGCGCTGAATTCATAGTCGCCGATGAATGTGCCATAAGGTTCACCACCAGCGGTACCAAATTCACCTTGGTATACGGCGTTGAACAATGGGCTACGATCGATCGCTGGTGCATCTTCAAATTGCTCAAGTAACTCTTCTTGAGTGAAATCAACCATTTTGATCTTAAGATCACGACCAAGCTCGCTCTCTTTAACCAACTTTTGTACACCACGCCATGAACCTTCCAGCTTTTGGAAGTCATTTTGTTGCATCACTTCCGAAAGCTGCTTAGAAAGCTTCTTATCGATTTCAGAGATCGCATTCTCGATAGTCTTGGTAAGGTTTTTGTCCCAAGTTACGGTACCTGATAATGCTTGCTCTGCGAGTACAGAGAACAGTTCTTTAGTGGTATCAGCAGGCGTCTGTGTCGTCGCTTCAATCGCGCGGTCCAGAAAACTTAATGCGCCTTCTACCGCTTCGGGTTGGCCTTGCTTTTCAGCTTCAGTGCTCATTATTCGCCTCCTTCTTTGTTGATACCAAGCTCTTCAGAAAGTGCGTTGATTGTGTCCGCGCTTTGCAGTACTTCTTTAAGTAGTTTCTCTAGATCGCGAGAACGATCTGCCTTTGAAAGCAGTACCTTCAGTTGGTTACGAGTTTCTACCAGCTTCTTCAGAGGCTCAACTTGCTCAATGATGGCTTCTGGCTCAAAGTCTTTCATCGAGTTGAACTTTAGGCTCGCTTCAAACTGACTGTCATCATCGGCTAAAACATTATCAACTTTGAGGGTTAGCTCAGGGCCAATACGTTTCATTACGTTGTCAAAGTTGTCTTTGTCGACGTTGTAGAACGTGCGTTCTTCAACGTCTTCTTTATCTTGTTTATGACCCGAATAGTCACCAATTACCCCAACAACAAATGGGAGTTCTTTGGTTTCTACAGCGCCATTAGTTTCCACATCGTAAGTGATACTTACGCGGTTCTTACTTACGCGTTTGTGTTGGGAATTAAGTGCCACAATGGATCTCCTTATTCAATTATGAAGCAGTTGATGTCACTTTAGCCGCTGTAGCGTCAAAGCCAACTTCAGGACCTTTCTCGATCTTACCGCCTTCGCCTTCGATGTAGTAAGCTTTTGAAATTTCAGTGTAAGTTAGGCTGAATGATTCGTTCGGCAGTGAACCGTCAGACGCGGCCATGTTGTAGCTAGACATACGTGCTGCTTTTAACGTAAGAATTAAGTATGGATCAGCACCTGAACCTTCACGGTTTGGCTTAGTCATGACGATCTCAACGGTTTTGCCTTCGCCGCCAGGTGCGTATAGGAAGGTTGTTAGGTAAGGTGTCGCACCGTCACAACCGCGAGTTACGTTAACTTCACCAAGTGCAACCATACCTTGGTCTGCGTTGTTTGCGTTGCCGACATCAATACCTACACCACGAACAGCGTTCCATGTGATTGTATCGATAGCGAAGAAGCCATCTTTACCACCAATTTTTTCTACAGTTGCAGCACCTTTAGGTTTTGTACCGTCTATTCTCATGAAAATAGAAGCCATTTTATTCTCCTTTGCTGATCAGCATCTTGTTACCACTCAAAGTCATTCAGGCCAGCTGATGACGGAGTGGAGGTCGCTTCAGTTTGTGTTGGTTTATTTGTAATAGCTGCTTCTTGTTGAGGAATTTCAACGGAAGGAGCCGGTTCTATAGCTAATTGAGTGTCGTTATTCACGATGACGTTCGTATTAACGACGGAAGGTTGGGAAGGGGTTTTATCACTAAGATCAAGCTGATTTAAGTTATCCATCCCAGTCAATTGGTTAATGTGCTGCATCACGCTACTGTTGCCACCAGTCATCTCTTGCAACAACTCTGGCAGACTCATGTAGCCCCAACGAATCGCACGTTCAAGTAAAAATGAAATCGGGCTGTGAGGCTCAGTCTGCTTAAAAAATTCTGACAGTTCCCTTAGTTGTTGGAACGCCTGATCACGACTGGTTACCGGTTTAACGGCTAGAGATTGAGTCACAGGTACAGCCGCTTGTGTTGGTGTCGACATTGAATCGGACGCGACTTGAGGTGCAGTCTCAACTGGTGTTGCTGATGTAGCGGGTGTTGAAGGTGTTAGCTCATTCAGCGGTTCACTCGAAGCTTGATGGTCAACAACAGTAGGCTCGCTTGGTGTTGGCTCGATCACTTCTTCTTTGCGTAGCTTTAGGTTCTCATCCAGTGGCCAAACAGTGAACTTTTCCCCAGTAAGGTAGCGAATGGCATTGATTACATCGGCGATGTTCGCTTTTACAAAGCGGAAACTGATGGGTGTGACGCCGACTAGCTGACACTGTTTTGCGATGGAGGCTTCCGCTTCCGTAAAGTTTTGATAGGCTTGCGCGAGCAGTAAAACCGTCTCTTCTACATCGCTAGAAAACCGTTGCTGTGCCTTTTCCACTAGTGTTGCGAGCGTGCCACTGCGCTCGGCTCGAAGATAGTCACCAAAAGTGATGTCATCAATCATGCCAATCAATTGCAGTGGCATAAATAGAGCGGTTGAGTCGTTACTTTCACCGACAAGTTGTAGCAGTGGCTTGATTCTGAATTCAGTCAGCTCTTGCTGTTTCCCTTGCTCGTCACTGCTTTTAATTTTGTTTTCAGGCAAGGTCGGATGCAACAGAGTTCCGAACTGTTCGATAAACTGAGTCAGTACGCTGGTGGAATCAGCAAGATTTTGATACGGCTGTGCGGTGAACAGTTGGCTTGAGATATACCAGCCTAAAAGTTCAATATCTTTTGTTGATTGAGTGAGTGCTTCATACGTGCTCTCATGTAACTGTTGCCAATTGTGTTGGTTGGCTCTAAGTAGCGCTTCATCATTAGATGCGTCTGGTGTCTCAATCAACTGACGAAACGAAGATTGTGCAGCGTTGTAATTATTACGCAAGCCACGGTAAGCAGTACGATCAAGTTTAAGGTAAGCACCTGTTGGAGATTCTTCAGAGATGGGTGTTAGCAAACGATCGATTTCTACCATACGGCTTCCGTTATTATTTTGTATCAATTTGGTTAATGTAAGCGCCTGTTAAATTGATAGAATGTGGGGCGATTCCTACAACTGATAGTCTAGGCTTATTTTTATAAAAGGCTCGTCCATTTTCATTATTTCGCTAAAAAAGTGACTTGCATCTAGAAAATTGGACGGAGCACGGTTACTTTTTAGTAAATCCTTGTTTGTGGGAAGGTTTTATCCGCCGATAAGAACGGTGGGCATACCTAATACGATAGTGCCACCATGTGCAGTAGTATCACCCATTCTGGCTGCTGGTTTGTTCATTATTAGTACAGTCGCACTGCCTTTGACTATCGAGTCTGGAGGGCCGACACACACGCACATGTCACCCATAGTTGCGGCGGGCATATTGCCAATCAGCACTGTTGGTACTCCCGGTCCAGTAATTGGTCCACCAACGTGAGGTATAGGGGGGACAGCAGGTGTTTGCATGGGACAAACATGCATGTCTGTTAGGCGAGCCGCTAACGTCATACTTTTCCTCCATTGCCACCGTTGGCGATATCTAATGCATAGGCCACTGATTGAGTATAGTAGGTGGGTGACTCATTCCAAGTAGGCAGTGCCGCTGAGTGATTGATTGCGCCTGCAACGGCTTTTGCATAGAGAAATGGGTCCGGCATGACAGCGGGCAGATCGGGGGCGACAATACTGCCTGAACCATTCCAAAAAACGGCTTGAGCTAGCCAAGATGGCCCACAGTTAAGCTCCAGCCGATTGGATAATAGCTCCGCTTTGCGCCTAAGTTCTTCAGCAGGTGATTGAACCCATTGCTGGGCTGTTTGAATGCATTGGAGCTGGGTAGGGTTCCAAACATCTTGGCGCAGTTGAAGACAAAGACTCGCCCACCATACCGCTTCACGGACAGGCAGCGCATGAGCCAGAAACTGGATCAAGTCGTTAAATAGCTGCGCTTGCTGTAGGGCTTCTAGTGCCTGTGAAACGGACATCTCTGGATCGAGCTGTTGTTGCGCTTCTTCGGAAGCTTTAAACCTTGGTAGTATTTGGCCACAGGTTTGGTAAGGGATTTTTTTATAGTTCATTAGTTTACCTTAACAATGGCGCCTTTAACTTCGCCCATAACGCCGCCATCGAATGTTGCCTTGAGCCCAGATTTAAACTCTGCACTCAACGACCCTTCTGCGGATAACGTGGTGTCGGCTTTGATCGATACGCTCATACCTTTGATCGAATTTGAACTCGTTGCTTGTAAAGCGGTTGTCGCTCCTGTGATTTTGTTAGCTGAGGTCGCTTTACTTGTCACATTGGTGCCTTCGAGATTAAGAGCGCTGCTGGCTTTTATGTCGATGTTGCTCGCTTCGATGCTAATGGATGATGACGTAATCGATATCTTGCTAGAACCGACTTTGAGGTCGATGCTGTCATCGGCTTCGATGGTGATGGTCTTCGCTTTATTACTCAGCGCCTTAGTCACGGTGAGGCTGTAGTTATCTTCGGTCGATATCGCCATCTGTTTGGTGACTTTCTGTGTCAGCTCACCTTTCACCGTTTCAGTATGATTGTTTTCCACTTCTTGAGTGATGTCCTTGGCCGCATGCAGATAAATCAGCTCATTATCTTTTTTGTCATCGAAATAGAGCTCGTTCGATTGACCGGACAGCTTGGTTTTAATCCCACTTTTCGTTGAATTCGATTCTTTGTACGGCGGAGCATTCTTGCTGTTGTAGACGCTACCAGTAATGATCGGCTGATCTGGATCGCCATCGATAAACGAGACGAGAACTTCTTGGCCAGTGCGAGGGATAAACTGGGCTCCGTAGCCGCTTCCTGCCATCATCTGTGCAACGCGAACGTAGCAACTGGTTTTATCACCGCTTGCTTCCGTATCCCATTGAAACTGGATCCTGACTCGGCCTTGCTCATCTTGGTTTATCTCTCCGACAGTAGATCCTGCGACGATCGCGCTCTGCATCCCATGAACCCGTTGTTTTTCGACTGGATTTGGATAGTAGGTTGTTGCTTTTGGAACGGCGGTAATTGTGCTACTGCACGTTACATCCGAAGAGTAACGGGTCGTAACCGAAATGACCGAATAATCGTCAAGCTGAGATTTATCGAGATGACTGGACAGAGAAAACCACGTCGCTATGTCGAATAAGTCGTGTTTTGCTGTCGATTCAATGGTTTGATAGTTTTGTTGCAGATGCTCAATCCTGCGTTTTGCTAGGTTGCTGGCTAAATCGGTTTTATCTCCTGAGATCCCTAAAGGCGGATAGTGTCGATTCGTCAACTTAGTGTTGTTAGCAATGGAATGAGTGCTTTTTTGAGCTTTACTCGTCACGAATTTAGTTTGAGTGTAATCGTAGGCGGTTAATTCAATACTTGCGCCGTGAAATGCCAGTGCAGGCGCCCAAGTATCAAGTAATGGCAATGAACCTGAAGGGGTTTCTGCCATATCAAATTTCGCATTGTCAGCTTTATCGAAAGGAGACTGCGCATCTTGCAGTACTAGGGTGTGTTCAGTCGCTGAGTGAGTAAAGTAGTAATGGATACCTTCCTCTGCCAGCAAACGTGTGACGAAATCGAAATCAGATTCATTGTACTGAAGACAATATTCGCGTTTGGTAGAAGGCATCTTGGCGATTTTATAGCAACCTTTGAACCCCGCATTGTCGAAGATATCACTGACTATCTCTTTGGTTGACTGATTTTGGTATACACGAAAAGCATGAGTGTGTTTTAGAAGATCTAACCATGGACTGAGCGTTATCTGATAAACCGCGTATTGCAGGTTGCTATCCATGCCCTGATTTTCAATACGCGTCACAATGCCATTGTACGACCGTGACAAGGTTGAACTGCCTGCAAGGTTCGAATAGCGATTCACGGTCAGCAACTGACCCAACTGGCTTTGAGCATCAAAATTGCTGGAAATAAGTGTCGCAGTGATTGAAAACGATTGTGACAAAGATTGAGTCACGGAAAATTGGCTGATGGTATGTTGTTGGCCTTTGTAATCTTTGGCGGATATCGGGCTAGCAGATGCCGAATATTTTTCAGCCATAACATGTCCTTTAAACTGACTTCTTCGCGTCGAAATAAATGTATTTCGAAACAATGGGTTGTGATATGTGTTAATAATGTATTAAAAAGTAGCAGGAATTCATTATTAAATAAATTAAATTCGCTATCATTTATAAATCGCATAACTATTGGGGAGAGTGTAATGGCTAGTGCTGATGCGAAGAACATGGCAAAAGAGTTTTTAAACCATGTCGAGAAAGAAAGTGCTACTTACCATAAAAGTTGGGCTAGAAAGTTTGGTAACAAATATCAGTCAGCTAAAAATTGGGTTAAGCGTGACAAAAAAATGGTCGCCATGGACGTGGTGCAGCAAGGCGTTAAAACGGGCATTGGTATGATTCCTTTTCCTGGCAGTAAAGAAGGGGCTGCTATGTTAGAAGCCGCGGGGGGCGCTGCGTTAAAAGCGGCTTCTCGTAAAGCTTGGGAAGAGGGTTCAAAGAAGGGGGTTAAGACACTGCTTTCAAAGAAAATCGAAGAAGCACGTAAGCAGTTGAAAGTGAATCCCGTTGGTAAAGTAGATCACCAAGTGTTTGTAAACTCGGCGCAAAAACGTGATCAAAAAATGCACGCTATTCGTAAACTAGTGAAATACGAGATTAAGTTATTACCTAAGAAAGCGGATGAAATGAGTTTAAGGCTATTTAAGCTCAAAGAGGCGATCAACTCATCGAGAAAAAAACTGTCGCAGACTATTATCAGCATGGATTCCAGTGAAGATGCGACGTTGGAAAGAATGCAGGCATGGGCTGAATACTTTACTGCTGTTCAAGAAGTACAGCACTATCAAGACAAGTTGCGTGAAACCTTGGTGCATGTCCAAGAAATAACCAAAGACGTTGAGTGGTTCTTGGCATCCTGTGAAGCGGCAACGGAGCAGATGACAGCGGAAAACCTACCGAAACTTGAAGAGGCGTTTGACCAAATAAGAAGAGGTTACGGCAACATAAACTCACTCAAGCAATTACAGAATATGATGCTAGAGAAAAACTTAATTGACTCTGGCTTGATGGACCCAAGCATGGCGAAGTACAAGTATTCTGTGTAGTGATGACTTCAGTTACAGAAAAACCGCATCATGGGATGCGGTTTTTTTTTCATATTAACCACGATAGTTTATCGGCTATCAACCACGAGTAGTTTGGCTGTGCGATAAGCGAAAGCCATGCTTTCCACTTCGTTTGGTCGCTGGATGAGATGATCGACAGAAGGTAGCACGACGAAGAACACCAGTGGTTCTGGATAAATGTACTTCCACGTATGGTCACTAGAGGACTTTTTGTATGCCTTGAGATTGATGGTCAGTACCAATTGTTCAGGGGCGAGTCTACTGCCTTTAAATTTACCCAGTTCGTGAACGGCTCCCCACAGAGAGTCTAATGAACGCTCATGGGTACTCTTGAGAAACATCTCTAACTGTAACGTGTCCTGCTTATTCTGTTTTATCGTGCTAATGCGTTGGGTGAAACGTAGTCCTTGTTCAAAAGGGAGGTAATCGAGAGAATTGTCGACAATCTGATTTTGCTGTGGGCATAGCTGAACAGAATCGCCAGCTTGTTGGCTTGCATAAAGTTCACAAGTGAACTGTTTGATGATCTCTTCTAAAGCTAGATGAAATTGTTCACTTTTTAGATCTTCTACCGTTACCGCTTGGTTTTCTATCGCTTCAGCGAAGACCTGCTCGAAAGACTGATTCACACTGTGTTTGTCTTCAACCAGCACGAACTCGTTATGCACAATCGCTGCTTTGAGCACATTGTCCGATTCGATAACCGTGATGTCATCGTCTGAGTACGTTACGTCTCGTATCTGGGGATAGTAGGGCTGACGTTCCGCCGGAGAAAACATCGAGCAACCAGCCAAAGTAACTACTGTTAACCCTAATAGTATGGTTTGAACCTTACCAACGCGCATAAGCCTTTGTCGTTATTTATTCGTGAATGTATCTAGGATACTAATCGCATACTGACTGCGAGTCATTGATATCATTGCAATAATGTCGCCCTAGGTCACATCACCGTTTTTCTTTGCCTTTGTGTGCTTATCTCATTGCTGGCATTTAGCCTACTACCTTAGTCTAAATTGTCGACAATCTACTTGATTGTCGACAATATAATGGTCTATTTTAAACCTGTACCAACAAATTGTAGACAGTCTGCTGTCGTTAGCGTGAGTAATTCAGATATGAACCTAGAACTTAAATCTCGTCGTAAAGAAGGCGCGGCCGAAAAAGAGAATACTAAGTCTGAGACGCTGACAGAGTCTTTGGTCGAGGCCATCGTCAATGGCGATATTGCACCAGGTAGCAAAATTTCTGAGCCGGAACTGGCAAAGAGTTATCAAGTTAGCCGTGGCCCGTTGCGTGAAGCGATCATGCGCCTTGAGGGGTTAGGCTTGATTGAGCGCATTCCTCATGTCGGTGCACGTGTGATTACCTTCTCTCCCGAAAAACTTATCGAGCTCTACTCAGTGCGAGAAGCTCTAGAAGGGATGGCGGCTCGTTTAGCCGCTAGACATATTACTGCTGAGGAGTTGGCGGGCCTTGAAGCCGTTTTGTCGACACATTCAAATCATATTGATGAAGTGGAAGGCGCGTCCTATTTTCACCAGCATGGTGATTTCGACTTTCATTACCGAATCATTTTAGCCAGTCGCAACAGCCAGCTGATCTCGTTGTTATGCGATGAGCTTTACCACTTACTGCGCATGTACCGCTATCAGTCACCGCGAGCACAGTCTCGTCCGGTAGAAGCGTTGGATGAGCACAAATACATTTTACAGGCGATCCGTAACCGTGATGAAGAATTAGCTGAAATGCTGATGCGTCGTCATATCTCTGGAAGCCGCACACTGATTGAACAACAAATCCTAAGGGACTAGAGGAAACAGTCATGAGTTTATCTCAAGGGGCGAAGTTCAGACTTGCCGTCGAGCAAAATAACCCACTTCAAATCGTCGGAACGATTAATCCGTACTGCGCCATGATGGCGAAAAACTTAGGTCATCAGGCGATTTACTTGTCCGGTGGCGGTATCGCCAATGCTTCGTATGGTTTGCCTGATCTGGGTATCACCACTCTAAACGATGTTTTGGTTGATGTAGAGCGTATTACAAACGCATGTGACTTACCGTTACTGGTTGATATCGATACCGGTTTTGGTGGAGCGTTTAACATCGCGCGTACCATCAAAGCGATGGAGAAGGCCGGTGCGGGTGCGGTACATATGGAAGACCAAGTTGCTCAAAAGCGTTGTGGTCACCGACCGAATAAAGCGATTGTTAGCCAGCAGGAAATGGTCGACCGAGTCAAAGCGGCCGTTGACGCCCGTAATGATGAAAGCTTTGTCATCATGGCACGCACCGATGCCTTGGCTGTTGAAGGTATCGACAGTGCCATTGAGCGTGCTATCGCTTGTGTTGAAGCTGGGGCGGATATGATTTTTCCTGAGGCGATGAACAAACTAGAGCAGTACGTTCAGTTTTCACAAGCGTTAGAGCAGGCGACGGGCAAACATGTTCCAATTCTTGCCAACATTACTGAATTTGGTCAAACGCCTTTGTATGGTTGTGAAGAGCTCGCTAAGTCACGAGTGGATATGGTGCTTTACCCGTTAAGTGCGTTCCGAGCGATGAACAAGGCGGCGGAAACCGTCTACAAACACTTGTTGGAAGTAGGGAACCAAGAAGCGCTCACGGAATCGATGCAGACGCGCAAAGAGCTCTACGCTCACCTCAAATATCACGATTATGAAGATAAGCTGGATCAGCTATTTTCAGAAGGAAAATAATCACTCGGAAGCCCAGGAAAACGAATTCGGAATTAATCCAATAACGTGAAATCGTCGGCTATCAAATCGCTCCGCTAAAGAGAGCAGTAGCCGATGGAAAAGGAGTTCAAAATGTCTCAAGCATCAAACAAAACAGCAGAGTTAGGCGGCGCAGGCCTACGTGGTCAGAGCGCAGGTAGCACGGCGTTGTGTACTGTCGGAAAAACGGGAACAGGACTGACGTATCGTGGTTACGATATTACTGACCTCGCTAACAACGCGCAGTTCGAAGAAGTTGCACACTTATTGTTACGTGGTCACCTTCCAACTCAAACAGAACTGGATGATTACAAAACACGCCTCATCAGTTTACGTGGCCTGCCAACAGAGCTAAAGCAGGCACTGGAGTTGATCCCAGCCTCTGCGCATCCGATGGATGTTATGCGCACAGGTTGTTCTGTGCTGGGTAACTTGGAGCAAGAGACCAGCTTTGACGAGCAGGTAGCTGCGACAGAACGTATGCTAGCGCTATTTCCTGCCATTATTTGTTACTGGTATCGCTTTAGTCACGATGGTGTGCGCATAGACACGGCAGATCAATCTGAGACTTGTATTGGTGGCTACTTCCTTAAAATGCTGACAGATAAAACACCCACAGACATGCACAAGCAGGTGATGCACTGCTCATTGATTTTATATGCAGAGCATGAGTTCAATGCGTCGACGTTTGCGGCGCGCGTGTGTGCATCCACATTGTCCGATTTGCATTCATGTATCACGGCGGCTATCGGCACATTGCGTGGGCCACTTCACGGCGGTGCGAATGAAGCGGCTATGGAGATGATTGAGGATTGGCAAACGCCTGATGTAGCTGAAGCGAATATCATGCAGATGCTAGCCAATAAGGACAAGATCATGGGCTTTGGTCATGCGATCTACCGTGAGAGTGACCCTCGTAACGCACTGATCAAACGTTGGTCAAAAGAGCTCTCACAGGCTGTGGGTGATACTCATTTGTACGCGGTTTCCGAGCGCGTAGAAGCGGTAATGAAGCGCGAGAAAGGATTGTTCTGTAATGCAGATTTCTTCCATGCTTCGGCGTACCACTTTATGGACATCCCAACCAAACTGTTTACTCCCATCTTTGTTATGAGCCGTTTAACTGGCTGGGCAGCGCATGTTTACGAACAGCGTGCAAACAACCGCATCATCCGTCCGAGCGCGGATTATACAGGCCCTGATCATCAAGATTGGGTACCAATCGAAAACAGGTAACCCCACAAAAACTGCTCCCTCGCGGTTCGAGGGAGCGAAGAAAAACGATTTACCTGAATGGAAGCCGCTATGACTGTTAACACCCAATATCGCAAACCGCTTCCGGGAACTCATCTTGATTTTTATGATGCCCGAGAAGCTGTCAATGCCCTTTGTGAAGGGGCATATGAAACATTACCCTATACTTCACGTGTCCTTGCCGAACAGCTAGTTCGTCGCTGTGATCCAGACACGTTAACTCAAAGCCTGCAACAGATTATCCAACGCAAGCGTGATCATGATTTTCCTTGGTATCCCGCTCGTGTTGTATGCCATGACATTCTTGGTCAAACTGCATTGGTCGATCTGGCTGGTCTTCGCGATGCCATTGCAAAGCAAGGCGGCGATCCTGCCAAAGTCAATCCAGTGGTTGAAACTCAGTTGATTGTTGACCACTCGTTAGCCGTTGAGCACGCGGGTTTTGAACCTGATGCATTTGAGAAGAACCGAGCAATCGAAGAGCGCCGTAACGAAGATCGCTTCCATTTCATTGAATGGTGTAAAACCGCATTTGAGAACGTAAGCGTGATCCCTGCTGGTAACGGCATCATGCACCAAATCAATCTAGAAAAAATGTCTCCGGTTGTTCAGACAAAAGACGGCATTGCCTATCCAGATACCTGCGTTGGCACCGATAGTCATACTCCACATGTGGATGCTTTGGGTGTCATAGCGATTGGTGTGGGTGGTTTGGAAGCAGAAACGGTCATGCTAGGTCGTCCTTCAATGATGAGATTGCCAGATATCGTTGGTGTGAAGTTGATTGGTAAACGCCAACCGGGCATCACAGCAACGGATATTGTATTGGCGATTACAGAGTTCTTACGCGCTGAACGGGTTGTTTCATCCTACTTGGAGTTTTTCGGAGAGGGCGCTCGAGACCTTACTATTGGTGATAGAGCAACGATCTCGAACATGACTCCGGAATATGGGGCAACGGCAGGTATGTTCTACATCGATGAACAAACCATCAACTATTTAAAACTCACCGGTCGCGATGAACAGCAAGTTGCGTTGGTGGAGCAATACGCAAAACAGACGGGTTTATGGGCTGATGATCTTGAAAGCGCGCACTATGAACGTGTGTTGGAGTTCGATTTATCAAAGGTCAGCCGCAATATGGCCGGCCCGTCGAACCCTCACCGCAGATTGCCAACCGCTGAACTGACTGAACGTGGCATTGCGATGCCTCAGCAAGACCAGCCTAGGGTTGAAGAAGGTCAACTTCCAGATGGAGCCGTGATTATCGCGGCCATTACCTCGTGCACGAATACGAGTAACCCACGCAATGTCGTTGCAGCGGGTCTTGTGGCGAAAAAAGCCAACCAGTTGGGGCTTGTGCGTAAACCTTGGGTGAAATCATCGTTCGCGCCGGGTTCTAAAGTTGCCAAACTCTACCTTGAGGATGCTGGTCTGCTTCCTGAGCTGGAGAAGCTCGGATTTGGGATCGTGGCGTATGCCTGTACGACTTGTAATGGGATGAGTGGGGCGCTAAACCCAGATATTCAACAAGAGATCATCGATCGCGATGTCTATACGACGGCTGTGTTATCAGGTAACCGAAACTTTGATGGCCGTATCCATCCTTATGCCAAGCAGGCCTTCTTAGCGTCGCCTCCTTTGGTTGTTGCTTATGCCTTAGCCGGAACGATGCGTTTCGATATTGAACGTGATTCGCTAGGTAATGATCAAAATGGCAATCCTATCTACCTCAGTGACCTTTGGCCAAGTGATGAAGAAATTGATGCAGTTGTCGGCAAGCATGTAAAACCTGAGCAGTTCAAGCAGGTTTACATCCAGATGTTCAAACTTAATGATGAGCAACGCAACAGCAATCCTCTTTATGACTGGCGTGAGAAGAGTACATATATCCGTCGTCCTCCATACTGGGAAGGGGCGTTAGCGGGAGAACGCACGTTATCAGGCATGCGTCCGCTGGCGGTATTGGGCGACAACATCACAACGGATCACTTGTCACCATCGAATGCGATCTTGGCAAGTAGTGCGGCTGGAGAGTATCTCGCTTCAATGGATGTTCCTGAGGAGGACTTTAACTCCTACGCTACGCACCGTGGCGACCACCTTACCGCGCAACGCGCAACCTTTGCCAACCCGAAACTGTTTAATGAAATGGTCAAGGAGAATGGTGAGGTTGTACAAGGCTCTTTAGCGCGAATCGAACCGGATGGCAAAGTGACACGCATGTGGGAAGCGATTGAAACTTACATGAATCGTAAGCAACCACTGATTATTGTTGCTGGTGCAGACTACGGCCAAGGCTCCTCTCGTGACTGGGCTGCTAAAGGGGTTCGCCTTGCGGGTGTCGAAGCAATAGTTGCCGAAGGTTTCGAGCGTATTCACCGAACCAACTTAGTGGGTATGGGCGTTTTGCCGCTGCAATTCAAACAGGGGACAGACCGCAAAACTCTTGAACTTGATGGCAGTGAATTGTACGACGTAATCGGTGAGATCAAGCCGGGAGCGGATCTTGCGCTTGTCGTTACTCGCGCAAACGGTGAGAAATTTGATGTGCCTGTGACATGCCGATTAGATACGGCTGACGAGGTGAATGTCTACAATGCGGGCGGCGTATTGCAACGCTTTGCTCAAGACTTCTTAGCTCAGTAGGTGACGGTCATGAAACTACGTCAGATAAAAGTACCCGCCACCTATATGCGAGGCGGAACCAGCAAAGGGGTGTTTTTCAGTCTGCAAGACCTGCCGTTGGAAGCTCAACAGCCCGGTGAAGCGCGTGACCGTCTGTTAATGCGTGTCATTGGCAGTCCTGATGCTTACGCTAAGCAAATTGATGGCATGGGCGGCGCAACGTCCAGCACCAGTAAAACGGTGATCGTTTCTAAGAGTGAAAAACCGGAACACGATGTTGACTATCTATTTGGTCAGGTCGCGATAGATAAGCCGTTTGTCGATTGGAGCGGTAACTGTGGCAACTTGTCTGCGGCTGTTGGCCCGTTTGCGATCCATGCAGGGCTAGTTGACCCGGAACGTATTCCTGACAATGGTATCGCTGTTGTTAGAGTGTGGCAGGCGAACATCGGCAAGACGATAGTGATTCACGTGCCGATTGTTGATGGACAAGTGCAGGAGCTTGGAGAGTTTGAGCTAGACGGTGTGACCTTCCCAGCAGCGGAGATTCAGGTTGATTTTATGCAGCCAGGGGACAGTTCGGGCAGTATGTTTCCGACCGGCAATGTTATTGATGAACTCAATGTACCGTCGGTTGGTAGTTTCGAAGCGACGATGATTAATGCTGGTATTCCAACCATCTTTATTGATGCTCATGCCCTTGGCTATACAGGCAGTGAGCTACAGCAAGACATTAACAATGATCAAGATGCTTTAGAGCGCTTTGAAACAATAAGAGCATACGGTGCGCTCAAAATGGGTTTGATTGACTCGGTCGAACAAGCGCAAGCGAGACAACACACGCCGAAAGTGGCCTTTGTCAGTCAGGCGAAAACGTATGTTTCTTCGAGCGGTAAAGTGGTTGAAGAGCAGCAGATTGATCTGCTGGTCCGTGCACTGTCAATGGGCAAGTTGCACCACGCGATGATGGGCACAGCGGCGGTAGCCATTGCTTCTGCTGCATGTGTACCAGGCACGATAGTAAACAGAGCCGCAGGAGGAGGTGAGCGTGAGTCGGTCACATTTGGTCACCCTTCTGGCACTTTGAAAGTAGGTGCTAAGGCGAGCGAGAGCGACAACGGATGGCTCGTTGAAAAAGCGGTGATGAGCCGAAGTGCTCGAATCATAATGGAGGGATTTGTGTACGTACCCTCCGATGTCTTTGCGTAGTTGACTGAATCTGACTACCTACAAGCAATGTCGAGACATACTGGAGGAAGCAATATGTCTGCATATGAAAAAGAATATCAATGGGCCCTCAATCAACCACAAGCGTTTTGGGGTGCACAAGCAAAACATATCGATTGGTTCAAAGCACCGGAAACCATATTGGCGAACGACGAGAATGGCGTAGAGCGCTGGTTCCCTGATGGGTTACTGAATACCTCGTGGCTTGCACTTGATTATCACTGTGAGCAGGGGCGTGGTGAACAAACTGCGCTCATTTATGATTCTCCCGTCACTGACACCAAGCGAAGCTACAGCTACCGTGAGTTACGTGATCAGGTGGCAAAAATCGCTGGCATGCTTGCTCAGCAGGGCGTTGAAAAGGGCGATCGCGTTGTTATTTACATGCCGATGATACCTGAAGCGGCCATGGCGATGCTGGCTTGTGCTCGTCTTGGCGCTATTCATTCGGTGGTATTTGGCGGATTCGCTGCCAATGAACTTGCGGTACGTTTGGAAGATGCTGAGCCCAAAGTGGTTATGACAGCGTCGTGTGGAATTGAAGTGAACAAAGTCATTCCATACAAACCATTGGTCGATAAAGCGATTATGGACAGCCGTTGGAAGCCTGAGCACGTCATTGTACTGCAAAGGTCTCAGTGTGAAGCTTCTTTAGAGAGTGAACGCGATATTGATTGGCAGAAAGCGTATCAATCTGCGTTGCCACATGCTTGCGTTCCTGTTCTGGCAACGGATCCGCTTTATATCCTTTACACATCAGGTACAACGGGCAAACCAAAAGGGGTTGTGCGAGACAATGGTGGTCATGCGGTCGCGATGAAGTACTCAATGACCTCTATCTACAACATCCCACAAGATGGCGTGTTTTGGGCAGCATCCGATGTGGGATGGGTGGTTGGACACTCTTACATTGTGTATGCACCACTGATACACGGCTGTACCACGGTGCTGTTTGAGGGCAAACCAGTGCGTACTCCAGATCCGGGTGCCTTCTGGCGAGTGTGCGAAGAGCACAAGGTTGATGTGTTGTTCTCAGCGCCAACCGCGTTTCGTGCGATTAAAAAAGAAGATCCGGATGGTAACTTCATTAAGCAGTTCGACCTATCAAAATTAACCACAATCTTTATGGCCGGTGAGCGTCTTGATCCACCAACATTGGAATGGGTTGAAAGCAAGGCCGACAAGCCGGTGATTGACCATTGGTGGCAGACTGAAACCGGTTGGGCAATTGCCGGAAATCCGACCGGTATTGAGATGATGCCAGTGAAAGCGGGCTCAGCGACTAAGCCTATCCCAGGTTATCAGGTAGAGATCCTTAATGAGCTTGGCGAGGCTGTTGAGGCGAATCAACAGGGCTTTGTCGCTTTGAAGCGTCCACTGCCACCAAGTTGTTTACCTACGGTGTGGCGTAACCATGACCGTTTTGAATCGGGGTATTTGAGTCAGTTCCCTGGCTACTATGTTTCTGGTGATGGTGGCTATCTCGATGAAGAGGGTTACCTATTCATTATGGGGCGTATCGATGACGTGATTAACGTTGCGGGTCACCGTCTATCAACCGGTGAGATGGAAGAGATAGTTGGCGGTCACCCTGCGATTGCCGAATGCGCTGTCGTTGGCGTGCATGATGATTTAAAAGGTCAGTTACCTCTTGGTCTAGTCGTACTTAAAGATGGCGTGAAGGTTGATGATGCACAACTCGAGGGTGAATTGATCAGCAAGGTACGCGAACAGATTGGTGCGGTAGCCTGCTTTAAACACGCGCTGGTGGTTGAGCGTTTACCTAAAACACGCTCTGGTAAGATTCTACGCCGTACTATTCGCCAGATTGCTGATGGTGAGCAATACACGGTGCCATCAACCATTGATGATCCAACGAGTCTAGAAGAGATCGAGAAAGCACTGCACTCTTAGTTGACGCATCTTACGTAGTTCAAGCCCCTCATGCAAAGGGGCTTTTTTGTTGAAAAAATTTTACTAAACCGCCACACTGTCACTTTATTTTCAACGCAAAAATATTTATGCACCCAGTATCAATTCGTTCTGCAGGCGAAAACGATCTCGAACAGCTTAATGAACTGATGTATCAGCTTCATGATGAGCACCATCGTCAATGCCCTAACTACTTCAAAACAGCAGAAGAGATAGAGCAAGAAAAAAGTATTGCTCGCTATTTAGACGATCCTGAATGTCTTGTTTTTGTGGCATGTCAGGCTAACGACATCATAGGCTTTATCACGGGGCATTTTTGCGAACTCATTTCTACAGTTAGTAAGCCGATTCAAATGGGGAGCATTGACGAGCTATATATCTGTCCTGAATATCGTGGACAAGGTGTGGCTAATCAACTTTGCCAAAAAATAGAACAACGCTTTGTCGAGTACGGTGTACAGGAAATTTTTGTTGAAGTGTGGCAATTTAATGCTTCAGCGGTCGAATTCTATCAGCAGTTCGGTTTTGAACATCACATTCATTGGTTACGTAAGTCAGTCGGGAAGCACAAGCCAGCATCATGAGTTTTTATTCTAATATAGTTATCACCTTTATATTTCTGATCTCAGTCTTCTTTTCTCTTTCATCTGTGGCTGAGTCCGACTCTTCAAATTTAAAGGGTGCGGTGTGCGTTATTCGCTCAGGCGAGAAAGTGGTGATGGTTAATGAAATTATTACCGGCAAGCTTTCACTGCCTGCAGGCACTATCGCCAGCGGTGAAGATCCAAAGCTGGCGGCTCAGCGCGAAGCATGGGAAGAGACTGGGCTGGTGGTTTCTGTAGGCAATGAATTAGGCCGTAGTGATAACGCTGCATTTTATGATTGTGTTGCGGACTCAGATATTGTCGCTTTCCAATACAACAATCTTCTCGATGGTAACGAGTTACCCATTTGGTTTGCGCCACATTATGGCATCGAGATATCGTCAGCAATGTTAGTCGATCCTCAACTGGTCCCTAAGGAAGACTATCGTTTTCCAGAGCAACTTCAGTGGTTGATTGATGCTTTGCCCACTGCCACCGATCAGAGCGTGCTTTACGTGGGCAATCTCGTCGAAGCAGCGCCTTTTTTCAATCAGTTAGAACTTGGTTGGATGGTGCAACTGCAACACTCTTTGCTCAAGATGCCTGAGTATATTTACACAGTTTTAGACCTGATGTTGATCGCGGGTAATTATCTTGCGAATCCGCTAATTTTATTGGGGTTATTTCCTCTGCTTTATTGGCGATTTGGTAAGGAGTTTTGTTATCGAGCGTTCTTTGCCGTTACCGTAACATCACTGCTTAGCCTCGTTGCTCAACAAGGGTTTGCACTTCCGCGGCCGCATGTGTATCTGCCTGCTGTAGAGTTGGCATCAAGCTATGGATTTGGTTTACCGAGTTTACCGATGGCAGTTTGGCTTTGCGTGGGTGTCTTGGTTCTGGATGCACTGAAAAAACTGTATCTTAATCGTTGGTCAATCCTATTCCTGATTGCCGTGAGTTGGCTCGCTATTGCCAAGTTTTACAGTGGTGCTGCTTTCATGATTGACAGTATTAGTGGCGCGTTATTAGGTGCTTTATGCGCATGGCATATCATTAGGTTACAAAGCCGAAGCGAAGTGGATGCGATGGTATTGCTCTCATCGAAGCTGGTTTGGGGTATGCTGGTTTTTGCCGCGACACTGCTTACCATCTTTTGGCCAATACCTGTATTTACTTATTGGTTAGCAATAATAGTGACGGTGTTCGGTTTGGTTTCAACCCAGCGTACAGAGCAGAAAAAGGCGAATGGCAAAGATACGGTGATTGCGATGTTTGCTATGGTAATAACCTATTTGGTGGTCAGTTATGCAGCGACCTTTGTGTCCTCAAGTGGCCTCTATTCGCTGATTGTTGAAACACTTAGATACCCGTTATTGCTGATTGCGTTCGCAATACTTATCAGAGCAAAAGCAAAGGCAGCGTAACGCTGCCTTTGTGCATTAGGGCTTATTTGTTCAAAATGAATTGCTCAATAACTTTTGCTACTCCGTCGTCATTGTTGCTCGACGTAATGTAGTTGGCGATGGCTTTGGTCTGTTCCATCGCGTTTTCCATCGCAACCCCAAGCCCAGCATATTCGAGCATGTGGTGATCATTTTCAGCATCACCCATGCAAATCACCTCGTCAGCCTTAATGCCTAGATAATCTGCAATGGCTTTGACGCCAACGCCTTTATTACTGTCGAGACTCAGAAACTCTAAGAAAAACGGCGCACTTTGAACGATGGTAAATTCCTCTCGCACCGATGGTGGGATCTGATCAACGAGTCTAGTTAGAGCTTCTGGCTCGGCAACAATCATGGCCTTGATGATAGCGTGGTTGTCATCAAGTTGATCAAAGTCCATTTCGGTTACTGGAATTTGGTTAATAGTGGATTCAATTTGAGTGAATTCATTGTGCTTTGGGGTGATAAGCCCTAGCTCTGCACTAAAGGCATGACAGTAGGCACCTAGCTGTTGCGCCAGTGCCGCAACTTGTTTAGCGCGCTTACCATCAATGATGGCAGTGTGAATCAGCTTGTTGGTGCCCAGTTCTTTCACCATTGAGCCGTTGAAGTAAACAACGAACTCATTGTCACCTTCAATGTTGAGCTCCGTTAGCTTCGTTTGCATGCCGTCCAGAGGACGACCAGAGGCAAGAACTACCTTTACGCCACGTTGACGTGCTTCGGCAATCGCGCGTTTTGTTCTCTCGCTAATGGTCTTTTCGCTGGTGAGCAAAGTGCCATCCATATCAAGAGCAATCAATTTATACATAACTTACCTTAAAATAGAGCGTAGACGACGCAAAAGAGCCCAGCATAATGGCTGAGATTCGAATGATCAATTTATGAATTAGTTGACCTTCAACTTGGAGTCCTTTAAGGTCTCGTTCCTGCAAATTTTTGATGATGATTTAGGCTGAGTTTAAGTTGTACAAGATTAACGAAATGTTTCAAACCATTCAGGGAGAAGGGGTCTTTACGGGCGTTCCTTCAGTATTTGTCAGATTGCAAGAGTGCCCAGTGGGTTGTGCTTGGTGTGATACTAAGCAAACTTGGGATGCGACCCCGCAAGACGAATGCTCGCTTGAAGAAATCCTAACCAAGAAAGAGGACTCTCCGACTTGGTGTAGTGTATCAGCACAAGACATTGTTAATGAGTACAACAAGCAAGGCTACACCGCTCAACATATTGTGATTACTGGCGGCGAACCTTGTATTTACGATCTTCGTCCTCTGACGGCTGCGTTTGAAGCTATGGGTTGCCAATGTCAGATAGAGACCAGCGGAACTTATGACGTTGTAGCTAGCGAAAATACATGGGTGACAGTGTCACCGAAAGTGGCTATGAAAGGCAAACTGCCAGTGTTAGACAGTGCATTATTGCGAGCGAATGAGATTAAGCACCCAGTAGCGACCGAGAAAGACATCGACCAGCTGGATGCTTTGCTAGAACGCGCTCAAGTGCCAAAGTCGACAACCATTGCGCTTCAGCCAATCAGTCAAAAACCACGTGCAACCGAGCTATGTATTGATGTCTGTATCGCTAGAAATTGGCGTCTGTCGATCCAAACTCACAAATACCTCAGCATTGCTTAAAGGAAACAAACATGAACAAAGCCGTTGTAGTATTCAGTGGTGGTCAAGATTCAACTACATGTCTTGTCCAAGCACTTAAACAGTTTGATGAAGTTCACGCGATTACTTTTGATTATGGTCAGCGTCATAAGTTAGAAATCGAAGTGGCACAAAGCTTAGCGAAAGAGTTGGGTGTTAAGGCACATAAGGTGATGGATGTCAGCCTATTGAATGAACTGGCAATCAGTTCCCTCACTCGTGATGACATTCCGGTTTCTCATGAGCTGCAAGAGAATGGCCTACCAAATTCGTTTGTACCTGGTCGCAATATCCTGTTTTTAACCCTAGCGGGTATCTATGCTTATCAGATTGGTGCGAAAACAGTGATTACTGGTGTATGTGAAACGGATTTTTCTGGCTACCCAGATTGCCGTAATGATTTCGTTAAAGCGATGAATAACGCATTAGCTCAGGGTATGGACTACCAACTAGAGATTGCGACCCCTTTGATGTGGCTGAATAAGGCCGAGACTTGGGCGTTGGCGGATCAGTATGACGCTCTGCAACTTGTACGTGAGAAAACCCTGACTTGCTACAACGGGATTATTGGTGACGGATGTGGTGACTGCCCATCATGCGAACTGAGAAAAGTCGGTCTGAATGATTATTTAGACAACCGTGAAGCGGTGATGGCCGCCTTAGTGGCCAAGCAATAAGAACAAGAACTAAAAAGCGTCCCGAGGGACGCTTTTTTGTCATTAGTCTAGGTACATTTTCGCTAGATCTGATGGCTCCATCTCTTTACCTTCAAGTTGAGCATTCCAGTTAGTACCAACTAAAACACCATCTTCAGCAAGAGTTAGCAACCAATCTTCAACGAAAATATCCAGTGGGATTTCTAGTACTTCGAAGTCTGCCCACTCTTCAACATTGTGCGCTTGTGCATCTTCTTTATTTGACCAGAATGGCATTACTTCACTGTTTTCAAATTCAGTAGAGTCACAAGACAGCCAGCCTTCTTCATTTCGCATGCCCCAAACTAGCTTAGATTGCTTAGTTTCTGAAACGAATAGCTCAAGGTTTGCTTGAATATCAGAAGTTAATTTGCTCATTGGTTTTATCTCATACGTTTAATTGCTGCTAGGGTAACACTCATCACCCAAAAGCAAAATAAAAAAGGGAGCCGAAGCTCCCTTAATATAAAACAAATGGTTATTTCTCAATCTTAGTGAAGATTGACCACTCTTCTTTAACATTACCTTTGTGGCCGACAACCGTTGCCACTACCTTGCGGTTTTTCGCATGGCTGATTTCGTCTGTGCCTAATGCTTCAAGCGCTGTGTCACCGAAACCTACAATGCGGACACGGTCTGAAGCAACACCGTTTTCTAGCAATGCATTTTCGACTGCTTTTGCACGACGCTCAGATAGCGCCATGTTGTATTCCGCTTTACCTACTTTACTCGCATAGCCACGAAGTTCGATCGACGTTGACGGGTAAGATTCAAGGAAGGCAGACATCTCACGAATCTGAGCTAAGAAAACGGGTTGAATCTGATCCGAGTCATTAGCAAACAGAATATGCAGATTTAGCTGCTCTTCTGTTTTGATGTAAGTACCACATCCGTCGTTATCGATATCGGCTTTAGCCGGAGTTTGAGGACATAAATCTCGCGCATTAATCACACCATCCTTATCTTCGTCCAGCAGGTCTGCTAGCTGATTCGGAGTCGGAGTTGCACGGTACTCGTAAGTGTCTTCGGCTTTGAGTGGTGCTGCAAAAATCGTTGCAGTGATAAGCGCTGAAAGTACTGTTTTTTTCATCTTAGTATTCTACCTTCTTATTCCACTCTTCAGGTGTATCCACACGTAGTGCCGCCATCAAGTTGCCCGTTGCATTCATAACGCGGTACTTTGCGTATTGCTCGTCATACTTAGCATCTAGGTAACCTTTTCGAGCCTCGAACAACTCATTCTCAGTGTTGAGCAAGTCAAGTAGGGTACGTTTGCCGAGCTTGTACTGCTTTTGGTATGCAATAACGGTGTCAGATGCCGAGTCTACGTGGTCAGCAAGAAACTCTTTTTGCTGAACGGTAAGATCAAGAGCGCTCCATGATAGACGCAAACCTTCTTCAACAGTGCGGAATGTACGATCTCGGAAATCTTTCGCTTTATTCAACTGATATGCTGCGCTCTCTGATCGGTCTGCATCAGAGCCGCCGTTGTATAGGTTATAGCGCATACGTAGCATTGCAGAGAATTCGTCGCTTCCACCTTCAATACCGCCTGCATCATCGCGCCAAGTTTGGTTGGCTTCGATTGACAGTGTTGGGTAGTTAACGCCTTTAGTTTGGTCATATTGGAATCGAGCAGAATCAACGTCAGCTTGGGCTATCTTGATCACTGGATGTGAGTTAAATGCGGTGTCTAAAGCTTCATCCACCGTAAAAGGAATTGCTGTTTGATCGGCACGAGGGAAGATTAACCCTTGTGGAGCTTGACCAACGATACGCTTGAATTGAGTGTGGACATCAAACAGGTTGTTTTGCGCAGCGAGCAAGTTGCCGTGCGCTTTGGCTAAACGTGCTTCTACTTGTGATAAATCCGCTGTTGAACCTATGCCTGAATCAACACGCTTGCTGATATCACGATAAATCTCTTTGTGCACAGCCAGATTACTTTCAGAAAGAGCTAACACTTCATATGCTTTTGTCGCGTCCAAGTAAATCTTTGTCACTTGAAGAGCGATATCTTGCGCGTCGGAAAGAAGTTGGAATCGAACAGACTCGGCGTCTGCAGCAGTTCTATCCATGTCGTTAAGAGTAGCAGAACCGTCCCATAACAATTGTGTAAGCGTCAAAGTCGCTTCTTTACGGGTCAATTCATTTTCGGTCCCTGATGCCAAGTCAACCGCTTCATAACCAATACCTGCATCTAAATCCAATTTAGGCATGTAAGCGCCAGTTGATGCTTCTGAGTCATAAAACTTACTCATAAACTCATTGTATGATGCTTTAATTTCAGGATTAGTAGTAATGGTGTAGGCAACTGCTTGCTCTAATGTTTGACTATGTGCTGGAAAGCTAAGTGCAACCGCGCAACTTAGTACTTTCAACTTATTCCAATTCACTCTGACTCTCCTCGAAGTGCTCGTAATTGAGGATAATACTCAACTTTTTTGTCTCGTTTGTGAGATTTATCCATCGATAGCGCCAATAAAATAACACTCTTAGTGCCAGAAAACTAATGAAAAACGCATTTATTGTGTTGCTAACTTGTTAATTATCGACAAGGATTAAAAAATTGGGTGCATATTGGTTAAAGAGTCATCATTTAGACTGTATGGTGCTAAAAGTGTGATCTTAATTCATGGTCTCATTGTTGAGAAATGCAACTTGTGTCGTGTTTGTTGAGGTTTTTATACAAAAAATGTGTTTAGCCGAATAGTTAAAGATGTTAATTTATAACTTGCATGAATTTTTAACATTGCCAAATTTTTGTCGGCAATGACATAAGCAAGAATTTAGTCAAGGATAAAGGGCTTAAAATATGGGTTTTGGTACTTACGTAGCAGTAGGCAATTTAGCAGCAAACCAAATCATCGTTATTGATGCAAACGGTAATGTTCGAGTTTTGGCAGAGGGAGAGCTTCCAAAACCGGGTGAGGTGATTGTTCAGGGAAATCCTGAATTTGCTGAAGATCAACAACTACAAGTCAACCTTGTTGGCGACAACGGCGAGAACCAAGATATCTCAGCAGAAATAGCAGATATCTTTGCTGCGTTAGAAGAAGGCCAAGACCCGACTGAGTTAGGTGAAGACTTTGCAACGGCCGCTGGTGGGCAGAGTGGTTCGAGTTTAACGTCATCAGCGTCTGTTAGCCGCGATGCCGCCGAGACTATAGCGTCGACTAATTTCGATACTTCAGGTTTTGAATCATTAGGCCTTTCTCAGACACAAAGCCTTGCACTCCTAGAACAATTCCGTCTATTCAATCCCGTTTTCGTTGATCTAAACAACGACCCACTAGGTGATAGCCTTGCCGTTGTTACTGACGAAGATACACCTATCAGCGGTACGCTGACTGCTACAGACCAAAATGCCCAAGATATCCTAACTTTCTCCCAATCTTCTGCGCCTTCAAATGGTACCGCTGTCGTAAACCCAGACGGCACTTGGACATATACGCCGAATGAAAACTACAACGGCCCTGATAGCTTCACTGTCATTGTCAATGACGGCAATGGTGGTACAGATACGCTGGTAGTCAATATTGATGTTACGCCAGTGAATGATCCTGCAACAGTTAGTGATGATGCTGGTTTGGTTGTTGAGGACTCCGAGAATCAAACAGTAGCGACAGGTACACTTGACATCGTGGATGTGGATGCTGGCGAAGCATTTGTACAGGCATTCGAATCAACAAATGAATATGGCACATTCAAAGTAGAGGCTGACGGTAGTTGGTCTTTCACAATTAACAATGAGAGTCCAGCGGTTCAAGCACTGCCTGACGGCAAAGAGATTCCGTTAAGCTTTGATGTCACGTCACTAGATGGAACAGGTACTGGTACAGTTTCAATTACTGTTAAAGGCACCAATGACACAGCGACGATTTCAGTTAAAGATGCTCAGAGCAAAGATGTTATTGAAGCGGGTATCGACAAAGATGGCAATGCGATTGGGAATGATTTCGCAGAAGGTAAGCTGTCTGTGTCGGATGCGGACGCAGGTCAGAGTATCTTTGGCAAGGTGACACCAGAAGCCTTGCAAGGTGAATACGGTACCTTTACGTTCGATAGCGATACTGGTGCGTGGACATACCAACTGGATGACAAAAAAGCGGACGCTCTAAAGCAGGGGGAGACGTTTACCGAAACGTTGACCGTTGCGTCAGTGGATGGCACAGACAGCCATAAGATTGAAGTCGAAGTCAAAGGCAGCAACGACGCGCCAACGGTGGAAGGCTCGCTGACTAAGAGAACAAACGAAGACGCGAAACAGAAGCAGCTTGACCTATTGGATGGCGCTGACGATGTAGATAAAGACGCGCAGCTATCTATTGATCTCGATAGCATGAAAGGCTTGGTTAAAGGGCTGAGTATTGCGGATGATGGCCATACGTTGATTATCAACCCAGAAGACTTTAGCTATCTCACTCAAGGTGAAAAAGCGGTCATTAAACTAGAGTACAACGTGATTGATGGTTTGGGTGGTGTGACTGCTCAAACGGCGAAGATTGTGATCAAAGGCCGTGATGATGACGCAGAAATCAGCGTAGAGAATGAGCAAAGCGCCGACATTATTGAAGCGGGTATCGACTCACAAGGCGATGCCATTGGTAATGACTTCGCAGAAGGTAAGTTGTCTGTGTCGGATGCGGACGCAGGTCAGAGTATCTTTGGCAAGGTGACACCAGAAGCCCTGCAAGGTGAATACGGTACCTTTACGTTCGATAGCGATACTGGTGCGTGGACATACCAACTGGATGACAAAAAAGCGGACGCTCTAAAGCAGGGGGAGACGTTTACCGAAACGTTGACCGTTGCGTCAGTGGATGGCACAGACAGCCATAAGATTGAAGTCGAAGTCAAAGGCAGCAACGACGCGCCAACGGTGGAAGGCTCGCTGACTAAGAGAACAAACGAAGACGCGAAACAGAAGCAGCTTGACCTATTGGATGGCGCTGACGATGTAGATAAAGACGCGCAGCTATCTATTGATCTCGATAGCATGAAAGGCTTGGTTAAAGGGCTGAGTATTGCGGATGATGGCCATACGTTGATTATCAACCCAGAAGACTTTAGCTATCTCACTCAAGGTGAAAAAGCGGTCATTAAACTAGAGTACAACGTGATTGATGGTTTGGGTGGTGTGACTGCTCAAACGGCGAAGATTGTGATCAAAGGCCGTGATGATGACGCAGAAATCAGCGTAGAGAATGAGCAAAGCGCCGACATTATTGAAGCGGGTATCGACTCACAAGGCGATGCGATTGGTAATGACTTCGCTAAAGGTACACTTAAGGTCGAGGACGCAGACAGTGGCCAAGACACGTTCGCGGCTGTTGATGGCGCGAAGCTGTCGGGTAAATATGGTGATTTTACCTTCAATGCGTCAACGGGTGAGTGGACATATACCCTTGATGATACAAAAGCGAATAAGCTTGATCACAATGACACATACGAAGAGAAGCTGACGGTTAAGTCGCTTGATGGTAGTGCGAGTCATACTATCAGTGTTGAAGTTCAAGGCAGTAACGATGCACCAACAGTGGTAGGTGCACTGAGCAAGTCAACGCATGAAAATGCTGCTAAAACGACGCTGGACCTATTGAAAGGCGCGGACGATGTGGACGAAGATGCGACGTTATCCATCAAAAACATCTCTGGTCTGGTTGACGGGTTAACCCTTGATGCAGACGGTCACACGCTGAATATTGATCCATCATTCTTTGATTATCTCTCCGTGGGTGAAACCGAAACCCTAGTTTTGTCTTACAATGTAGTTGATGGTCTGGGTGGTATTACTCCACAAACCGCGACCATTACTATTACCGGAACCAATGACGGCCCTGAAGCAAATGATGATAAATACGGGGTAGAAACTACAACGCTACTCTTCTCTGAGTCATTCGAGCATATGGCGAATACTGGTAAGTGGACAGTCGTACATGGCGATCAACTGGATGATTGGGACGGCACTAACGGTCTCGAAATACAACGCGATGGGCTTATCGCCAAGGCTACCGATGGCGATTATATTGCGGAGCTAGACGCTCATCAAAATACTGCGATTACAACTACAATAGACACTGCTGGTCAAGACAGGATCCGCGTAGAGTTTGATTACAACCCTCGCAAAGACGGTAATGAGTCGTCGAACATGACATTTACAGTGGGCTCCACTGTGATAACTGTAAATGCGGATGGCATGCTATCCAATGTCCCTCCTGGCGTGGTGGTTTCAATCACCCCAGCGGATAATGGTTGGTTTAGAGTGTCCGGTGAGTTTGATGTTAACGATAGTGCGACGACACTACTCGGTTTCGCCGGTGATGGTACTTCCGACAGCTATGGTGCTTTGCTAGATAATATTAAAGTGACAGGTATCAACCAGCCAAATCTTGTTACTGAAGAAGAGCAGACGATCACGATTTCGTTTGACGAGCTTTTGGCAAACGACATTGACATCGATGGCGATGATCTCATTATTGTCGAAGGTTCGATTTCGCTACCTAAGCACGGTGAAGATTATGTCGAGTACAAAGATTTTATCGTCGATTACGAAAACGGAACGATAACGTTCACACCAGCAAAAGACTTCAATGGCGAAGTGACTTTCACATACAAAGTCACAGATGGTAACGGTGGTTTTGACGACGCTACAGTTACTCTGAACGTCACGCCAGTTAATGATGCCCCAGAGTTCACTAATGAAAACGGCGTTAACGGTGGCTACGAATTCAGTTATGACGAAGGCATTGACGGAACAACAGTCATTGGTACCGTAACGGCAGAAGATATTGATAACACGCAAGATCAGCTTTCATTTAGGTTTAAGTCAGGTAATGAACAAGGTTGGTTCGAGATTGACGATCAGGGCCGTATTACGCTAACTGACGCAGGTGTTGAATCACTTGCTAACGATTTTGATGTCACGGCAAATATTCATAATTTAGTTGTTACCGTCAGCGATGGTACAGATAGCGTTGATACGATTGTCAAGTTGATGGAAAACAACTTGAATGATGAAGATACTAAGTTTGATTCGGATAAAGTTAGCTTCAACTACCAAGAAAACCACGAGCCTAACGTAACCATCGGTACGGTGACCGCCACAGACAAAGATGGCGACAACATCAGTTACTCAATTGCTGAGGGTGACAACGTATATATTGATGGTAAGCCTTTGTATCAGGTAGATGCTAAGACAGGTGAGATTAGCCTGACTGAAGAAGGTGCGGCTGCGTTCACTAATGACTATGAGATTGCGACCAATACACATGTAATAAAAGTTACAGCTAAAGGATTCGATGGTGCAGGTGACCCTACAGTAGGGACAGTGGAAGTTACTCTCAATGAAACTGATGATGAAACAGACAACAAGCCACAAGCTAAGGACTTTACCGTCTCGCTAGACGCACAGGGTAAATCTGATGTCCTATTTGATTCTAGCGATGAGTCTACGGATCAAATCAGCGACAAAGAAGACGATAGAGATGGCGAGCAGCTTAGCGTTGTCATCACTGAACTTCCTGATTCTGGTAAGCTTTACTACATCGAAGGCGATAACAAGACTGAAGTTGTCGTCGGCCAGAAGTATGCTAACCCGAACAATATCGTTTACGAAGATGATCAGGAATCAACGGGCTTCTTCTTAGGTTTAAATGACACATCTAACCTTGAGAAAGGCAAAGAGAGCACTACGGATTTCCATAACTGGGGTGAAAGAGTAAGCGCTACAGAACGCGTGGTAGAGTTTGCAAATGGTGACAAAGTCACTATTACGTCTGAAACTCGCGACGGTGCCCCAGGTAAACCTTTAGTTCAAGACAACGCTCAATTGGGTCATATGGGATTCGGTATATCTGCTGGCAAAGACCAAGGTATAGATAGCGATGAAGTTATTCGCATTAATTTCGAATCTCGCCCTGCAGATTCAGTGACGCTTGGTTTAAGCGGATTAGGTGGTTGGTTTGCGCCAAATGCAGCTGATAATGTTATCTCTCGAGCAGAGATAACTGTGACTTTTGACTATGGTGATCGTACAGAACAAGAAACTTTCTTTTATGATGACACTCACAACAATCAGACGGTAACCATCGTTGCTCCAGAAGGTGCAGAGATCGTGGCGGTTGAAGCAAGCACGAAAGGACCTGGCAACTGGGAGTTAACTTCTCTTGAAGCTAAAGCGTCTGATTCGTTTGACTATAAAGCGGTAGATAGCGACGGTAATGAGAGTGATGTTAAGACTGTTACCATCGTTGAAGGCAACACCGCCCCATTCGCTAACGATGACCCTGATGGTTACAGTATTAGCTTAGGTTCTTTGAATAATAATGACTGGTCAGGTTATGAATCGGTTGTGTCAGCACACTACCAAGGCTCTGATAAAGCGGTAAATATCTCAATGGACGGCGACCTTAAGATGGGAGTTGATTCAGACGCTAATGGTGGCCCAGGTGCACAAATCCAATATAACCGTGATACAGGCGTTTCTGAGCAACTAGTCTTTAATCTTGGCAAACCATCTACGGAATTCTCGTTTACAGTCTCAAACCTGATTAAAGGTGAAGGTGGACCTGGTAACCACGAACAAGGTAAGTGGGTTGCTTACTTTGGCGACACTGCGGTAGCTAGTGGTATGTTTATTGCCAACGACGCTAATAACACAGGTAGCTATTCATTCGATGCTAACGGAGAGTTTGCGTTCGATAAGGTTGTATTCGAGGCTGTTGACTTTACGGATGTTCCTGCGAAAGGCACGGATTCTTCTGACTACTTCGTCACGGGCTTCAGCGCTTCAAGCGATGGTGGTGCCCATGTCATCGAGCAAGATCCAGATGGCACCACTGAGTTTAGAATTCCGGTTTCTGAGTTGCTAAGCAACGACGGTGATGTGGACGGTGACGAAATTCGTATCACGTACGTATTTGGCGAACAAAATGGTGATGCGTACATCGATGGTGATGAAGTCGTATTTAACTTAGAGCGTGATCACGTAGGTCCTGCTGAGTTTAAATACCAGATCACTGACGATAAAGGCGGTTTTGCCGAAGCAACGGTTAAAGTGATTGTTAACCCTGTTGAACCGAATGATGTCACTGTGAAGTCTATTGAAGGTACGGATGCACTAGAAGGCGATAACTTAGTTTACAAAGTGACTCTAAGTGAAGGTCCTCTGAGCGCCCAGTCTTTCAAACTGACATACGGTGGCGCCAATGATTCGGCTGATAAACAAGCGGATGTTGACTTAAGTAAAGTGGTATTTACTAATGGTGTTAAGTTCGAGAACGGACAAATTACTGTACCAGTTGGCGTTAGTAGTTTCTCTATCTTGGTTCCAGCACTTAAAGACGGTACCTACGAGAACCCAGAAACCTTTAGCATTACGCTAGGTGAAGGCTCGAGCGCAGTCAGTGAGTCAGCAACGATTAGCAATATTGATATTCCTGGGCTAAAAGTGAAACCTGCGGGTGACGTTAGCGAAGGTTCAAATGCAGTATTTGAGGTTGAGCTTACTAAAGACACTGAAGTTAGTGTGAAGATCAACCTTGGGCTTACAGCGGAAAGCGACGGAGCCACTCTGAGCGGTGATGGTGTTGATGTAGGAACTATTAAGGTTGAGTACTACAATCCTGAAACTAAAAAGATTGAAACGCTCGATGTCGCTGACAACGGTGACGTTATTGTACCTAAAGGTGTTACAGAGCTAACTGTGACGGTGCCAACTTTGGACGATAAGCAAGCTCCAGTATTTGAAGGCGAAGAAGCGTTCAACTTGGTAGTTAAAGGTGTTGAAGGTGTATCTAGTGAACAGGTTTCTGGTGAAGCAGTAATTGTTGATGATGGACGAGAGATTGGCGGGGACACAGGCTCACCTACAAACTCAGATGATGACCGTCCTGTCGTTGAGTCGGTAAGTGAGCCGACTATTGAGGAAGCCGTTGGTGCTGCCGCTGAATTTGAAGTTGAATTGTCAGCTAAGAGCGAAACTGAAACAACTGTAACGATGAAACTAACTGAACTTGAGGCGACCTTCTCCGAGGACTTTAATGGTGATCAAGTAAAGGTTGTTTACGACCAAGACAAAGCTCCATTAGTTGTCGACAAGATAAACGGTGAGTTCACATTCACGCTGCCAGCTGGTTATGACAGCTTTAAAGTCCAGGTTGAGATTAAAGATGACTCTGTCTCTGACAATAACGAACAGTTTAAGTTAACAGTTTCTACTGAATACCAAGATGTTGCGGAGTCTGGTAAAGCAACAATTACGGATAATGAGCGTCCTAGCGTTGACTTGAATGGTGTCCAGTATCAAGTAGAAATGGTTTCTGAAAGCGCCGAGTTTAGTAATGTTTTTGGTTATTACATTTGGGATGACGCAACGAAATCAGCAGAGCTTAAAGTGCTAATTCATAACTCACATGATGTCGATAACCCAGATGAGCTTGCATTGCTAGATTCGTTGGATAACGTTGAGTACTTTATTTTGCCAAACGGGGCTAGCTCCATTGACGCGGCTGACGTTCTAACAGTCAATGCCGAAGGTAAACTGCTGGTTAACGGTAATGAAAGTAGTCAGGCGGCTTACTTTAGCCATATCGATACTGAGCAATTCGATATTTCTGATGATAAATCAGAGGTCAGAGTTGCGATGGAAGACTTGCTTTACGATGGCAGTGATAAGGATTTTAATGACTTAGTTATCGCAATCCGTCCTGTCGATGGCGGTATTGATTATTCGACGACTTATGTTGAAGGACAAGGTGCCGTTGCTATCGCCGATGTTGATGCGGATATTTTCGATGACCACAACTTGATTACGTCTATGTCAGTTAAGTTGACAAATGTACAGTCGGGTGATGTCGTTGATTACTCGCGTATAGGTGCTAACTTCTTAGTCGATAATACGAGTCCAGATCTTCTTGTGATTACTGTGTTTGGCGGAGGTGCATTATCAGCATCGGATTTTGAAACGGCGCTAAAAGCGATTACGTTCAGCAATACAAATGCCGATCCAGATAATACCGATCGTGTCATTGAAGTAACCGTAGCTGATGATAAAGGTCAGGCTTCTGCAACAGCGAAAGCAACCGTTGTGGTACAAGATGCGCCAGACTCACAAAACAATACTCCTCCAAAAGCATTCGGTGATGCGTTCGACACCGTAGGGGGAAGTCGAGAAATTAAATTTGATAGCCTAGTTTTGGACGCTGAAGATGACTTAGATGAGAATGATGTTATTCGTTTAGTCATCGAATCCGAACCAAAGTTTGGGGATATTTACTATTTCAATGAGGATGGTGTCCGTACTGAATTGTCCGTTGGGGATATTATTTCTGAAACCACAAGCATTCACTACAGCGTGAATCCCGAACTTATTGCTGTTAACGGCACAATAGTGGCAAAGGATATTGACTCTAGCCTACTTGGTACATCCAGTCTTACAGTTAATGGTTTATACACAATTTCAGGTGGAACTGTCTTAAAAGGGGATATTGCCGAATCCCACCAGTTCACTGAAACAGGGAAGCTTATATATGATCACGCTAAAGGTGAAGAAGGCTTAGCTATCTCTACTACGAAAAACGATGCAGGTAATGGTGATGAAATTAATCGAAATGAATACATATCGGTTAAATTTGAGTCTGTGGAAGTCAACAAAGCAGTGGTATCTCTAGGCAGTATAAATGGTTTGTTTAACAATGATAAATCGTCACTTACTGCACTGTTTTTTAAAGATGGAAAATTTGTTGGTTCTGATGAGCTAGATATTGTTAGGGGTGAACATAATAAGGAAGGTTCAGCTCAGCTACAAAATGGTGTAGCATTTGACGAAGTACGTTTTGTACTAAATGCGAAAAACAATAGTGCTGGCTATGTCTTGCAGGGAATAAAAGTGGTTGAAGTTACGGATGTAGCTGATTCATTTGACTATAAGGCTGTTGATTCAGAGGGCTTAGAGAGTGATAGTGCGACAATTACTCTAAATAGTAGCAACTTGACTATTTCATCTAACCCGAATGCGATCGATCATGTACGAATTAATCATTATGGCGATCAAGTTCATGAACATGTTAGTTGGAGTGCTTCTGGGATTAGTAATCCTATTAGTAATAAGGTGCTAGAAGGACATAAGCAAGGGTTATTTGTTGATGTAGGTGATGCAGGCGATAGTGTTTATTTAGGCGAAGGAAACGATACGATCTATCTTGGACGTAGTCATGCTGGTTTAGATGAGCACGAAGGTCAAGGAGACTTGGTGAGTGGTACGCAACAGACATTAGTAAACATATTCTCGTCCGGAGCAGATGGAAAGCACTTGGAAGCTTCAGATGATAAGTTTGTTGACGGCGTAGAGTATGTTGAACTCACAACAGCTGAAGAAAACAGTGATCTCAATATAAATAGTCTTAGCACTGCCAATATTGACATTGCTCACGGTGGCGGTGGCGATGATATCATCTTTGGTGAAGGTGGCATTGATGCGATCTTTGGAGGTTCTGGTGATGACCAAATATATGGTGGCGCTGGTGTTGATGTTCTTCGCGGTGGTACTGGAAATGACTATATTGATGGTGGTGAGGGTAAAGACTATCTGATAGGTGGTAGTGGCGACGATATTCTCATTGGTGGAGATGATGCAGACATCTTCAAGTTCGTTGACCAGGGCACAGGTGTTCGTGATGGTGAAGTTGATACGATTAAAGACTTTACTGCTCATGAAGATAAGATTGATATCTCTGAACTGCTTCATACAGATGCTAACGACTCAATTACTACGCTGTTAGATAATCATGAGATTGGACTCGCTCTTAATGGCGACAATCTGGAACTAACTATCTCTGATGGTGCGAAGAGTCAGACTGTTATTATTGAAGGTGGTAAGGCTGAGTACACTGAAGAGTTGGCCGGTGGTCCGCTTGATAGTGCAAGTACTACAGCAATCCTGAACGACTTGCTCAAAGTGTACGACACAACTAACCACTAAACCAAAAAGGGCCGCAAGGCCCTTTTTTAATGCACGTTACTTAGGTTGTGTATTCTTCAGTAGCAGTAAAAAGAAAGGGTTGGCATCAAATGCCAACCCTTCAGAATTTTCTCGCAACTCGCAACTCGCAACTCGCAACTCGCAACTACAAAACTTTACAAGCAAACCCTTTTAGGTAGAAACCTTCAGGGTACGCGCTGTCAGTAGGGTGGTCAGCCGCTTGTTCAAAGCGTTCGACAAACTTCACTTGGCGACTAGAGTCTACCGCTGCATCAGCGATCACTTTCTGGAATAGCTCACCGCTCATTAATCCTGAGCAAGAGTAGGTCAGTAGTGTGCCGCCTGGCTTAAGGATTTGCATTGCCAGCATGTTGATGTCTTTATAGCCGTTAGCACCTGAAGTTAGATTGTTCTTGCTGGACACAAACTTAGGCGGATCCATGATTACAACATCAAATTTGGTGCCTTGATCGCGATATTCGCGCAACAACTTAAATACGTCGGCATTGAGGAATACAGCACGTTTTTTAGAGATATCAAACTCGTTGAGTTCAGCGTTGTACTTGGCAGTATCCAGTGCAGGTTGAGAGACGTCTGCGTTGATCACACGTTTGGCGCCGCCTTTAAGAGCGTACAAGCCGAAGCCACCAGTGTATGAGAAACAGTTAAGTACTTCTTTGTCTTTAACGTATTTCATTGCTTGCTGACGGCTATCACGTTGGTCAAGGTAGAAGCCAGTTTTGTGGCCTTCGATGATATCGACGCTGATCTTTACACCGTTTTCTTCAATGACGACTGAGCGCGGTGGCTCTTCACCGTGCAATACACCCGTTGTCTCCTCAAGACCTTCTTTCTTACGTACTGCCACGTCAGAGCGTTCGTAGATGTTGCAATCAGGGAACACTTTTAATAGCGCATCAACTAGGGTTTGCTTGTGGTACTCTGCACCTGCGCTCAGCAGTTGACATACCAAGTAGTTTTGAAACTTATCGATTGTAATGCCTGGTAGACCATCAGATTCTGCCGCAATCAATCGGTACCCGGTTAAACCGTCACGCTCGATGATGTCTTCACGCAGCAACTGCGCGTCTTGAATGCGTTTAACAAAGAAATCGGTGTCGATGTCTTGTTTGTCAAAACTCCAGACTCGTGCACGAATCTGAGAGTTTGGTGAGTAGGCCGCTTTCGCCAGCCACTTTCCATCGTGAGTGTATACATCAACCGTTTCACCTAATGTCGGTTCACCCTCAACACGGTGGATACCACGAGAGAATACCCATGGGTGTTTACGGCGAAGTGATTTATCACGGCCTTTGACTAGATAGATAGCTGGAGTCATTGGTTTACTCAATTGTTTGTTTTTCAAGGTGGGGTATTTTCAAGGAACTACTAGGGAAAAGCAAATAAAAGAGCCGCTTAAAAGCGGCTCAATCGATTAGGCTTTAAGGCCCGTTAGCAGTGATTCCATCTGGTCACTCTGACTTCTGAGCTGGGCGATGTTAGCGTTGGTTGTGTTAATCATGTTGTGAACATTGTCAGCCTGTACGCGAATCTCTTCAACGCTAGCGGCAATGTTGTCGGCAACCACGCCTTGCTCTTCAGCGGCCGTAGCGATTTGTACACTACTGTCTGAGATGGATTGGTTCTTCTCAGCCAATGCGCCAATCTCAACATCGACTTCAGACATCAACTGCTGACCTTCTGAAGCATTAACGACGGTAGTCTCCATCAAACGAGTTAAAGATTGGCTATTGCGCTGCAGCGCTTCGATCATGCTCTGGATCTCAACGGTTGCTTGTTGAGTTCGTCCCGCTAATGCTCGTACTTCATCTGCAACGACGGCAAATCCTCGACCTTGTTCGCCAGCACGGGCAGCTTCAATCGCCGCGTTAAGCGCGAGAAGGTTAGTTTGCTCTGAAATAGCGTTAATGGTTGTCACTACTTCATCGATTTGCGCCGCATTGGCGTCAAGTTCAGCAACGGCTTCAGAGGCAGACTGAATCTCCTTCGACAGCTGTGAAATCGAAGAAAGGGTGTGGCCGACTTTGGCCTGTCCTTGAGTTGCAACGCTACGAGCATCTTCAGTTTGTGTGCTTGAGTCATGTGCTAGAGTGGCCACTTCGCGAATTGTTGATGCCATCTGTTCAGTCGCACTTGCGAGCGAGTTAAGGTGCTCTTGTTGAGTACCCGACACTTCAGCACTCTGTTGGTTAGACAAGTTTAAATCGGAACTAATTTGTTGCATGAGCGCGACAGATTCTTGGATAGAGATAACCATGTTCTGTTCACGTTCAGCAACTTTATCAATGGTAATCGCGATTTCACTGAACTCGTCGCGTACTTTAAAGAAGTTCATACGGCTAGTCAGATCGCCGTTTGCTAATGTGGTCAATGCTTTATTCATGGTAAACATCGCGCCACCAATAAAGGTCATGATGTAGTAAACACCTAAAGCAATAAGTGACAGGGTGACTAAAACAATTGCCATTTGAGTTGTCGACATTGCTGACCATAAATTCTGCTCATGGGAAGCGACGAGGTTGAATGCACCGTTGTTGACACTCACAGAGTTAAGCCCCTTGCCGATTGAAATCGTATCGGAGCTCGCCACAATACTTGCTACCTGTGCTTGCGTCAGGTTGCCTGCTTCAATCAGATGGCGCATCAGGCTCAGTTCATCTTGATAGAGATGAGTAAGCATGGTGTTCGCTGCACTGTTAAGTACCAGCGTTAGAATGATCACAGCCAGTAGGGGTAGAGCAAACAGTAAGTAGAATTTTTCCTGAATTTTGAGATGAATGAGATATTTGTCAATCCAGCGAAACGGTATTTCTTTCATTGCGAACATCCTATTATTGAGAACATGCAAACATTAATACATTTTATATTGAAATATACACAGATAACGTACGGCAGCATAGATAACTGTGATAAATATGCGCGCTTTCAACATCAGCGATTAACTTGTCATCGAACCTTGGTGTGAAAATAGACAGTAACCACTTGTGCATTTCAGTGAATCTATGCTCGCTATAAGTAATAATAGTTAAAGCGGCCTGAAGAGGTGAATGGTGCGAAATATCCAAGACGGTCTGATTGCGAATATATCGACCACAGATTCGCATCGGAATGAATTGATTACTTACTAAAAGTCCAACGGTGGGAGGCGTAAATCATGCAGGAGTGCAGTGCGAAGTTTATCGTTTCAGGAGTGGTGCAAGGTGTAGGGTTTCGTTACCACACTTCGTATCAGGGGAAAAAGTTAGGCCTAGTTGGCTACGCTAAAAACCTCAACAATGGTGACGTCGAAGTCGTGGTTTGTGGGGCGCAAGCGAAAATTGATGAGATGGCTGACTGGCTGACTCAAGGACCTAAAACGTCAAGCGTTGACCATGTTCAAAGGCAGAGCGTTTCCTACAAGCCATACAAAGGATTTCAGATCCTGTAGCGTGGCAGCAGGATCTGAATAGCATATTTTTATAAGCACTTGGCAGGCTTAGGTAGACCCGCTAATTTGGTGGCCTGTTTAGCCGGCCCTTGTTTAAACAACTTAAACAGATATTTGCTGTTGCCTTTTTCTGGGCCGTGGGCTTTTTCCATCGCCTTAACCAGCATTCGAACGGCTGGAGATGTGTTGAATTCTTCATAAAAATCACGCACGAAATGAACCACTTCAAGATGTGCTTCAGTTAGCTCAATGCCTTCTTGTTGAGCCAATAGCTCTATCATGCCTTCTTCCCACTGAGTATGATCCAGTAAGTAGCCCTGAGCGTCAGTTTCGATTTGTTTGCCGTTGTATTCAAACATCCTACGATCCTAAATAGTTTGATATTCAATAGGGTAGCGCAGCATACCGCGATTCGACAATATGGCAAGAAAGAAAAAGCCCGAAAGACGGACTTTCGGGCTTTTGCTGTTCAGTTAACCACTGACTTTAGTCGTCATTCATGATGCCAAGAATGCTTAGCAAGCTAATGAAGATATTGTAGATCGATACATAAAGCGTAATTGTCGCGGATATGTAGTTTGACTCACCGCCACGAATGATGCCTTGAGTGGTCATTAGAATCGCCATCGTAGAGAACACGATAAATAGGCTACTCATAGCAAGATGCAGGATTGTCGACTGAATAAAGAAGCTAGCAATCATGCCCACAACCAGTACGACAAACAATGACAGCATCAAACCGCCCATCATAGACAGGTCGCGGCGTGTCGTTAGAGCATAAGCAGATGCCGCCATGAAGGACAGAGCAGTACCGCCAAGTGCTGTTAGGATAACATCGCCCATTCCTGCACCAACGTATGCGTTAAGGATTGGACCAAGCGTGTAGCCTAGGAAACCAGTAAACAGGAAGGTAAATACCAAACCCATGCTGTTATTACGGTTCTTTTCGGTTAGGAATAGCAGGCCGTAGAAGCCAACAAGTGTGATGATGATGCCAGGACGAGGAAGATTCATCGCCATAGAAACACCAGCAACCACTGCAGACCAAAGCAGAGTCATAGAGAGTAGCGCGTAAGTATTACGCAATACTTTGTTTGTTTGCAGAGCACTTTCTTGCGTTGAAGTGCGAGTAAACATAGGACTGTTCATAATCTTCCTCGTAAGGTTTTATGTTTATATCTACTTTATGAGGTTTAACGACCAAAAGATCAAGCCCCAAGTTAGTGAGTAGTAGTTAAAATAATAATAGAAATAAAAACTTATGTATTTTGAAAGATGTAACACAATATAACAACTGAAAAGGGCGACCGAAGTCGCCCTTGTGTTATGCCATCTTTCGAAATTAGTGGTGTAGGATCTGAGCAAGGAAATTTTGCGTTCGATCTGACTGTGGGTTTTCGAAGAACTCAATTGGGTTGTTCTCTTCAATAATCTCACCAGCATCCATAAAGATAACACGGTCAGCCACCTCTTTAGCAAAGCCCATTTCGTGTGTTACACACAACATGGTCATGCCTTCTCCAGCTAACTCAACCATAACGTCAAGTACTTCACGAACCATTTCTGGGTCGAGTGCCGACGTTGGTTCATCAAACAGCATAACTTGCGGGCTCATACAAAGTGAGCGAGCAATGGCAACACGCTGCTGCTGACCACCAGATAGCTGACCTGGATATTTGTCCGCTTGATCTGGAATCTTAACGCGTTCTAGATATTTCATCGCAATCGCTTCTGCTTCCTCTTTAGGCATTTTCTTCACCCAAATTGGAGCCAGCGTACAGTTTTCTAAAACAGTTAGGTGAGGGAACAGGTTGAAGTGTTGGAAACACATACCAACTTCACGACGAACCGCTTCGATGTTTTTCAGATCTTCTGTCAGCTCATTGCCAGAAACGATAATCTGTCCCTTTTGGTGTTCTTCCAAACGGTTAATACAGCGAATCATGGTAGATTTGCCAGAACCAGAAGGGCCACAAATAACGATCTTTTCGCCTTTCTTAACGTTTAGGTTGATGTTTTTCAGTACGTGGAATTCGCCGTACCACTTGTTCATATCCTTTATTTGGATCATGTAATCTTGTTGTTGCGTCATAATACGTCCTTGAGCTCTAATTATCGTTTGTGACCGGTATGAAGTTTGTTTTCTAGCCAGATCGAATATCTCGACATGCCGAAACAAAATACCCAGAACACTAACGCGACAAATACATAACTTTCCGTTGCAAAGCCTAACCACTCTGGGTCAGTGTTTGCAGCTTGTCCGATACCCAGTACGTCAAACATACCGATGATAAGCACCAGACTGGTGTCTTTGAACAATCCGATAAAGGTGTTCACGATAGATGGGATAGTAATCTTCAGTGCTTGTGGAAGAATAATTAGCCCCATCTTTTTCCAATAACTTAGACCTAACGCGTCTGCGGCTTCGTATTGTCCTTTTGGAATAGCTTGAAGACCACCACGAACCACTTCCGCCATATAGGCAGCACTAAACATCACCACACCAATCAACGCGCGGATAAGTTTGTCTGTTTCTGATCCTTCAGAAAGGAACAGTGGCAGCATAACTGAAGCCATAAACAGAACCGTGATAAGAGGTACACCACGCCATACTTCAATGTAGACAGTACACATACTGCGAATGATCGGCATTTCTGAACGACGTCCTAGTGCCAGAGCAACGCCGATAGGCAGTGAAACGACAATACCGACAAGTGCGATAATCAGTGTAACAAGCAAGCCGCCCCATTTGTGCGTCTCGACAACTTCTAGGCCAAATACACCGCCATAAAGTAAAGCAGCAATGATAAATGGGTAGACGTTCACGAAGAATAACCAAATCCATAGACGCTTAGGTGTTTTCTCGTAAGCCAGCAATACCGTAAAGATAGCCAGTGTCACGTAGAAAAACTGAGGTCGCCAAAGCTCGTCAGAAGGGTAGAAACCATACATGAACTGGTCCCAGCGAACGCTGATAAATACCCAGCACGCACCTTCACGACTACATGCGTCACGGGTTGTGCCAACCCAGTCTGCATTGAGAATAGCCCAGTTAAACACGTTCCATAATAACATCGCGGATAAAACGGCGAGGATAATCGTTACGACTGAGTTTATTGGACCATTAAATAGGTTTTTTCTTAGCCAACCTACCAGACCAACCGTATTTGCTGGCGGCGGAAGGCTAGGCTGAAATTGATGTACTTTCATTCTATCTCTCCACCAAAGCCACTTTCTTATTGTACAAGTTCATCAGAGCAGATGTGACTAGGCTGAGTGTTAAGTAAACACCCATAGTCATCGCAATGATTTCAATCGCTTGACCAGTTTGGTTAAGCGTTGTACCGGCAAATACTGAAACCAAGTCAGGGTAACCAATCGCCATCGCAAGCGATGAGTTTTTGGTTAAATTCAAGTATTGGCTAGTTAGCGGTGGAATAATGATACGCAGTGCTTGAGGGATAACCACCAGCTTTAGCGTACGAGAACGTGGTAGCCCTAGTGACATAGCGGCTTCTGTCTGACCATGACTAACGGCATTGATACCTGAACGTACAATCTCAGCAATGAACGATGCCGTGTAAACACTCAGCGCGATGAGCAGAGCCGCCAGCTCAGGGATGATGGTAACACCACCTTTAAAGTTAAAGCCTTTGAGCACAGGGTATTCGGCAGAGATTGGTGAACCCGCTAAGAAGTAAACTATGACAGGTAGAACAACACAGAGCCCCAGCACGATACGTCCCATAGGCGTTTGCTGACCGGTCAGTTTTTGCTTGTTTTTCGCCCATACACCGATCAAAAGTGTCGCGATAATGCCAATAATTACACTTGCGACAACAATGGAAGAACCTTCGCCAAAGACTGGAGCAGGGAAGTAGAGGCCGCGAACGTTAAGGAAAATGGCTTCACCCAGACTTAAACTTTGGCGAGCTGGCGGAAGTGCTTGCAGAACCGCGAAGTACCAGAAGAAAATCTGAAGAAGTAAAGGAATGTTACGGAATGTCTCAATATAAACAGCAGCAAAACGGCTAACTAACCAGTTAGACGAAAGGCGTGCGATACCCATCAAAAAGCCAATAACCGTCGCAAGGATAATACCAAAAAACGAGACTAGCGCCGTGTTGAGTAGCCCGACCATGAAGGTGCGGCCGTAAGAGAAGGTTTCATTGTACTCAATCAGCGTTAAGCCAATCCCAAAGCCGGCTTCTTGAGTTAGAAAGTCAAAACCCGTGGCAATACCACGTGCTTCTAAGTTGGTTAGTGCATTATTGACAATTGTGTAAAAGAAAAAGACGAGTGCTGAAATCGCTATGATCTGGAAAACAACAGCTCTAAAGGTGGGATTGTATAAAAGGTTAGCGTTTGAATTCGGTCCGTTATCCGATTTCGTCGCAAAATTAGTAGGTTTCATACAGCTATAACCTCAAATCCATTTTTATAAAAAGGGCGGCCAAAACCGCCCATTTTCTATTGTAACTATCTAGAAGTTAACGGATTGGTGGAGCGTACATGAAGCCACCCGCATTCCACAGTGCGTTTACGCCACGTGAAATTTGTAGTGGTGAACCTTCACCGACTGTGCGCTCGAAGCTCTCGCCGTAGTTACCCACTTGTTTCACAACTTGGTAACCCCAATCGTCACGGATGCCTAGGCCTTTACCTTTAGGACCGTCTACACCAAGAATACGCTTGATGTTTGGATCTTGAGACTTAAGCATTTCGTCTGCATTTTTAGAAGTGATGCCGTATTCTTCAGCATTCACCATTGCAGCTAGAGTCCACTTAGCGATGTTGAACCATTGATCGTCGCCTTGACGAACCACTGGGCCTAGAGGCTCTTTAGAAATGATTTCTGGAAGAACTTGAGCAGATGCAGGATCTTGAAGATTCAAGCGAAGTGCGTAAAGACCTGATTGGTCAGTTGTTAGTACGTCACAACGGCCAGCGTCGAAACCTTTCGATGTTTGAGCGGCTGTATCAAATACAACTGGCTTGTAAGACATACCACTGTTACGGAAGTAGTCCGCTAGGTTAAGTTCAGTTGTTGTACCAGACTGAACACATACAGAAGCACCGTCTAGCTCTTTAGCGCTTGTTAGACCAAGGTCTTTCTTAACCATGAAGCCTTGACCATCGTAGTAGTTAACACCAACGAAGTTTAGACCTAGAGCTGTATCACGGTGAAGCGTCCAAGTTGTGTTACGAGAAAGAACATCGATCTCACCAGATTGAAGTGCAGTGAAACGCTCTTTCGCTGTTAGAGGAACGTATTTAACTTTTGATTTATCGCCAAGTACTGCCGCAGCAAGAGCCTGACAGTATTCAACGTCAATGCCTTCCCATTCACCTTTAGAGTTAGGGTTAGAGAAACCTGGCAAGCCAGTACTTACACCACAAGTTAGGAAACCTTGTTTAGTTACTTTATCTAGCGTGCTATCCGCAGCAGCAGCGCTTGTAGACATCAGTGCAGTAGATGCCGCTACAACTGAAGCAAGAAGTGTTAGTTTATGTGCCATTTGTATCCTTCCTGTATGATCCATGTTAAATCAGGTTCAACCTGATACAACGATTAAATGGTGTTGTGTTTCTTAATTATTAGGTTGCGTATGCCCATATTTGAGCCTTAAACAAATCAACCAGTTATAAGCGTAGGAAAGGATCCGCAATTTCTCAAATGTATAATTTAAAAAGATTTTTGAATGAAATCACAAATCCTGACAGACTTTAGAATGACGAAATGTTGCTTAAATGTAAATAGTGCAAGAGTTCACAAATTTGGTGCGACAGGATGGTGTAATAAATTTATCAATACATATAGGGTTCAAATTGGCATCACTGTTATCAATTAGTTCAAAAAGCTAAAAATAGTTCGAAATTTGGTCATTTATTAGGTGTGATCTGAATTGGGAATGAATCTATTGCTCTATTTTTGGTAGTATCAAGGCTGAAGATGTTTTTAGTAACTCAAGGAATGAAATGCAGTATTTTCCACTGTTTATAGACTTAACTCATAAACCCGTTCTGGTCGTTGGTGGGGGCGAGGTCGCAAGTCGCAAAGTAGATAGCCTAGTTAGGGCGGGCGCGAATGTTACGATCGTCTCACCCAATGTGGAGTCTTACCTCGCCAACTTGATTGAAAAAGGGGACTGCCAATGGATCCAAGGGTTCTATTCTGCCGAGTTACTCGAAAGTCGCTATGTTCAAGTTTGGGCGACAACCGATAATCCAGATTTGAATCATCAAGTCCATCATGACGCTAAGCGTAAAGGGATATTGGTGAATGTCGTAGATGACCTACCATACTGCGACTTTATAACACCTTCGATGATTAACCGTGGCCGGATACAACTCGCGATATCGAGTGGTGGCTCTTCACCCGTTTTGATTAGGAATGTGAGAGAAAAGCTAGAGGCTGTATTACCGCAAAACTTAGCGATACAAGCCGACTTCGCTGCCTCTAAGCGTAATGACATTAAAAGTCGTTTTGCTAGCGTTGAAGAACGACGTAAGTTCTGGGAAGCTTATTTTGCGCGCTCAGATGTTGAAAGAGCGACCAACAATGGCGATCTAGAGAGAGCCTATCAAGCGCTGTTACAAGAGGGTGTCGACCAGAGTGGTTCGGTAACTTGGATTGAGTATGGAGAAGATGTCGAGCTTCTTACCTTGAAAGCATTGAGATTGATGCAGCAGGCCGAGATAGTGTTGCATGACCCGAACTGTCCTTTCGCGTTTATTGACCTCGTTCGCCGTGATGCGGAAAGAGTTGAATGTCAGAGTGAGGCAGATTTTAGTAATGAGCTACAGAAAGCTCGAAGTCACGATCAAAGAGTGGTGGTGTTAATGCCGCCTAAATCGAAAAGAGTTACCTTCTTGCAGGGCAAGGACCTGCTAATAGAGCTGGGATCGGTGAAGTAGAAAAGGGCCACTTAGATGTGGCCCTTTTACTTATCAAACAGGCGAATAAAAGATATTAGTCGCGGAAGTTTTCATACTGGAATGGTTGACCTAGATCTGATTCACGGATCAGTGCAATAGCGGCTTGCAGATCGTCACGCTTCTTACCGGTTACACGAACCTTGTCGCCTTGAATTGACGCTTGAACTTTCATCTTGTTGTCTTTAATCAGCTTAACGATTTTTTTCGCCATTGGCGTTTCGATACCTTGCTTAAATACAACGATTTGATGCCAGTTTCTTCCTGATGCTTCTTCTGGTTTGGCTTCCATTGCATTAACATCAACGCCGCGTTTAGTTAAGTTACCGCGTAACATGTCGCGTAGTTGCTTAAGCTGGAATTCACCTTCTGCGCTTAGCTTCACCGATTCGTCTTTTTGCATCTCGAATGACGCTTCAACGCCACGAAAATCAAAACGAGTCGTGAGCTCGCGTGACGCATTGTCTACTGCGTTACGTAGTTCAACTGTATCGATTTCAGAAACAATATCAAATGATGGCATGTTGGAGTCCTTAATTATTACGAGCGAGCTTTTACGGCATTTGCCAGCATGTCAAGCATAGTGGCTGTATCATCCCAGCCCAAGCAAGGGTCTGTGATTGACTGACCGTAAGTAAGATTACTCAGGTCTTCCATGGATTGATTACCTTCGTTAATGAAGCTTTCAGCCATGATGCCTGCTACTTGATTCTTACCTGACTTGATTTGTTCACAGATGTCTTCCGCGACTTCAAGTTGCTTTCTGTGCTGCTTTTGGCAGTTAGCATGGCTAAAATCAACCACAAGGCGTTCAGGTAGGCCAACCTCGCCCAGTTGTTTACATGCTGCATCGACGGATGCTGCATCAAAGTTAGGGCCTTTTTCACCGCCACGAAGGATAACGTGACCAAACGGGTTACCGCTAGTGCGATATACGGTCATTCGGCCGTTTTTGTCTGGTGAATAAAAATAGTGAGACGCTTGAGATGCACGAATCGCATCGATAGCGATCTTGATGTTCCCGTTGGTACCATTTTTAAAACCAACTGGGCAAGAGAGTGCTGACGCCATTTCACGATGGATTTGTGATTCGGTCGTACGTGCACCAATCGCACCCCACGTAATTAGATCGGCAATGTACTGGCCAGTGATCATATCTAAAAACTCGGTAGCAGTTGCTAAACCAAGCTTATTGATATCGAGCAATAGCTTACGGGCTTTGTTCAAACCTGTTTCTAGCGCGTAAGAACCATCAAGATTTGGGTCAGTAATTAACCCTTTCCAACCTACAACAGTGCGTGGCTTTTCAAAATAGGTGCGCATAACGATGAACAGTTCATCTTTATACTGATCTTGCACAGCGGCTAGACGCTCTGCGTAGTCAAGGGCGGCATCGGTATCGTGCACGGAACATGGGCCGACAATGACCAATAGGCGCTGGTCTTCCCCTGTAAGGATATTTTCAATTTGGCGACGTGACTGTGCGATACGCTCAGCGACCTCATCGGTGATTGGATGGGCGCTTCCTAATTCTGCCGGAGTTGGCATCGGACCCAATGGTTGGGTTCTTAATTCATCGGTTTTTAATGGCATACGACAGCCTGTTCTTTTTATTACGAAGCGGTAAAGATAACGGAAACCAAGATAGGAATAAACCACTTATCGCGATTCTTATTGGTATCAAACTGTAAAGTGCAAATTTATGCACTTTTATTTACTAAAAATGCTTCTAAGCCCTTGTGTTATCGAGATACGATAGGTATGTTGAGGAATAGAAATACAACGAAAACCTTTGCCTGGAGCAGTAATGAGTTTAACCCGTTCTAGCAGTATGCATCCTGCGCTAAACCTTGGCGATTCACTTCCTCAGCTTGATCAAGCAACCAGTGGTTCGCACCTTTTTGTCTCATTGTCAGAAATGATTTTAGAACATGTCTTCTACCATCCCGATCATGCAGCGATTTTGTCATCACTTGAAGAGAGTGAAGTGGCATCAATTAATGCCATCTTGGGAGAGCAGACGCTAGAGTCGCACTTCGTATCGACACTGACTGAACAGATTTTGACGGCCGTGAAGCCACAGCATCAGTCGGTACGCATCGATCTAGGTGGTGCTGACAGCTACAGTTTCCGAACACTACTGGGGGGACAACTTGAGCCAAGTGAAGTTAACCCAGCGCTTGGTTTACGCGGTGTCTCTCGTTTTGCACATGAGAAGTTTGTCCAGCTGTTTACGCTAGAGTGTCAGGTGATTAAGGCATTGCAGCAGCAAGGTTGTGATGTTGATATTGTCGTCCCTTTTGTTAGAGGATTGTCTGATGCTGCTAAAGTGATCGACTTACTCGCAGAACAAGGTTTACCAAGGGGCCTCAATGGTTTGAAAGTTCTCTATACCGTTGATGTACCATCGGGCGCGTTGTTATCAGAACGATTGCTTCATTACTTTGATGGCTTGGTGATCAACGTGGAAAACTTAGCTCAATTCACCTTAGGGGTTGATCGCCTCAGTGAGGAGTTGGAGTATCTGTTTGATCCGGAAAGTGAAGCTGTCATGATGCTGATTGAGCAGGCTGTCGACGCGGCGACGAACAGCAATAAGCCTATTGTTTTAGTCAGCAACGGGTTAGCCCAATATGCTCGGTTACAAGAGTACATCGTTGAGCATCCACAGATAGAAACTGTGGTGACGTTGTAACTCAAACTGGTTGTTAAGTCACTGTTTATAACGCCCGATGTTAACGAAATGTTGACATTGGGCGTTATTCGTTATGAACTAAGATAAATTCCACTGGTCGGACTAGTTCAATGTTATCAGCTCTCTCAAAAGCAAATCTCTATCTCAATCTGTTCGGATTTTTTAAAGTGCCGTTTATCTGGCTGGCTCGGCCAAAGATATTGGAACTGAATGCCGAGCGTGTTGAAGTTAAAATTCCCCTAAAAAGAAGAACCAAAAATCACCTTAACAGTATGTATTTTGGTGTATTGGCTGTGGGGGCTGATGTCGCGGGTGGTTTTATGGCGATGAGTAAAGCTGAGCAGTGCGGCAAAAGGGTGTCACTAGCCTTTAAAGCAGTAGAAGGGCAGTTTCTCAAACGTCCCGAAGCGGATGTTCATTTCGTTTGTGAAGATGGCAAGTTGATCGATGAAATGCTAGAGCAGACTTTTGCTACTGGTGAGCGCGTCAATCAAGCAGTGAAAATTACCGCCATTTGCCCAAGTCTGCACGGAGATGAACCTATGGCGGAATTTCTACTTACTCTGTCACTGAAGAGAATGGATGGCTAACGTCATCCACTTCAATTTGTTCAATCGCGACGATCTTGCTTCGGTTAAGAATGATTTTCCAACGATAGTAGCGTGGCTGGCCGTCGTGATTGTCTTCTTTGGCAATCAGATTGATAAGATGACGTTTTTCAACAGACTCGCGACTTACCTGCCCGTTATTGTTCATGTATACCTTATTAGAGCCTTTGTCCATCAAGCGAGTTAATTCACGCATGCTAACCAACAAAGACTCACGTGTCTCTTCATAACCACTCATAAACTTCGATGTCGACATTTCAGTTTTGGAGCTGTAGTGAAGCACTTGTTCTTCACGCTGGACAACGCGTTTCTTTCGGATTGACTGAATTCGGTCAGGTAATTTATCGAGAACCTTATAGTCTAGCCATTCGAGTTTCTGTCCCACCGCTTTCATTGTTGTCGGGTCTAAGTAAAGTTTACGCCATTTGGGGCGGCCTTTGCGAAGCCATCGCCACATCACATCACGCAGGTCATCTTTAAAAATTTCCCTTAATGCGTAAACAAATGACATTAAGACAATGAAAGAGGCGGTGATCTCTCCCCAGTAGTCACGAGCAAGAATGGCTGTAATGGTAACAAATACCATGACAAAGCCAGTCGCACTGCCTTTAACGACTCGCTTCATATTCTTACCCAGCGACTGCGTGCGCTCTTTCAGTACCACCGGATGTTCTATCAGGCGGCGCAATAGGCGCATTTTGTTGCTGAGTCGAGTGACGTCGTCACGAACGCTTTTGGAGTTATAATTATTGAGCTTTCTGTGCGCTGCTTCTTTTTCTACAATCGCGAGTAAGCTCTCTTTAAGGCTCTTATACTCGCTGTCACGAGGCATATGCGCGACAAGCGACATCAAACGTTGTCCTGTGTACCAAGAAAGATAGTTGTCTATATTGGCGTAGTAACGCTTTAAGCTCTCTTCGTAAGGAATACTACGGCGCAGTTTCTTGAGAATATCGAGAGAGAGGTTGATGACTTCGTCGACATCGTCAGTAGTGACAGATTCGGTATTGTGTTTATTGAGTTCATTGACCGCTTTGTCTAGCGCGATAACGTACTGATAGGCGAACAAACTCAAACTGACACGGTATTGAGTTGAAGAGAGCCTACCTCGTTTAGCTAAGCGGCTGTGTACGAGAGGAAGGAGAGTTTTGTCACTGTAGTAAGCGCGTTTTTGAGATATCGACTCATAGTAGAATTCACTCTCTTTAAGTATGTCCGGCGAAAGGCCAAGCTCACCAGGCACGAAAAAATAGAGATCTAAATCGGATTTCTTTGTCGCTGCCATCGCATGAGAAATCTTGAGAGTGATGCCGTCCTGCTTATCAACGGTGATCAATTAATGCTCCTAAAAAAGGTATAAATATCTGGCGCAAGCATAACAGAGATTCGCTATAATCACCGCAAATTTAACAAGAGACAGTTGAAATGATTAAAGTTGGTCAGACGAACCACTTAGAAGTAGTAAAAATAGCCGATTTTGGCGTATTTCTCGATGCCGGAGATTACGGTACGACCTTGCTTCCAAAACGTTTTGTACCTGAAGGTGTGGAAGTTGGTAGCTTTGTTGATGCATTTTTATACTTTGATTCTGACAGTCAGTTAGTCGCAACAACTGAAACCCCTGTTGCCCAAGTCGGCGAATGGGGATTGATGAAGATCGAAGGTGTCAACTCTACCGGTGCTTTCGCTGACTGGGGTATCAAAGGTAAAGACCTGTTGATACCTTTTAGTGAGCAACGTGCACGTTTTGCGGCGGGGCAAACCGTACTTGTTTATGTCTACAGCGATAAAGCTTCTGGACGAATTGTTGGAACGACGAAGTTTAATAAGCTGCTGGATAAAACACCGGCAAATTACACACGCAATCAACAGGTTGATTTAATCATCGCAGAGCGTAGCGAACTTGGTTACAAAGCCATTGTGGAAGGCCAGCACTGGGGTATGATTTTTAAATCAGATGTGTTTGGTAAGTTATTCATTGGTAAGCGACTTAAAGGTTACATCAAGAATATTCGCGAAGATGGCAAAATCGACCTGTCCCTGCAAAAAATCGGGGTTGGTAAGATGGATGAACTGAGCCAGAAGGTGCTGGACTTATTGGAGAAGAAGGGTGGATTCTTACCTCTTAATGACAAGTCATCGCCAGAAGCTATCTTTGCCGCTTTCCGCACCAGTAAAGGCACGTTCAAGAAGACGATTGGCGGTCTGTACAAACAGGGTAAAATTGTGATTGAGAAAGAGGGCATTCGCCTGAGTTAACACAATGGTTTGACTGTTAAGCCGAAAAAAAGGCCCAGAGCTGATCCTGCTTTGGGCCTAGGGGAACGGCTCCTACAGAGCCTGCGCTAACTGTCTGATATATTGTATATATCGATAACCTAATTGTAGTTTATGATTGGCAATGCGCTAGGCTTTTGTAGAATTTCATACTATTTAATGACCGATTAAAACAAGTTTTTATCTCTTACCAACTCTCTTGGTAGTCCATTCTTGATACGGTTACCCACCCACTTTCCTAATCCAATCACATCGTTAGCGAGTGTTACGATCACTTCACCTTGACCGGATAGGTCAGCAGGGCGAACATCACGTCCCATAAACCACTCTCGAGCCTCATCAATAGAAAGTGCTACGGCTGTTCTCTCTTTACCCGTAGCTAATGCCGTTGCAACTTGATGCTGCCAGCGATAGCCCTTTTTGTGGGCTTCAGCGATTTTGATCCCCATTCGGGAGAATCTAAGCTCACCGAGCATCGGTTCAAGAGCATCAGGGAACAGCCAAACGTCGTTGTCTCGTAACCAGATAGACGCGGCTTGAGGTAAGTTAATGTCCAGTTGAGTGTGGAGCTGTTTAGCAATGTCTTCTTGTACTTTAGCGCTCGCTTTCTCAAACGGAAATTTACCTAAACGCTTTTTCACTTGAGGGGCGGTGACTGACGCAAGTTTGCGCATACGTGCAACAAAGAAACCTTCACAATCATATACCTGAGGGAATATGTGTAGAAAACCGTCTTCGGTAAGGGCTTTATCGGCATCAGGGAAAAGGGAAGCGAGGTTATCGAACTCTACAGCATCACCAAAGGTCGCTTTAAGGTGATGACATACTTGTTGATTCTCTTCGATGCTGAGCGTGCAGGTTGAGTAGACCATAACGCCGCCAGGTTTTAACGCGTGAAAAGCGCTTTCAATCAGATCTTTTTGTGTGTCAGAAATCGAAAGGACCGACTCTTTGCTCCAGTTCTTCATGGCGTCTGCGTCTTTACGTACTGTACCTTCACCTGAACACGGTGCATCAATCAATACTGCATCAAAGTGCTCGGGCAACCAGCCACCAAACACACGACCATCAAAGTTGCTAAGGGCGGCGTTACGTACGCCACAGCGCTCAATGTTGGCGTGGAGTACTTTAACACGGCTTGCGGAAAATTCGTTGGCGACGAGCATACCTTGGTTGTTCATCTTTGACGCAATCTGAGTGGTTTTCGAGCCTGGTGCAGCCGCCATATCGAGCACACTAGTGAAGTCGTCTTGGTCATCTAAGAATAAGGCGGATACGGGCATCATAGAGCTGGCTTCTTGGATATAAAATAGGCCAGACATGTGTTCTGCCGAGTTACCTAAAGGGACTTCCGACTCGTCTGCGTCAATCCAGAATCCTTCCTCACACCAAGGTACAGGTTGAAGTTGCCATCCTTTGTGTTCTGCTCGTTGAACAAACTCATCGATTGTGATTTTGAGTGTGTTGACCCGAATACTCTTACGCAATGGGCGCTGACATGCGGCTATAAAATCCGCCATGTTCAGTCCTTGGGGTAGGATTGATTGCATTTCAGCGAGAAAGTCTTCTGGTAGGTATACGTTCTGGTGCAAGGTTCTGTCTCTACAAGCGTAAAAGGTCGGTGATTATAGCTAATTTCAATAAAAAACGCAGCGAATTCGCTGCGTTTCCCATGGATTAAGGCTTTGGTATCGCTGTACGCCATGAGCGCCAGCTGTCTTCTGCTTTGGTATATAAGTAGAACGACTGACCTTGACGAGCGATTGGTTCCAATTGTTTTTGTTCTGGCGTCGCAAAAGTTATTCCACCACGAACAATACTATCAATTGTTCCAGCTCTCACATTGGCACCGGTAATGCCGATCGATACGTCGACGCCAGATGTGTTCCAGAAAACACTGTTTTGACGAACTAAATAGGCGTATTGAGGCTCAATAGCAATGGTCGATATGACGCGATCAGCAAACTCACCTAACTGAACATTGGTTACTTCACCGACTTCTATCTCACGATAGAGTACAGGTGTACCAACAGTGATAGAGCCGCGAGATTCACTTTGTAGGGTGAAGGTAACGCCGTTTATCGCTTGTTGCTCGTGGTTAAGTTCAAAGGCATATGTCGCTTTGCCGTTGCCCGGTAGCACGTTGATGGATTGCGACAGGAGATTCTGAATGTTCTTCACACCACTAAGACCCACTTGCACTTTAGGTAACCAGAAGTACGAACCTGCTACGGCTATTGTATTTGTGTATTCAGGTAATATACGCGCTTTGACTTCTACTCTGTCGAGTTTGAAGTCTGGAATAACCAAGGTGACTTCACCAACTTTTACGCCGTTATAGTTGATTGACGTGCCTTTTGTGACTGTGTTTTCGCCACTGAGTGTCAATGAGATCACTTGACCATATTTTCTTGCAGTCTTGAAATCTGAGTAGAGCAACCATTTGTCGTTTTGCTTATTGTCGACTCCAGGCAGAGAATCGAAAGCAATGCCTCCCTGTATCAAAGTGGTGAGAGGGGCAGCCTTAACGTTGATGCCCGCAAGACTGGCATCTATCTCAACGCCTGAACGGTTCCAGAATACGGTTTGATCAGTGACAAGGTGTTTGTATTGATTTTCTATACTTGCGCTGATGATGACACCACCGTCGACCAAATAGAAGTCAGCAACATTACCCACTTGCAGATTTCGATACAACAGAGGACTGCCTTTGCTGATCGAAGGTAATTCACTGGCAAAAAGGGTCAACTTGGTAGAGCCTGACATATTGTACTTAGCGAGTTCAGCAAGTGACTTGTTTTGATAGAGAGTGTATTGCACTTGTGGCTGAGTTTTCCCTTCACTAACGAAACTAATTGAACCGGTTAGAAGCTGTTTCGCTGGTGGTACGGTAATATTCAAGCCTGATTCAGTCAATTCGGCACTGGCGCTACCTGTTACGAAGAAGCGGTTTTGAGACTTAATAAGGTGCGCATAGTCACTATCAATTAGCGCATCTAACTGCACTTTGTCGTTAACTAGGCTGACTTGTGTCACCGAACCTACGCTGATGCCACGGTAGAGGATGTTGGCACCCTGATCGAGTCCAAACGAATTGTCTGCCACTAATTGAAGTGAGACGGAGCGGGCTTGTTGGCGTTTGAAGTCGTCTTTTCTTACTGCGCTAAAATGTCGTGAACGCTCGCCGTCACCAGGAACCACGGTCAGGAAATTACCTTTAACGATGTTAGCGATGTTTTCTACTCCCGATAGAGAGACTTTCGCTTCTTCAAGAATGAAGCGGCTACCCGTCGTCAACATGTCACTAAAAGCAGGCTGGATTGCCGCAGAAGCAACGATGTTCTCTCTGCCATGACTCAACTCTAAATCTGTAATCTGTCCGATTTCGATACCACGGTACATGATTGGTGCGCCAGAAGCGTTGATCTTGTTGTCATCTGGTAAATCAATCTTTATTGCGATACCTCGACCAGCGGTTTTCAAGTCGGGGTAGAGTTTAAATTGAGAGTTATCTGCAACAGGCTCACCACCATCAGGCGAGTCGACAGCAATAGAGCCTCCAAGCAGAGCACTGAAACTTTCCAGTCTTACATCAACCCCTTCGAATCCGATGTTGGCACCGATACCACTGACGTTCCAGAAGCGGCTATCGTCGGTGATGATGTGGCGATACTCATCGCGTATCGAAGCTTGGATGATGACGTTCTTCGAATCACGGTCAAGTTGATAGCTATACACTTCACCAATCGGTATCTTTCGATAAACGATTTGCGAACCGACCGAGATACCACCTAAGTCTCGTGACTTTAGTGAAATATTAAGGCCTTCGTTAGCCAGTAAATCGGAGGGAGCACGCTCTAGAGCGGTAAACTTGGTCTCAGGCTCGGAAGGGTTATTACCGGGAGAAATCGCGATATAGTTACCCGAAACAAGGGCATCAAGGCCAGAAATCCCTGACAGACTTGCTGTCGGTTTGACCAACCAGAAACGCGCCTCTTTGGTCAGCAATTTCGTGGCTTGTGGGTAGATATCCGCATCGACGTAGATACTCTGTAAGTCTGGGGACAAGTTGATATCTTTCACCATGCCCACTTCTAGGCCTTGGTAGCGGATAGTGGTTCTTCCTGCGATCAAGCCTTGCGCATCAGAGAAGTAGATCTGGACTCGTTGCCCAGCATCTTGCACAGCTTTGAACACCAGCCATCCTGCCAGTACCATCGTTAAGATTGGTAGCAGCCAAAGTGGTGATATTCCTTTATTGCGCTTGATATGCGGGGAATATGAGTTTTGTGTGGGAGAAGGGTTACTCATTTAACGACTCTTTTCTATCAAATTCTTCTGGGTAATTGTCCCAAATTAGTCTCGGATCCATGCTTTCTGCGGCTAACATGGTGAGCACAACTACAATACCAAATGCGACCGCGCCATAGCCTGGTGTAAAGTCGAGAATTTGGCCTCTATCAACTAATGTCATCATGATCGAGATTACAAATAGATCCATCATCGACCAGCGCCCAATCCATTTGATGACAAAATAGATGCGCATTCTGTGTTTGTGGTAAATCTTGCGTTTGAACTGTATCGCCAGTAAGAGGTAAGACAACCCTAGGATCTTGGCAACGGGAACCACGATACTGGCAACAAAAATGATGATGGCGATGCCAGTCATACCGCTATTCACTAACGAAGCAACGCCAGAAAAGATGGTATCTTCTAAGCGTTTGCCGTTAGTCAATAAAATTGAAATGGGAATGATGTTAGCGGGAAATATCGCGATACTGGCCGCGATCAAATAGGCCCATGTTTTTTGAATCGAGTACGGTTTTCGGTGATGGATAGGGCTTTTACAACGTAAGCATTCTGTCCCTTCTGGTTGAGAAAGGTGACAGTGGTGGCAGTGGAGCGTTTTTTCTGACAACGTGTATTGCTCTTCCGCATGAAACACTTCCCAGTAACGGCGCACGCTGACTCGTGTCACCAGTAGTACGGTAGAGATTTGCAGTAACACTAGACCAATCAAGCCCGGTCCAACGTAGATATCCGAGTAATCTTGGAGTTTGAAACACGAAATGGCGATGCTAACAAGAAATACATCAATCATTACCCACGCTTTGACATAGTGAATAATTGAAAGGGAACTCTTGAGTAAACGAAACGAGCCATTGCTCAGCGCGATATGCGCCGCGACAACCGAACTACACAACAAAAGGGGGGCTATCGAACTGCAAAAGAAAATAAGCAGTGACAGAAGCACAAAACCCTCTTGAAAAAGTGCAAATACGCCTGAGGGTAGAGTCGCCGGAATCATCACGCCGAAAAGACGAATGCTAATAAACTCGAAGAAGTGCGAGGGAACAAACAGTAGAAGGCAAGTTATCGCAATTGCTAAGTTACCTGACAGAGAAGGATTACCCCCTCGGTATAGATGACTGTTACATCTCGGACAGTAGGCGCTTTTCCCTTTCTCCACCGAGACAAGGTCAACGGGTAGCTCACAGCCATGGCAAAGCCTGATATTGGTAGGCTTGGAGTCATGAGCATGCAAGACCTGAGGGGCGTTCATCGCAGCCCCTCTATATTTTTGGCACGAGAAAAGGGGCTAAGCGTGAGATTGCACGTTGCCGTATAAGGTTTGATATAAGCCTTGCTGTTCAACCAATTCTCCATGAGTACCTGCTTGAGATACTTGACCGTCTTCAAGTACGTAGATCAAATCTGCCTGTTTAACCGCAGACAATCTATGTGCAACAATTAACGTTGTACGACCACGTAGAAACTCGGTAAGCGCTTTATGTAATGCGGCTTCTGTTGCCGTATCGAGTGCCGACGTCGCTTCATCCAAAATGACAAACTTAGGATTACTCAAGATCATTCTTGCAATCGCTAGGCGCTGACGTTGTCCACCTGACAGCCGAATACCATTGCGGCCTACTTGCGTATCAAGTCCATCACTGAGTTGACTGATGACATCTTGCATTTGCGCGACTTCAAGCGCGCGCCATAAAGCTAAGTCATCATATTCTGAGCCTAGTGTCAGATTATGCCTTAAAGTGTCATTAAAGAGTATAGGCTGTTGTAATACAACGGCAATTTGCTCTCTAATTATCTCAAAACTGATATCATTTGTGGTTTGACCATTGTAGCGGATATAGCCGGAGTTAGGCTGATACACACCGATAAGCAACTGGATTAATGTTGATTTTCCCCCGCCGCTGGAACCGACCAGTGCCACTTTTTTACCCGCAGGTACGGTGAGGCTCAATTTTGAGAGGACTTGTACTTCATCATTGTAAGAAAAACTCACGTTGTCGATTTCAACATCGACTTCTCGATCATCAGTAAATGGATTCACCTTACTTTGAGGGCGATGTTCTTCTTCTAAATCTAATAGGGCATTAATCCGTTTCAGTGCCGCTTTGGCACTATACCAAGAAAACTGAATGCCAAGCAGTTCTTGAACAGGAGAGAGCATGAACCAAAGGTAACCAAATACTGCGAAGATTTGACCTATGGTCAGGTCACTAAACAAGACCATTAACATTGCAACAGCACGGAATAACTCAAATCCCAATAAGAATAGAAGGAAAGAGACTCGACCAGCGGCTTCCGATTGCCATGCATACTTATCGGCATCTCGGCGAATGTGATCTGCATGGGTCTTTAGCTCGTTAAGAAATTCCCGCTCTCGATTTGCCGCTCTTAGTTGATAGATGCCATTTAAGGTCTCGACTAATCGATTCTGAAAACGTTCAAACGATTGATTTTCGCGCTTTTTAAGATGCTTTACTTTACTGCCTAGCTTACGTGAAAAATAGATTACAACCGGATTGACCAGAAGAATAAACAGACCCAAACGCCAGTCTAGCCAGAGAAGGACCCCTGCGGTACCTATGACAGTCAGCAGGCTGATAAGAAATTTACTGAGAGTTGAACCAATAAACTGATCGATGGTTTCTATGTCTGTAATCAAGTGAGCGTTGATACCTCCAGATCCACGAGTCTCATACTGGCGAATGCTGATACGGCCCAGCTTATCGATCATTTTGCTACGCATCTGATACGTAATGGTTTTAGATACCAACGTAAACTGACGGCTCTGTACGATCGAAAGTGCTTGGCTAGCCGTACGCATAAGTACAACTAGGAGTAGGGTCAAAAAGATATAGCCTGTTGCTGTCTGCATTGAATCAGGTAACAGCTGGTTCATTACTTTAAGGCCTGTACCAGGCTGGTTGAGCAACACCTCGTCGACCATAAGTGGCATCAACAATGGAATAGGCACGCTGATTAAGGTGGCGATTAAAGCAATGACATTGGCAAATATCAGCTTATTGCGGTGTTTTTTTACTTGTGTTATCAACCAAGAACGGCTAATAGTGTTGGAATTATTAGTCATTATAATGAGAATGCTTACTATTTGTAGTTTGCGAAATTGTACGCAGATTCATAGTGGAAGTCTCTAGTTTTCAAATGGATGTATAAATGAAAATAGAACATTATCAACGCTTAACCAAACAAGTCATCGCACTTATCGAATCTGAGACCGATTTGATCGCCAATTTGTCAAACATCAGTGCTTTGCTCAACATGGAACTTGAAGAGTTAAACTGGGTTGGTTTCTATTTAATGAAAGATGACCAACTGGTGCTTGGTCCGTTTCAAGGCAAGCCTGCATGTGTGCGCATTCCGGTAGGACGTGGAGTCTGTGGAACCGCGGTCGCGACCAATACGGTTCAGCGTGTTCATGATGTGCATGAGTTTGCAGGGCATATCGCCTGTGATGCAGCGAGTAACTCAGAGATCGTGATTCCATTTTCGATTGATGGTGAAATTTTTGGTGTGTTGGATATTGATAGTCCAAAAGTGGGGCGATTCAATGAAATAGATGAGCAGGGTCTAACTTTTTTGATGCAGGAAGTAGAAAAGCTGCTTAATTCACACGCTATCAAGGCATAAATTATCTATTGAGTGTGGTTTTTCGCTTGCAGGTCACTATAATACCTCAAATATTTAATCTTAATGCTCGCGGATGTACCGCAATAACCAGGAACCCACATGGAAAACACTGAAAAGTTAAAAAACAGCAAAGAAGTTATCGCATATATTGCTGAATGTTTCCCTAAGTGCTTTACTTTAGAAGGTGAAGCGAAACCACTTAAAATTGGTATCTTTCAAGATCTTGCGGATCGTCTAAGCGATGATCCTAAAGTAAGCAAAACTCAACTTCGTGCAGCGTTAAGACAATACACTTCATCATGGCGTTACCTTCACGGTGTTAAGCCTGGTGCAGTCCGTGTAGATTTAGATGGCAACCCAGCAGGCGAGCTTGACGAAGAACACGTAGAACACGCAAAAACAGCACTAGCTGAAAGTAAAGCTAAAGTGCAGGCTCGTCGTAAAGAGCAAGCGACTAAAACTCGCGAAGAAAGTAAAGCGAAAGCTAAGCCTGCGGCGAAGAAGTCTCAAGGCCGTCGCCCGCAACAAAATAAAGTACAAAAAGCCGCTAAGCCTGTAGAAACGCGCGCTCTGAATGCTGACGAAGTTAAAGTTGGTAATCAAGTGAACGTTAATATGGGTAAAGGAAACATGGCTGCGACTATCGTTGAAATCAATAAGGAAGATGTGCGTGTTCAACTGACTAACGGCCTACAAATGGTTGTAAAAGCGGAGCACTTGCGCGCATAAAGGAGATACTCCTACGCATGAAATGCCGTTCAAAATTGTCGCTGATTGCTGCTAGCTTATTGCTAGCAGCTTCTACTGCTCATGCTTTAGAAGCAAATATCAGTTTAGAGGACCTGCCAGTCCTGACTCCAGAAGCTCAGCATGAGACAGCCAGCAAACGTGTCACATCTCGCTTTACACGTTCTCATTACAAACACTTCTCGCTAAACGATCAATTTTCTCAAGCTATTTTCGAACGTTATATCGAAATGCTTGATTACAATCGTAATATCTTTACGCAAGCAGATATCGACTCTTTCAAAAAATGGACATCAGGAATCGATGACCAATTGAAAGCGGGAGATAACCAGATTGCATTTGATGTCTACAATCTGTCAATCAAGCGTCGTTATGAACGTTTTAAGTATGCTTTGTCTATTCTCGATCAGGAGATGAGTTTCGATAATGACGAAACCATTGAGCTTGATCGCAGTGAAGCTGCATGGCCAGCCGATACCGCAGAGCTTGATGAACTTTGGCGTAAGCGAGTCAAGTATGACGCATTGAATTTAAAGTTAACGGGCAAAGATTGGGATGAGATTAAAGACACGTTAGGCAAGCGTTATAACAACGCGCTCAAACGTTTAGGTCAAACTCATAACGAAGATGCATTCCAGCTCTACATGAACGCATTTGCTCGTCAGATTGATCCTCATACTAGCTATCTTTCACCTCGCAGTGCCGACCAGTTTCAAACCGATATGAATTTGTCGCTTGAAGGTATTGGTGCGGTACTTCAAATGGAAGACGATTACACCGTTATTCGTTCGTTGGTGGCGGGTGGCCCTGCGTCGAATAGTAAGCTTCTAGCGGAAGGTGACCGAATCATTGGTGTTGGTCAAGATGGTGAAGATATCGTTGATGTCATCGGTTGGCGTCTTGATGATGTTGTTCAGCTCATCAAAGGACCGAAAGGCACCAAGGTTAACCTGCAAATCTTGCCTGAAGGCAAGGAAGCGAAAGCGGATGTTGTTACCATCGTTCGAGACAAAATCCGTCTAGAAGACCGAGCGGTAAAATCTGAAGTGATTGAGAAGGATGGCAAAAAAATTGGTGTTCTAGAGGTGCCAAGTTTTTATGTCGGACTTGCAAAAGACACCGATAAACTTATCGAAGAGCTCAAAGGCAAGGGCGTTGATGGCATCATTGTTGATCTTCGTAACAACGGTGGCGGTGCACTCACTGAAGCAACCGCACTTTCCGGTTTGTTTATCACTAGTGGTCCTGTTGTCCAAGTGAGAGACAGCTATGGTCGAGTGAACGTCAATAGTGATACAGACGGCAAGATCAGTTATGACGGTCCATTAACGGTATTGATTAATCGCTATAGTGCTTCCGCTTCAGAGATTTTTGCCGCGGCAATGCAAGACTATGGGCGTGCCATTATTTTGGGTGAAAACTCTTTCGGTAAGGGTACGGTTCAGCAACATCGTTCGCTAAACCACATCTACGATCTTTTCGATAAAGAGCTGGGTTACGTTCAGTACACCATCCAAAAGTTCTACCGTATTGATGGTGGTAGCACACAAAACAAAGGTGTTGCGCCCGATATAGCGTTCCCTACAGCAATAGATCCAAGTGAAACGGGTGAGTCGGTAGAGGACAATGCATTGCCTTGGGATAGTATTGACAAGGCGAAATACGAAGTGTTACAGCGTAACGAAGCGTTGATTGGTAAACTTGCCGCTAACCACCAAACTCGTATTGCTAAGGATCTTGAGTTTCGTTTTGTGGCCGAAGATATTGAAAAATACAAGGCAGAGAAAGACGATAACTCATTGTCGCTCAACGAGAAAACACGTAAAGCGGAAAGCGATGCAGCAGACGCGCGACGTTTAACTCGAATTAATGAGAGACAAAAAGCTGCAGGTCAAGAGCCGTATAAGACACTGGATGATATCCCTAAAGATTATGAATCGCCGGATGCCTACCTTAACGAATCGGTAGCGATAATGGTTGATATGATTAAATCTTAATTGAAATCAATCTATTAAAAAGCGAGTCATTTTGGCTCGCTTTTTTTATTCAATAAAATATTGTGATAAAGATCAATTTTTTTAGCTAAATATACCTGACGTGCCTAAGCTTAAAGAAAAGAGTGAGGAGCACGTGATGAGATTGTTAGCTCTAATATCATTAATTTTTAGCCTTTCGGCGCTCGCTGATGGAGTAAGAGACAACAGCGATTTAACTCAGTTCGACCAACCGTTTCTGCTAGGAGACTGGTACCTCGTTAATCCTAATCCTGAACAGTCGCGTGAAAACTTTTTGGCGATCAAGCTATCCTTAGATTCAAACTATAGTTTTAAGATCGATATTCAGAAAAGGGACTATTCAGTCGATCACTGGGAAGGGTTGTACACAGCCAATGAAGATACTTTGGTTCTTGGATTGAATACTTCAGAGCCTCAAATGTACGAGTATTCAGCCAATCACAATTTACTCAGTTTAAATGGCGTTACTTTCACTAAAGCGTTGTCCAACGCATTGGCTGGCATGTGGTCAAGTGCGCATTTGGGTGGTGATGATATTCTCGCCAGCGACGTACAGAAGTTAGATCTGATTTTACAGCCAGATTTTGTCTTTATGTTCCGAGTGAGTAATGATCATGGCGATGAGGCGATACACAAAGGTGTTTACTATACAGAGGGTGAGCACTTGGTGCTTCTCTATGAAAATGGTGAACATGAAACACGATACACGCTGAACCGAGATACGCTGACTTTGGAAATGGAAGAAGGCGCGCTGTATGCCGTACTAAATCGAATCCGTTGATAAAGCGTGGTACATAAACGTGATACTTGCTGACTAAATAGACAAACAGTTTGAGTTTTACGTCAACAATAGACAAAAAACGAGGTATTTCGACATCGAACCTCGTTTTTTTATATCCAGAGTTGTAAGCTAATACGCAAATTGTAACGGGAAAATTCCCGGACTTTATTATTACTGCGCTAGACTTTTACAGCGCAATGTTCAGATGCATTCAGTCAGAAGGATTTCGACATGGCTCAGACTCCTCAAGCCAAGTACCGCAAAGATTATCAATCACCATCACACACGATCACTGATATTGATTTGACCTTTGATCTCTACGATAACGAGACGACAGTAACCGCGGTGTCTCAAGTTAAGCAACTAAAAGATGCGACAACACTTCGCCTAGATGGAGAAGAACTCAAGTTACAAAGTATTGCCGTCAATGGTGAAGCTTGGTCAGACTACAGCGAAATTGAAGGTGGATTAGAAATTCATCAGCTGCCATCTGAGTTCACTCTGACGATTGTGACCTTAATTGATCCTGAAGCTAATACCGCTCTAGAAGGTCTGTATAAATCAGGAGGGGCTTTCTGTACTCAGTGTGAGGCGGAAGGTTTCCGTCGAATCACTTACTACATGGATCGCCCAGACGTTCTAGCGAAATACACCACGAAAGTGATTGCAGATAAAGCGCAGAACCCATTCTTACTCAGCAATGGTAACCGTATTGCAGAAGGTGAGTTAGAAGGTGGACGCCACTGGGTACAGTGGCAAGATCCGCATCCAAAGCCAGCTTACTTGTTCGCTTTGGTCGCTGGTGATTTCGATGTACTACGCGATAAATACGTGACTCAATCTGGTCGTAATGTGGAACTCGAAATTTTTGTTGATAAAGGCAACCTTGATCGCGCACCGCATGCGATGACGTCATTGATCAACTCGATGAAATGGGATGAAGAGCGTTTCGGCCTTGAATATGACTTGGATATCTACATGATTGTAGCGGTCGATTTCTTTAATATGGGAGCGATGGAGAACAAGGGGTTAAATATCTTCAACTCTAAGTTCGTATTAGCGAATGAGAAAACAGCGACGGACACTGATTATTTAGGCATTGAAGCGGTTATTGGTCATGAATATTTCCATAACTGGACTGGTAACCGTGTAACCTGTCGCGACTGGTTCCAACTGAGCCTTAAAGAAGGTTTGACCGTATTCCGTGATCAAGAATTCTCTTCAGATCTTGGCTCTCGCGCTGTGAATCGTATCAACAATGTGAGAATCATTCGTGGTCCTCAGTTTGCTGAAGATGCCAGCCCAATGTCTCACCCGATCCGCCCAGATCAAGTGATTGAAATGAACAACTTCTACACTTTGACGGTTTACGAAAAAGGTAGTGAAGTGATTCGTATGATGCATACCTTGCTTGGCGAAGAGGGTTTCCAAAAGGGCATGAAGTTGTACTTTGAACGCCACGATGGTACGGCTGCGACTTGTGAAGATTTTGTCTCAGCGATGGAAGATGCAAGCGGTGTTGACCTTAAGCAATTCCGTTTATGGTATAGCCAGTCTGGAACTCCAACATTACGTGTAGCGAGTGAGTACAATGCACAAGCAAAAACCTACACATTGACGGTTGAACAATCGACGGAGCCAACTCAGGATCAAGCAGAAAAGCAGGCCCTGCATATTCCTTTTGATGTGGAACTCTATGCGGCAAATGGAGATGTGATTGAGTTACGCTGTAACGAATCTGTCGTTGGCAATGTTCTTGATGTGACTGAAGCGAAGCAGACATTTGTGTTTGAAGACGTTGCTGAAAAGCCCGTCCCTTCATTGCTACGTGAATTCTCTGCGCCTGTAAAACTCGAATATGACTACAGTGATGAAGAGCTGACTTTCTTGATGGTTCATGCGCGCAACGAGTTTGCTCGTTGGGATGCAGGACAAATGCTTCTTGCCAAGTACATTCGTACGAATGTCGAAAACGTTCAAGCTGGTGGCGAGGTTAAACTTGCTGAGGCGGTCATTGACGCTTTCCGCGGTGTACTTCTGTCGAGTGACCTTGAGCCAGCGTTCATTGCAGAGATGCTATCGCTACCAAGTTTCAATGAAGTGTCAGGCTGGTACAAGCAGGTGGATGTCGATGCGGTTGCTAAGGTGCTGAAAGCATTGAAAGTGATTCTCGCCACTGAATTGAATGATGAGCTGAGTGCCATTTATCACAGTTCAAAACAAGCTGAGTACTCTATCGAACATGCGGCAATCGGCCAACGTTCTCTTCGAAACACTGCTTTGGGCTTTTTGGCTTATACCGAGCAGGGTAACGAACTTGCCAAAACGCAATACGCTGAGGCAAATAACATGACTGACACCATCGCGGCAATGAGTGCCGCTAATAGTGCACAGCTAGAATGTCGTGAAGCATTAATGCAAGACTACAGCGACAAGTGGAAACACGATGGCCTTGTGATGGATAAGTGGTTTACTCTACAAGGTACCAATCCAGCGCAAGATGCATTAGAGGTGATCAAGAAGACGATGGAACACGAAGCATTTAGTCTTAAAAACCCTAACCGTACTCGTAGCCTAATTGGTTCTTTCCTCAACATGAACCCAGTACGCTTCCATGCAAAATCTGGTGAAGGCTATCAGTTCGCTGGCGAGATCTTACGCGAGCTAAATAGTAGTAACCCGCAGGTCGCTTCTCGTCTAATTGATCCTCTGTTGAAGTTCCGCAAGTACGATAGTGCTCGCCAAGCGCTTATCAAAGTGGAACTAGAGGCATTAAAAGCAATGGATAATCTGGCTAAAGACCTGTTTGAAAAAGTGACCAAAGCGTTGGAATCTTAATCAATATGGCGGAAACAGTAGCACTTTTTAGTGCTACTGTTTATTTATACAGTTATTTGTCACTGTCAGATAAAACGTTACTTTTTTGACCGATTTCATGAAGCATTACTATTTTACTCTTAACATCAGTTATCAAACTTTTCTCGCACACTATAGTGGGGCAGCAAGCAATGTTTTAGTGGTGACTGACAATGGCTTACGCCTACAATTGCCTGCATCGCGTTTCAGGCCTTTTCTTAGTCAAATTGGCCTAAAAGGGCGTTTTAGATTAACAACTGACCAAAATAATAAGTTTTTAGAGTTAGAACTTCTGTGAGCAACTGATTTTATAGAAGTTTAAATAGAACATCAGTCACATTATCAAACATTTCACCTCTTACCACTCCCAAAAGAATTAACTATTTATCAATAAAGCTTTTACAATAAAGCGGCATTACCCGTGTTAAGCACTATGCTTACAACATCCCCAAAATACATACAATTCTAATTGTGGAGTGTGATTATGACCGCGCGTGAAACATTGATGCCGGTTCTGCTTGAAAAAGTTTACAAACTTATTCAAGACAAACTCGAGCTTGCTCATCAACCCCTAGTCACCCAACTTGCTCAACATTTATTTAGTAACATTTCTCAGGACGATTTGGTCGAACGTAACGAATCTGACTTGTATGGCGCAGTGGTTTCACTTTGGCACCATATCAATGAGAAAAAAGCTGACGAGATTTCTGTTCGAGTTTTTAATCCAACCGTAAGTCGCCAAGGCTGGCAATCAACGCACACAATCGTTGAGATTGTGGTACCTGATAGTCCGTTTTTGGTGGACTCAGTAAAAATGGCACTAAGCCGTTTGGATCTTTCATCACACTTAATGCTTCATGGTCCGACTCAAATCGCTCGTTCTAAGACAGGGGCGATTACCGGTATTAACCAAGGTGAGGGCGGACTTCAATCTCTCTTCCATGTTGAGGTTGACCGTCTGAGTGACAAAGAAGCGATGGCGTCACTTAAAGAAGAGCTATTGAGTATCCTTAACGACACCGGCTTGGTTGTTCAAGACTGGTTACTGATGGTCGAAAAATTAGAAGAAGTGACCACAAAAGTTGAGGCGCAGCAGGGTAAGATTGAGATTCAACGTGATCGTTATGATGAATCTATCCAGTTCCTACGCTGGTTAGGTAATCACAACTTTACCTTCATGGGTTACAAAGAATACGATCTTGTTACTGTCGATGGTGATACAGAGCTTAGACCGACTGCGGATAAAGGACTAGGTTTGTTTGCAAGCCGTGACCGTGTTCGTACGGTGAAGCTTTCGGACTTCCCTGATTCTGCACGATTAGAAGCGAAGAAACCTTTCCTACTGATCGTCACTAAAGGTAACCAGCCTTCACGCATCCATCGTCCTGCATATACTGACTACATTGGCATCAAGAAGTTTGATGATAACGGCAAGGTGATTGGTGAGCATCGCTTCACAGGTCTATACACATCAGCGGTGTACAACCAAAGCGTTGCGAGTATCCCTCTGATCCGTGAAAAGGTAGGCCGTATTCTTGAAGCGAGTGGCTACCGCGAAGGGTCATACTCTTACAAAGCACTTCACAACATTCTAGAAAACTACCCACGAGATGAGTTACTTCAAGCAAAAGAAGAAGAGTTACTAGAAGTCGGTATGGGTGTTGTTCAGATGCAAGATCGCGATCTGCTGCGTCTGTTCGTTCGCAAAGACCCGTTTGGTCGTTTCTTCAGTTGTATGGTGTATGTGACAAAAGATCGTTACAACACAGAACTTCGCCGTCAAACACAGCGCATTTTGAAACAGTATTTTGGCTGTGAACAAGAAGTCGAATTTACTACCTACTTCTCAGAGAGCCCTCTCGCTCGTACACATTACATTGTTCGTGTTGATAACAACAACATGGACGTAGACGTTAAAACGATTGAGCAAAATTTAATGGAAGCATCTTCAACTTGGGATGATCGTTTATCAGAAGCGATCGTAGCGAACTTTGGTGAGAGTAAAGGCCTGCCTTTAGCGAAAGAATACCTTCGTGCTTTCCCACGTTCGTACAAAGAAGATGTTATGCCAGGTTCGGCAGTTGCAGATATTGAACGTCTAGAAAAACTCAGTGATGATAACAAACTGGGAATGCTGTTCTATCGTCCACAAGAGTTGGCGGCGGACTCGAAGTCTGTACGTCTAAAACTATACCATCGTGATGAGCCAATCCACCTTTCTGATGTAATGCCAATGTTAGAAAACCTTGGTTTACGAGTGATTGGTGAGTCTCCTTATGAAGTTCGCAAAACGAACGGTCAAGTATTCTGGATCCTCGACTTCTCAATGCTTCATAAGAGTGAAAAGAGTGTTGATCTTCGTGAAGCTCGAGATCGTTTCCAACAAGCTTTTGCTGCTATCTGGGCAGGTGAACTAGAGAGTGATGGCTTTAACCGCTTAGTTCTTGGCGCTTCACTGACAGGTCGCGAAATTTCGATCTTGCGTGCTTATGCTCGCTACATGCGTCAAGTGGGCTTCCCATTTAGTCAACAATACATCGAGGATACTCTTAGCCATTATCCTGACTTGGCGAAAGGTTTAGTTGATCTATTTACTAAACGTTTTGAACCAAAATTCAAAGGCAGCCAGAAAGGGCAAAGTGAACTGATTGCTCATATCACAGAGCAACTTGATCATGTTGAGAGCTTGGACGACGATCGTATCATCCGTCGTTACATGGAGATGATCACGGCAACACTGCGCACTAACTACTATCAAGTCGACGATAACAAGCAGTTCAAGCCTTGGCTATCGTTGAAGATGAAACCAACCGAGATCCCAGAGATTCCTCAACCGGTACCTGCGTTTGAAATCTTTGTTTATGCACCTGATATCGAAGGTGTTCACTTGCGTGGCGGTAAAGTGGCACGTGGTGGTTTGCGTTGGTCTGATCGTCAAGAAGATTTCCGTACTGAAATCTTGGGATTGGTTAAAGCTCAGCAAGTTAAGAACACGGTCATCGTTCCTGTCGGCGCTAAAGGTGGTTTCGTTTGTAAACGTCAGCACACGCTTAACGGCCGTGATGAGATTTTTGCTGAAGGTCAACGTTGTTACAAACGTTTCATCCGTGCATTGCTAGACGTTTCTGACAACATCATTGAAGGTGAAGTTGTTCATCCTAAGAATGTTGTTCGTCATGATGAGGACGATCCGTACTTGGTTGTTGCCGCTGATAAAGGTACAGCGACTTTCTCAGATTTGGCTAACTCTGTATCAGAAGAGTACAACTTCTGGCTTGGTGATGCATTTGCTTCTGGTGGTTCAAATGGTTACGACCATAAAGCGATGGGTATTACGGCTAAAGGCGGTTGGGAATCGGTCAAACGTCATTTCCGTGAAATGGGCATAAACTGTCAGACCACTGACTTTACCGCTATCGGTGTTGGTGATATGGCAGGGGATGTGTTCGGTAACGGTATGTTGCTATCTAAACATATCCGTCTCCAAGCGGCATTTAACCACATGCACATCTTTATTGATCCAAATCCAGATTCAGCCACAAGTTGGGAAGAACGTAATCGTCTGTTTAATCTACCTCGCTCTAGCTGGGAAGATTACAACGCGGATCTCATTTCTAAGGGTGGTGGTATTTTCTTGCGTAGCGCAAAATCAATTGCACTGACGCCTGAAATCCAGAAAATGCTGCGCACTAAGAAAACGTCAGTCGCACCAAGTGAATTGATCAAAATGATTCTATCTATGGAAGTGGATCTTCTATGGAATGGTGGTATCGGTACTTACGTTAAAGCATCGACCGAAACACACACTGATGTTGGCGACCGTGCTAACGATGTATTGCGTATCGATGGTCGCGATCTGAAAGCTAAGATTGTGGGTGAAGGTGGTAACTTGGGTATGACTCAGTTAGGACGTATTGAATATGCTCTAACTGGTGGTCGTGTCAATACTGACTTCGTCGACAATGTTGGTGGTGTAGACTGTTCGGACAATGAAGTTAACATCAAGATCTTCCTGAATGGTTTGGTTGCCAATGGTGATCTTACTGTTAAACAGCGCAACGAGATCCTTGAGTCGATGGAAGATGAAGTGGGTCAAATTGTTCTGGAAGATGCTTACTGTCAGTCGGAATCGATTTCTGTTACTGAACAGCAAGGCACTTCTCTAGTCAAAGAGCAAATTCGCTTTATCCATACAATGGAAAAAGCAGGGTACCTTGACCGTGCACTTGAGTACATCCCTGATGATGAGACGCTAATCGAACGCGAGAAACAAGGCATGGCTCTAACTCGTCCAGAGCTAGCTGTGTTGGTTGCGTACGGTAAAATGGTGTTGAAAGAAGAACTGGTGCACGAAGACATCGCCAATGATGAATTCCATGCGCAGCAGTTAACTCATTATTTCCCAACCGAGTTACGCCGTAACTATTCAGCGCAAATGGTTAACCATCCGCTACGCTCTGAAATTATTGCTACTGCGCTAGCAAATCAGATGGTGAATGAGATGGGGTGCAACTTTGTCACTCGTCTTCAAGAAGAAACCGGAGCGCATGTTGTTGATATTGCCAACGCTTATGTTGCATCACGTGAAATCTTCGGTCTTGGCCAAGTTCTCGAACATATCCGCAAGCTAGACAACGACGCATTAACGGTTGCTCAGTATGACATGATGTTCTACGTGCGCCGTACTCTACGTCGTCTATCTCGCTGGATCCTACGTAATCGCAGTGGGCGTCAGAGTGTTAAATCTTTGATAGAGCTTTACCAAGCTGATGTAGAAACAATCAAGCAACACTTGGATGATATGCTTGTTCCTTCCGAAGTAAAAGAGCACAACCAAATGGCTCAAGACTGGATCGAGCAGGGTATTGAAGCAGAACTTGCGAATTATGTTGCTCGTCTCTCTAGCTTGTACTCAGTACTGGATATTTCTACAGTGGCGCGTGAAAAAGGCAAAACTGTCGAACAAAGTGCAAAACTGTACTACAACCTAGGCGATCGTTTGTCACTGCACTGGTTCTTGAAACAGATTAATGGCCAAGCAGTAGACAACCACTGGCAAGCACTGGCACGTGCCGCTTTCCGTGAAGATCTAGATTGGCAACAGCGTCAGCTAACAGGTCAAGTTCTCAGCTGTGCTTGTGCACCTGAAGATTTTGATGTGATGAAATCGCTTGATGAGTGGATCGTGACAAATGAAATATCGCTACATCGTTGGGAAAATATCCTCAATGAATTTAAAGTAGGTTCAGTACATGAATTTGCAAAATTCTCGGTAGCGCTACGTGAACTGATGTTGCTTAACTTGAATTGTTCAGCAAATGAGTAAACGATTGCTATAATTCGTTGAATTAATCGGTAAAACATTTAATAATACAGCCCCGTTTACACGGGGCTTTTTTCTTTCGGAGGCACAATGCTTTACCGTCTAGCCAGAACTGGCTTTTTCCAACTTGATGCCGAAAAGGCACATGATCTTGCAATTCAAAACTTCAAACGTTTTACTGGCACTCCATTCGATCTTCTTTATCGTCAGCAGTTACCTCACCGTCCCGTCGAATGCATGGGTTTAACATTTCGCAATCCAGTCGGCTTGGCAGCAGGTTTAGATAAAAACGGCGAATGCATTGAAGCATTTGATGCGATGGGATTTGGCTTTGTTGAAGTAGGGACCGTTACACCACGACCTCAATCTGGAAATGATAAGCCACGTTTGTTCCGTCTGGTTGAAGCGGAAGGCATTATCAACCGTATGGGGTTCAACAACTTAGGCGTTGACAACTTAGTTGAGAACGTGAAGAAAGCTAAGTTCGACTGTGTGCTTGGCATTAATATTGGCAAAAACAAAGATACTCCGATCGAAAAAGGTGCTGAAGACTACCTAATTTGTATGGAAAAAGTCTATGAGTATGCCGGCTACATCGCGGTAAATATTTCATCACCAAACACGCCGGGACTACGCTCTTTGCAATATGGTGAAGCTCTGGATGAATTATTATCAGAGCTAAAGGTGAAACAGGCAGAGCTAGCCGAAAAACACGGTAAATATGTCCCGCTTGCACTGAAGATCGCACCGGATCTTAGCGATGACGAGATCAAACAGATCTGTCAATCACTGCTCAATAACAAGATTGACGCAGTCATTGCTACCAACACTACATTAGATCGCTCTATTGTAGAGGGTATGAAGCATGCTAATGAAGCAGGGGGGCTAAGTGGTCGTCCTGTACAACTGCGCAGTACTGAAGTGGTTCGCCGCTTACATGAAGAATTAAAAGATCAGATCCCAGTGATTGGTGTTGGTGGTATTGATTCGTATGTTGCAGCAAAAGAAAAAATGATGGCTGGCGCTCAACTGGTTCAGGTGTACTCTGGCTTCATTTATCACGGCCCAAGCCTAGTACGCGATATTGTAAAAAATCTCTAAAGTTTAAAGGCTTAGTGACATTGTCACTAAATCAATACGCCGAACAAACAGCATTAATTGAGAGGGAATGAGTTTTCATTTCCTCTTTTTTTTCATCTCTGAGCTAATAAAATCCAGATATTACTTGGAAAGGTAATTAAGCGTTTTACCTAATTTCACACAACAATACAGAGATGGAACGATGCTTAAACCCAATGACAAATGGACTTGGTACTATGATGACGCAGAACAGCATCTGATGTTGGATCTGGGTGATGATATGGTATTCAAGACCAACCTTCCACGTAAGCTGATTGTCGATTGCGCAATTGGCGTCAATGAATTCTCAGTTGATGATGCGTCTGCATTTCAAACTTACAAAGAGCAAATCGCGCTATTAGGTTTGAGTGAACCTAGACAAGCAGAGTTGGCTTTGTACTGTGTCGCAGCAAAGCGCTTCCATAAACCTGTACAACCTAAGAGCTGGTTTTTCGATAATCTGTCTGACGGGCAGATGACTCCAGAAGAGGGTGACTTAATTCGTTTAAGCAACTCCTATAGCGACGGATATTTTATCGTCCTTGAAGTGGGAGAGTGCGCCAGTTTATGTGCGTCCGTATGTTTGGAAGAGTTCGCTCTAAATGGCGCTAAAAGCCTTCAATTTGGACAGGCGATTAAAGTCATGCATGACCGTCTCGTGATCTGCAACCATCATTTCCATGCCCAGCCAATTGCTTTGGTTAGCTGATATAAAGTAGTTATCGTTCCTTTGTTTCATTTCCCGCCAGCTCAACGCTGGCATTTTTTTGCCTAAAATATGGCTGGCCTGATACGACCTGGCAGTCAATTAAATGTGATTCCTGTACAAATTTTAACCGAACGAAGCGGTTAATTTTCACTCATTAGAACACCTCTAGCGTATACAAGCGCACTTAAATTCCTCATTTAGCCCAAAACTGTAACTAATTTTCACTAAAAATCACATCTGGTATAGACCAATTTTAAAGAGTATAAGTATTCACTTCGCTCTGAGGGCTTGATTTTTCGTTGGATGAGTTTGCGAAAAGTTTTCCAAGTGAAATTTGGCTACAAACGATGAAGAGGTTAGGAAATGAACGTTTAAAGGGATAATTGATGGGAAATTTTGGAATGAACTAACGATAAAGTGATGATGTCAGGTATAATGCGGGGTCATTTTCTACAGAATAAAAACATCACTATGCATCAATATCTTGCGGTTACGTCCAATGGTTTAGAAAACCTATTGGTTGATGAGCTAACTAAGCTAGGGATCAACGACGCTAAACCAGTACAAGCTGGCGTTCGCTTCAAGGCGAGCAACGAGCAGATTTACCGTTGCTGTCTATGGAGTCGTTTGGCATCCCGTTTTGTGCGTGTACTCTCAGAGTTCACCTGTAACGATGATATGGATCTCTATCTAGCCTCTTCTTCAGTGAACTGGGTTAATCAATTCCACAGTTCTAAGACGTTCGTCGTTGATTTCAATGGTACTAACCGCGAAATCCGCAATAGCCAGTACGGTGCAATGAAGGTCAAAGATGCCATAGTGGATTGTTATGAGAAGAAGAATCTACCTCGTCCTTCGATCAGTAAAGATCAACCTGATCTTCGTGTCCATGTGCGCCTGCACAAGGACAAAGCCATCCTTGGCCTAGATATGGTCGGTGGTGGTTTGCACCAACGTGGCTATCGTCCAGAATCGGGTCGCGCGCCGCTACGCGAAACGTTAGCCGCTGCAATTATCCTTAGAAGTGGTTGGAGTGCGGATAAACCATTACTTGATCCGATGTGTGGTTCAGGCACATTACTTATCGAGGCAGCGATGATGGCTGCTAACATGGCTCCAGGTGTGAACCGCGCTAAGTGGGGCTTTGAGTCTCTAGAAGATTTTGAACCTGAGCTCTGGGCAGAGATTAAATCTGAAGCTTCAGTGCAGGCTCGTCGTGGTGTCAAAAAGATTGACACTAAGTTTTTCGGCTTTGATAACGATGCTCGTGTACTAAAAACAGCTCAAGATAACGCACGTCGAGCTGGCGTTGATTCATTGATTGAATTCAAACTGGGTGACGCTGCCGAGATTAGGCGCCCAGAAGGATTCGAAGCAGGGGTCATTGTTTGTAACCCACCTTACGGTGAACGTTTAGGCACTCATCCTGGTTTAATTGCTCTATACACCGCATTTGGCGCACAGTTAAAATCGCAATTTGGTGGATGTCAGGCATCAATTTTCTCTAGTTCAGATGAACTGCTGAGCTGTTTACGTATGAGAGCAGACAAGCAGTTCAAATTGAACAATGGTGCGTTACCGTGTCACCAAAAAAATTATTCTATTAGTGAGCGTGCTGCTCAAGACTCTAGTGACAATGTCACAGAATCATTGGTTGCTCCAGATTTTTCAAACAGACTGAAAAAGAACATCGCTAAGATTGGCAAGTGGGCGCGTAAAGAGAAACTCGATTGCTACCGTGTTTACGATGCGGATTTGCCTGAGTATAACGTTGCAATTGATGTTTACCTGGACCAGTTGGTTATCCAAGAGTACGCCGCACCTAAGGATATTCCCGAGGAGAAGGCTAAGCGCCGCTTGACGGACATTATCCGTGCGACTATTCAAGTGACGGGTATCCCAGCGAATAAGGTGGTACTAAAAGTACGAGAAAAGCAGAAAGGTCGTGCTCAATACCAGAAGCTGTCGCAACAGTCAGAGACACTTGTGGTCAATGAGTATGGTGTAAAGCTTTCAGTTAATCTCCACGATTACTTGGATACGGGTTTATTCCTCGATCATAAGATTACCCGACGCAAACTGGGTGAAATGGCTCAGGGTAAGGATTTCCTTAATCTATTTGCTTACACAGGCTCTGGCACCGTTCATGCGGCATGTGGTGGTGCAAAATCCACAACGACGGTTGATATGTCGAATACCTATCTTGAGTGGGCGAAAGAGAACATGAAGCTCAACGGGCAGGTTGGTCGTCAACACCGATTTGAGCAAGCAGATTGTTTACAGTGGTTAGAGAAATCGACTGCTCAGTTTGACCTTATCTTTATCGATCCACCAACGTTTTCTAACTCTAAACGTATGGAACAGAGTTTTGATGTCCAGCGCGACCACATTCAGTTAATGAAAAACTTAAAACGTCTGCTTCGCTCTGGCGGCACGATAGTGTTCTCGAATAATAAGCGTCACTTTAAAATGGATTTAGAGTCGCTTGCAGAGCTAGGACTCCAAGCGAATAACATTTCTCACCAAACGTTACCTATGGATTTTGCGCGCAACAAGCATATCCACAACTGCTGGGTGATAACACACAAGGAATAACGTTGACGTGATTACGTTATACAGTACAGAAGGGTGCCATCTTTGTGAGATGGCATTTTCCCTAACTCAACAACTCCACATTTCAGATCAAGTCGAGATTATCGATATTGCTTTCGATGATGAGCTGTTTTCTCGTTACGGCGTCACGATTCCGGTGCTCAGTTACCAAGGTAACGAGTTAAATTGGCCGTTTGATTTGGAACAATTAAAAGTTTGGTTAAGCAATAATGGCATTACTTACAATTAATAATGGATTGCTGGCATACGGTGATCATCCTTTACTAGACCATGCTGACTTCGCTCTACAAACCAACGAACGAGTCTGTTTGGTTGGCCGAAATGGTGCGGGCAAATCGACCTTAATGAAAGTTCTGGCGGGTGAGGTGCTATTAGATGATGGCAAGTTGACGGTTACTCAAGATGTTGTCGTCTCTCGCTTAGAACAAGATCCGCCGCGTAACGAAGAAGGGACAGTCTTCGAGTATGTTGCTGGTGGGTTAGCAGAAGTCGGTGAGCAACTGAAGATTTACCAAGATCAGTTGGATCTGATTGCTCATGATGCCTCTGAAAAGAACATCAACAAATTGGCTAGAATTCAAGAGCAGCTTGAACACTCGGGCGCATGGCGTTTCGAAGATCGCATAAAAAATGTTATGGACGCGCTAAATCTTGATGGTCACACCAAGCTGACGGATTTGTCTGGTGGGTGGCAGCGTAAAGCAGCGTTAGCGCGCGCCTTGGTGCGTGATCCTGATGTTTTATTGCTTGATGAGCCTACTAACCACCTCGACGTTACGACAATCGAATGGCTGGAGAACTTTTTAAAGGATTTCCGTGGTTCGATTATCTTTATTTCTCACGACCGTGCATTCATCAAGTCTATGGCTACACGTATCGTCGATCTTGATCGTGGTAAGTTAGCGTCTTTTCCTGGTGACTATGATAATTACCTTGTAGAAAAAGAAGAGATGCTGCGTGTCGAAGAGATGCAAAACGCAGAGTTTGATAAAAAGCTCGCTCAAGAAGAGGTCTGGATTCGTCAAGGCATCAAAGCGCGTCGTACCCGCAACGAGGGTCGTGTTCGCGCACTTAAGAAGCTTCGAGAGGAACGCTACAATCGCCGTGATGTGCAGGGTAAGGCGAACATTCAGATTGATGATGCATCACGTTCAGGCAAGATCGTATTTGAAGCTCAAAATCTTGGTTACAGCATTGAAGGTAAATCCATCGTTAGTGATTTCTCTTTCAACATCATGCGCGGTGACCGTATTGCTCTAATCGGTCCTAACGGGTGTGGTAAAAGTACCTTGCTTAAGTTGCTGCTGGATGAGCTCAAGCCTTCGCAGGGCAAACTTCACTGTGGTACCAAGCTAGAAGTCGCGTATTTTGATCAATACCGTGAAGTGCTTGATCCAGAGAAGTCTGTTATCGACAACCTTGCTGATGGTAAGCAAGAGGTGATGGTTGGTGGCCGACAGCGCCACGCGCTGAGCTACTTGCAAGATTTTCTATTTGCTCCGCATCGCGCGCGAACACCGGTTAAAGCTTTGTCTGGTGGTGAGAAAAACCGTCTTCTTTTGGCGCGTATTTTCCTTAAATCCAATAACTTGTTGGTACTTGATGAACCAACTAACGATTTAGATATCGAAACATTGGAACTTTTAGAGGATTTACTTGCCAATTATCAGGGTACATTGTTGCTTGTCAGTCACGATCGTCAGTTTGTCGATAACACTGTGACCACCAGTTGGATATTCGAAGGTGATGGTGTTATTGAGGAATTTGTGGGTGGCTACCACGACGCACAGCAACAACGTCTTCAGGTTAAAAAAGCGCGTAATAGCGAAAAAGTTGAGTCGAGCGTTAAACAGGTTGAGGAAACTCCCAAAACCGCTGTAACAAAGAGTAAACCTAAGAAGTTATCTTATAAACTACAGCGCGAGTTAGAAGCATTGCCAGCCAAACTCGAACAATTAGAAGTGGATATTGAAACCTTGCAAGAGCAAGTTAACAGTGCTGATTTCTTTTCCAAACCCGTAGAGCAGACGCAACCCGTATTAGATAAGCTTGCTGCAACAGAGCAGGAGCTTGAGATTGCTTTCGAACGCTGGGAAGAGCTCGAAGCGATGCAACAGGAAAGTTAAGATTAATGAGTAGTAATATTTTTAAAGTTTCACTAGTGGCAGCAACGATCGCTGCTTCTTTCGGTGCTCATGCAGCGCTTTATAATGTTTATTTGCAAGACCCAGAGGGAACCAGTTCTAGCCTACAAACTTACGGTGTAGCTGTTGCTCCAAATACGACTAATTGTTGGAGCGTTGGCAGTACCTGTTCAGATTCTACTTCTGAAATGGCGACAGAAGTTAAGCGCTACCGTGAAGGGTTCCAGTATCGTGATGAATCACCGTTCTTTTTACCATACGGTTGGACATACCTTGATGACAATTACGATGGTTTTAGAAACTACTGTCGTAACTTCCTAGGTTACTCATATTCTTTGTGCGATGACTGGGCTGATAAGCAGTACACACAAGGCTACGCGAAAGAACAAGCTGGCAACTATGCGGGGTCTATTGCTTACTTAAATAGTTCAGCTTTGTACGCAGAGAATACCGTAGTCAATAGTATTGATAATGGCTTTGCAACAGGGAATAGAACTATTGGCGGTTCTCCTCGTAACGTTGCGTTTACTAGTATCAATGGCACATCAGTTGATGATTTATCTCGAACTCACAATAGTACGACTTACGCAGAATCACATGCTTGGAAAACTTTGGAGGATGGTGGCACGTACTACACAGTAGGAAGCGTTACTAAAACATCAAACCACGCTACCAGTGATAACAATTCGTATGCTGCTGTTTGGGTCGATGGAGTATTACAAGCTCCGATTGACTGGATCAGCAGTACTACCACAAATAATGGCGATCGTAGAGCTCACGCTAGTGCTCGAGATATTATTAAAGACGGGAATGTTCTATATGCTGTTGGTTATAACTCCGACAGCGATGTGTATTTCAGAGCAACCGTGTTTAAGTCGGACAACAATGGTGGAACGAGCTGGACTTCGAAAGCTGTTGATGGTTTCCCTTATGCGACTTCTGAATACGCTAACCAAACGCTACAAGCAGTTAATAACAATGGTATCGCAATTGGTACAGCAAAACTGAATCAAGCCCTTAATGGTGCATATGCGAATACATTGTTTTATGTCGACAGCTTAACTTCACCAGTATACAAAGCATTTAGTGGTAGCATCTTTTTTAACGGCGCAAGTGGTAAAGCCGGCGGTATTAACAATTCCAACGATGTCGTTGGAACTATCGACTTTGAAAGTCACAAAGAGACCAATGGTAAACCGCGTGCTAAACGCGCGTTTATCACTAACTTAGGTACTGTCGCTGGTTCTGCGCCTATCGGTGGTATTGCGCGTTACTTGGATGATCTAACCTATGGTTCTGGTGCTTCTACAGATAACAATCAATATCGCATAATTGAAGCGGCTGACATCAACGACGCAGGTATCATTGCAGCGACAGCATACTACTGTGCTGGTGGCTTTGACAGTGAAGCTATTGATGCTACATGTAATGCCGGCGCGTCACTTGTTGGGGTGAAACTTGTCCCTATCAATGGTCAGACAGCGACAGATATAAGCACACGTCCTGTAACTCAGGAGACGGTTGAGCGTCAAGGTGGCACAATTGGCTTTATCGCTCTGACTCTATTAGGGTTTCTAGGGTTCCGTAGAAAATAGGTTAAATTTTCAACTAGGGCACAGGTTCACAGTTTTGGATCTGTGCCTTTTTTATACCTTGAATTAAGCGTCATTTTGATCGAATCTTAATGGTGAAGTCATAAAAACTTCACTTCTATCGACTAGTGCTGTGCTAACGATAGTCAGTCTGCGATAGATAAAGTAGTACGTTAAGACACATTTTATGTATGAGGACGACACTATGAAGAGACAAAAGCGTGACCGCTTAGAAAGAGCTCAATCTCAAGGATATAAAGCGGGCCTAAATGGCCGCTCGATGGAGGCATGTCCATACCAACAGATGGATGCTCGATCTTATTGGCTTGGTGGTTGGCGCGATGCCAGAGAAGATAAACACTCTGGTCTCTACAAATAACACTCACTCTCCACATACGAAATAGGATTTAGCCCCGAAAGGGGCTTTTAATGATATAATTAGCGCACTATAACTAAATACATTTGACTCAAAAAAACGACTCCGAAGAGTCGTTTGTTGAAACATTTGCGCTTAAAAAGCAGAAGTGTCTTGGAAAAGGCCTACTTTAAGGTCTTTTGCCACATAAATCTCTTTGCCATCAACTAATACACGGCCATCAGCAAGACCCATTACTAGCTTACGGTTTACAACACGTTTCATGTTAATTTCGTAAGTGACTTTTTTGGCAGTCGGTAGGATTTGGCCAGTAAACTTAACTTCGCCGACACCTAAAGCACGGCCTTTGCCTTTACCGCCAACCCAGCCTAGGAAGAAACCAACTAGCTGCCACATAGCATCTAGACCAAGACAACCAGGCATTACTGGGTCGCCAGGGAAGTGGCAATCAAAGAACCATAGATCCGGAGTAATATCTAGTTCTGCTAGAATTAGACCCTTACCGAAATCACCTTCAGTTTCTGACATTTTAGTGATGCGATCCATCATTAGCATATTAGGTGCTGGAAGCTGAGGATAGCCTTCACCAAATAGTTCACCTTGGCTAGATGCTAGAAGATCTTCACGGTTATAAGAATCACGTTTGTTTTGCATTATCAATTACTCCAAATTTTGATAGCAGCATGTTAGTGAACACGTGTACGCTAAACAACTCCGATCAGTAAAAATATGAATTAAAACTCGGTTAAAACAACCAGTTTTTGATGCGTTCCACAATTCCTTGTGGGTGCTCATGTCTTTCAAAGTTTTCAATACGTTGCGCGATTCTACTGATCACGCTCTCTTCGTCATCACCACGGAATGGTTTACCCATAATGATAGGAATTGCCTCATCGACGTTAGATACCGACCAAATATGAAATTCGTTATTTTTGATACTTTCTACGACATCTTTATTGAGCGATAAATGTTTTAAATTCGACTTAGGCAGAATCACACCCTGATCACCTGTAAAGCCATTATGCTTACATACGTGATAGAAGCCTTCGATTTTCTCGTTGAGACCGCCAACAGCTTGCACGCGCCCAAATTGGTCTACCGCGCCAGTCACCGCGATCTGCTGATCAATCGGATATTCCGAAAGTGCGCTGACAAAAGAACAGAGCTCTGCCAACGACGCACTGTCTCCATCTACTTCACTGTATGACTGTTCGAAAACAACTGAAGCAGAATAGGGCAAAGGTTCATCTAAATTGAGTGCACTGCTGACGAAAGCTTGCATGATCATCATGCCTTTGGCGTGTAGATTGCCACCAAGTTCCGCTTTGCGTTCCACATCTGAGATATCACCATCACCAAAATGGATCACACAAGAGATTCGTGCTGGTTCGCCGTAAGACATGGGATGCCCAGGGACGTCAATAACAGTGAGTCCATTTACCTGACCAATACATTCACCCTCAGTCTCGATGATAACTTGACCGTCCGTAATGTCAGCCAAAGCGCGCTCTGGGAGATAAGATTCGCGCTGATATTTATTTGCTATCGCTTGGTCAAGGTCTTGCTCTGAAATGACTTTACCATTTGACGTGAGTAAAGCTTCATTAAGTAATGAAAGATACCAAAGTGTCTCTATCGGCATGTAGTGCTGATCTTCTGTGTACCTTGCACCCGCAATCATTAAGCGGTGAATAGCGCCAAAGGAGAGTGTAGGGAGTTGGTATTCATCAACTAGCCAAGCAATATACCCTAAGTAAGTTTCGATGCTCTGCTTATTGAGAGGAAGTTCTTGCTCAATCTCTGTAAACATCGCAAGGCCGCAATAAAGCTCTGGTTCAATGTATTCGAAATCTGCAATTTGGTGACGATCACCAACAAGAACAAGCTTGATTTCGTATTGACGACAAGGTTTCTCTAAAGCAATTTTGCGAGGATTGGCATTGACAGGGCTAATCTGTTCACCAAGAACAGCTGATTTAATCATTTGCCAACTAGCGGGATTGGCGAGTAATAATGTGACCGGTGTGATCAGATATCCGCCGTCTGCCTTGTCTAAAAGCCCTTCGACTTTAGTGACAATGTCACCTTTGTCGTCGCAGGTATATGAACCGACTAAAGTAGCAATGTCTAAAGATTCAGTCGTTAATACCGGTTTGGAACTATCCGTTCTAACTAGACCATCTTTAACGATATTGCGGTAAAAGGCGTTGTCTACCGCATTGACCATCAATATACGGTTAAAGCCATTCACGTTACATAGGGTATTAATTGCTTGTTTGAGACGTGGCTGGATGTCAAAAAAATCAACTTTCTCTAGCTGATTAAATCGATTGATTTGAGCGTCATATTGCGAATATTGCGGGGTAACAGCGTGCCAGCTTTCTTGATTCATCAATTCAGTTCATATACGTAAAATGGAGCGAAATTATATAGAAAAATGCTTCTGGTATATATAGATAATTTTATCTCATGATCTTGATCGCTTTTCGATTACAATAGGGATTGTAACTTTGCATCGTTAGGGTTACGCTGTCACCTAGAACTGAAACGGAATGACTTTGCAATGAAATATCAACAGCTTGAAAACCTAGAGTGTGGTTGGAAATGGAATTATCTAATCAATAAGTGGAAAGCGGGAGAAGCGATCACTTGCCACATTGATACTAGTGAAGCAGATAGCGCGGTTAACGAGTTACGTCAGTTAGAACACCAACCCGTAAAGGTGGTCGAGTGGATAGAAACTCATATGGCTCCTGAACTCGATAACAAGCTCAAACAGGCCATCCGTGCAAAACGTAAACGTCATTTCAATGCGGAACAGATACACACTAAGAAAAAATCGATAGACCTTGATTACCGTGTATGGGAGAAGTTGTCACACCGAGCTAACGAGTTGGGTTGTACTTTATCCGATGCTATTGAGTATCTGCTTTCTGAAGCCTCTCGAAGTGAAAAAGCGAGTAAGGCAGTGAGCAGCCTCAAAGAGGATTTAAGTAAGCTTCTCGATTAATAAGGATAGAACTATGCTATACGTTATTCTTGTCGCATCCGCTATTATATTTTGGTTAGTTGCCGTCGATAGGCCAGTACTTAGAGTGACCTTTACCGATGGTAAAATCACTAAAGAAAAAGGGCATTTTCCACCGGGCTTTAAACACAATGTTGTTGAAATTGCGGAACGTACGCCATTCAGTGGTGAGCTTAAAGTTTATCAGCAACGTACAGGCACTAAACTCGTGATGTCTAAGCAGATTCCTAAAAAAATACAGCAGCGTATTCGCAATGTATTCCCTTTTCAAGGTTTTACGAGTAAAGGTAAAAAACGCAGCAGTTAAGCTGAACGTCACCAAATCTCTAATCTCACGTTCCTCCTAGGTATTAATCCCAATCTCTTGCTATAGTTGAAAAAGCTATAGCAAGTCATGCCAACTCTATAGAAAGTAAGTTAATTAGAACTCTCATTCATCTGGCATTTCAAAAACGTACACTGTTCTTTAATAGCGCCAGCTAAAGGCGACAAAAAACTTAAACGAGAATATGTCAAACCTGTTAATAACGAACAAGAAATACAATAGTGAAGCGAATGAGTTAGCTCAAAAAATCGCTCTACAAACACGCGCTCGCCACGCAAAGTGGTTGGTTAGTTTAAAGTATATTCTTGATCAATCAGATGTTGATGGTGCTCTGAGTCGTCAAAGTGAGTTTTGTGACAGTGTCATTCTTAAAGAAGAGGAGCGTATCACCGAGAATCAGCGGTTACTACTGGAGTGCGAAAGTTCAAAAGTAAAGGAGCGCAGAAAAGCGATTGAGGAACGGCAAAAGATCTTTGGCCAAGTTGTTGGCGACATTGCTGAACACGCTGAAAAAACGATGGTTGAAAGGCTTTCAAAAATGACGCCATTGCAATTGTTTGGCAAGTTTCCTGATTTCTCCTATTTTCTTAGTGTTGCTTACTCGCCATCTTTAACTTTTCCTAAACTGTCAGTCCTTACCACAAATGATCATCAGTTGAAGTCCAACGTACTGGCGTTAGTCAACAATCCCAAGTTTTGTGGCAGATTAGGGAAAACAGTCAGAAATCAGCAGGACCCGATAGCAGCCATCGGAACTCTTGGGATCGACAATTGCAGCTTACTGTTTCCGATATTAATGGCCAAACCATTGTTGCGTTGGCATGACCCTGTGACCAAAAGCATTGCCCCTAAGCTCTGGCAGCATATGATTTTAACCGCCAATGTGACCAGGCTGCGGTTAGAGCAGGCTAACTTTAAAAATCCGCAACAAGGTATATTGCTTGGTGTGTTGCGCACTATTAGCCATTTCGCGATCGTCAATCATTTTAGTCAGCTTTTCGAAGACGCTCAGATAGAAAAAATGCAATCTTACAGAGAAAAGAACATGCGAGAAGAGTACTACGCATGTGCTGAAATCAAACCAGAGCTGAGTATTTTACCGAGCGTTATTAGCCGATTAGAGCAACAACTTACGCAAAAAGTTGTTGATGCTATCGAGTGGACACCATTTACGTTTCCATTGAAAAACGCGCTACAAGAAGACTTAGACAATATTGCTGTTATCGAACGTAGCGAAGCAGGGGTTGCTTTAGCTCAGGCCCAAGCTTACGCAATGTTTGATACTCTAGATCGTAGCGGTGTGTTCGTTGAGAAGCATAAGCCTTTTTGGTTCGCTAATGTTCAAATGCCACCGGATGCTTTGCTAGCGATTCGGGATAAGCATCCTGGAATGATTGACCTCGCACGCTAAAAAACACCCACTTGAAGCACTATAACTAAATGCCTGATAGCAGAATCCCAACTTTTAGCCCATCAAACCCCCAATTATTCAGTAGCGAAACGGTTGTTACGCTGTAATGTTTATGAAGGATGGATTTAAAGATGATACGAATCTGAAACACGCCATCATCGATAGATAATTAATCTGTAGTGAACATATTCACGCAATGAAATTATTATGCTCAATAAACAGCACTACCTATTAATTTTGGCTTCTCTATTAGTATTCGAATCATCGCGAGCTGAGGAGAACAGCTACACACTTTCACCATTCATTGGTCAAAAGGACGGATACCAATTTCCTGTCGATACCTCAAATGGTCAAGCTTCAAAGGGAACAATGTTAGGAATCTATGGCGGACTTGAGTTCAATCGAATGTATAGTTGGGACATTGGATTTCAACAGCGCGGAGACTTAGATACAGAAAACGCGAGCACCACCTCAATAGTTGAAAGTGCGCTCAAGTACGACTACTTTCTGTCAAATGACTACAGTATCTATGCTCGGGTCGGGGTCGCATATTGGGATTCGAAAAAAAGCCAAAGTACGTTAAAAGGCGTATCCCCGATGGTTGAAGCTGGCTTAACTTATTGGGTTACCGATAAATTTAGGGTTTCTGGTGGATACCAGTACATTGACGAAATTGATAATTACAACAGCCATACCTTACTGTTTAGCGCCGCATTTACTCTGGGAAGTTCCGTACCACGTTTACCCTCTGTGTCACCGATGAATATGGAGTTTGACGAACCTGTTCTGTTGGAAGCTGTAGAGCCAGTAGATAGCCGTATGAATTCGATTTATTTTGATACCGACAGTTACGATATAGACGGCCAACAGGTTGTCGAACAAAAAGCCCAGCGCATAATTTGCGTATTGAAGAAATCTACACAGGCTAAAGTTGAACTCATTGGTCACACTGATGCTGAAGGTACTGATGAATATAACCAAACGTTATCAGAGAATAGAGCGCGCTCAGTCGCAATGTGGCTTGAAGGCATGGGAATACTTCCTGAGCAAATAGAGGCTAAGGGCGAGGGTGCATCAAAGCCTATAACATCGAACATGACGCCAGAAAGCAGAGCTTTGAACCGACGTGTAGAAATGCGCCTGTTAACGGTAGATGACAGCGAAACATCATGTGAAAGCGATACGCCGTAAACCCACTGAGCGGTGTTTCATTAAAATGAAGTGTACTATGAGTGGCATATTGATTACATAAAGGAGGTTACATGTCTGTAGCCACATGTGTTTACAATGCGTTATAGAAAACAATATGTCACTGCATTATTCATGTTCCTTACTTTACCAGCCAGTGCCATGAGTTGGCCTGAGCACCTCCGCATGAACATGCTACAGGCTTACGATAATTTAAACCTTAAAGTGGAGCAATGTGCTCAAATGCGACGGCCGCTTGAAAAGCAAGAAGTGGCCTCACTATGGTTTAATGAACTGAGCAGTGAGCAGAAAAAGGCAGCATTATTGCTACTAAGTCAGATGACAATGGATACATGTATCGCGCAACAAGAAGCCGAATATAGCCGAACGTTGCTGGCATATGTAGCAGAAACAGGCGACTCTCAACGACTGGATGATTGGCTAACAATTAAGAAGGTGTTTCGACATCGAGAGCAACAAGATGTCTTTGAGAGTATAGATTTGCGTCAAATTCAAATCCTCTTAGAGACCAAGCCATTCAATAAACCATTTGATCCGTTACAAGTATATGAGCTATATGATTAGCCCAGATATGTGGGGTGTTATTTACTGAGTCTAGAAATGGCCTTAAAGCCGTGCTCGATGGTGTCGTGAATGACGCTGACACCACGGTCATTACACGTCGTGATGCTGATTGAAGGTTATTGGAATAGTCGAAGAATAACCCGTTAACCAGCGCGAGACTGTGTAAAGTTGAACGTGGATAAAAGACACAGCTCAGATTTCACACGCAGTGTGATGGCCGTTGTCTCGCTTACAATCCCTAAATCCAAGTGCGTATTATGTAGTTTGGAATTATGTTGAGTGGTTCGCCGTAGGCCTGAACGAAAGCAAAGGGTGGGCGAACGAAGTAGTGATTCCGAACAGAGGGCAGCTCGCTGTCCGCCAGTTCGTGAAGATGGTGAGGGCGAATCGCTTTGCCAGTGAAGCCCGTAACATAATTTCCATAATACGCTGAATAATCCAGAACTGGACGCACCGAAAGGGGATCGTTTATCGATCCCCTTTCAGCGTTTAGATAACTAGCCCCGCAGGGATAAGCGATTGCGGAGCGAGAGCGCGGCACCAAGCCCCTGATGAACTTGTTGTAAGCTGCGGAATTGATGGGGCGCGGTTAGCAATACACTGAGCTTTAAGAATTCTACAAGCCATTTCCTACAAAGCCCTAGCAATCTTCTAGCGTGTAAAGAGGTTATTTGTGCATTCCTTTCAATCTATCATGTAGTGAATTGATGCTATCGACAAACCGCTCAAATTGCTCCCAATCGTCAAAAGAAACCCTATTGAGTAACTGACCAAATTCACCATCAGTTACATCTATCATCGGTTTAGCAATGCAATCTTTTACCTCGATGAAATTAGAACCTTCTTCACTATCTACTTGCTCTGAAAAAAAACTGATTGTTCCCATGTTTAGCTAACTCCTCAGTGGGTTTGTAGTGTTAAAAAGCCGCATGCTCTAATAGCGGCTTATGTTGTCATTTTGATTTATTCAATCAACGGGGCGTCAAATTCATCCATGATTCTATCTAGAAATTCATCCAGTTCTTTCTTTTGATCTGGTGTACTAGCGATAGTCTTAAGTGAGCCTAGTACCATGCCAAACGACATTTTTAGTGCTGACATGTCATAGTCTTTCTTTCTAGCCTCTCTAATCATGTCAGCCATAAGCATTTCAAACTTAGACTCTAGTACGCTGCCATTTCCATAGGCGAGAAACATGAGTGGGGTTCTGGTTGCCTCAGCGATGCTGACAATATCTTTAAACTTAGGCTCTGTTTTGCCTGCGGCTATGCGCTTTAAGGTACTAACACTTATGCCAGTGTATTCGCTAGTCAGATCATAACCACCATTATCTTTAATGGCGTGTTTGACACGTTCGGAAAGGGCGTCAATGCCACCAATCTCTTCAAAAATCATAGGTAAGCCTCATAGCATCGTTCTCGCTATTATATCCCAACTTTGTGAGGCTAGTTCTTTCTGGGTGCCAGATATGACCCTTATCTTGTTGTTTGCAAGGTCACTTTTGGTTGAATAGTGAATTTCATTTTGATAGCATAGTTGACACTTTAAATGACATTATTAGTGTCACAATTGATATTGACAGGGTTTTGACTTGTACGACTTTCTAGAAATTGCAATTCCACTTAAAGCTGAGTGCGTTACCGTAATGGGTGACTGTGGCTTCGTGGATTTTGAAAAACTAGGAAGAAAAACAGGTCTTAAGATCGCATCTGGATCTGTTGAATTTGCTATTGATGGTAGTGACCACACGATAACAGATGACCTTTATCATCCTTGGTCTCGAATCCCATCTTCATTTACTGATATTGCTTGTCGTGTATTTGATGCCTGTCCAAAAGCTAACCAGTTCTGGGCATATGCTCGAATCAAAGCTTCTCCAGCTAAGGTTATGCAGGGGCACAACGTGTACGGCTCCGACAATTTACGCCTATGTACTGAGTATTTACTGTCAGCGCTTCAAGAGGCTCAGCCAGAATTTTTTGACATGCTCGATGTTGGTTTAGCGGAGTTTCGACGTATTGATAGCACTTACTCGATCCAGTGCGAGAGTGAAGATGTCCTCAGACAAACAATTAAGGCACTTGGCAATATCTCTAACCGCTACCTAAAGCCAGCCCGTAATTCAGACTACGAAACTACGCTTTACTTCAACAAGGCTTCAGAAAGTACACCGGATGCCGGTCGCGCTTATGTGCTAGCAATCTACTCTAAGCTTGATGAAATCTCACACCAACTAACAGAGCTAAAACGTCGAGCAAGACGAGAGAAAACATCTCGCTATGAACGAGTGATAAACCAGCTTTCTGACTTTGAGTTACGTTCTTTTGCTGCTAATCGCTTGCGCTTTGAAGGCCGAGCGAAAAAACGTTTTCTAGAGCGTGTTGTTGGTACTTGTGGGGTCTGGAAAGTGATTCGTCATGCCGAACAATTTGAGCACATGAACAACTATTCATTCTGTGAGTGGATGTTTAAAGAATTGTTTAAAGACTTGCTTGAGGCGGTCAAGGGTGAAGAACTTGAGATATACAACGACTCAAAAATTAAAGCGTTGTTGCGTGATATGTACTCGATGGTAACGCCTAAAGGAAACATTTCTTATGCAAAGGCCGACCGCCTTTTTCGCTTCTACATGACGCTATGTGATCGTGGTTATGATGAGGTTAAAGCGCACTCTTCTCCATCGACTTTAGGTCGGAATATACGGGATCTAATGGCTATTGGTTTGTCGAAAGCAGATTTGCAAAACTTAAGTACGGGGGAGCGCATGCCACTTGCTCAAATTCTACAGTTTGATTTTGATAATCAGCGTCCAGGCGATTATGTAGAGCCTGAATCACCGCTTGCTAATGTTGATGATTCTTCCGCTTTAGCTGTGGCCTTTGGCGTGACAAGTCGACTTGCACATGAGTTTGGTTTGGCAGATGACCCAGCAGAGCGATTGAAGTCTTATCTAGGTTTGGGCGATGACTTTGATTTAGATCCTTTCTTAGGTGGAGTTGAAGTTCCAGTCTCCCCACGTGAATCAATATCACTGGTTATTTGGCCAGATGGTGAGTTAACTCTCACACGACACGAGCAACGAAAATTTAAACCTAATCCAATCACAAGGCACCTTAACCCGAAACCAGAACGGGACTATGAAAGCCTTATCACTAAACACTAGGACAAACTATGAAAGTTGTATTTATGGGCATCAGCCAACGCAGTGGCGTATCGAACAAAGGGCAGGGTAATCCCTACGAAATGAGCAAGATTCACCTTGCAATGCCGATTGATGAAATCAGCACTCCACATATGACCGCTTCGGGTATCGGTTATCAAGAGCGCCAGCTCGACATTGACCCGTTATGCATCTCTCAATTCCAACAACTCAAACCCTTTTCAAATGTCGATGTTAAGGTTGAGCCTAAACCAAATAACTTTAGCCAAACTTGGGTTGTTGGTCTCTTTCAGTAAATAAATAAAGGCTGTGCAACCTAGCGGTTACATAGCCTTTTTTGTATCTGGAATCTGTGCATGCGATAGATTCCAACTGCATGCAAACATTGCATGAACCCTTGCAGTGCAATGCCTAGCAACTGCTTTGCAACTGCAAATCAAGTGTTATCGATCCTATAGGAAACTTAAATTATGAATGTAAACCAACTTACCGGAGCACAGTTTTTTGATGCTCGAACTTTTATCGGAATGTCCATTTCTTCAGCGGCTAAATTATCTGGTTTAAACCGGAATGTGATCAGTCAATTCGAAAAAGAGAAGGCGACCTTAACCAGCAATGAGAAACGAAAACTTATCTCATTGTACGAAGAACGTGGTTACGACTTTGAACAATTGGAGTCGGCTAACGAAGACACTTTTGAGGCTAACATTGAGGACTCTAAGGCCAACCTTGCTCAGGCGGAGCCTAAAGAAGTTGGTCAGCGCATGATTGAATTGATGGATGATGTGTCCGACCTAATTACTAGCAAACTTGTTACGCCAACGGTTAACACTGGGCTTCAATTCCACGCTGAGATTGAAGAGAACAATGATACGTTGTCACTTTTGAATGATTACCAGCAACTCGACAAGCTAATCACTGAACATTTAACCAGTGACAAGGCCGGAGAGACAAAAGGCAAAGTAGGGTTCTTTGCTGAAGATGGTGAAGCACGTTCTGATAAGTTGATTGGCCTAATGGCGTTGCAATACATGCGCACGTTGGCTGCTACCGATTCAGAACTGGCGTTATTGACGTTGGGTGATGTTGCAGAGCGTGACAGCGACAACTATCGACTACTGAAGCGACTTGCTACGGTTTTTGATTACAACGCTTTAAAGCTGGATGGTGTTTCTTCGAAACTGGTTAAATAAACAGTAACACTTAAGAATGGAATCGCAGGTCTCCCGACATGACAACAAAAACAGAAAGATACCTAACGTTTAGGGATGAATTACATCAGTGTGGCTATTTACGGAGTCAGCTCAAAGAGTTGATGATGTATCACTTCGATAATTATGCGGAGTGTGCGGCTTATTTCGGTTACTCAGAAAGCTCAGTTAAACGTTGGGTCACAACAAACAAATGGCCCATAGCGGTAGCCCGTTTGCTACTGACCAAGCATCGAGGATTTCTACCAACAACCAGAGAATGGGCGGAGTTTAGAATTGATGGTGAATATCTGACAACGCCTTACGGCAAGAGCATTCACGCAAGAGAGCTTGCCTTATTACATATTGACTTTAGACGACGTCGTGAGAGTCGGTCTAACTTTACTAGGCTTCATGCTGTGTGATTTATTTCAAATGTTATTTCAAATAAACGCCTTTGGGACGCAACTCAAGGGCGTTTTTGTTTGTAGTGAGGTCAACTCACATAAAGTGTGATTTGGATGAGTTGATAGAATTTCTAAGCTAACATAAATGCTTCTTTATGGCAGTTGGCCTTGAAAGCTGTAACAAGAATCAAAACCCTAAAGTGCGTATTATGTAGTTTGGAATTATGTTGAGTGGTTCGCCGTAGGCCTGAACGAAAGCAAAGGGTGGGCGAACGAAGTAGTGATTCCGAACAGAGGGCAGCTCGCTGTCCGCCAGTTCGTGAAGATGGTGAGGGCGAATCGCTTTGCCAGTGAAGCCCGTAACATAATTTCCATAATACGCTGAATAATCCAGAACTGGACGCACCGAAAGGGGATCGTTTATCGATCCCCTTTCAGCGTTTAGATAACTAGCCCCGCAGGGATAAGCGATTGCGGAGCGAGAGCGCGGCACCAAGCCCCTGATGAACTTGTTGTAAGCTGCGGAATTGATGGGGCGCGGTTAGCAATACACTGAGCTTTAAGAATTCTACAAGCCATTTCCTACAAAGCCCTAGCAATCTTCTAGCGTGTAAAGAGGTTATTTGTGCATTCCTTTCAATCTATCATGTAGTGAATTGATGCTATCGACAAACCGCTCAAATTGCTCCCAATCGTCAAAAGAAACCCTATTGAGTAACTGACCAAATTCACCATCAGTTACATCTATCATCGGTTTAGCAATGCAATCTTTTACCTCGATGAAATTAGAACCTTCTTCACTATCTACTTGCTCTGAAAAAAAACTGATTGTTCCCATGTTTAGCTAACTCCTCAGTGGGTTTGTAGTGTTAAAAAGCCGCATGCTCTAATAGCGGCTTATGTTGTCATTTTGATTTATTCAATCAACGGGGCGTCAAATTCATCCATGATTCTATCTAGAAATTCATCCAGTTCTTTCTTTTGATCTGGTGTACTAGCGATAGTCTTAAGTGAGCCTAGTACCATGCCAAACGACATTTTTAGTGCTGACATGTCATAGTCTTTCTTTCTAGCCTCTCTAATCATGTCAGCCATAAGCATTTCAAACTTAGACTCTAGTACGCTGCCATTTCCATAGGCGAGAAACATGAGTGGGGTTCTGGTTGCCTCAGCGATGCTGACAATATCTTTAAACTTAGGCTCTGTTTTGCCTGCGGCTATGCGCTTTAAGGTACTAACACTTATGCCAGTGTATTCGCTAGTCAGATCATAACCACCATTATCTTTAATGGCGTGTTTGACACGTTCGGAAAGGGCGTCAATGCCACCAATCTCTTCAAAAATCATAGGTAAGCCTCATAGCATCGTTCTCGCTATTATATCCCAACTTTGTGAGGCTAGTTCTTTCTGGGTGCCAGATATGACCCTTATCTTGTTGTTTGCAAGGTCACTTTTGGTTGAATAGTGAATTTCATTTTGATAGCATAGTTGACACTTTAAATGACATTATTAGTGTCACAATTGATATTGACAGGGTTTTGACTTGTACGACTTTCTAGAAATTGCAATTCCACTTAAAGCTGAGTGCGTTACCGTAATGGGTGACTGTGGCTTCGTGGATTTTGAAAAACTAGGAAGAAAAACAGGTCTTAAGATCGCATCTGGATCTGTTGAATTTGCTATTGATGGTAGTGACCACACGATAACAGATGACCTTTATCATCCTTGGTCTCGAATCCCATCTTCATTTACTGATATTGCTTGTCGTGTATTTGATGCCTGTCCAAAAGCTAACCAGTTCTGGGCATATGCTCGAATCAAAGCTTCTCCAGCTAAGGTTATGCAGGGGCACAACGTGTACGGCTCCGACAATTTACGCCTATGTACTGAGTATTTACTGTCAGCGCTTCAAGAGGCTCAGCCAGAATTTTTTGACATGCTCGATGTTGGTTTAGCGGAGTTTCGACGTATTGATAGCACTTACTCGATCCAGTGCGAGAGTGAAGATGTCCTCAGACAAACAATTAAGGCACTTGGCAATATCTCTAACCGCTACCTAAAGCCAGCCCGTAATTCAGACTACGAAACTACGCTTTACTTCAACAAGGCTTCAGAAAGTACACCGGATGCCGGTCGCGCTTATGTGCTAGCAATCTACTCTAAGCTTGATGAAATCTCACACCAACTAACAGAGCTAAAACGTCGAGCAAGACGAGAGAAAACATCTCGCTATGAACGAGTGATAAACCAGCTTTCTGACTTTGAGTTACGTTCTTTTGCTGCTAATCGCTTGCGCTTTGAAGGCCGAGCGAAAAAACGTTTTCTAGAGCGTGTTGTTGGTACTTGTGGGGTCTGGAAAGTGATTCGTCATGCCGAACAATTTGAGCACATGAACAACTATTCATTCTGTGAGTGGATGTTTAAAGAATTGTTTAAAGACTTGCTTGAGGCGGTCAAGGGTGAAGAACTTGAGATATACAACGACTCAAAAATTAAAGCGTTGTTGCGTGATATGTACTCGATGGTAACGCCTAAAGGAAACATTTCTTATGCAAAGGCCGACCGCCTTTTTCGCTTCTACATGACGCTATGTGATCGTGGTTATGATGAGGTTAAAGCGCACTCTTCTCCATCGACTTTAGGTCGGAATATACGGGATCTAATGGCTATTGGTTTGTCGAAAGCAGATTTGCAAAACTTAAGTACGGGGGAGCGCATGCCACTTGCTCAAATTCTACAGTTTGATTTTGATAATCAGCGTCCAGGCGATTATGTAGAGCCTGAATCACCGCTTGCTAATGTTGATGATTCTTCCGCTTTAGCTGTGGCCTTTGGCGTGACAAGTCGACTTGCACATGAGTTTGGTTTGGCAGATGACCCAGCAGAGCGATTGAAGTCTTATCTAGGTTTGGGCGATGACTTTGATTTAGATCCTTTCTTAGGTGGAGTTGAAGTTCCAGTCTCCCCACGTGAATCAATATCACTGGTTATTTGGCCAGATGGTGAGTTAACTCTCACACGACACGAGCAACGAAAATTTAAACCTAATCCAATCACAAGGCACCTTAACCCGAAACCAGAACGGGACTATGAAAGCCTTATCACTAAACACTAGGACAAACTATGAAAGTTGTATTTATGGGCATCAGCCAACGCAGTGGCGTATCGAACAAAGGGCAGGGTAATCCCTACGAAATGAGCAAGATTCACCTTGCAATGCCGATTGATGAAATCAGCACTCCACATATGACCGCTTCGGGTATCGGTTATCAAGAGCGCCAGCTCGACATTGACCCGTTATGCATCTCTCAATTCCAACAACTCAAACCCTTTTCAAATGTCGATGTTAAGGTTGAGCCTAAACCAAATAACTTTAGCCAAACTTGGGTTGTTGGTCTCTTTCAGTAAATAAATAAAGGCTGTGCAACCTAGCGGTTACATAGCCTTTTTTGTATCTGGAATCTGTGCATGCGATAGATTCCAACTGCATGCAAACATTGCATGAACCCTTGCAGTGCAATGCCTAGCAACTGCTTTGCAACTGCAAATCAAGTGTTATCGATCCTATAGGAAACTTAAATTATGAATGTAAACCAACTTACCGGAGCACAGTTTTTTGATGCTCGAACTTTTATCGGAATGTCCATTTCTTCAGCGGCTAAATTATCTGGTTTAAACCGGAATGTGATCAGTCAATTCGAAAAAGAGAAGGCGACCTTAACCAGCAATGAGAAACGAAAACTTATCTCATTGTACGAAGAACGTGGTTACGACTTTGAACAATTGGAGTCGGCTAACGAAGACACTTTTGAGGCTAACATTGAGGACTCTAAGGCCAACCTTGCTCAGGCGGAGCCTAAAGAAGTTGGTCAGCGCATGATTGAATTGATGGATGATGTGTCCGACCTAATTACTAGCAAACTTGTTACGCCAACGGTTAACACTGGGCTTCAATTCCACGCTGAGATTGAAGAGAACAATGATACGTTGTCACTTTTGAATGATTACCAGCAACTCGACAAGCTAATCACTGAACATTTAACCAGTGACAAGGCCGGAGAGACAAAAGGCAAAGTAGGGTTCTTTGCTGAAGATGGTGAAGCACGTTCTGATAAGTTGATTGGCCTAATGGCGTTGCAATACATGCGCACGTTGGCTGCTACCGATTCAGAACTGGCGTTATTGACGTTGGGTGATGTTGCAGAGCGTGACAGCGACAACTATCGACTACTGAAGCGACTTGCTACGGTTTTTGATTACAACGCTTTAAAGCTGGATGGTGTTTCTTCGAAACTGGTTAAATAAACAGTAACACTTAAGAATGGAATCGCAGGTCTCCCGACATGACAACAAAAACAGAAAGATACCTAACGTTTAGGGATGAATTACATCAGTGTGGCTATTTACGGAGTCAGCTCAAAGAGTTGATGATGTATCACTTCGATAATTATGCGGAGTGTGCGGCTTATTTCGGTTACTCAGAAAGCTCAGTTAAACGTTGGGTCACAACAAACAAATGGCCCATAGCGGTAGCCCGTTTGCTACTGACCAAGCATCGAGGATTTCTACCAACAACCAGAGAATGGGCGGAGTTTAGAATTGATGGTGAATATCTGACAACGCCTTACGGCAAGAGCATTCACGCAAGAGAGCTTGCCTTATTACATATTGACTTTAGACGACGTCGTGAGAGTCGGTCTAACTTTACTAGGCTTCATGCTGTGTGATTTATTTCAAATGTTATTTCAAATAAACGCCTTTGGGACGCAACTCAAGGGCGTTTTTGTTTGTAGTGAGGTCAACTCACATAAAGTGTGATTTGGATGAGTTGATAGAATTTCTAAGCTAACATAAATGCTTCTTTATGGCAGTTGGCCTTGAAAGCTGTAACAAGAATCAAAACCCTAAAGTGCGTATTATGTATATTATGTTAAATGAAGTATTGATACAGCTAAGCAATTGCCCCGTTTAACTGACTCTACTGCGTTTGTCGCCTAAGTCATTCAACATAATTGATTTACCATAAAATACCTAATAATCAGTAAGATAATCAAAGATTCACTTACTGATTATTAGGTTCTTTTTTAATGACCAAATTCCAGCTGGTTATTTTTAACTAGATTCATACATGTATCAATTACTGTTGCGTCAAATGCCGTACCTCGACCTTCACACAAAACTTCAATCGCTTTATCTAATCCTAATGCAGGCCTGTAAGGTCTGTGAGATGTGATTGCTTCTAGTACGTCAGCGACCGCAATAATTCTTGCTTCTAGGATGATTTCATCTCCCTTGAGTCCATTTGGATAACCAGAACCATCGAGTCGTTCGTGATGCTGTAATATCATTTCGCCAATTGGCCAGATAAACTCCACTTTTTCTACGATGTCATAGCCAACATTTGGATGTGTTTTAATTATTTCGAATTCTGGCTTACTCAATCGCCCAGGTCGATTCAAGATTTCCATAGGCACCATGACTTTTCCAATATCGTGCAACATAGCACCGAGTTTGATCCCTTCTATTACTTTTTCGTCGAGACCCATTTCTTCGGCGATGCGAACCGCAATTTGCGATACCCGCTTTTGATGGCCTGCAGTATAAGGATCACGAAAAGCCAACGTTGCGGCTACAGCATCAATAGTCTCAATTAAGGATGTATAACGCGTCTTTTCTTGGGCAATTTTTTCTAATTCAGCTTTTTTAGAGTGCGTTATGTCCTGTACCGCGCCTAAAGCTCGAATTGGACGACCTTGTGAATCGCAAATAAACTCACAAAATTCACGCACTACGCGTGTTTTTTTGTCTGATTGTCGAATGACGTGATGTTCGACTTCATAACTTGATGCCGTTTCTAGAGCATCACTAAAGCGAGTATTAACGAGCTCTTTATCCTCGCAAGGCAAACAATCGAGAAAGGCTTCGTAAGATGCACCGAATGATGTTTTTTCGATGCCAAACATGGTGTAGATTTCCTCAGACCACTGGAGTTCACCCGTAATTAGGTCGAGATTCCAATGCCCAAACTGCGCCAGTCGTTTAGCAACACTAAGCAGTTGCTGGTTTGTGCTTAAATCTTCTTCCTTTATATGCTCTTCAGTGGTGTCAATGGCAAAACCGTGGATTCCTAAAGTTTCCCCAGTCGGTCCTCTAAGAATAATTTCACTGATCAGCAATTGTTTGATTGCGCCGCTTCGATCTGAGACAACGACTTCAAATGAAGGATGGTCTTTTTTGCTTTCTAACTCATGTCGCTTTTGTTGAATGGCCTGAAGAATGGTTTCCAAGTACCCTTCTTTATCACGGTGTTTTGACTGATTGTAGATTTCTTCCGGGTAACACCCTAGCACAGCAAGAACTGAATCACTGATATAGGTAATTTGATTACGTTCGTTGCTGGCGTAGAAGAAAAAGTCAGACTGACTGCGTGACAACATCCGTTTGGAATTGGCCATTTATCGCTTTCCTTTCAATTAATTACTGTGAGTATAGTTAAACTGCAGTATTAATCGAGCGATGAGTTTGTGAGCTAGAGCTAACTCTAAATAAGCGGTGGTTAGAATCGTATTGTGGCTATCGGTTTGTGTGTATTACCAACGATGTTTAATTCTAAATCTTCTAATTTTTCAGCTTCGATTACCCACATATTTGCATCTTCAAGCACTTTAACTGAATTATCAGGCGCAATAATTTTCAAATCCGTTGCTGACTTGTTAATCAATAGGCGATCTTTTGTACGCTTGGCGGCAAATTCGTTGCCGTTAACAGTAAAAGTACAGTTTGTTTTCAATCTGCAATCGATTATTTCCCCATCGCTGAATGTGATCGTACGCCAAATAAACGCTGTAATTAGTAGGGTTAACATGATGATTATTTGAACAAAACGTCCACGCGTCAGTTTTTCAGCTGCCATTTAAGGGGTTCTCCGTGTAACAAACTTCAAAGTTTTAAAATAAAAGGCCAAAACCTGACCGACTGTAAGGTTACTACTCTGTCATTGAATTGTTAAATGCAGTATAGTTGGCGGCTGAAAATGCCACTTTTTTTTAAAATCGGCAAGAATATTTAACCGACTGAATAGGTTCTATTTTCTTAACGGTTTGGGTGGCATTACGACATGTGTCGTGTTGGAAGTAAAGTGTAGTTAATTAGAAATTGGAAGCATGCAAATGAGCCAAGAAAAGCAGCTTGAACAAAACTACAACTATACAGTCGTTCGTCAGTTTACCTTAGTGACTATTCTCTGGGGTATTGTTGGCATGGCTGTTGGTGTTTTGATTGCCGCTCAATTAGTTTGGCCACAGCTAAACTTTGATACGCCGTGGTTGACGTACAGTCGCTTACGTCCTCTGCATACTAATGCGGTTATTTTCGCGTTTGGTACAAGTGCCCTATTCGCAACGTCTTATTACGTTGTTCAGCGTACCTGTCAAACTCGTCTATTTGGTGGCCCTCTTGTCGCCTTCACCTTCTGGGGTTGGCAAGCCATTATTTTAGCAGCAGCAATTACTCTGCCATTAGGTTTTACCTCTGGTAAAGAATACGCTGAGCTAGAATGGCCAATCGATATTGCCATCGCAGTTGTCTGGGTTTCTTATGCGATCGTGTTCTTCGGAACATTGATTACCCGTAAGACCTCTCACATCTACGTAGCAAACTGGTTCTTCGGTGCCTTTATTATCACTGTTGCGGTACTTCACATCGTAAACAGCATGGCAATCCCTGTCTCAATGGGTAAATCGTACTCGATTTATTCGGGCGCAGTGGATGCGATGGTACAGTGGTGGTACGGTCACAACGCAGTAGGTTTCCTACTGACGGCTGGTTTCCTAGGTATGATGTATTACTTCGTACCTAAGCAAGCTGAACGTCCAGTTTATTCTTACCGTCTGTCTATCGTTCACTTCTGGGCATTGGTTTCTCTGTACATTTGGGCAGGTCCTCACCACCTACATTACACTGCACTTCCAGACTGGACGCAGTCACTAGGTATGGTGATGTCACTTGTTCTATTCGCTCCTTCTTGGGGTGGTATGATCAACGGTATCATGACTCTGTCAGGAGCATGGCACAAACTACGTTATGACCCTATCCTACGTTTCCTAATCGTGTCTCTATCGTTCTACGGTATGTCTACGTTCGAAGGTCCAATGATGTCTATTAAGACAGTTAACGCACTGTCTCACTACACAGACTGGACTATCGGCCACGTACACTCTGGCGCATTAGGTTGGGTTGCTATGGTATCTATCGGTTCGGTATACCACCTAGTTCCTCGCCTATTCGGTCAAGAGCGCATGTACTCTGTTAGCCTAATCAATACGCACTTCTGGTTGGCAACTATCGGTACTGTACTGTACATCGTAGCAATGTGGATTTCGGGTGTTATGCAAGGTCTAATGTGGCGTGCAGTTAACTCTGACGGTACATTGACTTACAGCTTCGTTGAGTCAGTTCAAGCGTCTTACCCATTCTACTTCGTACGTTTCCTAGGTGGTTTCATCTTCCTAACTGGTATGTTCCTAATGGCATACAACACGTACAAGACGGTAACAGCGCCAAAAGATAGCCTAAAAGCTATCCCTCAGCCGGCATAAGGAGATTTAAAGAATGAGTTCTAATTCTAACAATCGCCACGAAATTGTTGAACGCAATGTCGGTTTACTCGCGATTCTTATCGTTTTTGCTATTAGCTTGGGTGCGCTTGTTGAGATCACTCCGCTAATTTTCCAGAAACAAACTACTGAGCCAGTTGAGAACCTACGTCCTTACACTGCGCTTGAAATGGAAGGTCGTGACGTATACATCCGTGAAGGCTGTAACGTTTGTCACAGCCAGATGATTCGTCCATTCCGTTCTGAAACAGAACGTTACGGTCACTACTCTGTTGCTGGTGAAAGTGTGTATGAGCACCCATTCCTATGGGGTTCTAAGCGTACAGGTCCAGATCTAGCACGCGTGGGCGGTCGTTACTCTGACGAGTGGCACCGTGTACACCTTATTGATCCTCGTGAGTTAGTTCCTGAGTCAAACATGCCTGGTTTCCCATGGCTTGCAGAGAATGTTCTTGATGGTAAGGACACTCAGAAAAAACTAACTATTTTCCGTGATCAATTCGGTGTTCCATACACTGATGAGCAGATCGCTAATGCGTCTAAAGATGTAGAAGGTAAAACTGAGATGGATGCCATCATCGCTTACCTTCAGTCTCTTGGTCACGCAATGAAGTAATTAAGGTGGTATTTATGGACATTGGTACTATTCACAGTATTTGGACCATAGTGCTTTTTGTGAGTTTTATTGGTGTGGTTTGGTGGGCTTACGGTAAGAGCCGTCAAGCTCGTTTCGACGAAGCCGCTAACCTTGTATTCGCTGACGAAGAGCAAGCACCTTCTAAAGAACAAGGAGTGACTAAGCAATGACTACATTTTGGAGTCTTTGGATAATCATCATTACAGTCGGTACACTTCTCGGCTGTGCTGCTGTCCTTTATTGGTGCCTTAAAGATAAAATGGGCGTCGAAGAAGGTGCAGATATGGGTCACGAATACGATGGTATTCGTGAATTGAACAACCCACTTCCTAAGTGGTGGACCTACCTATTTGTTGGTACGTTTGTATTTGCTGCGATTTACCTAACGCTTTACCCAGGTTTAGGTAACTTCAAAGGCGTTCTAGGTTGGCAGAGTTCTGACCAAACTGTACGTTCAGTCGAAGAGTCGAAAGCTTCTATCGCTGCATCACAAGAGAACAAGCATCTAGTTCAATACGCAAAAGAGTTAGACGATGCACAAGCCTACTTTGGTGAAGCATTTAAGAAACTTGCTTACGTAGATGGTTCATCTGAACTGCGCCCTATCCCAGAAATCGCTGCGGATGGCGAAGCAGTTAAAGTAGGTCAACGTTTGTTCCTGCAAAACTGTTCACAATGTCACGGCTCAGATGCTCGTGGTCAGAAGGGTTTCCCTAACCTAACTGACGACGCATGGCTGTACGGTGGTGAACCTCAAGCTATCGTTACGACTGTAATGAATGGTCGTATCGGTCAAATGCCTTCATGGAAGGATGCTCTAGGTGAGCAAGGTGTGAAAGAAGTTGTGAGCTACACACTGAGCCTATCTGGTCGTTCTGTGAATGCACGTGAAGCTGAAGCAGGTAAAGCACGTTTTGTTGTATGTGCTGCGTGTCACGGTACTGACGGTAAAGGTAACCCAGCTGTGGGTGCTCCTGACCTAACAGACCAAGACTGGTTGTTCGGTGGCTCTCGCGCGGATGTAACTGAAACAGTGATGAACGGTCGTTCTGGCGTAATGCCGGCTTGGAAAGATATTCTAGGCGAAGACAAAGTTCAGCTAGTTTCAGCTTACGTTTGGAGCTTGAGCAACTCAGATAATAAGTAACATTTCAATAACAGCCCCTTTTTAAGGGGCTGTCTTTCCTTTACAGTTAAAGCCCTAATATCTTTCATTTTTTTTCATTGAGAACTTTTTTATGGTAAAGCCTTGGTATAAGCAGTTCTGGCCGTGGTTCCTAATCATTCTGCCACTCACCGTTGTTGTATGGACGATCATCACCGTTATCGTTTTTTCACAGAATTCTGTTTCATTAGTGACTGAGGATTACTATAAAAAAGGCAAAGGCATCAATATCGATATCTCTAAACTGAATGTGGCGAAAGAGCTCGGTCTTAGCGCGGCTGCATTCTCCCAGGATAACGAAGTTGTGATTCAATTTGATAAAGGTCAACTAGACCACTATCCAGCGATAACGGTCATGTTTGCTCACCGTACACTACCGGACCGTGACTTCAGCCGACTACTTACTTCTGATGCGAGCGGGCAATATCGCTTTAAGTTAGATCAAGAGCTACAAGGACCTTGGTTTATTGAACTTACGCCGCATGATCAACAGTGGCTGCTACAAGGTCGTGTCACTTTCCCATCTTCGACTCCAGTACAACTAGCGAACTAATAGCTTATGTGTAAATCGTGTTACCACTGCGGTGAAGAAGTACCAGTCAACACGGACTATAAAGTAGAGATTCTGGGCGATATCAGAGAAATGTGTTGCCCAGGTTGTGAGACCGTCGCTCAGACGATCGTTGATAGCGGTTTAGTCTCATACTACCAATATCGCACCGCACCTGCCGAAAAAGCAGATCTCGTTCCTGAACAGTTACAAGCATTAATTCACTACGACAATGATGATGTTCAGTCAGAGTTTGTCCGCAATAGCGAACATTGCTCTGAGGTCACTCTCTCGCTTGATGGGGTTTCTTGTGCAGCTTGTGCCTGGTTGATTGAAAAACAGGTATCAAACAAATCGGGTGTGGTCTCTATTCGTGTCAACACAACCACAAACCGTGCGTTGCTGGCTTGGGACAAAACTCAGGTTCGTCTTAGTGAACTGTTGTCGTTAATCCACCAGTTAGGTTATAAAGCGGCACCGTTTGAAGCAGATAAGCAGGAAGCCGCTTATCATCAGCAGATGAAGCAGTATCTGTATCGACTCGGCATAGCTGGCTTGGCAACGATGCAGGTTATGATGCTTGCGGTTGCGCTCTACCTAGAAGTCTTTGGTGACTTAGAGCCCGAGTTTAAAAACTACTTTCGCTGGGTGAGTCTAATATTTGCCACGCCAGTGATGCTCTACTCTGCCTTGCCGTTTTATATCAACGCGTGGCGAAGTATTCGCAGCCGTACACTCGGTATGGATGTCCCTGTGTCCATTGCCATGATCTTCGCCTATTTCGCTAGTTTGGTCGCAACAGTGACTGAAAAAGGAGAAGTGTTCTTCGAATCTATTTCGATGTTTGCATTCTTCTTATTGGTTGGCCGCTTCTTGGAAATGCGCGCTCGTCGTAAGGCTGCGGCTGCGAGTGGAAACTTGTTGAAGTTAATCCCTGCGATTGCGAACAAGTTAAATGGTGACCAAGTACCGGTGAAAACATTGAAAGTCGGTGACCAGATCCGCGTTCTCCCCGGTGAACATATTCCTGCAGACGGTAAGATAATTTCTGGACGCGTCCACATCGACGAATCCATGCTTACAGGTGAGTCTTTACCTGTGGTCAAGCAAGTGGATGATTATGTGTTTGCAGGGACATTAAACGGTGAAGAATCGTTCGAACTTGAGGTGACCTCTTCAAAAGCTGACTCAATGATTTCGAATATTGTTCGTCTTCAGGATGAAGCTCAGTTATCTAAGCCCAAAATTGCGGAGATCGCTGATATTGTTGCACGCTATTTTGTAGCGGTGATCCTCATTATTGCTGCAGGTACTTGGTTTTTCTGGCACTCAAGTCGTCCAGATGACGCGTTTTGGATCATGTTATCGGTTTTGGTTGCGACGTGTCCGTGCGCGCTTTCACTTGCTACGCCGACCGCTTTGACATGCGCGACATCCAGAATGGGTAACCTTGGTATTTTGCTGCGTAAAAGCCATGTATTTGAAACTTTGTGTAAGGTTAACCATCTCATTATCGACAAAACAGGGACACTTACCCATGGCGATATCGAGATCAATGAAGTGGATGTGCACGGCGAACTTGATAAGCAACAAGTTTTAGCTATTGCTGCGTCACTAGAGTCGCACGCTAACCACCCTATTGCTCGCGCATTTAAACAGTACGCAGATACCGACGTTGTCGTCGATGACGTAGAAAACGTGATTGGTTCAGGGATTAAGGGACGTTATCAAGGTTCAGAGGTCAAAATCGGTAGCGCACACTATGTGTTGGGTGAAGCAAAGCTCGCACAAGCGAATTCGGTTTATCTGTCCTTAGATGGCATTCATGTTGCGACATTTAGTTACCGCGACCCAATACGCGCTGAAGCAAATGAGTTTGTAGAGAAGTTCCAGCGTTCGGGTGTCAAAATTACGCTTTTGACTGGCGATACCAGTGAAAACGCGCACCTTGTAGCGAGCAAAATTGGTATTCAAGACGTGGTTGCAGGTGCAAAACCACAAGATAAGCTGAATTACCTCAATAATGTCGACGCCAAAGACATCACCATGATGATTGGTGACGGCATTAATGATGCTCCAACGCTTGCTGGCGCTCATCTATCGGTGGCAATGGGCGGTGGTGCTGACGTCGCTAAAGCCTCCGCAGATATGGTGTTACTCGGTGACAGGCTTGACCGAATTTTGGAAGCTCGTGAACTGGCTTTGCAAACACGTAAGATCATTCGCGAAAACCTAGCTTGGTCGCTTGGTTACAACCTGCTGATCCTGCCACTTGCCGTTGCGGGATTTGTTGCACCCTATTTTGCAGTTGTCGGTATGTCTGCGAGCTCAATTATTGTAGTATCTAACTCTCTACGCTTGCTCAAAGAAAAAGGTAAATAGATGGAAAGCCTTTATATACTCATCCCTATTGCTATCGTGCTGGTCTGTGTCGCTGTTGCGGTCTTTCTGTGGGCAGTAAGAAGTGAGCAATTTGAAGATCTTGAACGTCAAGGTCATAACATTTTGTTTGATGAAGACGAACGCAAAGAGAATCCGCCTAAGTGAGCATTGATTGGTTAGGTGCTTTTTTCATCGGCCTTGTGGGAGCTGGCCACTGCATGGGAATGTGCGGAGGTATAGCGTCCATGCTGACAATGGGACAATCGCAACCATCGAAATGGATTCCGTTGTTCTATAACAGTGGTCGCTTAATTAGCTACGCTGTCATTGGCGCCATCGTAGGTGGCGCCTTTTCGACAATTTCACAAGTTAGCCAACTTAACGATGCATTGATCTGGTTGAGACTTGCAGCCGCGCTATTTATGGTTCTACTGGCCTGTTATATCGGTCGTTGGTGGCAAGGCTTACTTCACATTGAAAAACTTGGTCAAGTTATCTGGCGATTTATATCCCCTGCTGGTAAATCCCTGTTGCCACTCAAATCTTCATTTCATGCGCTTCCATTTGGATTTGTTTGGGGCTGGCTTCCATGCGGACTCGTTTATTCAACGTTAACATGGTCAGCCGTATCCGGAAGTGCACTCAACGGTGCGTTAGTCATGCTAGCATTTGGGGCCGGAACCCTACCCGCGATGCTGCTTGTAGGACATGCTGCGACCTCACTCCATAAGCTTCAAAACTCTGATATATTTCGTCACATTGTTGCATTTACTATCTTAATCTATGGCCTGTATACAGGCTATGGTGCGCTGTCTTTGCTTAACATTAGTTTTTAGTCGGCTGTTTTTATGCGCTTTTTTCCACTATCCTTTAGTCGTAATGGGTGCTAAAATATTGATGTATATCAAATAGTGAAAGGTTGTTATGATTTCTGAAAAGCCTGCAACAAAGCGCATTCAATCTGGTGGTTGTGCAATCCACTGTCAAGACTGTAGTATCAGTCAGCTTTGTATTCCGTTTACGCTCAATGAATCTGAACTCGATCAACTCGATCAAATCATCGAACGTAAAAAGCCAATCCAGAAAGGACAGGAATTGTTTAAAGCAGGAGATGACCTTAAATCTCTTTATGCAATCCGTTCAGGTACGATCAAAAGTTACACCATCACAGAACAAGGGGATGAGCAAATTACTGCTTTCCACCTAGCGGGTGACCTAGTAGGTTTTGATGCAATTACTGGTGATTTGCACCCTAGCTTTGCTCAAGCGCTAGAAACCTCGATGGTTTGTGAGATTCCGTACGAAATTCTTGATGACCTTTCAGGTAAAATGCCGAAATTACGTCAGCAAATCATGCGTTTGATGAGTAACGAAATCAAAGGCGATCAGGAGATGATTCTTCTGCTATCGAAAAAGAATGCTGAAGAGCGTTTAGCGGCATTCTTGTACAACCTTTCTACTCGTTTCTCTCAACGTGGTTTTAGTCCACGTGAATTCCGTCTTACCATGACTCGTGGTGATATCGGTAACTATCTTGGACTTACCGTCGAAACGATTTCTCGTCTCTTGGGTCGTTTCCAAAAGTCAGAAATTCTAAGTGTTAAGGGTAAATACATTACTATTCTTAACCACGATGCGCTGATGGAACTGGCTGGCGTTTCAAAAGAATCATAATAATTTTCAATGATGTAGCTCGTTTTTCAGCATGATGATGAGCTACATCATACTTCTCTCACATTCCTCCAATTATTTCTAAAACTCTACGCCCAACTAAGCTACATTAATCATATACCCTCCTCGTCTCTAAGGAGTCAATATGAGTATCTACAATAAGATTTTGGTCGTTGCCGACATTAATAAAGATGAACAGCCAGCCTTAGCTCGTGCTATGCAACTTGCAGCGAAAAGTCGATCTCCAAGCCGGGTAACCTTCTTTCTTTCTATCTACGATTTTTCCTATGACATGACGTCCATGTTATCTGTCGATGAACGGGACGCAATGCGTCGTGGCGTCATTCAGCAGCGCGAACAATGGATGCGTAAAATCGCCAAAGATTACATTAATGACGACGTCGACTTCGATGTTCGCGTGGTATGGCACAACCGCCCTTATGAGGCGATTATTGCTGAGGTATTTGCCGGCGAACACGACATTGTTATTAAGGGAACACGTAAACACGATGTGCTCGAGTCGGTGATTTTCACTCCGACTGACTGGCATCTATTACGTAAATGTCCATGCCCTGTTCTGCTAGTGAAGAACGCTGATTGGCCAGCAGATGCGAGTATCTTGGCTTCCGTTCACGTTGGTTCAGAGAACGATACTCACCTTGGCCTAAACGATGCCATGGTAGAACAGCTCAATAGCCTCACTGAGCGGTTAGGCGCCAAACCTTATCTGGTCAATGCGTACCCTGTTACTCCAGCAAACATTACGATTGAGTTACCCGAATTCGATCCAGCGACCTACACCGACGCGGTACGTGGGCATCATCTTACTGCGATGAAAGCTCTGCGTCAGAAACACGGTTATGACGAGGAACAAACTGTTGTAGAACAAGGATTACCTGAAGACATCATTCCTGAAGTCGCTGAGCGACTCAATGCTGCGATGGTTATCATTGGCACGACGGGCAGAACAGGATTGTCAGCCGTCTTTATTGGTAACACAGCGGAGCACGTGATCGATAAGATTAATTGCGATGTGATGGCGTTGAAACCACAAGGTTATATCAGCCCGCTCGATCCAAAAACCGCTATCTAGCGTAAAGCCTCTCTCTCCGTCCCCTCTTAGAGGGGACTTTTTTTTGTTCTCCGCTGAATAGATCTAGCATCTGTTCCATTTATCCGTATCATACGCACTTCATTTTGTTTTGAAGATTGATGAAGACTGCAAGCTAATGACTGAGCAAACTCAAGAGCGTACTAAAGCTCAACAATATAATTTTAACAAGCTACAAAAGCGTATTCGCCGCAATACAGGCCAAGCGATCCAAGACTTCAATATGATTGAAGATGGTGACCGTATCATGGTGTGTTTATCTGGCGGTAAAGATAGCTTTACTATGCTTGATATCCTAATGAGCTTACAAAAGAGCGCGCCGATTTCATTTTCGCTAGTTGCAGTTAACCTTGACCAGAAACAGCCAGGTTTCCCAGGTCACATCCTTCCTGAATACCTTGAATCTCTCGGCGTTGAGTACAAAATTGTCGAAGAAGACACTTACTCAATCGTTCAGGACAAGATCCCAGAAGGCAAAACAACCTGTTCACTTTGCTCTCGTTTGCGCCGTGGTATTCTTTACCGTACCGCTAACGAACTTGGTGCGACAAAAATCGCATTAGGCCATCACCGTGATGACATTCTAGAAACTCTATTCTTGAACATGTTCCATGGCGGAAAAATGAAGGGAATGCCTCCTAAGTTGGTATCAGATAATGGCGAACATGTTGTTATTCGTCCGCTCGCATACTGCCGCGAAAAAGATATCATCAAATATTCAGAGATGCGTGAATACCCAATCATTCCATGTAATCTTTGTGGTTCACAGCCTAATTTGCAGCGTCAAAACATCAAGCAGATGCTCAATGATTGGGACAAACGCTTCCCTGGGCGTATCGAGACGATGTTCCGTGCAATGCAAAATGTGGTACCAAGCCATCTTGCTGACTTCGAACTGTTTGATTTCAAATCGATCGACAAAAACTCTGGTGTAATCAACGGTGGTGATATTGGCTTCGATAAAGAAGAAATGCCAACTCAAACTGTTCAAGACCCAGATATGGTTCACGAGTTTGACCCAAGCCTTCAGCTTAATGTCACCAACATCTAATCCGTACTAAAAAGGGTCGCAATGCGACCCTTTTGTATTTTATTTTGCTCTTGGCAAGTACGGTAGCACTCGCGCCGTCTCTTGCGGCAAGGTCATATAGCCTCCCTCACCAATCTCATCTAAAGAGACTTGAACTTTACCATCAATAATGGGTTTTGATTTACCGTTAGAAAAAACGATTTTTGAATTGAGTTTGTCTGCAAACTCAAGTGTGACACCTTCGACATCAGGTGTGAACCAACTAGCAAACATCCCCCCTAACTGCTCTAAAATAGCCTGCATTTGCGGTAGGAGAACTTTTACTTGGTCGTACGTGACATTGTCACTCATCGGTTGTTTGGTCATCACGACCATAGAAAAGTCACAGCGCATATCCATCGGTGTATGGACAAAAACCAAAGGGTTAGCCGATCGTAAGTTATCGTCTAGAGGAACAATCACTTCGTTATATGGTGAAACCTTAAGGTCTTCGTAGTGTTCTTCTTTCTCCATCCACGCTTTTTCAATATTACACAATTGTTTGGTATTGGCGTTAAGGAAGAAGAACCCTACTTTCACATCATCATGTCCCTCTTTCGCATTCTGCTTCATATGTGAGTAGAGCTTTGAGTAGGTGAACATGTATTCTTGAGCATGAGCAGGTAAAACGGCCGCACCTGTTAGCGCTGCAGCCAAAATCATTGACGTTACTTTCTTCATGAAATTATATACTTATTGTTTGACGATCGGATTTTCCCAGAAGCTCTGATTGTGCCTGATCATGCTTTGTAAATCGTTGACGTAGGCCTCACCTCGTTCAGAGTACTTCAGTAATCCATTGGACAGCGCCATTGCAGCCTCAGTATCAGTCAAGCTTTGTCCGGCAAGATGTCGTTGATAACGAATTTCTCGTAGCTCTTCATATGCGTTATTGCGATTGACGTTCATAAAATAGCCGTAAATCGACTGCTGAGCCGAACTGAACTTAGCCACTTCATGAGTCATGCCGTCACCACGTTGAAGAGGGACAAGCCCACAACCTGACTGATAACACCATTGTCCAAAGTAGTTATTGGCTTCAGTGGCAAAACGCGAGGTGCCCCAAGCCGATTCATTTGCGCCTTGAACCAAAACCAGTGCTTCAGGTATGACGTCCACCCGATGAAGCATATCATCGAGCCACTGTTGCGATATTCCATCAGCAGGCAGTTCAACATTGTAGAGTTTGCCTAAACGCTGCGCGTAAGACTTATCCGCATCATCAAGCGATTGTTGCAAGTAGTTCTGCTGAATTGAATCTAAGCGCAGACGCTCGTTTCTCACTCTCTGGTTTTCGAGTGCGATACCAGGTCGAAGGTAGTCAAAGAATGCCTGCTTCTTCTGTTTTACATCGGTGATAGCAGCAAAATTAGGCGCGCTACCTACAGCAGACGGCTTAACTTTTTGCTGCATCTCTGTTTCAACCGCTGCCACTCTCTTTTTTTCGCGCTCTTCTGCGGCATTTCGTTCGTACCCATAAAGAGAACAGCCAGCAATAATACTTGCAGCAGCAATTGCTATAAATTCACTTTTACGCATTGAACACTTGTGGATCGTTGTCATTATCGTCTTCATCTTTTGGTCGGTCTGAGGCAATGATTTTTAGTTTGATGCCAAACATGTTGCGGTAAACAATCCCCTTAACATGGAAGAAAAACGGCAACACAAATATTAGACCTAAGCCGTAAAACATCATGCCGAGTACAAACATAATCGACACAACAATATAGATACCCGCCAGAGCAAATATCTTTTTGTTCACCGCTCGCAGAGAAAGCAGCAGTGATTGCATTGGCGGAACTTGTTTCTCACAGATTAAAAGAATCGAGTTACTGAATGCCAGCGACAAGTACAAAGATAGGAACGGAAATATCATTCCGGCGATACCTTGTAGTAATAAACTGAACAGTGTAGCCAGAATCACAGGTACGGTATATTGCAGCCCTTTGCCAATATGACGAGGTTTGGTTGAAAGGCCCGCAGCGTGGCTCATCGCCATTAAACTAATCCCCGCATAGATAGGCGCGCTGATGACTTCATAGCTAAAGTTAGCGATCATGATGGCGTTGAAGATACTTGGATCAAATGCTTCTGGATTAGTAAAAGCATCAATAATGATACCAGGGTTACCCAGTTGCAGTTTTAGCGCTATGTAGAAAATCGCCAGTTGTAAGGCGATCAAAATAATGATCGAAGGTGAAAATGAGAGGAAGTTTTTAACGGTATGTTGCCATGCTTCCTTAAACACGTCCCCTGCTTTAAGGTCGTAGTCGCCGGACAAAGCACGCTCTACGCTACCGCCCAAATTGAAGTCTTTTTCAATGTCGTTATTCATTCTTGAATCCAGTGGCCAGTTGTACGTTCATTCCAGCCAACTTGTTAATAAAAAATTTCGGCTATTATACTGCAACACTAAGCGGTCTAAAATCGAATCTCAATGATGAGCTTGCTTTCTCAATTGTTTGGATGATAATTAACCACTAATGCGTCATCTAATTGCATTTATCTTACTCTAAGGTAAAGAAAAATAACCCTTATCTGCAAGCCGTTAGCCATATATAGAGAGTATGGTAAGGAATGTTTACTTTAGCCTGCAAAATTTTTTGTGTTTCAGAATAAGAAAATGCTTTGAATTCACACTTTTGATGATTATGATGCGCGCCTCTAATTTGTGTAACTACGGGTCATTCAGTTAAGTCACTTTAAATGACCAATGTGGGAGAAAAACAGACGTTGAACGCTAAACAAAATGCAGGACAACCAGTAGTTCGTCTTACTGGAATTAGCAAAAGTTTCGATGGTAAGGAAATCATCGCAAATCTTAACCTTGATGTTAATCATGGTGAGTTTCTAACGATTTTGGGCCCTTCAGGTTGTGGTAAAACAACCGTATTAAGAATGATCGCTGGTTTTGAAAGCGCCGACAATGGTCAGATCATTCTAGACAACCAAAATGTAACTCAAGTTCCTGCAGAGCAAAGGCACGTAAACACTGTTTTCCAGAGTTATGCACTATTTCCCCATATGACGGTGTTTGAAAACGTCGCTTTTGGTCTCCGCATGCAGAAAGTGAATGCAGCTGAAATCGAACCTAGAGTGATGGATGCGTTACGTATGGTTCGCCTAGAAAAGATGGCCCAACGTAAACCTCATCAGCTTTCAGGTGGTCAACAGCAACGTATCGCTATCGCTCGCGCCGTAGTGAACAAGCCAAAAGTACTCTTGCTTGACGAATCCCTATCAGCACTTGATTACAAACTGCGCAAACAGATGCAAATTGAGTTAAAACAATTGCAGCGTCAGTTAGGTATCACCTTTATTTTCGTTACTCACGACCAAGAAGAAGCATTATCGATGTCAGATCGCATCATTGTTATGCGTGATGGTGTTATCGAGCAAGATGGTTCACCACGTGAGATTTACGAAGAACCTAAGAACCTGTTTGTCGCTCGCTTCATCGGCGAGATCAACGTGTTCCACGCTACTATGATTGAGCGTCTAGACGAAAAACGCGTCCGAGCTGAAATTGAAGGCGTAGAGTCAGTTGTTTACTACGAAAAAGAAGCGTCAGCAGGTGACAAACTGCAAGTACTACTTCGCCCAGAAGATTTACGTATCGAAGAGATTAAAGAATCAGAACAAGAAGGTATCGTTGGTCACGTTACTGAGCGTACCTACAAAGGTATGACGTTAGATTCTGTCATTGAACTGGAATCTGGCATGCGTGTGATGGTCAGCGAGTTCTTTAATGAAGATGATCCAGATGTGGATCACTCATTAGGTCAAAAAGTCGCTATCACTTGGGTTGAAAGCTGGGAGGTAGTACTCAATGAAAGCCAAGAAGCTTAGCCTTCAGAACGCAATCATTGCCTTAATTGTTGGTTGGCTAACACTGTTTGTGCTTGTGCCAAACGTAATGATTATTGGCACCAGTTTTCTGACTCGCGACGAAGCAAACCTGATCGAGATGACGTTTACTCTCGATAACTATTTCCGATTGCTGGATCCGTTGTACGCCAAGGTGCTATTGCACTCATTTTACATGGCTATTATTGCGACTTTACTGTGTTTAGTCATTGGTTATCCATTTGCTTACATCGTCGCTAAGATGCCAGAGAAATGGCGTCCATTTATGCTGTTTTTAGTGGTTGTTCCATTTTGGACTAACTCTCTGATCCGTACCTACGGACTTAAAATTGTGTTGGGTACTCAAGGTATTCTAAACCAATCGCTCATGGCGCTGGACATTATTGATAAACCACTTCGTCTTATGTACACAGAGACCGCAGTGATGATTGGTTTAGTCTATATCCTGTTGCCTTTTATGATTCTGCCCCTCTACTCGGCTATTGAGAAGTTGGACAACACATATATTGAAGCAGCGAAAGATTTAGGTGCGAATAAGTTTCAGACCATCACAAAGGTTATTCTACCGCTAACAATGCCAGGCATTATCGGTGGTTGTTTGTTGGTACTGTTGCCTGCTCTCGGTATGTTCTACATATCGGATCTACTGGGTGGAGCGAAGAATCTACTGATTGGTAACGTGATTAAGAGCCAAGTGCTTAACGCTCGTGACTGGCCGTTTGGCGCAGCCACAAGTATTGCACTGACCATCGCGATGGCAATCATGCTCTACGCCTACTACAGAGCGGGTAAATTATTGAATAAGAAAGTGGAGCTAGACTGATGGGACGTACTGTTCGATTTAGCTTTATGACATTGGTGTATGCATTTTTGTATTTGCCAATCGTGGTGTTGATTGTTAACTCATTCAATGCCAACAAATTTGGAATGAAATGGGGTGGCTTTACCACTAAATGGTATGAGACGCTGATCAACAATGACAGTTTAATGCAGGCAGCTTGGCATTCACTAAATGTGGCCATCTTTTCTGCTACAGCTGCTACAATTATCGGTAGTTTGACGGCTGTTGCCCTATTTCGTTACTCGTTTAAAGGTAAAGGCGCAGTTAATGGTATGCTGTTTGTGGTCATGATGTCTCCAGACATTGTCATGGCAATCTCGTTACTGGCATTGTTTTTGGTGCTTGGCGCTCAATTGGGCTTTTTCACCCTGTTGATTGCTCACATTACATTCTGTCTGCCATTCGTGGTCGTCACCGTCTACAGTCGCTTGAATGGCTTTGACGTAAAAATGCTTGAAGCGGCGAAAGATCTGGGAGCCAGCGAATGGACCATTTTAAAACAGATCATTTTGCCACTGGCTAAACCGGCAGTTGCTGCGGGTTGGCTATTGAGTTTCACCCTTTCACTAGACGACGTGATCATCAGTTCGTTTGTGACAGGGCCAACTTATGAAATTTTGCCACTGAAAATTTATTCAATGGTCAAAGTCGGCATATCACCGGAAGTGAATGCCTTAGCAACAGTAATGCTGATTGTCTCACTTGTTCTAGTCGTAGCATCACAGCTATTGGCTAGAGAAAAAGTGAAGTAATTCAGTATTTAAAACGAGACAGAATGGGTTCAGCCATTCTGTTTTTCTATCTACGTTTGGTTTGGAGCTAACGTCAATGAAGAAATGGGCTACTCTATTAGCTGGTAGTGCATGTGCGCTTTCTCTGTTCTCTGGTTCAGTGGCAGCGGACGAAAATAAAGAACTGGTATTTATGAACTGGGGTCCTTACATCAACAGTAATATCCTAGAGCAATTTACCAAAGAAACGGGTATAAAAGTTATCTACTCGACTTACGAGTCTAACGAGACTTTGTACGCGAAGCTAAAAACTCATAATCAAGGTTACGACCTAGTAGTACCTTCAACGTATTTCGTAGCAAAAATGCGTGACGAAGGTATGTTGCAGAAGATTGACAAGTCTAAGCTGTCAAACTTCGACAACCTTGATAAAAACTACCTAGATAAGCCATACGATCCTAACAACGACTACTCTATTCCACACGTTGTTGCGATTACTGGTCTTGCGGTAAACACAGACATGTACGACGCGAATGATTTTCAAAGCTGGGCGGATCTATGGAACCCAGAGCTTGAAGGTCAGCTAATGCTAATGGATGACACTCGTGAAGTGTTCCACATCGCTCTGCGTAAGTTAGGTTACTCTGGTAACTCAACTGACCCTAAACAGATTGATGAAGCGTACGCGGAACTTCAAAAGTTAATGCCAAACGTATTGGTATTTAACTCTGATAACCCGGGTGCTCCTTACATGTCAGGTGAAGTTGGCGTTGGTATGCTTTGGAATGGCAGCGCAGCGGCAGCTCAAAACGAAGGTATGAACCTTAAACTTGTCTTCCCTAAAGAAGGCGGTATCGGTTGGGTTGATAACTTTGCTATTTCTTCTGGTGCGAAAAACGTAGATGCGGCACATAAGATGATCGACTTCTTACTACGTCCAGAAATTGCTGAGCAGATTTCTCGTGACACAGGTTATCTGACTGCTGTTGCTGAGTCTAACGCGAAGTTCAAAGACATCGCTCCACTATTCCCTTCTCAAGAAGATCTTGACCGCGTAGAGTGGCAAGATTCAGTGGGTGACTTGACGGTTAAGTACGAGGAATACTTCCTTAAACTTAAAGCTGGTCAATAAGTCAGCGAAAATTATGAAAATAGGCAGCCTTGGCTGCCTATTTTGGTCTTGGGCTGATATAATTCCGTTTTGTATCTCTTGTTGTCCTGACAAGAAAGTTAACTCACTGCTTAATCAGAGTATTTGGCTTGGATGGGCCTTATGCTGACTAAGCAAAGAAAAACGGAAACATAATGAAAAGTAAATTCTATGCAAGCGCACTGTGCGCAGCGACTTTGATCGCTACTCCTGCAATGGCTGCTGATCAAGAACTCTACTTCTACAACTGGTCTGAATACATTCCAAATGAAGTTCTTGAAGACTTTACAAAAGAAACTGGGATCAAAGTTATCTACTCGACTTACGAGTCTAACGAAAGCATGTATGCCAAGCTTAAGACCCAAGGTTCTGGTTACGATCTAGTAGTACCGTCTACTTACTTCGTGTCAAAAATGCGCAAAGAAGGCATGCTTCAACAAATCGATAAAACTAAGCTGTCTCATTTCAGTGATCTAGACACTAACTTCCTTAACAAGCCGTTCGATCCAAACAACAATTACTCTATCCCTTATATCTGGGGCGCAACGGGCATTGGCATCAACTCAGACATGCTAGACAAGTCGTCAGTCACCAAATGGGACGATTTCTGGGACAGCAAATGGGAAGGTCAATTGATGTTAATGGATGACTCTCGCGAAGTGTTCCATATTGCCCTAACCAAACTAGGTTACTCACCAAACACAACCGATCCAAAAGAGATCGAAGCTGCTTACCACGAACTGAAAAAGCTAATGCCAAACGTATTAGTTTTTAACTCTGATTTTCCTGCAAACCCATACCTAGCTGGTGAAGTATCACTCGGCATGCTTTGGAACGGCAGTGCGTACATGGCGCGTGAAGAAGGCGCTTCAATCGATATCATCTGGCCAGAAAAAGGCACCATTTTCTGGATGGATAGCCTAGCGATTCCAGCTGGCGCTAAAAACGTTGATGCTGCACACAAAATGATCGACTTCCTACTTCGTCCAGAGAACGCCGCTAAGATTGCACTAGAGATTGGTTACCCTACTCCTGTTGCTACTGCGCATCGCCTACTCCCAGAAGAATTCGCGAATGATCCAAGCATCTTCCCTCCACAATCTGTTATGGACAGTGGTACATGGCAAGATGAAGTTGGTGAAGCAAGCGTACTTTACGACGAATACTTCCAGAAACTAAAAGTGAATAACTAATCCAAAAATTGGTTTCGGTTATATACTTAAAAAGCGGCTCCGGTCGCTTTATTTGTATCCCGCCGCCTCAAAAGCCCTTCTCTAAGGAGAAACTAGTGAATATAAATACTAAGTATCAACTAGTCCTACTCTCTTTAGCTTTCATCGGTGCTGCCACACTCATCTCGACTTACTTCGGTCGCACAATGAACATTGAATCTCGTCACGATTTACTGTTCGAGTCAAATACCTTATTCATCTTGCTCTTTATCTATTTCGTTTTAGCCAAAAGAGTGGCGACGAATCGTTTAGTCAGGAACGGCTTCTTACTGCTAATGATTAATCAAGCTTATGATGTGGTGACGGAGATAGAATTTCTCGACCAATGGGCAGATCGCAACGATTTTCTTCACACAATGATTGAAGATGGTAGCTTGCAAATCGCTTATCTCTTAATCGCGTTTGGCATGACACGACTGATTAAAGAGATGCACAATAAAGCCACCGAAGATGAACTCACCGGTCTCTATAACCGCAAGAAACTGGCAGAGATAAAACTGGACACGTTTGACTTAATTTACTTCGACCTTGATGGCCTGAAATTGGTGAACGATAACGAGGGACATTCAGCTGGTGACTTACTGATCATTCGCTTCGCTCAAAGTTTGAAATCCTCGCTACCTGATGAAGGTAGCGCCTATCGCATCGGTGGTGATGAGTTCGTTGCGGTTGTGCCTGTAGGAAAAAGCTCGCTATTAATTGAACGTCTTGATAAAACCATTGAAAAGCAGGCGATCAGCTATAGCTACGGTATCGAATCAGAAACCAAGCGACACGAGTTCAAAGAAGCGCTTATCAAAACGGATCAAGCGATGTATCAAATGAAACACTCTCAGCGCGAAGGCTGAGAGTAGACATAAGCGGGTTTACGCGTGTTTGACATCTTCACGTTGCAGTTGGAGGATCTCTTCCACCAATTTAGGCACCTCCACACTTGCCTTACCGTAGCGCTTCTCTTCAAACTCACTTTCTACTGCACTCGGTTCCAAGTTGATTTCAATCGTGTGTGCGCCATGCATTTTAGCGTCATGCACGAATCCAGCGGCGGGATAAACGACCCCAGAAGTGCCAATAGAAACAAACAAGTCAGCAGCTTCTAATGACGCATAAATATCGCCCATTTTTAAAGGCATCTCGCCAAACCAAACCACATGAGGCCGCATTTGAGCAGGGATCTGACAGCAATGGCAAAGATCACCCGTTTGGATTTCACCCTTCTCTTCAACAACCTGATTGGATTCACTGCAACGCGCTTTTAATAGCTCGCCGTGCATATGGATGACATTGTTACTTCCTCCACGTTCATGGAGATTGTCAATGTTTTGGGTAATAACGGTGACAGTACCTTCTAGCTCCTGCTCGAGTTTGCCTAAAGCAATGTGAGCAGGATTTGGTTTGATTGTCGGATTTTGTAGTCCTAAGCGACGTTTATTATAAAAGTCTTGCACTAAATCTGGATTACGCTCAAAGCCTTCTGGCGTTGCCACATCTTCTATACGGTGGTTTTCCCACAGCCCATCCTGTGTGCGAAACGTTTCAATACCAGACTCAGCAGAGATTCCAGCGCCGGTTAATACAACGACATTACGATACGGGAGCTTCATACCACATCCTCTTTAGTGTTCATTGAGTTAGCTTAGCATTGTCTGATTCTCGGTATAAGCCAACAAGATTAGACCATGGTCGAAGTTATCGCAGTTTTACCCATTTTTTGTGAGGTTAAACAAAAAGGCAGCCACTTGGCTGCCTTCCGAAACATCAATCTTCACGAGTTTAATCTTCGTTTGTTGACGAAATTTTGTGAATCGCTAAATCTGCACCGTTAAACTCATCTTCTTCAGAAAGGCGAAGACCAGTCAGTTTATTGATGACACCATAAACGAACACAGCACCGACTAGAGCAACGGAAATGCCCGCCAAGGTCCCTAAAACTTGCACTGTTAAGCTGACGCCACCAAGGCCGCCGAGAGCACTCTGGCCGAAAATACCTGCCGCTACACCGCCCCACGCGCCACATACGCCATGCAGAGGCCAAACACCCAGTACATCGTCAATTTTTGTCTTGTTTTGTAGGTAGGTAAATAAGTAAACAAACAGAGCGCCAGCGAGTGAACCTGTGACCAACGCACCAATTGGGTGCATTAGGTCTGAACCCGCACAAACCGCGACCAGTCCTGCTAGAGGACCATTGTGAATAAAGCCAGGGTCGTTTTTGCCCGCAATTAGCGCAGCGACAATACCGCCCACCATCGCCATTAATGAGTTCATTGCCACAAGGCCACTGATGCCATTCAGTGTCTGAGCTGACATGACGTTAAAGCCAAACCATCCGACGCATAGAATCCACGCACCTAACGCCAGAAACGGAATATTAGATGGGGCAAAGTTTGTGTGTTTACCTGCACGAACACGGCCTTTACGCATGCCCAGGAAAATCACCGCGACTAGCGCTATCCATCCACCGACACCATGAACAACGACCGAACCTGCAAAGTCATGAAAACCATAGCCAAACTGTGTTTCAAACCAGTTTTGAACACCGTAGTTGCCATTCCAAATCATGCCCTCGAACAGTGGATATACCAAACCTACCGTAAAAAACGTTGCAATTAAAATGGGATAAAAACGTGCACGCTCGGCAATACCACCAGATACGATAGCAGGAATCGCAGCGGCGAACGTTAGTAAGAAAAAGAACTTCACTAATTCGTAACCGTTTCCTTGCGATAAGGTTTCTGCGTCAGCGAAAAAATTGGCTCCATAAGCGACCCAATATCCAATGAAGAAGTATGCGATGGCAGAAATGCCGAAATCGGCAAGAATCTTGACGAGTGCGTTGACTTGGTTTTTGTGACGGACTGTCCCTACTTCAAGAAAAGCAAAGCCTGCGTGCATCAAAAATACCATGATTGCACCGAGTAATAAGAACAGTGTATCTGAACTTTGTGTCAGGGTTTGTACCGCTCCATGTACCTGACTGGCATCTACGCTCATTGTCATTTGTCTCCTTTGTCGCCCAACGTCTGTGCGTTAGGCTTTTTTATTTCACCATATTGGTGAATTGATAGTGAGACATAGCTAGGGCAAGCTTTGTGCCAAATAAATCACATAATTATCAATTCATGTAATTCATTGATTTTAATTATTAAAATGAAATTCGAGTGGTAAAGACGCGCAAAGAAGGATAAGAATGACGCATAAAAATGCACTTATTTGGTGAGTCCGCACCAATTTAATGCGCTCAAATTTTGTGCAGGCAATAAAAAAGCCCTGTTGAACAGGGCTTTAGATTAGCTATAAATTTGGGCCTTTGACCATGCTAAACGGCTGGTTCGCTTTGAGCTTCTGCATCCCTTGATACATGCGCACAAACCACAACAATATTGCAATCGCACCAAACAGCATTCCCACATAAGGGATGTAGTACGCGATTTCATCGATAACATTACTGTTGTACCAGTAGTCGTTAACACCAATCAGGACACCATTAGACGTCGCGACTGTGATAATCAGAACCACAAAGAAGGTTAGGTTTAGGAAGAAAGTACGAATCAAACCATAATAGTGTGAATCAACAATCTCACCATCCTCTCCTTTATCCAAACGATAACCGGCATAGATAATCGCGATCACTCCAGAGATAAGACAAGTGAACGGAGTAAATATGCTCAGGATATACGCTACCCAAATCCCGTTATTAGGCTTGCTCATCGGCGCGCACTCCTTTCACATCTTGAGCGGTTGTTGTTTGTTGTTCCTGCTCTTTAGCCATCATTTCTTGGTACCAAAGATCGTGATGTTCTTTTGCCCAAGTCTCATCAACTTCACCGGTAACCATACCTTCAAGCGCACCTTCCATACCGAACAAACCGATGTAGATATGGAAGACAAAGCCGCAGATAAGGATCAGCGCAGCCAACATATGAACTAAGTTAGAGAGCTCCATGTCGCGACGAGTCTGACCGAAGATTGGGAAATCCAACACTAAGCCACTGAACGCGACAACACTACCAACAACGATCAGAAGCCAAAATAACGCTTTTTCACCCGCATTCGAGAACTCAGCTGAAGGGTGAGAACCTTTGTGTTTACCAACCATACCTCCAAGCTTCATAAACCAAGCAATGTCCACCTTCTTGAAGGTAGATTTACGCCACCATTTAATGAGCACACATAGCAGCAACACATAGAAAATGGGTCCTATGTAGTTGTGATATTGTTTAGCCAACATAATGATAAATCCCCACAGCTCTGTTGGGATATAAGGTTTAAGGAAATGCTTACCGTAAACCAGCATTAAGCCGCTAAACGCAAGGGTTAAGAAGGTGAATGCCATACTCCAGTGCAGCGCACGATCAAGACGAGACCAGCGTTTGATCTTTTTGCCTGTTCGTGGCGCACTTAACATTAGCGGACCAATCACGATATACATCATGGTCACTAATGCGATACTACCGAAAATCGCCACAGCTCCCGCAGGAGACATCCATTTTTCTTTTAAAATGTACCAAGTTTGACCTGGGGTACTAATTAGCATTCCGTGCTCTGGGAACTGAGACGTCGTGTAGCCCACTTCGCCCTGACGAACTTGACGCCAATAATCGGCACCAGCTAATTGCGTCATTTCACGTTGTGCAACATCAGACTCTTTTTGCTCAGCATGCGCAGGCAACGACAAAGCAAAAAGCAATGCTGCCATCAGTGACAGCATCGCAAGAGATGCACGTTTAAACATTGAAAACATGAATCTCTCCGCCTTTAGCTTTTCGTTGCGTCATAAGACAGATCATTGCCATCTGTCCAGCCCGCGCCCTTGGCTCCACGTTCAACAACACGTTGACGGAAGATGTCAGAGACTTTTTCTGCATCACCGGCAAGCAGCGCTTTTGTCGAGCATAGAGAAGCACACATTGGTAGCTTGCCTTCTGCAATACGGTTGGCACCGTATTTTTGGCGTTCTTCTACTGAACCTGGTTCAGTTTCAGGGCCGCCAGCACAGAAAGTACACTTGTCCATTTTACCGCGTTCACCAAACGAAGCTTGTTTAGGGAACTGAGGAGCCCCAAACGGGCACGCGAATAAGCAGTAACCACAACCGATACAAAGATCTTTGTTGTGCAATACGATGCCATCTTCGGTATGTTCAAAGCAGTCAGCGGGACACACGGCTTTACATGGCGCATCGGTACAGTGCATACATGCAACCGAAATCGAGTTTTCACCCGGTTCACCGTCATTGAGTGTGACCACGCGACGACGTTGAATGCCCCATTCAAGCGCATCGTCATTTTCGTTCTTACATGCAGTGACACAGCCGTTACATTCGATGCAGCGTTTGGTGTCACAAAGGAATTTCATTCTAGCCATCAGTGGACTCCTTACGCTTTGCGAATGTTACATAGGGTGACTTTAGTTTCCTGCATCTGAGTAACAGGATCATAGCCATAAGTGGTGGCAATATTTGCAGATTCACCAATGACATATGGGTCACAACCTTCTGGGTACTTCGAACGAAGATCTTCACCTTGGAATTTACCGCCGAAGTGGAACGGAATGAAGGCAAGGCCTGGTTTCACTCGACGAGTCACCATAGCTTTTACGTGAATGCGGCCTTTCTCAGCACCTTCTACCCACACCATATCGCCATCTTTAAAGCCAAGGTCATTCGCATCTTTCGGGTTAACTTCAACAAACATCTCTTGTTGTAGTTCAGCGAGCCATGGGTTTGAACGCGTCTCTTCACCACCACCTTCATACTCAACCAAACGACCAGAGGTTAGTATGATTGGGTACTCAGCAGAGACATCTTTATCTTGGATCGACTTGTACATGGTCGGTAGACGGTAGATTGACTCACTGTCATCCCATGTTGGGTAATCAGCAACAAGGTCGCGGCGAGGTGTGTATAGTGGTTCACGGTGTAGCGGAACACGGTCTGGGAACGTCCAAACCACAGCACGCGCTTTCGCGTTACCAAATGGAATACAACCATGTTTAATCGCAACTCGCTGAATACCACCAGAGAGATCCGTTTTCCAGTTTTTGCCTTCTGCTGCGGCTTTCTCTTCCGCTGTGAGGTCATCCCACCATCCGAGTGCTTTGATCAGTTTGTCGGTAAATTCTGGATATCCATCTTCAATCTCACAGCCTTTAGAATAACTATCTTCAGCTAGGATATTGTTGCCTTCAAATTCGACACCAAAGCGAGCACGGAAGTTACCACCGCCTTGAGCAACTGGCTTAGATGTATCATAAAGAATATGCGTACCCGGATGTTTCATCTCAGGCGTACCCCAACATGGCCATGGTAGACCATAGGTTTCACCATGAGCAGGACCACCCTCGCCTTCTAACGACGTCTTGTGGAAGGTGTGCCAGTTTTGTTGGTGTGTTTTCAAACGCTCAGGGCTTTGACCAGTGTAGCCAATCGTCCACATACCACGGTTGAATTCACGCGTGATGTCTTCGATAAGTGGTTGGTTGTTTTCAACTTTTACGTTTTTAAACAGTTGATCGGAGAAACCAAGCTTCTTAGTCAGAAGGTACATGATTTCATGGTCAGGTTTTGACTCGAACAACGGCTCTACCACTTTGTCACGCCATTGAATAGAACGGTTTGACGCTGTCACACTGCCGTAAGTTTCAAACTGAGTGGTCGCTGGAAGAAGGTAAATGCCGTCTGTACGGTCGTTCATTACCGCAGCAACTGTTGGATATGGATCAACGATCACCATCATATCCAATTTTTGCATTGCCTTACGCATCTCGACGCCACGAGTTTGCGAGTTGACCGCGTGTCCCCAGTAGAACATCGCGCGAATGTTGTCATTCTGCTCGATATTTTCTTTGTTCTCTAAAACGCCATCGATCCAACGAGAAACCGGAATACCCATATTGTTCATAGGTTTCTTACCACGGTACTCATTTTGGTCGAAGCGATTTTTAACCCACTCGTAGTCAAGATCCCACACTTTCGCCCAGTGTTTCCATGAACCATCTGCAAGGCCGTAGTAACCTGGAAGCGTATGAGAAAGTACGCCTAAGTCTGTCGCGCCTTGCACGTTATCGTGACCACGGAAGATGTTCGCACCGCCACCTGACTTACCCATATTACCTAGCGCAAGTTCCAGTACACAGTATGCACGGGTATTATTGTTACCTGTGGTGTGTTGAGTACCACCCATACACCAAACAACACATCCAGGGCGGTTTTCAGAAAGCAGTTTCGCCGTTTTGTATACGTCAGCTTCAGAGACGCCAGTTACGCGCTCAACTTCAGCAGGAGTCCACTTAGCGACTTCCTGACGAATTTCATCCATACCAAACACGCGTTGACGGATAAACTCTTTGTCTTCCCACTGGTTAGCAAACACATGCCACAAAATACCCCAGATAAACGCAACATCTGAGCCCGGACGAAGCGAAACATAGTGATCAGATTTTGCCGCGGTACGTGTACGACGAGGATCAGCAACAACGATCTTACAGTTGTTTTTCTCTTTAGCGATTAAGATATGCTGCATTGCCACAGGGTGCGCTTCAGCAGGGTTCGAACCGATAAACAGCATCGACTTACAGTTGTGCATATCGTTGAACGAGTTCGTCATTGCACCGTAGCCCCAAGTATTTGCTACCCCAGCTACTGTGGTTGAGTGACAGATACGCGCCTGATGGTCTACGTTATTGGTTCCCCAAAGTGATGCCATTTTACGGAACATGTACGCTTGTTCGTTACTGTGCTTTGCGCTGCCTAACCAGTAAACGGAATCTGGACCAGATTCTTTACGAATATCGAGAACCTTGTTACCGATTTCTTCGATAGCTTGATCCCAGCTCAGTTTGACCCATTTGCCATTTTCGAGCTTCATTGGGTATTTGAGGCGGCGTTCACCATGGCCATGTTCACGCAGAGCTGCACCTTTTGCACAATGTCCACCAGCATTGAATGGGTGGTCAAATGCAGGCTCTTGGCCTGTCCAAACACCATTTTGTACTTCAGCGTAGATACCACAACCTACAGAACAGTGAGAACAAATCGTTCTCTTGATCTCGGTTTTCGCTGAAGGATCAACTGACTTAGCTTCTGCTTTTTTGATCATTCCTGGTGCGAACAGGCTTGCCCCTACTACGGCCCCGCCTGCTGCTAGGGTACTGTTTTTCATAAAGGCACGGCGCGAAACGCCGAGTTGGTGTTGCTCTTTGCTCACACTATCGGAGCGTTTAACTAGTTTCATCGGTTAGGCTCCTATAGCGTATCGTAGTAATCACGAATATGCTGAGTTTCGTGATAGCCAGTTTTCTTCACGTCTTGTTTTGGCAATACAGATTCTGAAGCACTAGCCACTTTAGTGGTTCCAGCGACTACCGCTCCAGCAACTGCTGCCGTCGTTAAGCCTTTGAGAAGATCCCTGCGGCTTTGATTTAACTTATTATCGTCTTTCATTATTGCTTCCTTACCCTTATTAGTAGGTATTGCATCGATGTGACGCTTATTGCTGAGCTTGCTCGTACTCAGTCACGTTCTTAACATCAATTTTTAATTTGTTTTTTCCACTTTGTAGATTTTCACTAAAACGCACTTGCTCAAGGGTCATAAATGCGTCAGTTAATTCGGCAACCGCCACGTAGAAATTGGCGTGTTGAGCAGACTTGATCTGTTTCGTTAACGCGTTAAACCACGTTGCTAAGTGCTTATTGAAAAACACCTGCTGCAGCTCTTCATCTTCAGCGGTAAGTACAGACATCACTTCACAAAGTGCTGAGAAGTGATCTTCTGGCTCTTTGACTTGCTCCTCGCGCTCTAGACCAAGAATTGCTAGATCGTGACGAATCGAAGCCAATGGTTTTTCCATCAGTGAACCGGTTAGATGCCAAGAGGCGAAAGGCATCACTTCACCACGACCAATACCAATGAATAATTCTTGATACTCATCGTTTAACGCTTCTTGGTTAGATTCTCGGGCGGCGTTTTGCAAACCAATCCAAGCTGACTGCATTGCACTTGCACTCTGTTCAATCTCCAACTCACTGAGAAAACTCACCATCTCTTCTGATGGCGCCTGACGGAATAGTGCTGATAGCACAAGGTAAATTTCAGCGCGTAGAGTTTGTTGTTGATTTTCCATTGCTTTCTACCCTAGTAATTCAGTTGTTTAGTTGGGTCTTCTGCCATCGATTCGAACATATCGACAACACGGCAGTCTTCACACATCGCAATTCTGTTTAGCGAAGCTTGATCTGAAAAATGAGAGTGACCGCGTAACTTATTCTGAAGCATGTCAATCATTGACTGTGGGGCAAATGGCTTTTGACAACGAATACATTCCGCGGCTTTTTCTTGATGGATTATCGTCGCTTGCTGACGACTCGCCTTGTCCCAGTTCATACGTGTTGTCATGGTAAGAGCCTGCTCTGGACACGCTTTAGTACATAAACCACACTGGATACAGTCTTGTTCGACGAACTTGAGCGACGGGGAGTCACCGTCAGTGTGCAACGCACGAGTTGGACACACAGCCACACAACTCATGCACAGAGTACAATCACTCGATTTGCATGAAATATTGCCGTAAGGAGCATTGGCCGGGAGTTCGACGATGTTGTCGACAGGAATTCTTGACTGAGCAAGCGCATCTAAAGCAGTAAACAGTCGTTGACGCTTATTACCCGATAAATCGCCCAATGCGAGGTCAAATGAATCCGTACACAAGATCGGCGCACCTTCGCGCAATGACTCTAGGTATAAGATGTCGATCGTTTCTTTCGCGATACCGATTTGAGCCAGCAGTTCTTGTGCGACGGCGACTTCGTTGTTTAGGACTCGTTGAATCGTTTCAGGCATGAAACGGCTCGCGGCGAACAACACTTGCGTTGCGCCATTCACTAATGCAGCAAACCAAGAATCGACGCCAACAGACGGTAACTCTTCCACAACGATAGGGATGACGTTATCAGGTAGCGCTTTAAGCGCCATCACGTTGTATTGTTCATGACGAGAACTACAAATCAGTACGATCGGATCAACACCACCTTCTGATTCATAATTTGCTAACGTACGTTCGATGAATTTTTGTGTATCTTGTGGATTTGGTAACGCATAGTGAATCGCTTCTGTCGGACAAGCTGTGGCACAAGTACCGACCCCTTGACATAAGTAAGGGTTGATCTCAATGCGATGTCCAGTTTTGTCACTGCCTTCGCTCGATAACGCACCAGCAGGACAGGCGTCAACACATCTCTCGCAACCTTTTACACCACGAGAGCTATGCGCACATTTGTCTGTGTCTAGACGGAAAAATTTGGGTTTATCAAATGTCCCCATCAGCGTCGGAATTTCTTCTAATGCTTCAGCCAGTTTTGGATAACCTCTGCCAACTGGGTAATAACCAGGGACAGGAACCTCTTCACTCATGCAACTGTTGAGACAAAGATCCAAAACGATATCAAAACAATCATGATTCAACGCGACCTTCGCCAGATTGCTCTCAAGGCCGTTGTTTTCGATTACCACCGAGAAGGTGCCCAGGAATCCTGATACTTGAACTGTGTTAGCGTAATACAGATTCGCGTGTTGACCTTGTTCGCCATCAGTAGAAAGCAAGGTAAGGCTATTCATTTGACCCAATTGAGCCGCAGCGCTTTCGATGATTGAAGTCGGACCGACGATAAGCGTATTACCACCACTCTCGTAACTTACCGTGGGCGGAATTAAGTTCGTTAGTTCAACCGTGTTCTCAAATGCATAAAGACGCGCTTTACCATTGGCTGTTGACGATGATTCTTGTAGTAGTTGTTTTAGCATTGCTCAGTTCCAGTTAGAACGGAATATTCACCTGTGCTCTTAATAGCAAATGCTGTACCAACTTTTATTTACATTAAAATCAATGAATTAGAATATTTCCTTATCTTTATTGGTGACAAAAAAACAGAGTGAGACAAATTGTCCCACTCTGTTAATTGATGGTTTAGTCAAAATGTACCTATTTATTGTGTGGTATATTTTGTCCCATCGATTCTTGCTCGAGTTCTGACTCTTGTTCAACCTCTTCGGTTTGAATCAGGGAATCTTGATCGTTTAACTCGATATTATTATCCAGGTCAGAAGACGGTTTGGACTCTTCTTCGCTTGCGTTGACCCATTCGCGAAGTTTGCTGGCGACTTCTGAAGAGAGACTCTTAACCGCTTTATAGTCATGATCGTAATCATTAAGCCCGTCAATCTCACTGAATTGCCCTGATAAAAAGAGTTTGCGTAACGCGGCCTTTTTGACCGCTGACTCCGCTTCTGAAGCCAACAAAGACGCTACGCTGAGCTCGGATTCACTCGCTTCTGCACTCTGTTGTTCGGGGGTGTTGGTCGCAAGTTCCAGTGAAGAATCAGCGTTATCTGGCAGATTTGCACTTTCGTCTGTTTCAACTAACTCAGGCTCATTACCTTGAGCATCAAGTTTACGTTGTGACCAGCGACTTAGGAAACTAGTTGCCACTTGCTCTACCCGCCCCTTTACGCTTTTTACGTCTTTCTTCTAGCAGTTCACCATGACGACCAATATACGCTTCCATCCAAGCTTGTACCGCAAGCGGCATGTCATTAGAAAGCACCAAGTAATCGCCATCCATGTATTGGCCAGCAACACTTTGCGACGCTGTGAGTATGACAATATTAGGGTCGTCTTCGGACTCCATTGTATCAAGAACTAAAAATAACTTAGGTTGTTGAGAACTTAAGTTAAAACGGTAATCCGTTCTTTCATCCCGATGCAGTTGCAGAGCAATGACTCTCTGGTGCGACTCATCTGGCTGAAGATCAAAGCTTGAAAGTTGCCACTGCGTCGTCGTCCATAGTCCGGTACTAATTTCATGCGCAATTAAATTGCAACCGATTGACCATAAATCTTCGGATTTTTCTGCTTTAACGGACATAGTTTGCTGTTCTGGCATAGTTCACCAACTTGTACACTGTTGTTTGTCAGGTTTGGATTGTGTAACTGATACAATCTGGGTTTTACTTAGCAATATTTGTACCTAGTCCTAAACAAAGCGATTCCCGACCCTTATTATTAAGGCGGAACATTATTTGCAAGCAGCACTCCGCGAATGCGGATAGATCGAATAGGATAACTCTGTGGTTAAACCAAACATTATTAGAACCAGTGAAAACCCAATGCAGACACTTGAAGTTGAAGTGTTTGATGAATACGGTGAAAAGCTCACCAAACAGATAGCTTGCGAACGTCCTTTAACCGTCATGCTTAACTGGAAAGAAGTGGTTACCTTGATGACATTAGGCTCTCGTCCTGAGTCACTCGTGCTTGGCTATTTAAAAAACCAGAGTTTTATTTCCGATCCACAGGCATTGGAATCTGTGATTATTGACTGGGAAACTCATACCGCAGCGGTCATCACCAGTGAAGACACTCAACAAGTCGAGGGTGCACTGAAGAAAAAAACCGTCACATCAGGTTGTGGCCAAGGCACCATGTACGGCAACGTGATGAAACAACTCGAAAACTATCAAGTTCCTCAAGTAAAAATTAAGCAATCAGAAATATACTCCGCGCTCGAAGCCCTGACTCACTACAACGACACCTACAAAAAAGCCGGCGCCGTTCACGGTTGTGCGGTATGTAAAGCCAATGAAGTTCTTTCTTTTGTTGAAGATGTAGGCCGTCATAACGCAGTGGATACGCTAGCCGGTGAAATGTGGCTCAATGAGCAAAGCGGTGATGACAAAATTTTCTACACCACAGGCCGCTTAACCTCAGAAATGGTGATTAAGGTCGCTCAAATGGGAATTCCCGTATTGTTATCCCGTTCAGGTGTGACGCAAATGGGGTTAGATTTGGCGCAAAAATTTGGAATTACCACCATAGCTCGAGCCAAAGGACTGAGGTTCCAGGTATTTACCGGCGCAGATAAAATGGAATTTGACGTAAAAGGCAATCCAACAAGTTAACCGATACTTGCAAAACACCTCCCATGCGCTATTAGTTTTATATTCCCTGTCATAAAAATGTAACAAAGATTACTACAACAAGGGATATATCTCGTCAAATGGCTAACAATGGGAGGTGTTCATGTCTGAATCACCTGAAAAGCAGCGCTCGCTGTCATTGTCGATCAGAATGAAACTGATCTTAATAAATCTTACTCTGCTGGTCGGGGTTGGCATATATGCCTACTACGAACAGACCAGTTTAAATAGAATTGACTCTCTCGAATATGCGGCAAGCGAAAACTTAAATAGCTCTGTCGACTTGTTAATGCTGCGGCGTCATGAAAAAGATTTCCTCGCAAGGAAAGACAGCAAGTATATTGCGAGTTTTGATGAAACGTTTAAGCAGCTTTCCAACCGAATAAATCAACTGGAACAGATACTGCTGGAGAATCAGCTAAGTTTGGGACAGACAAGCAGCCAAATTGTTGCAACGCTCACTCAATACCAAACTCAGTTCCATCAACTCGCTAAACTCGTCAACCAGTTAGATGGCAAAGATACTCCAACCAGCCTGACCTCACGACTCAATAACGAACGTGAACAATTAAAACGCAAGATAAACCAACAGGACGATATCCAGCTGTACATTTCTCTACTGCAGCTGTTAGAAATTGATCTCACCTACCTAGCATCCCCAACCGAAAAGAATATTGCGCGATACGAGCGGGCTTTAGAATCCTTCGCGTCTCTTCCTCTCAATGATCAACTGGCTAACGCTTACAACCTATATCGGGATATCGCGATCGCGCACGTGACGGCGAATAAAACCTTAGGACTCTCTTCAAGTTTAGGTCTTCGTGGGACGCTACGTTCAAACGTTCATCAAACCGAGCAAGCCATCGCAGATCTGCAAAGTGACATCAACACTGCTATTACCAACGCTTCGTCAGCGATAAAAAGGCAACTGCACATGATTGGCAGTGCGATCGTTGTTCTTATGTCAGGGTTACTTTTCCTGATTGGGCGCAGTATTCTCAGCCGTATCAAAGCCATTAATCGTCTTATGCAGCAAATATCAACAGGCAACGGCGATCTAACCGTTAGAATGAACGCAAAAGGTAGTGACGAACTGGCCACCTTAGCTAATTCGTTTGATCTATTTATCTCTTCACTGCATGGACATATTAAAGAACTAGCTGAAGTAATGGGTGTTCTCAGTCAAAGCTCCTGTAGTTCCGAGCAATCGGCACTAAAGAGCATGAGAAATGCGGAGCAGCAAAAACTGGAGTCGGAATCGGTGGCAACCGCTGTCAATGAATTGGTGATGACAACCAACGAAATCACAGCAAATATCGAGTCAGCAGCAAGTAACGCGCAGCATGTCAGTAGTGAAGCAGTGAACGCACTAGAGCTGACCCATGAGACTGGCAGACGTATCGACTCGTTAGCTGAAAGCATTGAGGAGTCACAATCGAAAATCATGGCTCTCGAAGAACAGAGCCGAGAGATCAATCAAGTGATTGCCACCATTCAAGGTATCGCCGAGCAAACCAATCTCCTCGCCCTTAATGCAGCGATTGAAGCAGCAAGAGCCGGTGAAAGTGGACGTGGATTTGCTGTGGTTGCGGATGAGGTACGCCAGTTATCCCATCTAACTAACAATTCCACTCAGCAAATCGAAGCGACGATTCAGGGATTAACACAAGGTATTTCAGTGACAGCACAAGCGATGGCTTCCAGTGCTGAACAAGCTCGTACAACCAATCATCATACCCATCAGGCAGTAAATGCGATAGAGAGGATCAGTGAGCAGATCAGTGAAATGTTCGATATGAACACCCAAATTGCGACGGCTTCTGAAGAGCAATCAATGGTATCGAGTGAAATCGACCGAAACATTACAGAGATTGCACATTTGGCCAATGACACCTATCAGGTGGTATCAGGCTCAGTGAAGTGTAGTGAGCAAGTTTCAGGTGTCAGCCAAAAACTCGAGAGAATTGTGGCGCAATTTAAGTATTGATATAAAAAAGCCTCCGAAAGGAGGCTTATACTTGTCTGGCTGGAGAGAATTATCCCTCGATACCACGAGCTTTAAGGAACTCTGAATACGTTCCTTTGAAATCAGTAATTTTGTTGTTCTTGATTTCAATAATTCGAGTAGCCAGTGAGTCTACAAATACTCGGTCATGCGACACGAAGAATAACGTACCTTTGTACTGCTCAAGCGCGTTGTTAAGCGATTCGATCGACTCCATATCCATGTGGTTTGTCGGTTCGTCCATTAACAGCATATTCGGTTTGTGCATCATGATCTTGCCAAGCAACATACGCCCCTGTTCACCACCAGAGAGTACTTTCACTGACTTCTTGATGTCATCTTGAGAGAACAGCATGCGACCAAGGAAACTACGGATAACTTGTTCATCATCTCCCGCTTGACGCCACTGGCCCATCCAATCCATCAGGTTCATATCTTCTTCAAAGTCATGAGCATGATCTTGAGCGTAGTAACTGATGTTAGCATTTTCTGACCACTTAAATTCACCTGTGCGAGGCTCTAGTACACCCGCTAGTGTATTCAGTAGTGTGGTTTTACCGACACCGTTTTCACCGATGATAGCAACACGCTCACCCACTTCGAATATAGCGTTGAAATCACTAAACAGATCTTCTTCAAAACCTTGGCTCAGATTTTCAACGATCAGTGCATTACGGAACAACTCTTTCGATTGTTCAAAACGAATAAATGGGTTTTGACGGCTCGATGCTTTTACTTCTGCCAGTTGGATCTTGTCGATCTGCTTAGCACGAGAAGTCGCTTGTTTAGCTTTAGATGCGTTAGCCGAGAAACGTGCGACGAAGGTCTGTAGTTCAGCGATCTGAGCTTTCTTCTTCGCATTGTCAGACAGTAGACGATCACGTGCTTGTGAAGCCGCGGTCATGTACTCATCGTAGTTGCCCGGATAGATTCGTAATTCACCGTAATCCAGATCCGCCATATGCGTACATACAGAGTTTAGGAAGTGACGGTCGTGCGAGATAATGATCATCGTACAGTTGCGTTGGTTTAGCGTATCTTCTAACCAACGGATAGTGTCCATATCCAAGTTGTTGGTTGGTTCGTCAAGCAGCATGATATGCGGGTCTGCAAACAGAACCTGAGCAAGAAGAACACGTAGCTTCCAACCAGGTGCTACTTCGCTCATCAATCCATAGTGCTGTTCTTCTGGAATACCCACAGCAAGAAGCAATTCACCCGCTTTAGAATCGGCCATGTAGCCATCCATTTCAGCGAACTGAACTTCTAAATCCGCAACTAACATGCCCTCTTCTTCGCTCATTTCTGGCAATGAATAGATGCGGTCACGTTCTTGCTTAACTTTCCAAAGTTCTTTATAGCCCATGATAACCGTATCGATTACCGTGAACTCTTCATAAGCGAACTGGTCCTGATTCAGCTTTGCCACACGTTCGTTAGGATCGTAACTTACGTTACCACCAGTCGGCTCAAGTTCTCCGCTAAGGATCTTCATAAAGGTTGACTTACCACATCCATTGGCACCAATCAGGCCGTAGCGGTTACCTTCACCGAATTTTACCGAAATGTTTTCAAACAGCGGCTTAGCGCCAAATTGCTGAGTGATATTAGCTGTACTTATGATAGGACTATCCCCCTAATGAATTAGCCTTAATAATCAAAACGATATGGCTAATTACTAAATGTATTGATGTAAATTTGGCGCTATTGTAACAGGTAAGAAGTGTGAACTACATAACATGTTGCAGATATATCAAAAAGGAGCCGTTAATCGCTTAACGGCTCCTTCAATTTATTGGCAATACTCAGTGGGTTTAGAAGGTAACTCGGCCACCGACTGAAACTCGCGCATTGGTCAATGTTGTGTCGATTCCAATTATCTTGCCAGTCAGAGCTGTGTACTCGACACCGACATACCCGTACTTGAAGATTGTTGCTCGCGCACCGATACCCGCAGTCAGGCCAGACATTGACGCGTCAAAACTGAGTTGCGAGTTATCTTTGATGTTTGCCTTCTCCCAACCAATAGAGCCGTAAGGCTTAATTGAAAACTCTTTTTCATCATCAAAGAAGAAGGTATATCCAAATTCACCAGCCGCTCGAACATCGTCGTAGTCAGAGCCGTTATCATCCCCTTTGCTGTATGAGAAGGTGGTACCGAATACTCGGTTAAAATCGAAGCCAACTTCTACCCCATCCATATCACCTTTGACCGTCGTGTCCTGAATGTTATTCCCTGATAGTTCAAGCTCTGAGTTCACCGTCTGGAAACCGAAACGCGGTCCTGCGACATCTAAGTTTATAAAGTCTGAAGCGAACGTTGAGCCACTTACTGCCATCAATACAGTCGCTAGAATTATCTTTTTCATGCTGAGTCATCCATTTTATAAATAAGTTATTTTGAGACTCAAAATTACAAAATTTCTCTATCTATGTATTTACATTAATCAGTAAAGTGACATTCCAAATTTGAGCATTTACTCTACTCATGCACTAGTGTACTAGCTGACATTGTAGGAATACTCTTAACTGAGCTGATTGTTGAATTTACTTCGGTAAGTGACTGCACTGTAAGGATTCTCTCAATTATCGGATCACTATGATTAATGACATCGGTATGACACTTGACGCAAAGTTAAGAATATAGTTTTGCAGCTCAAATAAGTGGGTGTTTCACTCGCTTTCATTTCTAAAACTACTAAACTAACTCTAACCTCATAAGTTATAAGAGATTTTTATGCGTTTAATCGTACGCTTTTTATGTATGGCTAGCTTGATTACTGCGCTTCCTGCTTTGGCAGCTTGGCAGTATGATCTCAAGGCAATTCCTCAGGTGGACAGTGTCAGTAGCGACATTGAACAAGAAATAGCGAACCTTCCTGAAGCTTTGTTTATGACGGCTCAAGATAGAAGAAAGGTCAACCAGCTACTTGATGCCGTTCTTACTGAGCAGCGAAAACAGGTTGATCATTTCCAGAAAAACCTCGCGACTTTCCGCAATCAAGGTGGTGACGATGCTTGGTTTGACACGGAATCCAGTTATCTGACGTTAACCAGTCTTGGAAAAAGTAAGGAGCAACTGCTTGTCCTGACCGATTCAGTTAACCGTGACAAGCTAACGGGATTCGGCCCTTACGGGGTAACTCAGTTTAAGCAGGAATGGCATCAAACCCAGCTTAACCTTGAATACTGGATCTATTTTCAGCTACGCAGTTTTAAATCACTGCTTGGCGAAGTCCTGATCTCACCGATTCCTGTCATTTGGGCCGGGTTGAAAGTACTGTTTATCTATTTTGGTCTGGTCTGGTGGCTAGCAAACAGCAAGCGCTTGATTCATCTATTCAAAGAAACTCAGCTTGAGTCGAAAGCTAAGCCTGCATTGTGGGTTCGCCTTATCTGGTATATCAGTCGTGCTAACAGAGCGATCGCTTTCCTGATCGCGATTACCTTATCACTACGTGTACTTTCCGGTATTCCAAGTCTTCAGCACCTGATTATCTTAGAGATATTTACTTGGTGGGTGCTCGGTGGCTCCATAGCGATCAGCTTTATTCTAGAGTTTGCGTATCGCAATAGTCGCTCATCGAATCCAGAAGTTGTTGCTTTGAGACTCTCGACCATTCGACGCTACGTCTGGAGCGCCATTGTCGCTGGTGTGATCTTACAAATCTCAATGCGCACCCTCGGTAAAGGAACCATTTACTATTGGATATATAGCGCCCTTTACGCTTGGTTTGTTTTGGTGACCTTATCCATTTTGCGTTTGTGGCGTAGCAAAGTATTCGCGACGGTTGAGCCATTAACCGACCGACCAGTATGGGTTAATTGGGCAGTAAGCCGTAAAGATGCCTTGCTACTGAGTATTCCTGCAACAGCGATGGCAATGGTGTGGTTAATCATTCACCACTTCAAACATAGGCTCGTCTCTGCGCTTTCAAACTACAGTTTTTTCAGTCAAGCACTCGCCTACCTGTTCCGTATTGAGGTCGCTAAGCAAACTGGAAACAGCAACGGCCAAAGCAACTTAGTACGTGTTAAAGGTAATGAGACGTTTGAGTACGTTTCACCTGGGAGTTTTGACAGCACCATCATCGACTATGCGGGTGATGAAATTAAGCAGTTGTCTAAGTATTTGATGAGCGACAGTCCGGCGATATGCGTAGTGTCGGGTGAACGTGGCGTTGGAACCACAACACTCCTGCGTGGGCTTCTTAATAAAGTGAAAAATGCCGAGCCTATGTATCTCAGTTGTCCTTACTCGGGGTACAGCGAATTGCTCGCGCATTTGGCCGTCAGCCTTGGCCTAGAAGAAGACGCAACAGAGATTCAAATCTTGTCTCAATTGCGAAAAAGTGACACCACTTACTTAATTGCCGTGGATAACGCTCAACGACTTGTGAAACCAATGGTCGGAGGACTGACTGATCTGATTCGTCTTACTAACCTCTTGCGTCGTTCTAAAAAGAACCATCGCGTTGTTATCGCAATTGAGAAAGCCAGCTGGCGTTTTGTCGATCGTGCTCGTGGTGAACGTCTGCTGTTTGATTTGGTCTCTTTCCTGCCTCGTTGGACAGAGAAACAGATCCACCAGTTACTCGATACCCGGATCAACCAACCTGAACAGAAGCAGATTTCGTTTGAGGGTTTAGTAGTTCCCAAACAGTGGGATCAGGAAGAGGTCACCGAAGAAGAGCGTGCTAAACAAGGATTCTACCGAATTCTATGGCATTACTCTGATGGCAACCCTACCGTCGCGCTGCGCTTTTTTAGGTTGTCATTAAACCGCGATAAAGAGACTGAGCAGGTTTATATTCGCCTATTCCGCGCTCCTGAATCACAAGAGTTGGAGAAAATGCCCAAACCTATGTTGGCTGTGCTGCGCTCTATCGTTCAATTGGAGATCGCTTCTCCAGAGATACTGTCCGAATGTACTCAGTTGAGCATTGCCGAGATCACCGGCACACTGCGTTACTTCCAGAGCCGCGGTTACATTGAGTGGCTAGAAGACAAAGCGCGTGTTTCCGATCACTGGTTCCGTCATATAACCAATGTTCTCGACCGTCAGCATTTATTGGTGAAGTAACATGAAAAAAATTCTAATTGTCTTGCTTGGATTGCTGGTCATCCACCCTGCTTTTGCCACTGAAGAAGTGGCCAGCGTCGAAAACATCGGTCAAATTGCCAGTCTGATTCGTTGGAGCGGTGTGTTCTTCTCGCTGCTGATCATCATCGCCACATGGCTATTGCTGAAGTTCATCAACTCCATGGTTGAAAGCATTGGTGGTCAGTTTGCTCAATACAGAATGCTGCTGCAAAAACTTCAGTCATTTATGCAGTTCTTTATCTACATGAGTGCGGGTATCTTGGTGTTTATGATGAGTTTCCGCATCAATGACCAAATACTCGCATTGATTGGCGGTACACTCGCTGTATCCGTGGGCTTTGCGCTGAAAGACCTTGCTGCGTCGTTTATCGCAGGCATGACTGTGATGGTCGATCGACCGTTTCAGGTTGGTGACCGCGTCACATTTGAGGGTAACTACGGCGACATTATTGCGATTGGGTTACGTTCAGTTCGTATGCGTACTCTTAACGACGACATCATCACCATTCCGAACAACAAGTTCCTCAACGAAGTGACGGTGAGCGGAAACTATGGTGCTCTTGATATGCAGGTTGTTATCCCATTCTATGTTGGGCTTGATGAAGACATTACGCTCGCTCGTGATCTGATTCAAGAAGCGGCGTCATCAAGTCGCTACATACACTTACCTAAGCCTGTAACGGTACTGGTCAAACAAACCATCACAGATAACTACTTAGCCATTCAGTTGACGTGTAAGGCGTACGTGGTTGATACCGCATACGAAAAGCTGTTTGAAACCGACATTACTCTACGAGTGATGAAAGAGTTCAAAAAGCACGGTATTCGTCCGCCAAAAATTGCAGTTAACGCCAATTAACAACGCCGATCGAAAAGGCCAGTACGATACTCGCACTGGCCTTTTTTATAGATTGGTAATCTTTAGTTTGGGCTCGGCACGCTCGGGTAAATAGACACTAAAACAACTCCCTTTGCCCCACTCAGACGTGACTTTTAGTTCCCCACCGGATTGGCTGAGGATACTCTGCGATACGGAAAGCCCCAACCCCGTACCATCGCGCTTGGTGGTGTAAAACGGCGAGAAGATTCGCTTTAGATTCTCCTCTTTGATACCACATCCTTCATCTCTAACATGAATAATAGCGCCGACGGATTTGTCGCCTTCCATCCAGTCTTCTGTTGATATGATAAGTCGCCCTGTCCCCTTCATTGCATGGATACCATTCATCTGCAAGTTGACCAGTATCTGCAACAGCTGGTGACGGTTAACCTCAACCGAGGTATGAGCAGAGAGGTGAGTCTCAAACTCTACACCGCGTTTTTTGGTTCCCGTCTTAACGAGAGTGATGCTCTCCTCAACAATTGGGTTAACATGTTGCCATGTAATCTCATCCTGAACTCCCCCTTGGCGGCTGTATTGCAGCAAGCTGCGAGTAATGTTTCGGATACGATCTATCTGAGCATGAATCGCTTCAATCTCTTCTTTGACTCGATTAGATTCATCACCCAGTTCAAACTGCATTAACTCCACATTTCCCAGAATCACCGCTGTTGGATTATTGATTTCATGTGCAATACCCGCGGTCAATTCGCCAAGCGCGGCTAATTTCTCATTGACCACCAACTTGTCTCGAGTTTGGTTGAGTAGCTTGATATGAAGTTCCAGCTCCTCCGTTTTCTCTTTCAAGCTGGCGGTGCGATCTTGAACTTTACACTCAAGTTCATTTGCCGCTCGCATCAATTCATTTTTGCGCTGTTTGAGCAGATCAAGCATGTTGTCGAATTGCTTAGCTAATTGTGCCAGTTCATGGTTCTCATCCAAACCGAGTGGACCAATACGGGTCTCCTTACCTAACTGGATCATCTTAACGACGCGGTGAATGTGCTCAATAGGAATAAACAGATCTCTTGAACCGCGATAGACCAATAAGCTAGAAATGAGCAGCAGGAACAAGGTCGTTATCGAGATCTCAGCGATGTTGGTCATATAGGTGGTGACAAACGGCCATAGCAGGTAGCCGGTATAAAGCATACCAATCACATTGTCATATTGATCATGCAGTGGCTGATAAGCCGTGATATACCAAGCGTCGTATACAAAGGCTAAGTCAACCCACTCCTCACCATTGATGAGTACCGTGCGTTTGACTTCATCGGAAACGCGCGTACCGATGGCGCGCCCCAAGCGGTCATCACTGTCTAAGGGAACGTTGGTACTGATTCGGAGGTCGTCCAAGAAGACCGTGAGTGTTCCCACGGGACGCAAGCTATCTTGTTTCGATGGATAGATTAAATCACGAATGGTATCAACCAAAGCGGTGCTGTTGTTAAGCAGCAATCCTCCATCCAGAAAACCAATAATATCATTGGTCTTGTTGTGAATAGGGATCACGGTTCGACTAACTAAACCACGTCCTTCTATCTCGCTACTATTTAGAATCGGCGTCTGAGCTCGTTTTACTAAATCCGCCCCTAATGTATTGAGTTCTTGCTGAGTGAGTACGTCGAAGAAGGATTCACGGCGAGTGAGATCCATAAAACGAAACTTATTGACTAGGCTATCTACACGATGAAACCGTAAAAAATCCAACTTATATTCGATACGCTGGTCAGACACCCATTGTTGCAAATCTGCTTCGGACATCTCGCTGTTGGCCACTCTGGTTACAAAGTCGTAAGAGTTCGCAAATGCTTTGACGTGATTCGCTTGACGTTCCTGAATCAGTTCAATGCTGTTCTCTGCCACGCCTAAACGTTCAGAAACATCTATCAACGCGCTTTGCCACGTGTAATGAATCGACCAGTAGATGGTAATTCCAATCAGAGCGACCAGAGTCAAAAATATCGGCGCAGAGGTGAGGATCATCAGCCTATATCGCACCATAGTTTTAAAGCGATAGCGCCATTTTGACCACAGAGACCAACGTGATGCTCTACTCGGCATACGTCGACTCCTCGCCATCCCACTCTTTGTATTTACGCTCTAGTGTCTTACGAGCAACGCCCAAATCACGTGCTGCGGCGGATTTGTTACCATCATGGTAGTCAACCAACTGCATGATATGTGCTTTTTCAACATCCTTTAGCGCCCAGCTGTTTGGATAGCCAACCCCCTTATTGGAGTCGCCAGCCAGTTCGATTAACTCGACACCACTTGATACATTCATCGAAACCGAAGGTTTGTAAGCATCGCCATGTATCTCACGCCAGTAATGAGCAGGTGGTTTTCCTAGCAGAATACAGCGTTCGATCAGGTTCTTGAGTTCACGGATGTTACCTGGCCAATCATACTCATTCATCGCCAGAACATCTTCATGGGCCCACTTAGGGTCGGGCATTGCCAACTCAGCGGCGAGCTTTTTAGTAAAGAAAGGTACCAACTCAATCAAGTCCGTCTTACGTTCTCTCAGCGGTGCGACATCAATTTTTAACACGTTAAGGCGATAGTAGAGATCCGATCGAAAATGCCCTTTGTTGACTTCTTCTTGAAGATTACGGTTCGTCGCAGCCACCACTCGCACGTCGACCGCCACTTCCTTCTCACTTCCCACTGGGCGAATTGTTCTCTGTTCCAACACCCTCAGTAACGCCGACTGCATTGGAAGCGGCATCTCGCCAATTTCATCTAAAAACAGCGTCCCCCCATTGGCGACACGGAATAAGCCTTCACGACTGCGTTTTGCCCCTGTAAAAGCGCCCGCGGTATGACCAAACAGTTCACTCTCTAATAATTCAGGGGCAATCGCGCCACAGTTGATGGGAACAAAAGGTCCAGTACGCTGACTCGCGTCATGCACGCCCCTAGCCACCAGTTCTTTCCCCGTTCCTGATTCGCCTTCAATGAGAACGGACGCACGTGAAGGCGCAAATTGAGTAATGAGTTGTTTCAGTTGTTTGGTTTTGTCGGAACCACCAACGATATCAGTCGCGATATGGCGCTTAAAGTCATGACGAAGCGCAAACTGATGGCGTTGTTCAAGACGTTTGTCCATACAACGTTGAACAGCGTTAAGCATTTGTTCCAAGTTAAACGGCTTAAGAATAAAGTCTGTCGCGCCGAGCTTGATCGCCGAAATAGCGGTATCTAAGTCGGCATACCCTGTCATAAATATCACGTCGGCTTTTTTATCATCGTCGTAAAACGCTTCTTCCCACTCAATACCTGAACGACCTGGTAAATTGATATCCAAAATGATCAAATCATAATGATTGGCGCATCTGAGCGTCTCTGCCTCTTCGATACTTCCAGCGCAATCCACTTTTGAAAACCATTTACTTAGTGCTTTGTTTAATATCGCTTGCATTCCCGCCTCGTCGTCAACGACAAGAACGGAAAATGCTTGATATTGTGAAGCTTTATTAGGGTCGAATGAAGGAGGCATTGTATTCCACTATTACTGTGTGACTATTGGGACAGAGTGTACCAAGTTTCCAAAGATTGGTTATAGTTAATGTGAGACATTTTGTCCCCCATCAAACTTTTTCCTTCTAACTTATTGATAATTCATTTGAAAAAGATCGCATTTTTTTGGCATCAAGATTGCTATATATGCATGCCAATTTATAACACGGCAGAGTTGGCAGCGATAAGGTATCAATATACCTATCAAATGATAAATAGAATGGATTAATAAACACTATGAAAGCAATCTCTTTTACATTAGCAACAGCGTCTTTAGCCCTAGTCAGTTACTCCGCTTCATCTGCCGATGAAGTGCCTCATGTTCGTCTCGCGACCACAACTAGCACGTATCACTCAGGCCTACTTGACTACCTACTACCTAAATTTGAACAAGATACTGGTTATAAAGTCGACGTCATCGCTGCCGGAACGGGTAAAGCCCTTAAAATGGGTGAGAACGGTGACGTAGATTTGGTTATGACTCACGCACCGAAAGCAGAAGCAAACTTCGTAGAAAAAGGCTATGGCGTACTACCGCGCAAGCTGATGTATAATGATTTCGTTATTGTCGGTCCTCATTCAGATCCTGCAAAAATTGCTCAGCAGAAAGACGTTGCTGAAGTGTTCAAAAGTATTGCAACCATGAACGCTACTTTTGTATCTCGCGGTGATGATTCTGGCACACATAAAAAAGAAAAAGGCATTTGGCAACAAACAAAAATGGAGCCCAACTTTGGCGGCTACCGTAGTGTGGGCCAAGGTATGGGGCCAACGCTAAATATGGCCAATGAGATGCAAGGTTACACGATGACCGACCGTGGTACTTGGTTAGCCTATAACAACAAACTTGATCTAGAAGTGTTGTTCCAAGGCGATAAAAAGTTGTTTAACCCATACCAAGTTATTCTTGTTAACCCTGAGCGCTACCCTAGCATCAACTACCAAGGTGCCAAGGAGTTCAGTGACTGGCTTGTCAATCCAAAAGGACAACAACTGATCAATGAATTCAAACTCAATGGTAAGCAACTGTTTGTCGCCAACGCTAACGAGAAATAATTTTCGATGAGCCTATGGCAAACCACCCTCGATGCGCTCGCCTTATTGGTGAGCCTCGATAGAGAGCTTTGGGAGATCGTCGCGGTCTCCTTTAGTGTTTCATTGTCTGCGATCTCGATCGTGCTGTTACCAGCAATCATTTTCTCTTTTGTTCTCGCGTACACAGAGTTCAGGGGAAAATGGCTTTTTCTTTCGCTGGTCAATACGCTTCAGGCTATTCCAACCGTTGTGATTGGATTGCTGCTCTACATGCTACTGTCACGTGCAGGCCCTCTTGGGGACTGGCAGATGCTATTCACTCAGAAAGCGATGATTGTTGGTCAGATGCTTATCGGTTTTCCGGTACTGGTTTCAATGATGCATGGCGCACTTCAGTCTAGTGACCGACGAGCGGTTGAAACATCAATCACGCTCGGGGCTTCGATACCTCGCATCGTTGGGACAATGATTTGGGAAACACGTTTCCCGCTTCTCGCAGCCACTATTGCTGCCTTCTCGCGCATCGTGACCGAGGTGGGTTGCTCGACTATGGTTGGTGGCAACATTATGGGCATCACTCGCAACATACCGACAGCGATTGCTATGGAAAGCCACAAGGGTGCCTTTGCGCAAGGTGTCGCATTAGGCATTGTGTTACTGACTCTAGCCTTAGTATTAAACTTTTTGCTTACCAGTATGCGTGGCAAAGGCTACCTCAGAACTTAAGGGCGCTGTATGACTATTAAAATAACGGCACAGCAACTTTCTATGCGCTTCAAAGAGCGCGTGCTATTTCACATCCCTACTTTGAATATTGGTCCAAACGACGCCATATATCTAAAAGGAGATAATGGTGTCGGTAAAACTACCCTACTAAAAATCCTTTCTGGGTTGATCAAACCCACCACGGGTAAAGTTGTCGCCCCCAGTGACTCGTGGCGCAATAAACTGTTTTCGCGATCGGGGCGAAAAAATGTTATCTACCTCCATCAGTCTCCCTATTTGTTTGATGGTACGGTATACCAGAATGTCGCATACGGTATTCGCTATCAAAAAGAAACAGCAAAAGATAAGCGAGCTCAAGTTATTACGGCACTGCGCATGGTAGGCTTAGAAACTCTTGCAGACGAACACATCTCAGTGCTGTCGGGGGGCGAAAAGCAGCGCGTTGCAATGGCACGAGCGTGGATTCTAAAGCCTTCGATTTTGCTGATGGACGAACCCAGTGCTTCTTTAGATCAAGAATCGATCGACCGTTTGGTGATTATGGCGCAAGATCTTCTCGAACGTGGGTCAAGTTTAGTGATAACCAGTCACCAGCAAAACGCCTTGACCGCTTTATGCCGCAAACAATGGTGGATAAAAGAAGCCACTTTGGTAGAGTCTCCTCTGCTTCAAGTAATAACCGACAAAGAGTTACAAACTAATTATGCTTCTTCCAATGCAAACTAGCTGGGTCATTTTAGCTGGTGGACAAGCAACCCGTATGGGCGGACAAGACAAAGGGCTTGTCCAACTGAATGACAAACCACTCATTCAACACGTTATCGAGCGTCTCACTCCTCAGACTGAGCGCATCATGATTAACGCTAACCGAAATCAGAGTATTTATACTCAGTTCGGCGAAGTATTTAGTGATCAATTTAAAGACTATCCTGGACCGATGGGCGGTATCCATGCGGGATTGCTCAACGCTCCAACAGACTGGGTAGGATTCGTCCCTTGTGACAGTCCACTCATCAATGATGACCTCGTCGAGCGTTTTTGCGCTTCTGTTACTGACGAGACGGACATTCTTGTTGCTCACGATGGTGATCACCAACAGCCGGTTTTCACCCTTTATCACAAAAGAGTTCTTCCAAAATTAACCGCTTTCTTAGAGCGTGGTGATCGCAAAATCATTCTACTTTATAAAGAGTGCCATACCCAGTATGTCGACTTTAGCGATTCACCAAACTGTTTTGTTAATTTGAACACACCAGAAGAGCTGGCTCAATTCGGTACCATTAACTGATGATTGAACAAACACCCATTCCTATTCTAGGTTTTGCTGCCTATTCCGGCACAGGTAAAACGACGCTCCTTGAAGCGCTATTGCCAAAGCTCACGACCACCGGCTTGCGTATTGGTATGCTGAAACACGCTCACCACAACTTTGACGTCGATAAAGAAGGCAAAGATAGTTATCGTCTTCGTAAAGCAGGCGCATCGCAAATGTTGATTTCTTCTCGTAATCGTTACGCACTGATGACGGAGACACCTGAGGAAGAATCAGAATTTCAATACCTACTGACACGTTTTGATACCGATAAACTCGATATCATTTTGGTTGAAGGCTGTAAAAACATCGCATTTCCTAAGATTGAATTGCATCGCGAAGTTGTGGGTAAACCTTGGTTGTATCCAAATGACACTAACATCATTGCCATTGCGTCGGATACGCCAGTCAATGATACCGAGCTGCCACAAATGGATATCAATGACCTTGATGCAATTGCTCAGTTTGTCATTCAGTACGCACAAAATGGTATCCAACCAAACCATGTGGCGGCATGTTGTGACACCCTCTCCCCTGCGTATCTTTCTGTCACACAAGGACAAGAAAAAATTCTGTCACTTGTCAATACCGTCACTGAGCATGAGCCGTGCGCGGTGGAATCTTGTTTTGGCCGAGTTTTATCGAACAATATCATTTCACCGGTCAATGTGCCTCAATACACCAATTCCGCAATGGACGGTTACGCGATTCGTGGTGATGACCTCGATCGTCAGCACTACCAAGTCGTGGCTGAAGTACTCGCAGGTCATGCTTACCAACAACCTATACAAAAAGGTCAAGCGGTAAAAATCATGACAGGTGCGCCGACACCAGAATTTGCCGACACAGTTGTCATGCGTGAACAAGCCACCGAAGACAGTGACGGCGTCACGTTCCCTAATGCTTCAATTAAACAAGGTCAGAATGTACGTCTTGCAGGTGAAGATCTAGCGGCGGGAAGTGATGTCTTTTCTCTTGGTCAGCGCCTCTCTTCTGCTGAGATGGGAATGATCGCCTCTCTTGGTTACGGTGAATGCCAAGTCTACCGTAAGCTTAAAGTCGCTGTTTTCTCAACAGGTGATGAAGTTCAAGCCCCAGGGAGTGAGCAAAAAGCTCACTCTATATTCGATTCAAATCGTTTCACCATCATGGGTTTACTTCAAAATCTTGGTTGCGAAATTTTGGATTTTGGCATTCTTGAGGACGACCAGCAGACGATGGTTGAAGCGCTTGAACGCGCAGCTCAGCAAGCAGACGTTGTAATCACTTCCGGTGGAGTCTCTGTCGGCGATGCCGATTACATTAAACTCGCCCTTGAACAACTAGGTAGTATTGATTTTTGGCGTATCAACATGCGTCCGGGTCGCCCACTCGCTTTCGGAAAGATTAGCGAGAAACCTTTCTTTGGTTTACCTGGTAATCCAGTGGCGGTTATGGTGTCATTCATTAATTTCGTCGAACCAGCGATACGCAAAATGCAAGGCGAACTTGACTGGCAGCCATTAAAGATTAAGGCGATCGCCACTGAACCCTTACGTTCTCGCCAAGGACGCACAGAGTTTAGTCGCGGCATCTATCAATTTGATTCTCGTGGCCATTTAACCGTCGCAACAACGGGCAAGCAAGGTTCAGGTATTCTTCGCTCAATGAGTGAAGCCAACTGCTTAATCGAAATATCCCCTGCTGTTGACACTGTTAAAGTCGGAGAAAGCGTGACAATCATCCCACTTCAAGGCAGAATCTAGCAATCCATTCAGGGGCCAGCATAGCTGGCCTCTTTATTTTATAGACGGTTGAATATTTATGGCTCGTACAATCCTATATACCTACAAAGACCAAGACAAAACACTGGCTTTTTCTTACGAGAAACACAGAAACATTCACGAGGCAGTGGCAGAAGCTGAAGGTATTGATATTTCGGCATACCTAAAAATGGAGCAGCAAATCGAAGCGATTTCAGACACCAAAGCCGTTCGCAATTATCGTGATAATCACTTTAAAAAACTTGGCTTTAGTAAAATCACTTTGGCTCAGAAAGAGAACCTTGGTGTAGGAAAGAAGAATTCGTAATCCCCTCGTTTAAAAGGCTGGCTTTCCAGCCTTTGTTCTTTCTCCTTTCTTCTTCCTTAGACAAGACTAACTAACCCAATATAAGGCCGTTGTTTAAAACAAAGTTGAGTAATTATACTAGAATTATTAGACCGTAATGTTTAGGCCGCGACGTTCCATCCAGTTGAATCAACTGATAATTTTATATTTTGACAACATTTCCCTCACAAAACCGTACATTGTACATATACAATTAATGGCACCTGTGTGAATATTTATGCCAACCCTATAAACCATAAAAATAGAACATAATACTTAACAAGGATTGGCCCCTTCCAATGGAATCGCTCATTACAAAAGTCATCGATTCAAGAAATGAACAAGAGCTTTACCACCGTTGTCTACAAGACGTCTATTTACGCTATAAACCACAACACTGTTTGATTGCTGAGTATGATCTTGAGCAGAACATTGCTCATTCTCACTGTTACTTGCACCACGGCGAGCTAGCGGAAAACATCACCTATTCTTTAGGTGGTACTCCGTGTGAACTGGTGCTGGATAACCGAGAAATCTGTGTCTACAAAGAGAAAATTCAACAACTTTTCCCTGATGATGCCATCTTACAGATAATCAATGCGCACAGTTATCTCGGCATTCCTATTCAGTCGCGCAGTGGCAAAGTGGTTGGCGTTATCGCACTCATGTATGACACCGATTTACCCGATATATCTTTTGATAAGACTTGGCTAGAAACCATCGGTTTTCTGATCGGTAAGTCAATCATTCAGCAACGCCTTGCTGGTCAAAAAGATAAGCTATTGGAACAATTTGAACGTTCAGAGCAATTAACGCAAAGTGGTTCATGGACATGGGATATTACTCATAACCATTTTAGCTACTCTAAAAATCTCGCCAATATGACGGGCATGACACCGGATCAACGACTACAATTTGCTGATTTTTTCCGCCTCTATATCTTTAAGAGTAAAATCAGCTTAGATCGCTTCATGCTTGATGTAAGCTCTGGGAGTGAAGCTAAGACTCTCACTGTTTATCGAGAAATGTGCCCGATCAATAAGCAGTTCGAAATTAGCTACATTAAAAAATTCAATGAGTTAGGTGAATTGACCAAGGTCGTAGGCAACATACGAAATACGACAGATATTTCTCAATTAGAAGCTGACTTTACCATCGCGCAAAAGATCGTCGACCTCTCTAGTAACGGCGTATTAATTACCGACAAGCACAACCGTATTATCAGTACCAACTCTAAAGTGGAAGATATTACCGGCTATACTTTTGCCGAGCTAGAGGGCGAATCGCCTTCTATCTTGAGTTCTAGCCTCCATCCTGCGAGCTTTTATCAAAAGATGTGGGCTGAGCTTCATGAACAGGGGCACTGGAGCGGCGAGGTCTGGAACCAAACGAAATTTGGCGCCGTTTATCCCGAAAAACTCAGTATCTATGTGTTACGAAACCGAGTTGGCGAAATACAGAACTACATCGCGACATTCGAAGATCTTAGCGAGCTAAAATCAATTGAAAGTGAGCTAAACAACTACAAAAACGAACATGATTTTACGGGGCTACAAACTCGAGAAAGCTTTATTAATGCCTTGTCAAAGACCGACAATCAAACGGTCATCATTCTCGATCTAAAACGTTTTTCGTCAATCAATAATATGTACGGAGAGTCCTTTGGTAATAAGGTTCTCGTCCATGTTGGTCATACGCTGGCGACCAACTTTGATACCAATCAGATTAACATCTGTCGATATGGCCCAGATCAGTTTGCACTGAGCTTTACTCAAGACACCCTCGAGGGGGTCAATAAATTCGTTAGCTTTGTTCGCTCTAAAATCGAAACAAGTGTCGTGATTGATAATTATGAAATTGAACTTGCGGTGAATATCGGTTGCTCAAATATCAGTGAGTTTGAAAGCAAAACACACCCGATAAAACAGGCCTACTATGCGCTAAGAGAAGCCAAGAGCGACCCTACTCCATCGACCTCTATCTATTCCACTCAGTTGGAAAAACGAGTGGCAAGACAGTATTCGCTTGGTGCACGACTCAAGAAAGCCATCGACGAAAAACGCATTGATGTTCACTATCAGCCAATTTACGATTTGAACAGTAAAAAGGTGGTCAAACTCGAAGCTCTTGCACGCTGGACCGAAGATGGTGAGATTATCTCTCCATTCGAGTTCATCCCTATCGCTGAAAATCTTGGCTATATTTTCCAGCTTGGCGAAATTGTATTGGAGAAGTCCTGTCAGGATCTGCAACGTTTAAAATCTCGCGGCTACGAAAATATTTTGATGTCGATTAACCGTTCTATCGATGAACTGAGCGAAGAAGACCCATCCAACTGTTCGATCTTGAACATCATTGGTCAGTCAGGTTTGTCTGAGAAGGACATCATTATCGAGGTCACCGAGTCTATCCCTCTTGAAGATAAACCACATGTTCAGGATCTTCTCAGTGTGTTGCGCATGAAAGGCGTTAAAGTCGCGTTGGATGACTTTGGTACTGGCTATGCATCATTCTCTAACTTAATGAAGAACTCGATTGATATCCTAAAAATCGATCGCTCTTTTGTCCGAGATATTTCAACCAATCTCAATAATGCGGTGTTAATTAAATCGGTGAACCTGTTAGCTCGACAACTTGGGCTAGAAGTGATCGCGGAAGGTGTTGAAGATGAACAACAACTGACTCTGCTTCAAGAACTGGGCTGTCGCTACATTCAGGGGTACTTAATCAGCAAACCTCAACCGTTTGAGGAGATTGAAGCCGAGATCAAACGGATCAACCAACGCTAATAAAAAAACGGGACCAAATGGCCCCGTTTTTTATTATTTGATGTTGAGGAACGCTGCACCGCGTACACCGCCCGAATCACCGTGTTTCGCTTTAATGATTTTCGGGCATTTTGCTACCGAAAGTAGGTATTTCGGTACACGCTTAGGCATCTCTTGATAAATCAATTCGAAGTTTGATAGACCACCACCTAAAGCAACAACATGTGGGTCGTTAGCCGTGAAGATATTTGCAAAACAGATCGCAAGCAATTCCATAAATCGCTCAACATGTTCACACGCTTTTTCTTCACCCTGCTCATACGCTTTGATGATGTCGATCGCTTTTTTCTCTTCACCAAAGTAATGCGCATAAATAAGTTCAAAACCACGACCTGATAGGTAGCTATCTAGACAGCCTTTCTTACCACACCCGCAGCCTAATAGCGGCGCATTGTCACCAAGGTGGAACCAAGCATCAATCGGTAGACGCATATGACCCAACTCACCAGCTACGTGGTTGCGTCCCGAAAAAACCGCGCCGTCGTAAATAAGCCCGCCACCGAAACCTGTGCCTAGAATCAGACCCATAACCGATGGAGAGTCTTTGAGTTCTTCATCCCACGCTTCTGAAAGTGCGAAACAGTTTGCGTCGTTTTCGATTTTTACACTACGGCCAATTTTACGCTCTAGGTCGAAACGGAGCGGTTTGCCTTTAGCCGCAGGCACGTTTACTGTCAGTACAGTCGCGTCATCAGCGTCTTCCATACCTGGTAAACCAAGACCAATTTTACCTTCACAGCCAAAATCTTGGTCGTACTTTGCGACCAAACCAGCAATGGTTTCAACCAATAATTCGTAGTCGTCCGTTGGCGTTGGTACTCGCTCGGTAGCCACTCGCTCCAGTTTTTCATTGAACGCACCAAATTCAATCTTAGTGCCACCAACGTCAAAGCCGTAGTACATCTTATCTCTCCCAGAAAAAATCAATCAGAAAACGTATAATCGCACCATTATCCATATAGCTAAGCCTACAAACTGTGATACAGAACCAATTTAGCTTTGCGTTGTGCTCAACTGAACAGTCTCTGCCCAACCAGAATTGATTATTTAGAGTGATTTCTCGTTTCTCGACATAATGTACTCGTTTAATGCCGGTTTAGTGTCGTCTCGTCTGTTGCGTGTTTTGCTGTTGAGATACGACTCTCGAAACACCTCAAACCACATGGTCAATGTTTTATGCAGTTGTTCATGGCCTAACTGTTTGAATACCAGTGCCGCCACTTCCGCCGTCGCGAGATGCTGATCATTGTCCGAACGACGCATCATATATTGCGAGACTCGCTGTGGGCTAATCGATAAAACGGGTAGTTGACTCAAATATGGCGACTTGTTGAACATGCGTCGAGCTTCACGCCAACTTCCATCAAGAAAAACCAACAAAGGTTTTCGAGCCAAATCGCTGCTAGTGGTCGTATTCGCAACCAACCTTGAGTGATCCTCAACATACTGCTCAGGAAAGACCAGAATCGGTTGGTAGTCTGGGCTATTGAGCAATTCTAACATTGCCGCTTCAGGCTCCGTTCTGCTCCATTGATATGCATGCCCGTCTGCCACCGTATCTAAAATTAAGCGTCCAGTGTTACTCGGCTTAAATACTTCGTTCTCTGAGAGTAATAACAGCACCGCCACCTCTGTACTCGCTGTCGGTTGGTGTTGACACAAACAATCTTGCTGAGCGACTTGGCAGTACTGACAACGCGCGACTTTACTGCCTCGTGCATTAAAGGGCTTGGTTGAACGTTCGAGGCGTTGCTGGTACAAGTGATGAAAGGCGTGGATTCTCATAGCGCAGTGTAGATAATGTCAAAGTTGAGCAAGTTTACTCACCCAAGTAACAGTTGCAAGGAATAGTAGCAATGCAAAATCCAGAATTGATTCGATTAAGCTTTTTTGTTGGCGTCCTTGTGCTTTGCGGTCTTTGGGAATGGGTGACGCCACGTAAACGCTTAACACAGAATAAATTCTATAGATGGCTTAACAATCTAGGCTTAGTGGCTTTCAACTCACTGTGCCTAACCCTATTGATGCCTATCGTCGCGATCGAGGCGGCCTACTATGCTCAATCTCATCAAATCGGGCTGTTTAATCAGTTTTTTGCGCTTTCTCAACCACTCGTGTTACTTATTGCGGTCATCGTTCTCGACTTAGCGATATATCTACAACATTTGGTTTTTCATCGGGTACCGCTTCTGTGGCGATTACACCGAATGCATCATTCTGATCAGGATATAGATGTCACGACTGGCACTCGTTTCCACCCGATTGAGATCCTTCTTTCAATGTGGATAAAGATTGCGCTCATATTAGTACTTGGCGTGCCACCTATCGCTGTACTGGTTTTCGAGATCATTCTCAATGCCAGTGCGATGTTTAATCACAGTAACGCTTATTTGCCACTAAAATGGGATAAATGGTTAAGAAAGTTGGTGGTTACGCCTGACATGCACCGAGTACACCACTCTACGATTACCCAAGAGACCCATTCTAACTTTGGCTTCTTTTTATCGGTGTGGGATCGGATATTCACCACTTATCGAGCCCAACCAAAGTTAGGGCATGATGATGTCGAAATCGGCATCACCACGTTCCGTTCAGCGCAAGAACAAAGAATTGACAAGATGCTCTCGCAACCATTCAGAAATCACTAAGATACGCCACGCCAGTAGGAGGCTAAATCGAATACTTGTGCAGCATCGCCTGCTGATTACCCGCAATCCCTGCTACCTGTTGTGAGCTTTCGACCATCGATTCAAGCTGCATTTTCGTCTGTTGCCCCTGCTCGGAAATAAGTGAGATCGAACTACTGACGTGTTCTGTAGCTCGTTCTTGCTCTTCGGTCGCTATAGTCACCTGCTCGACTCGAGTCTGAATGTGAGTCACTGCGGCTTCAATATCGTTGAAGGTAGATTTGACGACTTCACTCGACTCTAACGCATTGTTCATTTCCTGACGTGATTCCTCAACCGCCAAGCGCGAACGTTCGGCGGCAGCGACCAATTGATTCATGCGTTCACGAATATTCGTTGTCTGATTAGATGTATCACTGGCGAGTTTACGTACTTCGTCCGCCACCACTGCAAAGCCTCGCCCTTGCTCACCAGCACGAGCTGCTTCTATCGCGGCATTGAGCGCCAAAAGATTGGTGTTTTCTGCGATACCTGAGATCAGATCAACCATTTCTCGGATCTGTTTCACCCTTTTATCGAGCTCAACCATAGACTCTTCATTGGCGTTAAGTGTATCTGCCAGCGAGCGTAAGCGTGTTTGGTTCTCTTCGATTGCATTGACACCTTGAGTTGAGAAGCGTGTCGCGGCAGTTGACTCATTGTATGACTCGGCAGTCACCGTCGCGATTTCTCGAATTGAAGCTTCCAATTGATTGATGGTCGCAATCATACTTGCCAACGATTGATTTTGTTCTGTTAGACTTTGATTTGATTGTTCCGCTGCGCCGTGGCTAATTTCGGCAGTCTGATAGAGCGTTTCACAGTTTCTTGTAACTAGAGCGATTGATTCGTTCGTTGAACGAATCACCTGATTGAGTTTATTTGCGATCTCTTTCATTTCCAACGGCCCAACTAACAGTGCCTGACCCGTGAGGTCGTGTTCAGTCATACGGTTGAGATGCGTCAGAATGTTTTTGAGACCTCGGTTTGTCCATGCACGAAGAATAAACCAAGCCATGATAATGACCACAACCAGTACTGCACTGCTTGTCAGCACGACGGTAGCTGTGGTTTGCATCGTTGAGCTAACCACGCGCTGACTGTTGCCTATCAAGGTATTTGCTGTAGCCGAAATATCATTGAGCAAAGCGATCGTCTTATCTGCAACAATCACCACTTCTTCAACCTGCCTACGCTGTTGGCTAACAAGCTCAAGTTTGGCCAATATCTGCTCGACAATCGCATCGGGTTCAAAGCCAGACAACACCATCTCATAACCCGCTGTCAGGCTTGCAAACTCAACCACATCAGGATGCCACTGCTTAAAATCGTCATACGCTAAGTTGACCCCTGCAAGACGGTTTTTCATTTCTTTGAATGCTATTTGGGCCTGATCCAGTTCTGTTGTCATCATCAGTTGAACAAAAGAACTTTCCATCGAACTCACATTGGCAATAAACCGATTCGCAGCATCCGCTGACTCAGGATTGTCGCCAACTAAAAATGAGCTTATGCGATTCATTTCCGGCCCAATAGACCCTAATCCATATCGGAATCCGTCGAGTTCACTGGCAATGCTCTTTTCTAACGTCAAGATATTACGTTGCGTCGCTATCACTGCGTTGCTCTGTGACACAAGTGAGAATAACGATCCCGTTAACTGTTCAGTTTGATCTGGTGTCACCGCATTATCAAATTCAGCTGAAATCTTCACCACACTGTCAGATAGTGCGGTACTTTGTTGCTCATGAATCAAAATCTTTTGTTCGATCGTTTGTAGTGACTCGATGCTCTGAGTTCCAGCTGCATAACTTAACTGCTTAACCTGCTCTAAAATGTTTTGCGTAAGTTCAGCATTGGTCATTGCCAGCGGTAAAGCTTGTTGGGAAAGTTCTGAAAAACGTTGTCTAATATTTTCTAAGCCCTTAATACTAGTGACAGAAAGTAAAATGACGAGTAAGGTGATGGTAAAAAATACCGCACTGATTGTCTGAATAAGGGACAGTGAAAATGTGTTTTTTTTCATCGTTTCCATAATGAAGATAAGATCCTGATACCGATGTTTCTGGCGAGGATATTATGGCGAGATTGTTACGGTTAGATTGCAGACTAGAGTTATTATTATGAACCGCTATTCACTTCCCCTATCCCTGAACGCAATAATCCTGACCTCGTTACTCGCGGCTTGTAGCAGTGCTCCTCAACAAGAAAGTCAGCCCGCGTCGACAACTTATTCAGCGCCCAGTGCTTCTCAATTGGCGGTTAGAGAGTCTTTGATTAAAGTTTTTGACCAGTGGGAAGGTGTTCCCTACCGATTAGGTGGGTCGTCATTAAATGGAGTGGATTGTTCGGCATTTGTGCAAACTGCGTTTCAACAAGCGATGGGAATACAGTTACCCCGGACGACACTCGATCAAGTAAAGGTAGGATCGGAAATCGCTTACTCTCAAGCGACTATTGGTGATTTGGTATTTTTTAAAACCGCACCCAACACTCGACATGTTGGTGTCTATATTGGCGGTAAGCAATTTATGCATGCATCGACATCAAAAGGGGTCGTCATATCGAGACTCGACAACCCTTATTGGGCTAGCAAATACTGGCATTTCAGACGAGTTAGCCTCTCGCCTGAAATCAATTAGTCATACAACAAATTGGGGTTAATCGTATTTCGCAACAGCGGAATCGAACAAATTCTTAACCAAAGCAATGTATTCGTCCAAGAAGCTAATTTGTTCGTTTGTTGCAGGCTTGCCCCATACTCCAGCAAGAACTTCCCCGAGGTCTTCTACTACTGAATCGGCTTCTTTAAGTAGCTGGAAGCGGACGCTAGAGTGGAGTTCTGGGTTTTGTTCAAAGATAGCCATGATGTTACTCGCAACCATATCGGTAACGACATCTTCGACGCTCTCTGTTCCTGTGTCTCCTTCTTCAGAAGCAAACACATCAAGATTGAAAGCTAAGTGCTCGATTAGAGCTAGGTAACCATCGGTTTCAACAACCACAGTTCATCTCCATTATTGTCATGCCGTCGATATCCATCTTTAATACTAAGACATTTCAATGTGTTTTCACAACTTGTGTCCGTTCAGTTGCTGATTACTTGTTCAGTTCTGGCTATAGTAGCCTACCCCATTAGACATAACTTGCTGTAACTAAGAAAGTTGAAGCAGAGTCAAATAATACTCACGTATAATTAATAGCATATTTTATAGCGAAGAATGCGATGAGGGACACACTTCACACTTTGCGAATTTGACAGGTCAGATTGTCTAAATCGTTGAATTTTTTGCACTATGAATCAGTATTCAACGCCATCATCTTCTACACTGTAGTTAAATGCATCTGACTTAGGAAATGTTATGTGGCAAGCCATATCAAAACAGCTTTCTGAAACCTTGATGTTCGCTTACGAAATAAGCGAAAAATGCAAAGTTCACGGTGGTGAAATCAACGAATGCTATATGATTTCGGACGGAGAACAACGCTATTTCGTTAAAGTTAATCAGCGTAGTTCTTTGCCTAAGTTTGAAGCTGAAGCTGAATGTATCCACATGTTGCGTGAGAGTCGAACGGTTTCTGTACCCGAACTGGTTTTAGCGGGTACCACCAAAGATAACGCCTTCATTGTACTCAACTACCTCCCGACCAAACCATTAGATGACAGCAAAAATAGTTATCTCTTTGGACAGCAGATCGCCGAACTTCACCAGTGGGGCGAACAGCAGGAATACGGCTTTGATCAGGACAACTTTATTGGAGCGACGATCCAGCCTAACAAGTGGGACAGAAAATGGTCCCGTTTCTTTGCTGAACAACGAATTGGTTGGCAACTGCAATTAATGCAAGAGAAAGGAATTAACTTAGTCGATATCAACGACTTTACCCAGTTGATTCAGACCAGACTTGCCAATCATCAGCCTAAACCTTCGCTGCTTCACGGCGATCTTTGGCATGGCAATGTGGCAAGTTCGGTCTTCGGCCCAATTTGTTATGACCCCGCCAGTTACTGGGGTGATCGTGAATGTGATATCGCTATGACTGAGCTGTTTGGTGGATTCCAGCCAGAGTTTTATCAAGGCTATGAAAGTATTCTGCCGCTCGACATCAGTTACAGCGAACGGAAAGACATCTACAACCTTTATCATTTACTCAATCATTACAATCAATTTGGTGGACACTACTTGGAACAATCAGAAAAAATGATAAAGAAAATCCTTTCATATTAATGGTGAATGTGTTTATTTAACAATCACTTACGGAGATGAATGGTTATTGAGTTGTCAAACATTTAGTTGATCAATAGTGACGTGTGTTTCGACAACCTTTGCCTTTTCGTAGCTAAGTCAAATTTTGTACTTAATTTCTGCCTAACAGAAACTTCTAAGCATAAGATTATATCGTCTACAGGGAAATCTTACTTTCAGTGGGAGTCAGTTAGGCGCTGTTTTCGATATAGATGTAAGGAAAAGAGTTATGCATAGCTACACAGAAAAAAAGGGTTGCTTGTCCCCATTGCGGTCATACCATTAGTATTACGCTTGATGCATCGAATGGTAGCCAAGAGTTTTATGATGATTGTCCTGCTTGCTGCCATGCAATCCACCTCAACATGACAGTCAATGAGCAAATGGACACGATTGACTTATTCGTTGATGCCGACGATGAACAAGTATTTTAAAAAAGCGCCAAACGGCGCTTTTTTTATAACGATTTACTCGCTAATACTCTTTCAACGGTATCCACAATTGCTTGTGTTTGTGGATCAAACTCGACGTTAATTTTATCACCAATCTTACGGCTTCCGAACAGAGTTCTTTGCAACGTCTCTGGGATGAGATGAACGGAAAAACGCGCCCCTTCAACCTCACCTATGGTTAACGAACAACCATCGAGGCCAATATAGCCTTTAGCCAAGACATATTTAATCCTGTCTTGAGGAATTTCGAACCACAGGGTTCGATTATTTGGTGTGTCTATAACATCAACCACTTCACCCATTAGCGAGATGTGACCTGACATTGAGTGACCGCCAATTTCATCGCCAAACTTAGCGGCTCTCTCAATATTAACCCTATCTCCGATAGCCAACTCTCCAAGATTGGTCAACGCTAAGGTCGCCTGCATCAAATCAAAATCAACAAGCTCACCATCCACTTTCGTTACCGTAAGACAGCAACCATTGTGTGCAACAGATGCGCCTATCTCTAGGCCCTGATTCATTGGCCCGATCAATTCAACGGTATGTGTTTGAAACTTTTCTTTCTTTTCGATGGCAACAACTTTCGCCATTCCCTGAACGATTCCGGTAAACATGATTAATTCCGTCAGTTTTTCATGGTGCTTAGTGTGACATTTCTTTATCATCGCAGACAATCATTTTCTCTGTGCTTGAGTGCGCAGCATTCCTTTGCCTATTCACTCAGGTTTCTCAAGCAGTTTGTTGGAGTATTTTTCATTGCATCGCTATAAAACCGAAGCTAACACACTGGTAAAACTGGCTACACCTGTTCTGATTGCTTCTGTGGCTCAAACAGGAATGGGCTTTGTCGATACCGTAATGGCGGGTGGCGTTAGCGCAACAGATATGGCAGCGGTATCCATTGCTGCGAGTATTTGGCTACCGTCGATTCTATTTGGTGTTGGTCTTCTAATGGCTTTAGTTCCTGTTGTGGCACAGCTCAATGGTTCAGGCAGACAGCACAAAGTACCATTCGAAATCCATCAGGGACTTGCGATGGCGCTTTTGCTATCCATCCCGATCTCGTTAGTCTTGCTCCAAACCAAAGGTATCCTCGGCCTAATGGACGTCGAGCCTCTGATGGCGGGCAAAACGATTGGTTACATGCACGCTGTCATCTTCGCCGTCCCTGCATTCTTGCTGTTCCAAGTGCTTCGAAGCTTAACCGATGGTATGTCGTTGACTAAGCCTGCGATGGTGATTGGTTTTATTGGACTCCTGATCAATATCCCGCTCAACTGGATATTTGTTTATGGTAAGTTTGGAGCCCCTGCCCTTGGAGGGGTTGGTTGTGGTGTCGCTACAGCCATTGTTTATTGGATTATGTTTGCCTTATTGCTCTTCTATGTACTTACATCCAATCGATTGGCACATGTTCAGTTATTTGCACAGTTTCATCGTCCACAATTAAAGCCATTGTTGCGTCTATTTAAACTGGGCTTCCCCGTTGCCGCCGCCATGTTTTTTGAAGTGACCCTATTCGCTGTTGTCGCTCTGTTGGTGGCACCATTAGGGCCACTTGTTGTCGCAGCTCACCAAGTCGCGATTAACTTCTCATCATTAGTGTTTATGATCCCAATGAGTATTGGTGCTGCAACCAGTATCCGCGTCGGACACAGACTTGGGGAATCTAACGTTGAGGGGGCTGCCATCGCATCTCGTGTTGGTCTTATCGTTGCGGTAGCGAGTTCACTCTTTACGGCACTATTTACCGTATTATTCAGAGAACAAGTTGCCCTACTTTACACCGACAACCGAGCAGTGATCGAGCTTGCGTTGCAACTCTTATTGCTTGCAGCGGTTTACCAAGTGACTGATGCGGTACAAGTTGTCGCGGCTGGTGCTCTTCGTGGCTACAAGGATATGGCAGCAATATTCAACCGTACTTTTATTGCGTACTGGGTATTGGGCTTACCACTGGGCTACATACTCGCTATGACAGACTGGATTGTTGAACCAATGGGCGCTCACGGCTTCTGGATGGGCTTTATTATTGGTCTATCTTCTGCAGCGATCATGCTCGGATTACGCCTACGTTGGATGCATCGACTCGATGATGCTCATCAATTAGAACTCGCATCTAAATAACGCTACAGGCCAGTCATTTGACTGGCCTGTTTTTTATCGATCTATCGCGGCTCTAAGAAATCGTGCAAACTTGGGCACGCCATTGTGAGTGTAGCCGTTGAACTGATAGGTAATGAGACTACCCAATGGTGGAGGGAAATTACGCTGCTCATCACTGAATCCGTTTCCAATATAGAACTGTTGTCCATTGGGCAATTCGACTAACAGCGCTCCCATCATATTCGAAAACTTGCCTTTACCCGACTTATAACCAACAACGACTGCCTCTCCATCTTGCAGTTTCTTAAGCTTGATTAGATCTTGGCTTCGCCCAGCGTGATAGGCATGATGAATACTCCTCAACATTATTCCTTCACCTTTAAGCGCCGCTATGCGTTCAAGATTGTCAAACAATGTCGCCTGATTTTCTATCGGTGTATGCTCAATCAATTGGATATGTTCTTCATTCAGCGTGTTTACTAAACTCTTTAAGGCGTCATAGCGTTTGAGGTAGCTCTGATCGCTATAAGGAATGTCAAATAGCATATAGCGGATCAATGACCAAGCCACTTGTTTAGGTAACTGATCCAACACCGTTTGTTGAACAATGTGAAAGTTTCCTCTACCTGCCCACAACTCCCCTTCCAAAGGAAAATTGGGGAGAGACTGAGTAAACCACGTTGGCGCAGCGATTGGGTTGCCACGTCGAGTACGGAGAGTGGAACCATCCCAAACCGCACGAATTCCATCGAGTTTCTCACTTTGCCAATACTGTTCTAAATCGATTTCATCACTATAGTTGCTCGCCAAGACCACTGGCTCAGGTAGCTTGTCTTTCTCTTTTGCGTACACAGGTGAGTTTAATATCACGATCACGCTGATTGCGACCAACGAACATCTAAACTGCATAGCGACTGCTCCTAGCTCGATTGTTGTCTCAAATTATTGCGACAATCTGGAGCGTTTCTAGGCTCAATATTAAGGATTCAGAGTCATCGTTGTCTAAAAGATAGCTGTTAGTAATCACAGTTACATTTCGCTGGAGACCAACCAGTTAAATCTGATGTTTTTATCTCACTCTTATGACTTTCAAATTGAGAAAAGCGATTTCTCATATTGAGAAATTTACAGAACACAACACTAAGATATTGATTATTAATGGCTATTTTATTGGCACGTAACCTGCTCCACTCTATGCAACCAACATAGGAGCAAGCGTCATGGAACTACGTAAAATTCAAGCCAGTGAAACCATAGATACACTCATCATCAACGGAAACTTAGATGCCGATGGCAGCCGTTTCGCTCAACCACACATCGATCAGATTATTGCTGAAGACTCTGGCCGCGATGTGGAGATCGACTTCAGCCACGTCCAGTTTCTCGACTCTTCTGGTGTCGGCGCTATCGTATATCTCTACAAACGCCTTATTGAACGTCAACGCAACATGCGCATAGAAAACGCCTCAGGGCAGCCACTGGAAATCATCAACCTACTGCGCATCAGTCAGGCGATTCCGGTCAATTCTCAAACTCACTAAAAATAACAATAAATCACTAACAAAGGACGTTGGCATGAACTTTTCTCTCAAACACATAGCCCTAGCTGTCACTGTCAGTTCAGTGATTGGCTGTTCCAGTTACCCTGAAAGTGGTCGTGGTGGCATTGCAGAAGATTACATTCAATCAAGTTTCACTCCTGTCATGCCCGACGAGCCTCTTGGTCCAGAACACGGTTTACGCTTCGACTGGCAGCTAACTAAACTTCAGCTTGATTCACTCATTCGAGAAGGAGCACGTTGGTGTTTTCCAGCAGCAGTGGTTCAGGCACTCGAGAAACAGAATCGCATTGCGCGTGAATTGGAAGGCGGTCTTCTTCTCGACGCAGCCAATGACATCGTTATCCAACGCAAACGTCTTAATGAATTAGAACTGCAATTGGACTACGTGACCTCTCAAGCGAAATGTGTTCCACCAATGGATGAGAACGCCTTTCAGCAACGTTTGGCCATCATCGACAAGCTCTACAGTCTACTCAATGTGGATAATCAGTTTGCATTCAACTCAACAGAAGTGAACCCTAAATATATGGGGCATTTAGCCCGCGCAGCGAATTTACTGGAAGAGCATACAAGTTTAACTCTCTCCGTCACGGGTCATTCAGATTCGATGGGTGACGTGGCTTACAATCAAAAACTTGCGATGGGCAGAGCACAACAAGTTAAGAGATATTTGATCATTTTTGGCCTGAGTCCAGAACGTATTAAAACCCATTCCGTAGGCGATACCCTTCCTCTATATCAGGGAGAATCTGAGGGCGTTCGTCTTACTAATCGCCGAGTGAGCATTGAGGTGGTCGACAAGCAGGAACGCACTGAGTCACCGATGCAAGGAGGCTACTATGAAACAAATTAATCTTCTGTTCGTCACCTTGTTACTGTCACTTGCTACTTTGGTCAACGCGAGTGAAGAGCGTGTTGATATCGGCGACTTAATCCAAGTTAATCTGCCAGGCGAAACCTCTCTAAACAAAGGATTTCAAGTCGATAAGCGTGGAAGAATCACCTTGCCTGAAGTAGGTGCCCTTTATGTTGCTGGTTATACTGAGCCTCAACTTGAGTCAGCCGTCAAACAAGCGTTGGAGAAAGTCTATCGCGATCTGTCCTCTGCGACAGTTTACATCGCCGAACAACAAATCCTCGTTTCTGTACAAGGGTACGTAAAGTCACCCGGAGAATACACCTTACCTAAGAGCGCAGATATCCAGATGGCACTGCACGCAGCCGGTGGATTACGTGCAGGCGCTCAGTTGAACGATCTATTTATAAAACGCGGCAATGAAAAAATTGCCTTCAATTATAAAAACTTCCTTGATACGGGTAACTCATCACTGCTTCCAGAGCTGGATTCACTGGACACGATTTTCGTTCCAGCCTCGCCGCTAGTCGGCAATATCGAACAAGAGTTTGACGCAACCAAACTCGCAAACGCTGGCGATAGCGCTGATGGACGTACTGCGATCAAAGTGTTTGGCGAAGTCAACGCTCCAGGCTCATTCGGCTATAAAGCCAATACGGATTTGGTTGATATCATCATGCGTGCGGGTGGTGTCACTCGCTATGCTTCGGTAGAACAAATCCGAGTTATTTCGGACAACACCCCTAAACTATTCAACCTTAAATCCTATTTAGATAGCGGTGATGTTTCTCTACTGCCTACCCTAACTCCGGGAACGACTATCTTTGTTCCTAAGCAAGAAGAGGAAATTAAATCCGGTGCTAATGTTGTCTATATCATGGGGGAAGTCGCTAGTCCTGGTGCCTATGAAGGTAAAAAGAATGCCTCATTTATGGACATTCTCGCCAATGCTGGCGGGCCAACACGCTACGCAGAATCCCGTCAGATTCGTGTCATTAAAGCCAACGGTACTGTCGTCAAATTCGACCTAACCGCTTTTACTGAAGGACTATCAGGACGCAACCCTCCTAAAATCAGTGCTGGTGATGCAATCTTTGTCCCTGAGAAAACCGACATGAACGAAAAGTCTTGGCTCAAGATAGCGCCGAACCGCGCAGTACGCATCATCGGCGAAGTGGTTCGTCCCGGTCGTGTGGAATGGTCTGATGAAATGGATCTAATGGATCTACTGTCTCACGTAGGCGGCCCAACATTACGCGCTGATACCTCCAAAATCGAGGTTGTCACCAGTGACAATAAACTCCATGTATTCGATCTCGATGCCTATATATTGAGTGGAGCACCTAGCAGTGAATTGCCGAGCATTACCTCAGGGTCAATTATTCGTATTCATGACCTTCCTCAAGACCCATCGGATAATAAGTCACAATGGGTTCGTCAAAGTTCAGATGCATCGATTTACGTCTTTGGTCAGGTCAACGCGCCTGGACGTTATCGCTTCACCAAAGATATGCATTTTCTCGACATTCTTTCCGCCGCCGATGGCCCAACCAAAGATGCTGACATCCATAACATCCGCATCACCCATAGAGACAAAAGCTACTCAAAAGTGAGCAAGCTGAACCTTTCACTTTACTTCGAAACGGGCGACGAAAGCCTATTACCTAACGTGACTATGGGCGACACCATCTACATTCCCGAGAAAGACAAAATCTGGCTTGATCGTTCAAAAGAGTCCACGGTGCGTGTCCTTGGCGCAGTAAACAAACCAGGACGTTACGTTTTCGACGACAATATGACAGTGCTCGACTTGCTTGCAGAAGCAGGCGGCCCATCTGACCGAGCTTACCTTGAAAAGATTTCTATCGTGAATATGTCCTGCTGTCAGGGTCAGGCGCGAACATTTGATTTGGTGGACTTCAGTAAAACGGCCAACATATACCAACTGCCTGTCCTCCGTGCCGGCGACACCATCTATGTTCCTGACCGCAGCGAAAGCATCTTGGAAAAAGCCCGTGTTGGCTTGGAAGATATTCTGCGCTTAACCACCACCATAGTGTTAATAGGAGCGTTGTGATGATTATTCCTTCAACCCATACCGAGATTGAGCAAATCTATCTTGCTGCGGAGATGAATGGTTGCCGCTCTCTCTGTCTTACGGCCTGTCAATCAGGTGACGGTGTCACATCTATTGTATCTGCACTTGCGGAGCGTTACTTATTGGCTGGCCATAAAACATTAGTCGTTGACTTAAATACCTTTCACCCAGCATTTGAATCCATCGATTCGATGCCTCAATTTACTGAGCAAGTCGGACTTTTGGTCGAACACAACGATACGCATCAGCTGTTTACTGGGTTACCTGTCCCTAGCAGTCAATCAGCGCTTCTGGCTTACAAAGATCCGACCTACCTCACTAATGCGGTATCCGAGTGGCTGCAACAATTCGATCGTGTCATTTGCGACACTTCCCCTTTGTTACATATAAATCGCGGCAATATACCCGCCCAAGTCGTTGCGGGGGCTTGTGATCAGACTGTCCTTGTCGTTATGGGTGGAAAAACGTCGTCGGGTCAGTTGGCGAAAGCGACTGAGATGCTCAATTGCGCGTCAATTTCTCTACTGGGTTCTATTCTTAACATGAGAGACCAAGCCACTTTGGCCGAAGAAATAGTCCGCGAGTTAAACCGCTTTACCTTTATTCCACGTAGTTGGCGTGAGCGTATAGCAAGCAAAATTTTGACCAACGAATTTCTGGCACAGTCAGCATAGGAGTTAGCATGAAACGTCTAGTCGTGTTTATTTCCGCCCTATCCTTATCCGTGACATGCCTGGCTCAAACCCTTAGTTTTGGCATCGTTCCACAGCAATCAGCCAGCCGATTGGCCGAACAGTGGACGCCGATAATGAGCTACCTCAGTGAGCAAACGGGACTCGAAGTGGTATTCAGTACCGCTCCAGACATTCCCACTTTCGAACAACGTTTGGCTGAAGGTAAGTATGACATCGCTTATATGAACCCTTATCACTACACAGTTTTTAGTCAGGCTCCTGGATACCGTGCGATAGCCAAAGCAAAAGACAAATTCATTCAAGGTATTATTGTCGCGAAAAAAAATGACCCTATTGAAAGCCTCACTCAGCTTGACAACGCTAAGCTCGCTTTCCCTTCTCCTGCCGCTTTTGCCGCCACCATTTTAACTCAAAGCGATCTAAACAAAGCGGGAATCAGTTATCAGGTCGACTACGTATCCTCACACGATTCAGTCTACCTCGGGGTGGCTAAAGGCTTTTATCCCGCAGGTGGCGGTGTGATGCGAACCTTTAATTCACTGCCAGAAGTCGTCAAGTCTCAACTTCAAGTCATCTGGAAAACTGAGTCTTATACACCACATGCGATTGCCACCCATCCACGTTTAAGCCAGCAACAGGTCTCTGCCTTGCAAAACGCCTTGATGTCATTGGATTCAAGTAGCGTCGGACAAGCTCAATTAAAGACACTAAGCTTAAAAGGTTTCGTTGCTGCTCAAGATGAAGATTGGAATGACGTTCGTAAGCTAAACATCACGATTTTGGATTAGTGGGGAAGCGCATGACTTTACGTTCAAAAACGATCCTCGGAATCGCCATCATAGAAATCATTGTGCTGGTCGTCCTCGTCCTGAGTGCAATGAGCTTTCTTTCCAACTCAAATGAGAAGCAGCTCATACAGAGAGCCAACTCTAGCGCAACCATGTTTACTCAAGCGGCAAAAGATGCCGTTCTGTCCACAGACATCGCCACGCTGGAAAGCCTCGTCGATGAGTTCATGACATTGGAGGATGTGGCCTACGTTAGGGTGTTACGTGATGGCAAAGAGATGGCCTGCGCTGGTGACAAACAGATCTTACAGCGTGTGATACAAAACGATACCAGCCTTGAAAGTGTTGATGATGGAATCTTCGATTTGCGTAGCCCGATTGAGGTCAACGGCAAAGTCTACGGTTATGTCGATATCGGCTTTCAAGTCGAACCTATCATGATGATGTTGAATGACGCACAACGATCCATTGTCGGCATTGCAACCATGGAAGTGGTGTTAGTTGCCCTTTTCTCTTTCGCCTTAGGTACCTATTTAACACGAGGATTGACTCGCATTGCTTCGGCGGTCAACACCATTGAGCAATCGGGTCCTGGCTTTCAACTTAATTCACAATCGAAGGACGAAATCGGTGACGTATCTCGTGCATTTGATGACATGTCCGCCAAGCTGGAACAAGAATATAAGTTGCTTCACGCCGCCCGCGAAGGCGCAGAGCTTGCCAATGACTCGAAAAGTCGTTTCCTTGCCTCTATGTCGCATGAGATTAGAACCCCAATGAATGGTGTACTGGGTATTCTCAACATACTCGAAGAGACCAAACTGAGTAAGGAGCAGAGAAAACTTGTCTCGACAGCGATTGAATCAGGCCACTTTTTACTGTCCGTCATTAACGATATTCTCGATTTCACACGAATGGAGTCAAATACCCTGATACTTGAGGATCAGCCCTTTGATTTTCGCCAGTGTGTAGAGAGTGTTGTCGATTCATTCACTCCTACAGCGAAAGCACAAAATTTAGTCTTACACTGCTATATTGAAGGCCACGTACCCAGTAAGGTTCGTGGTGATATTAACCGAGTCAAACAGATTTTACTGAATCTAATTGGTAATGCGATTAAGTTTACCCATGAAGGAAGCGTCACCGTTAAAGTCGGCGCTGAGAAGGCCTCTGAAGACAAGGTAAAACTCATCTGTCAGATACAAGATACAGGGATTGGTATCAACCAAAATGCGATCGATTATCTGTTTGATGAGTTCACTATGGTTGACCAATCATACTCTCGTAGCAAAGAAGGTTCCGGACTTGGTCTGGCAATTTGCAGACGCCTTTGCAATCTAATGGATGGAGAAGTCCGTGTAGAGAGCCAGCCTCACATTGGCAGTACATTCACCTTTGATATCTGCTTACCTGTCGCTGATCAGCTAATCTCGTCACCGGATACCACCGAAAGTCGCCCTACCTTGCAATACACTAATGCTCGTATTTTGGTTGCGGAAGACAACAGAGCGAACCAATTGGTCATCAGAGAGATGTTTAAGCGTATCGGCCTCACTATCGATATTGCTGAAAACGGTGTTCAAGCGGTAGAGATGGTCAAGCAATATCAGTACGACATCATCTTTATGGACATCTCTATGCCAGAGATGGACGGTATGCAGGCATGCAAAGCAATCCGCGAACTCGATGATGACATTACCTCGCAACTTCCTATTATTGCCCTTACTGCACACTCCCTAGCGGGAGACAGAGAGAAGTTTCTTGCCTCGGGTATGGATGATTACTTATCAAAACCTCTAAGAGCATCACAACTAATTGAAAAAATTAATCTATTCTTAAATGAAGAACACAATACGGAAGCAGGATCTGCTCACACTTCAAACACAGAAAATAGGCAATTAGAGTCATATCGAGCTAACATTAAAACCGTTGATTCATCAATATTAGAAGAGGTTAATTTGGAACTTGTCGATGAACAAATCCTTCAACAGATGATTGAAGACACAAGTGCAGATGTCATCCCGTTATTGATTGACCACTATCTTGAAGAGTCACATCAACGGCTTGAAAAAATATACCAAGCCATTGATCGAGAAGACTCACACACGGTTGAGTTTGAAACACACACCTTAGGCAGTTCTTCACTGGCCTTGGGCAACCGTACATTGTCTAATTTTGCGCGTAAAATTGAACATCTATGTATAGATGGACAAGGAAACCAAGCCTTCAAACTTAAATCTGAGTTGCAACGCCTCGCGGAACAATCACTAGCTGCGCTAGAAATTCGCAAGCAGCAAGGCTTTTCACAACCGATGCAACCTTAACTGTTTATCGATAGGAAATCGCCTATGAAACCAAAAGTATTATTAATAGAAGATTCCACATCACTGGCTATTCTGTATAAGCAGTACGTTAAGGACGAAAATTACGACCTTTTCCATGTTGAAACGGGTAAAGAAGCGATCGCTTTCATTGAACGTAATGTCCCCCATCTAGTGATACTTGATTTAAAGCTACCCGACATGGATGGCGAAGATATCTTAGACTGGATCAACGAACAGCAGATTCCTACGTCTGTGGTTATTGCTACCGCACATGGCTCCGTTGATGTGGCAGTGAGTTTGCTGCAAAAAGGCGCAAAAGACTTTTTAGAAAAACCAATTAATGCCGACCGTTTAAAGACTTCAATTGCCCTGCATTTACAGCAAGTAAAACTGGAGACACTCGTCGAAGATATTGAAGCTAAATTCGACCGCAATCGCTTTCATGGTTTCATCGGTTCAAGCCTTCCAATGCAAGGGATCTATAAGATCATCGACTCTGTCGCACCTACTTCTGCGAGTGTTTTTATTATCGGCGAGAGTGGTACCGGTAAAGAGGTGTGTGCAGAAGCCATTCATCAAGAGAGCAAGCGCCGCGATAAACCCTTTGTCGCCATCAATTGTGGTGCTATCCCCAAAGATCTGATGGAAAGTGAGATATTCGGCCACGTAAAAGGCGCTTTTACAGGTGCGACAGCGGATCGTAAAGGGGCGGCATCTCAAGCCCATGGTGGAACCTTATTTCTCGATGAGCTATGTGAGATGGAACTGGAAATGCAGAAAAAGCTTCTCCGCTTCCTGCAAACCGGAACATTCACTCCGCTCGGTGCAACCAAAGAGATGAAGGTTGATGTTCGTATTATCTGCGCAACAAACCGAGATCCTTTGCAAGAAGTCGAGCAAGGTAGATTTAGGGAAGACCTCTATTATCGTGTTCATGTGGTTCCCGTTGAAATGCCACCTTTGAGAGATCGTGGTAACGACATCATTACCTTAGCGACCCACTTTCTCAAAGTGTACGCCAAAGAAGATGGTAAGAAGTTCTCCTCAATCCATCGAGAAGCGGAATCTACGCTTAAACGTTACAACTGGCCTGGCAATGTTCGCCAGTTGCAAAATATTATTCGCAATATTGTCGTGTTGAACGATGACAGTCATTTGAGATACGAACATCTTCCAGAGCAACTAATCAAAAACAAAAAACTCCAGCCAAACTCACTGACTGCTGCGGTCTCTGAGCCAGTCAGACCGCGGCATGATGTTGACTCCACACTTCATATGACGGATGCCATACCACAAGTCGCAAAGTCGGATCACAATATACGTCCTATGTGGCAGATAGAGAGAGAAGCGATCCAACAAGCGATCGATTACTGCGACGGCAATGTGCTCAATGCTGCGGTGCTGCTCGAACTTAGTCCTTCAACCGTGTACCGAAAAAAACAAGCTTGGGAGTCTGAGGATGAGCAGCAACTCGTCTGATCAAGTTTGGTTGGTTATTGATAGTCAAACCTTCGGTGGTATAGAAACGCATGTGCTTGAGCTCGCGAAAGGGCTCAAGCTCTTTAACATTCACGTTCAAGTTTGGCTTCTTCGCCGCTATCCTCATCACAACCAATTGAAACAACAATTAGAACAAGCGAACGTAAGCGTTGATTATCTTGATCGCGATAAACAGCACTGTGTTTTTCAATTACGCGACCTGATTCAAACTCAACGCCCCACCGTCGTACACGCCCATGGCTATAAAGCCAGCATCATTTGTAAACTGCTGCATCTCGTAACTGGCGTTGCACAGATCACGACTTATCACGCTGGCGAGACACCTAAAGGAAAAGTATGGTTTTATGACTTGATGGACAGATACAGCTGCTTTCTCTCTACCCACTCGCTTGCCGTCAGTCATGCGATCATGGCTAAGTTGCCAAGTCAGTCTGTTTGCTTCAACAACTTTATCGATAACCACCAGCTATCCATCAGCACTGGACAACAGATTGCTTTTGTCGGGCGATTAAGTGAAGAGAAAGCGCCTGATCGATTTATTGAAATTGCGCGGCTTAATCATGAATTAAACTTTGATGTTTATGGTTCAGGGCCGATGGAAACAGCTCTCACAGACTGTGCTCCAATCAATGTTCGCTTTCACGGTCACCAGAGTGACATGTCGAGTATTTGGCCAAATGTTGGCTTATTGGTCATTTGCTCTCGGTTCGAAGGTCTTCCAATGGCGGCCCTTGAAGCTATGGCGCGCGGTATTCCCGTTCTTGCACTCAATGTCGGCAACCTCAATAAATTGATTCGTCACCAACACAATGGCTTTCTGGTTAACTCTATGGAAGAACTCAACCAACAACTGCAAAATTTTGTCTCGCTCGACTCGCATCAAAGAAGCACACTACAGCGCAATGCCGTCGCGACCGTTGAACGACACTTTTCACCTTCGGCTATCATCCCTCAAATGCTAGAGCTCTACTTTCCAAAACAGTTTCAAACTGATTCTCAAATTGAGAAATGAGCGACTCTTACCTTTATCATTTCTAAAAACAACTACAAAACAATAACTTAAAATCCATCAATTTGTGGCATCCCGTTTGCGTTACAACTGCTATCGACCTTTATTCTTACGACAGCAAAAGGGATTGGCTATGGCGAAAAAAATTCTGTTTGTACACTATGGTGATAACTGGATTCGCGGCAGTGAACAATGCTTGCTCGATTTGATTAAGTTCCTAAATCCAAATCACTTCCAGCCCTTGGTGTGGACCAACAATCGTACATTGGCAGAGCAACTCGACCAAATCAACGTCACCACAGAACTGAGCCAATTTCGTTTGTTACTGGGTTGGAAAGCCCCACGTTTCAATTTGATGAGCTGGATGGGGCTGGTAGAGCACGGTTGCGAGCTCATTGATCGAGAAAAGATCGACCTTATTCATGTCAATAGTGGCGCACCTTGTCAATGGATGGTGGCTGCGGCAAGGATCAAGAATATCCCTTTAGTCACTCAACTTCACTGCCCTTACCAGATCAGAGATCGTCTTACCCTAGGTCTTCATCTATCGCCTCATGTTATTTCGGTCAGCAAGTACGTTTCACAAGCTTTGCTCAATGATGGCTATCCCGTTGAACGCGTTAACATTGTGCACAACGGTATTGACACGCGAGCTTTGTTAGCCCAATCCGAAGTTGATGTTCGAGGTGAACTCGGTATTCCGCAACACGATTTTGTTTTTGCCACTGTCGGATCTTTAATTCACCGCAAAGGGATCGATCGAATTCTTACCGCGCTTCGTCACGTAACCCTTGAATACCCTCATACACGTCTCGTGGTTATCGGCGATGGACCACTGAAAAGTAAACTTCAAGAGCAAGCTGAATACCTTCATCTCGCGATGCAGGTACACTTTGTTGGTGAGCAAAGAAACGTTGTTGGCTGGCTTAAAGGTTGTGACGCTTTTATCAGTGGCGCACGCAGTGAAGCCTTTGGGTTAGTGGTTGCAGAAGCTGGATTGGCTAAGCTGCCCATTGTCGCACCATTTGAAGGCGGTATTCCTGAGTTTATCAGCCACGGTAAAACCGGAGTGCTATATCCTAATAAAGGGATTGGCCCAATCGCGAGTGCAATGCGGATTTTGATTAACAATCCTAAGTTGTGCCATGGCCTCGCTGCCAACGCCTATCGCCATATCATCAAAAACCATGATTTATCGGTAACGTGTCCGCAGATTGAACAAGTTTATAACACCATTCTTGCACAAAAAAACAATCAAGTACGCGGCCTATTCACCTCTCTTTCACCACTAAAGACCTACTTATCGAATCGCGTCTCTTTAGGAGGCCAACATGGTTAAGTCTAATTTTACCTTGGTGTTTGACCCAATCCCGTTTAAAGGCGGTTCTAAAATCGCAACCAGCGATGCACTCAATACATGTCGAGTAAACGGGAATCAATTTATTGTCTTGACCATCCAACCGGAATTTTGGATCAACAGCGACTTTTACGCCAAACATGATGTCATCATTACCCCTATTCGCGCTGTGTCGGCATTGATGAAAATTCATCATGGGCCTTTATATTGGTTAAACCAACTCTATTTGCTGTTGGTCTTGTTTATTACTCTATTACGTCATCGCGGAATAACAAAAGTGGTTGGCGCATCTGGCCCTGGTATTGATATGGCGATTTATCTGCTTAGGCGTGTTGCCGTTTACGAAATCATCCAGTTCGTTCACGGTTGTGTTGGGCTTTCGCGCTCTATTGGATACTGTTTGACTCAAGCCGATGCGGTATTTTACTTACCCTCGGCAAGAGAAAGCTTAAAAGCCGCGTTACAGAGTTACTTACAGCACAAAACGAACATTGCGGATGCATCCGCGCTAGCAGAATCTTATCTATGTGCACAACATTATCACTCTTTTGCCAATGGCTTACCTCAATCTAGATGGCCGACACCTTGCCAAACTCAGTTACCAATTTGCTTTTGGGCTGCATCGCTATTGAAATGGAAAGGTCTCGACCTCTTAATCGATGCCATCAAACTCACCACCCATTATAAACCGATTGCGTTAAACATCTGTTTTATCCGTCCGGTCGATACCTGTTTGCCCGTTTCACAGGCGCCAATAAATCTAAGCAACTGTCAGTGGTTTGAGGATCCACAAAACCTAGATGAGATACGCAGTCAATCCAATATATTCATCTCAACCAGTCAAAACGAACCTTTTGGACTTTCCATCCTTGAAGCGCTTGCAGCTGGTATGTGTGTGCTTATTCCTCAAGATGGCGCTTATTGGGACCAACAGCTGGTTCATAACCGCGACTGCATCAAGTACCAACCGGGCGATGTCGATTCACTGGCGAATGCTTTGCTCTACGCCGTCAGTGATCAAGAGGTTTTTGATCGTTGTCGTCAAAACGCAGGTTTATTAGCCAAGCACTATCGTGCAGAGATTCGCTATAAGAGATTTGCTCAGTATATCAATGGCGATTTGGCACTGACCATGGCGCGTGTCATTCAGAATAACTAAACGGCGCAAATCAGGAGGTTGCTATGTCCAACGGTCATATAAAGAACATTAGTTTGTATGCTGTGAGCTTGTTTCTGATGAAAGGAGTCTCACTGTTTACCCTGCCGTTAATGGCTCACTATTTGTCACCAAACGAACTAGGCCATCTTGAACTGTTGGGGATTACCACAGTGTTTTTCAGCTTGGTTGTTGGACTGGTAATGCATGAAAATCTCTACCGATTTATTGGGCCGATCCGCCACGCTAGATTGCGCAGAATAAAAGCAGCCAAGTTATATAGTGCGTCTCTATCTCTTTCTGTTTTTTTAAGTATCGTCATACTGTTTTTCTACATGGTTTCTCCTTTCAAACTCGATCTATTTGACACCACTCAGCTTGCGCTTATTCTGTTGGTACTCTGCTACGAAGCGCCACTGGCGATATGTCTTGCTTGGTTACGTCTGCATAATCAGGCGGATCTATTTTTTAAGGTATGTACAACAACAGTCGTGATTCAGGTGGCGTTACTCGTTACCGTGCTAACTCATTCTCCTGACGTGACAACCATCTTTGCACTCAATGTACTCTGTACTTTTGCCCAATTTCTCTTTCTTCACTTTTACCTACGATTCCCATTTCGCTTACCTAAAACCACTCATTTAAGACAATACCTCTATTACTCGATGCCGTTAATGTTGTCTGGGGTTGTCGCGTTTGGTTTAAGCGGTGCAGAGAGATGGTTGATTGCAGGTGCGACCGATCTTGAAACGTTAGGTATGTATGCTATTGCCGCTAAATTCGCCTTGGGTGTCGGAATTTTAATTCAACCTTTTCACATGTGGTGGATGCCAAAACGTTTCGAATCTATGCAAGTACATGGTTCTGGCTACACAGCCAAAGTAACCCAGCGTGGCGTTTTACTTCTTTGTCTTATCGCCATCAGCGTCTCTTGGCTTAGTCAGATTTTCATAGAGTTGGCTCTCCCATCGAACTACCAGCCAGCCATCGGCTATGTCAGCCTAACCATCACCATGATGCTATTTAAGGAGTTAGTCGAACTGTTTAATTTTGGCGTTTTGTATCGTAAGAAGACCCCACAGTTACTCTACATTAATATTTTTGCGACCTTCGTGGCACTCGGAACATGCATTGTGACGCTAGAGCATGGGCTGTATGGAATCTTGCTATCGCTGGTGGTTGGTCAAGTGACTCGCTTCGTGTTGACCTTGTATCGTAGCCAAAAACTCTTCTACCTTAACTATCAGCTTTCAGCATTGCTTGGGCTGGTGTTTTTAACCATTACCTTCATTGTAACCAGCCGCTACCACCAACATTTAGAAGTATCAGTACTGATGTTAGTTCTTCAGCCGCTTGCTCTAATTGCTTACGCGATTCGCTGCCAATTAGTCACTATTATCTCGATTAGAACAGTGTTCATCGCAATGCAAACCTACTTAGGTAAAACCCAATGAGCCGCGACAAACACATCAAAGCGATCATGTGGATGTCACTGCTGTGCTTCACTCTTGCAGCAATATGGATGTTTGTCCCTCACCCTGCCATTGTGATTGTGCTTTGCTTTGCGCCACTTGGCGTTCTGTTTGTGCTCAATCAGACATTTTGGCTAGTCAGCCTGTTCGTGTTGTTCTCCTTTTTCCGAATTCACGAAGCGATACCAGCCCTCTACTCATTGAAGATTCCATTGTTACTCTCTGTGGGCGCTTTGGCTGCTTTGATTTGGCACAGTTTGATTAGCCGACAACTGACCACCTTTTGGCACCCGAGCTTTACTTGGTTGGCCGTTTTTTGGCTGCTTGTCGTCATCGGTGCCGTATTGTCATCCAATCCTGGACTTGCCATCACCTATTTCAAAAATATTTACTGGAAAATCATCATTATGACTTTGGCGATAGCATGGTTGGTTAACAGTGAAGAATCCGTTAAAAGAATCGCTACGCTGATCATTTTAGCGGGGTCGTTAATCGCTGTCGTGGCGTTATCAAATTCGATCAATGGGGTCGGTCTGGTCGAAGGGACAAGGGTGACCATCGGGCGAGAACTCGGCTCAATGTTAGGCGACCCTAATGATCTCTCTCTGGTGCTCATGTTTCCGCTCGCATTCGCCATTAGCTTTGCGACCACGAAACAAATTGGCTTTTCTCGCATTCTGGGCAGCATAGGTTTAGTACTTGCTATGGCGGCAGTCATTGCAACTCAAAGTCGTGGGGGGTTGCTCGGTTCCCTCGCAGTATTTGGTATCTTTGGTTTACGATTAATTCGCTCGAAAACTCTGCTAATCACTATTGGTCTCATCGCGATGGTGATACTGTTCGCAGTCGCTGGTATCTCAGATCGCCAATCAGGTGGTGCCGCAGAACAGGGTATTGATGCATCCGCAATGGGGCGCTTATACGCTTGGGAGGCGGCATTTAAGATGGCATTAGATCATCCACTAACTGGTGTCGGACTGAATAACTTTTACGCCAATTATTTTTTCTACAGTCCACACTGGGATGGACTCAACCATGCGGTTCACAGTACCTGGTTTGGTGTTTTAGCAGAAACGGGTTTTTTAGGATTGCTAGTTTTCATCGCCATGATCGTGTCGCTGATAAAAACGAGCCGAACGACCATGACAATCTTAGACTCCAGTACCGAACCCGTCTCACCCTATCTGAAGGCCACCGCTTTGTCAGTCTATGCTGGTATTATTGGTACAATTGTGTCCGGAACCTTTCTCACCCAAGGCTTTACATGGCCAATTTATATCCTAGCCGCTTTGTGTATTGCGCTATCCCGAATTAGCCAAAAGCATTCTCAATTTGAGAAAACACCTTCCCAATCAGAGAATAAATATTTAAAGCACTGATTTAATTAACAATTAATTATGGCACGCTTAGTGTAATGATCTCTGCATAATTCAAAAAATGCAGGGATAGATTATGTTGGCACAACGCATTAACCACTTTAAGGTGTGGCTTCAACACCACGAAAATCCATCTTATCGCAAATTGTTTCTCATATTGAAAACAGTTCGAGCCTTCGATATTCCAACGCCTCAGTGGTGGAACAGAGTGTGTTACTTCTTATATCAAACTCTAACCGGTTTCTATCTCAGCCTAGTACGCGTGATGATTCACACGCCTGCGTTCAAAGGCCGTCTCAAGCAGCATGGTAAAAGTCTCTACTTGTTTGGTGGTGTCCCTTTTATCTCTGGTCCACTGTCGATCACTGTCGGTGATGATTGCCGAATTTCAGGTCAAACCACCTTCAGCGCGAGACCACAGTCCAGCAATCCCCAATTGCTCATCGGCAGTAATGTCGACATCGGTTGGCAAAGCACCATCGCCGTAGCTACACGCGTGGTCATTGAAGATAACGTCCGTATCGCTGGGAGAGCATTTCTGTTTGGTTATTCTGGCCATTCACTTGACCCAGAATTACGCGCTCAAGGCCATGGTGATGAATGCAGAGATATCGGCGATATCGTTCTTGAACACGATGTTTGGCTAGGCACCAATGTTACGGTATGCCCAAATGTCACCATTGGGCACGGCACTGTGGTTGGCACTGGTAGTGTGGTGACCAAAAGTCTCCCCCCTATGGTGGTTGCCGTAGGAAACCCAGCCAAAATTGTTCGCTACCTGAACAGTCAGGAGGTTGACCATGCGTGATTTAATTGTGTTTGGTGAAGATTTTGGCGGTCTGCCTTCGAGCACCCAACATTTAATTGTACGTTTAGCCAAACAAAGAAAGGTTCTCTGGGTTAATTCAATAGGATTGCGCCAGCCTAGGTTAACGCGACATGATTTAAAACGAGTCGTAGCCAAACTGTTGGGTAAAAGTAAAGGCGGTTTCAATTCTGGTCACACCTTACCTGACAATATAACGGTGGTTAATTTGCGCACCATTCCGGCACCGCGTTCTTATTTGGCTCGTCGCATTGCAAAAATGATGATTTGCGTTCAACTGCTTCCCGTCATCAAGACACTTAAACTCGACAACCCCATCCTGTGGAGTTCCTTGCCAACCACGGCCGATCTTTGTGGATCGCTGGGCGAGTCTGCGGTGGTTTACTACTGCGGCGATGATTTTTCCTCATTGGCTGGCGTAGATCACCATGTTGTCGCACAGCATGAGCTAAAGTTGGTTGAACAAGCCGATTTAATACTCGCCGCCAGCGCCCAACTGCTGACAAAGTTTCCTCAAACTAAGACTCACTATCTACCGCATGGCGTCGATACCGCGCTGTTCAGCACGCCGGCTGCTCGCGCAAAGGATCTGCCGCCAAGACGACAACGAATCGCGGGCTTCTATGGCAGTTTATCTAACTGGCTCGACTATCAACTGCTAGAACGAGTTTGTCGAGACAATCCCGATTGGCAGTTTGTCTTTATCGGCCCTATCGAGCTCGACTATAACCCGCTCCCTAAGCTTGAGAATGTTCACTACCTCGGGCCTCGCCCACATCACCTTCTGCCCTGCTATAGCCAGCACTGGGACGTGAGCCTGTTGCCTTTTGTCGCTAATAAACAGATCTGCTCCTGTAGTCCTTTGAAACTGCTCGAGTATCTAGCAGCAGGAAGCCGTGTGATCAGCACTCCGTTCCCTGCCCTTGTACCATATCAACAGCATGTTGACGTAATCACAAACGCGGAACAGTTTTCTCTCGCACTTAAACGCGTTGCGATTCAGCAGCCACGTCTCGGTTTTCTGAATATCAGCAACGAAAGTTGGGATGCTCGCACCAACAAACTTAACGCTATGTTGGAGGCTCTATGAACGACCTGAAACTTCGTCTCATCGTTATTCTCAATGGCGCTTGGCGACAAAGATATGTCATCGTCGTTCCTATGTTGATCTTGCCATTTATCGGTTATTTCGTTGGCAAAATGGCTCCGACCAATTACGTTTCACATACCTCTATGCTGATACAAGAAACCGCAAAAATGAACCCTTTCTTAGAGGACATTGCAGTCTCTACCATGCTTAAAGAACGTCTCAATGCATTAAGTACTTTGTTGAAAAGTCGTCATGTTCTAACTGCGGTGGCCAACGAGCATGGATTGATCAACGATTCGATGTCAGATGCCCAAAAAGATCATGTCATCAACAAACTATCGAATAGTCTCACGGTCAGCCAGCCAGGTAAGGATTTCTTAAAAATATCCCTCACAGCACCTTCACCGTCTGGTATGAAAGAGATGCTTGAATCAATCAGCGAGCATTTCATCGAACAGTTACTTGCACCTGAGCGTTCATCAATTAAAGACTCGTCGGAATTCCTAGCAATACACATTGAAAAGCGCCGTGTAGAGTTGGATCAAGCTGAGAATGAACTCGCAGACTTTAGAAACCGCTTTGCCTCCGTAACACCTGAAATGCAGACGCAATCGCTCGCTCGCTTAGCAGCGCTAAAGCAAAGCTATGCGGAAAAAAGTGCTGAGCTTGCTGGTGTTGAACGCAGTTTAGGTTCACTCGATCAACAGCTATCAAAAACCAATCCTGTGGTGGGTAAAATCGAAGATCAAATCATTGAAATCCGCAGTGAACTGACGTTGTTAAAAGCCAAATACACGGAAAGTCACAGCGCGGTACAAGGTAAAGAGCGCGAGCTACGCCGGCTTGAGAATGAAAGAACACTTTTGCTGCAAATGGAGCAGCCAAACATCAGTAGTGATCAACTATGGGATATTGCCAGCAGTAGCCAATTGAGAGAACTGGGTGATATTCAGCCTCTACTCGTCACCCAACTCCACAGTCTACAACTCGTGAGAGGACGTTATGAGTCTCTCAAAGAAGAAACAAAAAGCCTCAACAACATGATTGTTCAACTAGAACAAGAAGCGAATAAGTTTGGTGACAACGCCAAAACCATGCACCGTTTAGTTCGCAACGCAGAAATCAAACGTCAGCTCTATGATGAACTGCTTCAACGCTACGAAATGGCTCAATTGACAGGGTCACTCGGTGTTTTTGAGCAAAACAAAAGGGTTAAAATCATCGACCTTCCTTTTACACCCAGTCGCCCCGCTAACTTACCAATCATTATTTTTATCATCGCAGGTTTTGTCGCAGGGATTGCACTCGGCGCCGGTGTCGCGACATTAATCGAACTTTTCGATTCGTCGGTGCGCCGTAAATCAGAGATAGAGTCAATTACTAAAGCACCTTTGCTGACTCATCTTCCCAAAATCAAACCTTACCACTCATAGTGAAACGTAATTTGATTTTCACTATGACAATCACCCAATAAAAATAGTTAAACACATGATAAATAACAATTAAATCATTGGCACATTCTATGCTATCTGCTAGTTAGGTAATTAAACCATGTCAGGAGATAGCATGAATAACCATACCAAAAACGTCATTCATGTCGTTCAACATCTTGCCCCAGGGGGACTCGAATCACTGGCACTCAACATGCTGACGTTTTCCAACCCTGAGCACCACGTATTGATTGTTAGCCTTGAAGGCTCAAAGCAAGAGGCGATTTCTCACTGGCCTCGGTTAGGCGAAGTCGAAGATCACCTCGTGTTTCTTGATAAACCGGCAGGGTTTAGTTTTACGACATTACATCGTCTATATAAGCTATTTCGCACATTAAAACCGACCACTGTACACACTCACCATATTGGTCCAATCATTTACGGAGCGATTGCAGCACGTTTTGCTAACGTGAAAGCCCGCATCCACACCGAACACGATGCTTGGCACTTATCCAACCCAAAGCACTGTTCACTACAAAAATTGGCTCTCGCTATCGCCAAACCCTCTGTCGTTGCCGATGCAAAATTGGTGAGAGATCAATTATTTGAACGACTTAACTATCACGACGTATCGGTAATCAACAACGGCATTGATTGTCAGCGGTTTAAACCTGGATCAAAGCCCCTCGCCCGTCAGGCATTAGGCCTTCCCGTTTCTTCGACCATCATTGGCAGTGCTGGACGGCTCGAACGTGTTAAGGGTCACGACATACTGCTTGATGCCATGGTGTTGCTGCCAAAGGACATCTATCTGGTGATTGCCGGAGCGGGATCGAAAAAAGAGGCGCTTGAGCAACAAGCACAAAGGCTCGGGATTAGCCAACGTGTCATTTTCCTCGGTCTCGTCGACGACATGTGTCGCTTTTACCAATCTTTAGATCTGTTCTGCTTACCCTCTAGGAGTGAAGGCTATCCGCTTTCCACGCTTGAAGCACAAGCATGTGACATTGTTACCGTTGCCTCAGATGTTGGAGCTTGCAGCGAAACCCTTTGTCCTATCACAGGTTCAGTGGTCGAAAGTAATAACCCAAACGCACTGGCAGAGGTTCTACTAAACAACTTATCAGGCAGACATGATACGCATTCACCAAGGGAGTTTGTTCTGAAAAACAATGATATACGCCAAATGGTCAAAGCCTATGACCAACTAGCTGTGGAGAAAAGCGCATGATGGAACTTCTATTGACCGCTCTGTTTTTCATCTCGAGTAGTTTGATTATCTATCACCATGTTGGATATCCAGTATTACTCTCATGGTATTCAAAACATCATCCACTCAAGGCGATTAAACACGCATCCCGAGGCTATAGACCAGTGACGAGTGACCAAGATTGTGCGTCGATTACTATTCTCGTGCCAGCCTATAACGAAGAACAGTGGATTGCAGATAAGATTCGCAATCTGTCGTCACTCGATTATCCAAAAAATCGTTACAACGTGATTATTGCTTGCGATGGTTGCACGGACAACACCGCATTAATCGCAGAGCAGACTATTCAAGAAGCTATCTGCGCTGATACGCACTTTGAAATTCGTGTGTTTAACGAGAATCGCGGCAAAGTGGCCGTCGTCAATCAGCAGATGTCGACGATATCTACCGATATTACGGCGCTTAGCGATGTATCCGCCCTAATCTCTATTGATGCGTTGTGGTTGGCTGATCGTCATTTTCATGATTGCCAAGTTGGTGTCGTTAACGGTCACTACCAGCTATTTAACCATGACAATGAAGGCGAGAATCGCTACTGGCAGTACCAGAGTAGAGTCAAAATGCATGAAGCCTCTCTAGGGTCTACGCTCGGGGCGCACGGCGCGTTTTATCTATTCCGTACTCGCCTGTTTAAAAACATGGGTACGGACACCATTAACGACGACTTCATCATTCCTATGGAGATTGTTCGTCAAGGGTATTTAGCCAAATATGAGCCCAGAATGGTGGCGTTGGAAATGGAAGCAACCAACCAACAAAATGACTACCACCGCCGATTAAGAATCTCCGCGGGTAACATGCAACAAGCGATACTATTGGCCGATATGTTTATGCCTCGCTACCGTGGTGTCGCTTTTGCGTTTGCTTCGGGAAAAGGCTTACGCCTGCTCACCCCCTACCTGCTGATTCTTTGCCTGGTTTCGTCAATATTATTGATGAACAACCCTTTGTTTATGGCAGCGTTAACGGGGCAAATCGCCCTCTACTCTCTGGCGTTGCTCAGTTACTTCTTGCCCTACATATTCAGCCACAAAGTCTGCAAACTGGTGCTCTATATTGTCGCCGGACACTGTGCAAACTTCATTGGTGGCTTACGTTACCTACTCGGTCTTGAATCAGGAAAATGGTCTCGTGTAGACCAATAAGGATATATTATGAGCAATGTATCAACACACATGTCAATCTGGTTAGCTAAACGCCTCTTTGATCTAGTTGGCGCGATCTTTGGTTTACTCCTTTTATCGCCGTTTATCCCCTTCATTGCAGTGGCAATAAAAGTCAGTTCACCGGGCCCCGTTTTTTACAAACAACTTCGTGTTGGTAAATCGACGCCTGAAAAAATGGTCTTCTTTGAAATCATTAAGTTCCGCACCATGTATCAAGACGCAGAACAGCGAACTGGAGCTGTTTGGGCAACAGAAAACGACCCACGAATTACGCCTATTGGTCGTTTCCTGCGTAAAACTCGCCTAGATGAAATCCCCCAGCTGTTTAACGTGGTAGTGGGAGATATGTCTTTGATAGGCCCAAGACCGGAACGTCCAAGTTTTTACAACAAGCTGGAAGCAGCCATTCCCTATTTCGCTGACCGAACCTATGGAGTGATGCCGGGTATTACTGGATTGGCTCAGGTTAACCAAGGTTATGACACATGTATTGATGATGTGCGTAGGAAGGTCGGGTACGACCACAGTTACGCGTTGTCACTCTGTTCGATGAAATCTTGGTTAGCAATGGACATGAGTATCATCACAAAAACCATCATTGTTATGTTTGATGGCCGAGGACGGTAGTCGTTGCATGTGTGTGATTTAATGCACATTTTCGTATCTGATGCGGATAAAACGACGTCAATTCGCTTAGATATAAAGCAAACGAGCTAAAATCGATAAAAATGCTCTTGCACGATCGATTAACTCTCGGTAACATCCGTCTCGTTCTTAAGGAATGGGTCCGTAGCTCAGTTGGTTAGAGTACTACCTTGACATGGTAGGGGTCGGCGATTCGAGTTCGCCCGGACCCACCATCCCTTAAAGTCATGTTAAAACCAAAACATGCAGAACATTAAATTTGGGTCCGTAGCTCAGTTGGTTAGAGTACTACCTTGACATGGTAGGGGTCGGCGATTCGAGTTCGCCCGGACCCACC